>DASXZB010000030.1:0-74285 GCA_036502145.1 Solirubrobacteraceae bacterium | reverse complement strand
GGGCCTGATCGGCGGCACCGAGGAGACCACCACCGGGCTGGTCCGGCTGCGCCGGCTCGAGGAGGAGGGAAAGCTGCGCTGCCCGGTGCTGGCGGTCAATGAGGCGCGAACCGAACGGGCGCTGAACGACCGCCACGGGACCGGTCAATCGGCGCTGGACGGAATCGTGCGGGCCAGCAACGTGCTGCTGGCCGGCAACACCGTGGTGGTGGTCGGCTACGGCTGGGCGGGCCTGGGGGTCGCCGAGCGGGCACGCGGCGCCGGCGCCGCGGTGATCGTCTGCGAGGTCGACCCGCTGCGGGCCCTGGAGGCCCGGATGGCGGGCTACGAGGTGATGCCCGCCCTGCAGGCCGCCGAGCGCGGGAATGTGTTCGTGACCGTCACCGGATCACGCCGGGTGCTCCGGGGCGCTCATTTCGAGCGCATGAAGGACGGCGCGCTGCTGGCCAACGCCGGCCACTTCGACGTCGAGCTCGACCTCGAGGAGCTGCGGTCGCTGGCCACCGGCGGGGTGCGCGAGGTGCGCCGCCTGGTCGAGGAGTACGTGCTCGCCGACGGGCGCCGGCTGAACCTGCTGGCCCACGGGCGGGTGGTCAACCTGGCCGCCGCCGAGGGCCACCCGGCCGCGGTGATGGACGTGTCGTTCGCGCTGCAGGCGCTCTGCGTCGAGGACCTGATCAAGCGCCGCGGCGAGCTGGCGACCGGCGTGCAACCGGTGACCGCGGCGATCGACCGCGAAGTCGGGCGTCTGAAGCTGGCCGCGCTCGGCGTGCAGATCGACGAGCCGACGGCCGAGCAGGAGCATTACCGAGAGTCTTGGACCTGAGCCGCTTGCCGCACGGGGTACGCTGCCCATACATGGAGGGCTTGGGCGACAACGGGGAGTTGGGAGGCTGATATGGAGGGTGCCGGTCAGAATGGGCAGCTCCGCGGCGGAATCGATCTGGGCGGAACCAAGATCGAGGCGATCGTGGTCGACTCCGATCAGCAGGTGCGCGGCCAGGCGCGGCAGCCGACTCCCACCGAGGGTGGTCCGGCCGACGTGGCCGAGCAGATGGCCGAGGCGCTGAGTGACGCGGCCAAGGCGGCGGGCGTCAAGACGTCGGCGCTGCTGGGGGTGGGCGTCGGCTCGCCGGGCGATGTTGACGAGGAGACCGGAACCGTGGCCAACGCCCGCAACCTGCCGGACTGGATGCGCTCCTACGAGCTCGGCTCGGCGCTGTCGGACAAGCTCCAGACCAAGATCTACGTCGGCAACGACGTCCAGGTCGCTACCGAGGCCGAGTTCGCGCTCGGGGCCGGTAAGCCGTACCAGTCGCTGATCGGGGTGTTCTGGGGGACCGGCGTCGGCGGCGGGCTGATCCTCGACGGCAAGTCGTGGCTGGGCCGCGGCGGCGCCGGCGAGATCGGCCACATGGTGGTCAAGAACGGCGGCGCGCGCTGTCCGTGCGGGCGGCGGGGCTGCATGGAGGCTTACGCGGGGCGGGCCGCGATGGAGACCCGGGCCCGGCGCCAGGTCGACAAGGGCGCCAAGACCGAGCTGTTCAAGCTGATGAAGCAACGCGGCCGTACGCGGCTGACGAGCTCGATCTGGGGCAAGGCGCTGGAGCGCGAGGACCAGCTGGCCACCGAGCTGATCGACCGGGCGGTCAAGGCGCTCGGCGCCGGGATCGCCTCGGCGGTCAACCTGCTCGACGTGGAGGCGGTGATCATCGGCGGCGGCCTCGGGGTCCGGTTCGGTCAGCCCATGGCCGAGCGAATCGCGAGCGAGATGCATCCGCACCTGTTCAACGACACGCGGCCGCCGGCGGTCCGCGTGGCCGGGCTCGGAGACCTCGGGGGCGGCATCGGTGCCGCGCTGCTGGTCTCCCACGCCAACGGGGGTCAGTAGCCGCCCTCCTCAGGCAACCTCGAGGCGCTCGGCCCGCTGCTGCTCGCGCTCGGACTCGGTCAGCATCTGCACGAACACCACGACCAGCGCGATGCCCATCACGATCGACTGCTCGAGCGCCATCGCCAGCCCGGCCATCGACTGATCCTCGGACGGCGACAGCCCCCAGTAGTGGGGGTGGTGCTCGTAGAACGGGTAGAAGGAGGCGGGCGCGAACGCCAGCACGATCCCCAGGACCCCGACCAGGAGCTTGGTGGACACCATGTAGGACACGGGGCCGAGGCCGCCGAGCCGCATGCGGCTGCGGATCGGCGACAGCAGATGCCACCAGTAGAGCGTTCCGGCGACCGCGAAGCAGACGTGCTCCAGGGCATGCACGCCGGAGTTGCGCAGCGCCGCGTCGTACAGCGCCGGGACGTGCCAGCCCCACATGAAGCCGGCGTAGAGCAGGACCGCGAAGGCCGGGTGCGCGAGATAGCCGGCCCGCCGCTCGATCCCGTGGAGCTTGCGGGTCACCGGGCGCAGCAGGACCTTGCTCAGCCCGAGGATCAGCAGGATCGGCACGATGTCGAGCAGCAGGATGTGCTGGACCATGTGGAAAACCAACAGTTGGTCGCCGAGTCCGTCGAGCGGGGAGACCAGCGCGGCGATGATCGCCAGCAGGCCGGCGAAGAACAGCGCCATCCGGCCCCAGCCCGGTTTGTGGCGCGAGGCGGTGGATCGCCCGCGGCGCCAGGCCAATACGTACAGAGTGGCCAGCACGGCGACGCCGACTAGCACCGTGGGCTCGAAGGACCACGCGATGGTCGGTGAGACGCTCGGGGCCAAGCTCGACATTTTGACGGCTCGACAAACTCGGCTGCCGGGATTAACCTCGGGTTCACATAGATCCCACGCTTCCTCCAGGAGGTCGGCCGATGCGAATCGACGTCAAGGGCCGCAACCTGCCAGTCTCGGACGACATCAGAGAGCACATCGCCAAGCGCTTTCGCAAGGTCTCCAAGCAGGTCTCGGAGCTCGCTCAGCTGGAGGTGGAGTTGTGCGAGGAGCGCAACCCGGCGATCGCCGATTCGCAGGTCGCGGAGGTGACACTGCACCTGAAGGGGGTGACGCTCCGGGCCCGTGACGCCTCCCCGGAGATGAGGCACTCGATCAACCTGGTCAGCGACGAGATCGCCGTGCAGGTCAAGCGTCACCGCGACAAGCGCCGTCGCCGCCGGGAGGCCCGGGCGGCCGCCGCCCCGCTGCCGGGGGACATCTCGCCCGCCGCGTAGGCTCCGCCAGCCGCCAGCACCGCTGCCGGGGGACATCTCGCCCGCCGTGTAGGGGTCCGCCGGGCGCCAGCCCCGCGCTAACCTGATCGCATGTCCTTTTTGGACCGTGCGCTTCGCATGGGCGAAGCCAAGAAGTTCAAAACCTACGAGCAGCGGATCTCCCGGATAAACGGCTACGAGGAGGAGCTCGAGCACTACAGCGATGCCGAGCTTCGAGAGTCCGCGGATGAGCTGCGCCAGCGCGCCCGCAACGGCGAATCGCTCGACGATCTGCTGTACGAGTGCTTTGCGCTGGTCCGCGAGGCCGGCAAGCGCTCGATGGGGATGCGCCATTTCGACGTTCAGCTGATCGGCGGGATGGTGCTCCACGACGGGGCGATCGCCGAGATGAAGACCGGCGAGGGCAAGACCCTGACCGCGACCCTGGCCGTCGTGCTCAACTCACTGGCCGGTCGCGGCGTGCACCTGGTGACGGTCAACGACTACCTGGCCCTCCGCGACGCGCTGTGGATGAAGCCGATCTACGACGCCCTCGGGGTCACCGTCGGCGTGCTGCAGAACATGCAGCCCTACGAGGAGAAGCGGGCCGCCTACGCCGCCGACGTCACCTACGGCACCAACTCGGAATTCGGCTTTGACTACCTGCGCGACAACATGGCCAAGTCGCTGGAGGAGAAGGTCCAGCACGGCGGGCGTCCCAAGCCCGAGGAGGGCCAGTCGCCCTACCACACCTACGCGATCGTCGACGAGGTCGACAACATCCTGATCGACGAGGCGCGGACGCCGCTGATCATTTCTGGCGCCCCCGAGCAGGCCGCCGAGCTGTACGCGCAGTTCGCCAAGCTGGCGCCGAAGATGGAGGCCGGCAAGACGCCGGAGGGCCTGGATCCGCGGATGAAGAAGGAGTTCGTGGCCGACTTCGACTACGAGTTCGAGGAGAAGCACAAGACGGTCTCGGTCACCGAGCGCGGGGTCGCCAAGGCCGAGCGGTTCCTGCGCATCGACCACCTGTACCGGGCCGAGAACGGCCACCTCGTCAACCACCTGCACCAGGCGCTGAAGGCCGAGTCGCTCTACCACCGCGGGCACGAGTACGAGGTGATCGACGGCGAGGTCAAGATCATCGACGAGTTCACCGGCCGGATCCTGGAGGGCCGGCGGTGGTCCGAGGGGCTGCACCAGGCGGTCGAGGCCAAGGAGGGCGTCCGGGTCCAGGAGGAGAACCAGACGCTGGCCACGATCACGCTGCAGAACTACTTCCGGATGTACGACAAGCTCGCCGGCATGACCGGTACCGCGCTGACCGAGGCGACCGAGTTCATGAAGATCTACAAGCTCCCGGTCGTGCAGATCCCGACCAACCGCCCGATGATCCGCGACGATCGCAACGATCAGGTGTACAAGACCAAGGACGGCAAGTGGGCGGCGGTGGCCAGGGAGATCGAGGCCCGCCACAAGGCCGGCCAGCCGGTGCTGGTGGGCACGATCGCGGTCGAGGTCTCCGAGCTGCTGTCCCAAAGCCTGACCGAGCGCGGCATCAGGCACACGGTGCTGAACGCCAAGCCTGAGCACGCCGCCCGCGAAGGCGCGATCATCGCCGAGGCGGGAGCGCCCGGGGCGGTCACGATCGCCACCAACATGGCCGGCCGCGGGGTCGACATCAAGCTCGGCGGCAACCCCGAGCATCTGGCCGCGCTGGAGGTCGCCAAGCTCGGTCTGGAGCCCGGGGCCCCCGACTACGACGAGCACTACGCCAAGGTGCTGCCGGAGATCGACGCCCGCATCGAGGAGCTTCGCGAGCGCGTGCTGGAGGCCGGAGGCCTGTTCATCCTCGGTACCGAGCGCCACGAGTCGCGGCGGATCGACAACCAGCTGCGCGGCCGCTCCGGCCGGCAGGGCGACCCCGGGGAGAGCCGGTTCTTCCTCTCCGCCCAGGACGACCTGGTGCGGCTGTTCGCCGGGGAGCGGATTTACAAGATCCTGGACCGTCTCGGAACCACCGACGACGAGGGCAACGAGGAGCCGATCGAGGCCGGGATGCTCTCCAAGCAGATCGAGAAGGCGCAGAAGAAGGTCGAGGAGCAGCACTTCCTGATGCGCAAGCACACGCTCGAGTACGACGACGTGCTCAACCAGCAGCGCGAGGTGATCTACACCTATCGCGACGAGGTGCTGGAAGGCCGCGACATGTCAGCGGCGGCGCGCGAGGAGATCGTCAATCTGATCGAGCGGCTGGTCGAGGAGTACACCGAGGGCGACTTCGTCGAGGACTGGGACGTGGAAGGGCTGATGCGGCGGATCGAGGAGGTGTTCACCCCCAGCGACGAGCTGGCCATGGTCGACCCACACGCCACCGACCGCGAGGATCTGGTCGCGCGGATCCAGGAGGAGGCACTGGCGAATTACGAGCGGCGCGAAGCCGAGCTCGGCGAGGAGCTGATGCGGGCGCTGGAGCGGGCGCTGCTGCTGGAGATCATCGACCAGCACTGGCAGGAGCACCTATACGACATGGACTACCTGCGCGAGGGCATCCACCTGCGCGGCTTCGCCCAGATCGAGCCGCTGGTGGCCTACAAGAACGAGGCCTTCGAGCTGTTCCGCGACCTGATGAACAGCGTCTGGGGCGATTTCGCCCGGCTCATCTTCCACGTCGAAGTGACGCTCGAGGACCCCAACGCCGTCGGTCCTGAGCCGCCGCGCAGCCGGCCCACGCCGTCGAGCAGCTCATCGACCGGCGGCGGGCGGGTGTCCTACTCGGGCGGCAGCGGCGCGCAGCCCAGTGCGCTGGCGATGGCCGCCGCCGGAGCCGGTGGAGTCGAGGGGTACGAAGACGAGGAACTGGCGGCGATGCCAGTGGTGGAGCAACGCCACGTCGACCCATCCGAGCAGATCGGTCGCAACGACCCGTGCTGGTGCGGGTCGGGCAAGAAGTTCAAGAAGTGCCACGGCGCCTGAGCGCCGTCAGCCCTGCTTCTGGTGACGCACCCGCCGGGGTGTGATCACGTACTTCATCCGCACCTCGCCTGGCTGGCGGAACGGATACTCGTCCTGTCCGATGTAGGTCTTGGCGAGGCGGTTGATGTGATCGTCGGCGTCCTCGCGGGTGCCGGTGGCGGTACCGCGAACCTCGACGTACTCGTATGGGTTGGATCCGTCGAAGACGAGCATCGTCAGGTGCGGATCGCGATCGAGGTTGGCCGGCCAGTGACGGCCTTTGGCGCTGTTGACGGCCAGCTCGCCGTCCTCGAGGCTGCACCAGACGACGGCGCTGTGCACCGACCCGTCTTCGTTCAGCGTCGAGACGACCGCAAAGTTGCCCGACTCGAGCAGCTTGCGAACCGCGGGGTCATCGAGGCCGGCCATCGGCGGTGACCATATCACCGCGTGTTTGCCGGGGGACCCGAGGGGAAAGATCCGTGTGCACATGGCAACGAGCGCGAGGATCGAGCTGCCCGGGCCCGACGATTCGGCCTTCGACCCGGTCCTGACCCCGGACGCGCTCGAGTTCGTGGCCGCGCTGCAGCGGGAGTTCGGCGACCGCCGGCGAGACCTGCTGCGGGCCCGCGAGGAGCGCCGCAACCGCCTGAAGGCGGGCGAGTCGCTCGGTTTTCTGAGTGGCACGGCGTCCGTGCGGGAAGGCGATTGGCAGGTGGCGCCGGTCCCGAGCGACCTCCAGCAGCGGTGGGTCGAGATCACCGGTCCGACCGAGCGCAAGATGGTCATCAACGCGCTGAACTCGGGCGCCGACGGCTTCATGGCCGACTTCGAGGACGCCAATGCCCCCACCTGGCACAACATGGTCGAGGGACATATCAATCTGCGCGACGCGATCGTGGGGACGATCGAGTACGAGGGCTCCGACGGACGTCACTACGAGCTCGGCGAGAACCCGGCGACGCTGCTGGTCCGGCCCCGCGGCTGGCACCTGCCAGAACGGCACATGCTGGTGGGGGGCGAACCGGTCTCGGGCTCGCTGTTCGACTTCGGGATGTACTTCTTTCACTGCGGCCCGTGCCTGCTCGAGCGCGGCACCGCGCCCTACTTCTACCTGCCCAAGCTGGAGTCCCACCTCGAGGCCCGGCTGTGGAACGACGTGTTCTCCTTCGCCCAGGACGCCGTCGGTCTGGACGCCGGCACGATCAAGGCGACGGTGCTGATCGAGACGCTGCCGGCGGCGTTCGAGATGGACGAGATCCTCTACGAGCTGCGCGACCACTCGGCGGGCCTCAACGCGGGCCGCTGGGACTACATCTTCTCGGCGATCAAGTGCTTTCCGGAGCAGCCGGAGATGGTCCTGCCCGATCGCGGCGACGTGACCATGACGGTGCCGTTCATGCACGCCTACACCGAGCTGCTGGCCGCGACCTGCCATCGCCGCGGGGCCCACGCCATGGGCGGGATGGCGGCGCTGATCCCGTCGCGGGGCGGCGAGGAGGAGGCCAACGAAAAGGCGCTCCAAGGCGTCCGCGACGACAAGGATCGCGAGGTGGGGCAGGGCTACGACGGGACCTGGGTGGCCCATCCCGATCTGGTCCCGGTGGCCCGCGAGATCTTCGAGCGCGGGCTGCAGGGCCAGCCCCACCAGCTCGACCGCCAGCGCGACGATGTCAGCGTCAGCGCGGCGGAGCTGCTGGACCTGCCCTCGACGCCCGGCGAAATAACCGAGGCCGGGCTGCGGACCGACGTCAACGTGGGCTTTCAGTACATCTCGTTCTGGCTCGGCGGACGCGGCGCGGCGGCGATCAACTCGCTGATGGAGGACGCTGCCACGGCCGAGATCTCCCGGTCACAGATCTGGCAGTGGATCCACCACAGGGCCGAGCTCCAGGACGGCCGTACCGTCACCCGGGAGCTGGTCCGCGAGATCCTCGACGAGGAGACCGCCAAGATCCACCAGGAGGTCGGCGACGAGGTGTGGCAGGAAGGACGGCCCGACGAGACGCGGGAGATCTTCGAGCGCGTCGCGTTATCCGAGGAGCTGCTCGAGTTCCTGACGCTCCCGGCCTACGAGTACCTGGAGTAGGCAGCGGTTCGCCCGCCGCGGCTTACGGAACCATCCAGGACAGGACGCCAGACTGCAGCAGCACCAGCACGGCCATCAGCAATACGAGCAGCACGCTCCATCCGACCACGCGCCGGAAGATGTCGCCCTCCTTGCCGGCCAGCCCCACCGCGGCTGCGCCGATGGCCAGGTTCTGCGGCGAGACCATCTTGGCCAGCACCCCGCCGGAGCTGTTGGCGGCGGCCATCAGCGTCGGCGACAGCGCCGCGTGCTTGGCGGCGGTCACCTGCAGCGCGCCGAACAGTGAGTTGGTCGAGGTGTCCGAGCCCGTGACCGCGGTCCCGAACCACCCGATCAGCGGCGACAGGAAGGCGAAGAAGCCACCCGCCCCGGCCGCCCAGGTGCCCAGCGTGACCGTCTGGCCCGAGAAGTTCATCACGTAGGCCACGGCCAGCACGGTGCACACCGTCACCAGCGCCCACTTGATCTGGCCAAGCGTCCGGCCGTAGACGCGCAGGGCCAGCCCGGGCCGGACCCGCAGCACGACCGCGGTCAGGATGCCCGACAGCAGCAGGGCGGTGCCGGCGGCGGTGAACCAGTTGAGCTTGAACACCTCACTGGTGGGGGCCTTGCCCTTGGAACTGAGGATGTGCAGCCCGGGCCAGCTGAACTCGCTGGTGGCCTTGTCGAGCCAGTTCATAACCGGGTGCAGGCTGAGGGCACCGAGGACCACGATGATGATCAGATAGGGCGCGAAGGCCAGCAGCAGCTCGCGGCCCCGCGGCGGTGGCCCGTCTCCGCTGTCGAAGCGACGCTCGAAGGTGGCGTCCGCGGTGCTGCCGCCGGCGATCACCGGGCGCCGCGCCCGGCGCCCGATCGTCCGGGCCTGCCCCGGCGACCATATGCGCAGCAGCCCGACCAGGGCCGCCGCCGATATCAGCGAGGCCAGGATGTCGGTCAGCTCGGTTGAGACGTAGTTGGAGACCGCGAACTGGACCAGCCCAAACGTCACGCCCGCGACCATCGCCGCCGGCCACGCCTCCCGCAGGCCGCGGCGGCCGTCGACCATGAAGACCAGCACGAACGGGACCAGCAGGGCCAGGAACGGCGTCTGGCGCCCGACCATCTGGCTGAGGTCGTGGACCGGAAGGCCTGAGACCTGGCCGAGGGTGGTGATCGGGATCGCGATCGCGCCGAAGGCGACCGGAGCGGTGTCGGCGACCAGCGCCACCGCGGCGGCCCGCACCGGCTGCAGTCCCAGCCCCACCAGCATGATCCCGCAGATCGCCACCGGGGTCCCGAAACCGGCCAGTGCCTCGAGCAGAGCCCCGAAGCAGAACGCGATCATCACCACCTGCACGCGGTGATCGTCGGAGACCGCGGAGAACGCCCGTCGCAGCGCCGCGAAGTGACCCGTGGCGTCGGTCATGTTGTAGATCCACAGGGCGTTGATGACGATCCACATGATCGGCCAGAAGCCGAACGCCGCGCCCTCCAGGGCCGAGTCGCCGGCCTGGCCGAAGGGCATCGAATACACCGCGACGGCGACGATTATCGCCACCGCCAGGGTGATCAGTGAGGCCCAGTGGGCCTTCATGCGGACCACCCCCAGCAGCAGGAACAGCACCACCAGCGGCATGAGCGCAAAGATCGAAGTGAGTCCCAGCGAATGGGACACGGGGTCCAAGACCTGCTTGTACACGGCGAGCCTCCCTCGCGAGCCGGTTCCTAGAGCTACCCCTACCCTCAGCCGAGCGGGTTCAAAAATGGCTAATGGCGGGTTGCTAGGGTAGGCGCCGATGGCCACCGCTCCCACAGAGCCGCTTCCTCAGCGCCTCGCCGCGATCCGCGAGCAGCTGAAGCTGCTTGCGGACTATCTTTGACCCCGCTGCGCTGGCGGAGCGCTCGCACGCGCTCGAAGACGAGATGGGCGAGGCCGGCTTCTGGGACGACCAGGAGCGCGCGGCCCGGGTCAGCGCCGAGCACGCGCGGACCAGCCGCAAGCTCGGCGTGTTCCGCGAGCTGGAGCGCGACGTCGACGACCTGGAGCCGCTGGCCGAGCTGGCCGAGGAGGATCCGGAGCTCGCGACCGAGCTCGAGGATCAGGTGGCGGTGGTCCAGGAGCGCCTCGCCGCGCTCGAGGAGCAGCGGCTGTTCTCCGGCCGCTACGACGCCGGCGATGCGCTGGTGACCGTGAACGCCGGCGCTGGTGGCACCGACGCCCAGGATTGGGCCGAGATGGTGCTGCGGATGGAGATGCGCTGGGCCGAGAAGCGCGGCTTCGACGTCGAGCTGCTGGAGGTCTCGCCCGGCGAGGAGGCGGGCATCAAGTCCGCGACCTTCCGCGTCAAGGGCGAGAACGCCTATGGGCTGTACGGCAGCGAGAAGGGCGTGCACCGGCTGGTGCGCCTGTCTCCGTTTGACTCCGCCAACCGCCGCCAGACCAGCTTCGCCGGGGTGGAGGTCTCCCCGGTGGTGGAGGAGGCAGCCGGCGTCGACATCGACGAGGACGACCTCCAGATCGACACCTACCGGGCCAGCGGCGCCGGTGGCCAACACGTCAACAAGACCGATTCGGCGGTGCGGATCACCCACAAGCCGACAGGCATCGTGGTGCAGTGCCAGAACGAGCGCTCGCAGTCCTCCAACAAGGCCGAGGCGATGGCGATGCTGCGCTCCCGGCTGCTGGAGCTCGAGGAGCGCAAGCGCCGCGAGGAGATCGCGCGCGAGAAGGGGGACGCCCAGGACGTCAACTTCGGGTCTCAGATCCGCTCCTACGTGCTGCACCCGTACACGATGGTCAAGGACCACCGCACCGACTACGAGATGGGAGACGTCAACCGGGTCCTGGGCGGCGACCTGGACGGGTTCGTGCGCGCCTATCTGCTCAAGACGGCCAAGTCGGACGTGAGCCAGGCGGCCAGGTGAGGCGCGAGCTCCCGACCGCCCCCTACCTGGAGGCGATCGTGTCATACGGGTTTCGCGGTTCGGTCCGCTTCCACGTCCCCGGCCACAAGGGCGGGCCCGGCGCCGACCCCGGGTTGCGCAGCGCGATCGGCGACCGGGCGCTGGCGCTGGACATCTGCCAGGACATCGAGGGGATCGACGTGGGCCCGTCGCCGACGCCATACGAGATGGCCGAGCAGCTGGCGGCGACGGCCTACGGCGCCGAGCAGACCTGGTTTCTGACCAACGGGGCCACCCAGGGCAACCACGCCCTGTGCCTGGCACTGGCCAAGCCCGGCCAGCACGTGCTGGTGCAGCGCAACTCACACGCCAGCATCGTCGACGGCCTGGTGCTGAGCGGCGGCATGGCCAGCTTCGTCCTGCCCGAGTACGACGAGGAGCTGGGGATGGCCCACGGTGTGACCCCTCACGCGCTGGAGACGGCGCTGCGCCGCTCCACCGACATCCACGCCGTGTTCATGGTCTCGCCCACCTACTACGGGATGGCCGCCGACGTCCAGGGCTGCGCCGAGGTGGCGCACGCCGCCGGCGCGGCGCTGATCGTCGATTCTGCCTGGGGCTCTCACTTCGGCTTTCACCCGGCGCTGCCCGAGTCGCCGCTGCGGCTGGGCGCCGACGCGGTGATCTCGTCGACTCACAAGATCGTCGGCAGCCTGACCCAATCGGCGATGCTGCACGTGGGACGGGAGGGGCTGGTCGACGCCGCTGAGGTCGCCCGCTGCGTGCGGCTGGTCCGCTCCACCAGCCCCAACTCGCTGCTGCTGGCCTCGCTTGACAGCTCCCGGCGCCAGCTGGCGGCCCACGGCGAGGCGCTGCTGGATCGCACGCTGGCGGCTTCGGCCCGGGCCCGCGAGGCGATCGAGGCGATCCCGAGCTGTTCGGTGGTCGGCGAGGACATGGTCGGCCGCCCCGGGGTCGCCGGCTGGGATCCGCTGCGGATCGTGATCGATGTTCGCGGCACCGGCTGCACCGGCTACGAGATCGCCGGCGAGCTGCGGGCCAGCTACGACATCCACATCGAGCTCGCCACCCACGCCACGCTGGTCCTGGTGCTGGGGATGGGCCAGCCGGTCGAGGCGCTGGAGCGCTTCGCGCACGATTTCGCCGAGACCGTGCGCCGTCTGACCCGTCCCGGGCAGGGACCGGGGATCGCCCGCTCGCCTGCCGTGCTCGAGCACCAGACCGTGGTCCCGATCCGCGACGCCTTTCTCGGTGTCGGGGAGGCGGTGCCCGTCGACGATGCCATCGGCCGGATCTCCTGCGAATCGATCGCCGGCTACCCGCCCGGGGTGCCGACCCTGCTTCCCGGCGAGCGGGTCACGCCGGAGGTCGTCGGCTACCTGCGAGCGCTGACCGCCGCCGGGGCGCGGCTGCACGGCGCTGCGGACCCCAGCTTCGCCACGATCCGGGTGCTCGCCGGGGTCGAGTAGCGGCGGTCCGGCCCTGGGCCTGGCGTTCCGGCGGGTTCGGCGGGTTCGGCGCGATCGTGCGGGTGAGGATCGAATCGACGTGCGGTGCGGTGCGGCGCTCCCGGTGCAGTGCGGTGCGGTGCGCAACCTCCACCGATCGTGTGACGGGCGAGGGGTTCGGGGACTTGTGCACGGATGCGCTGTGCAATCCCCCATACCTCGTCCGGGGGCTCGGATCGCGGCAAGAAATGCACGTCCCAAGCGGGGGGCGGGAGGGCGGGGGCCGTCCTTCGTATCCTCGACCGCATGCCGCAAGCCACCGCAGACCGGATCGTCGAGCTGGCGCTGGCCGAGGATCTCGGCGCCGGGGACGTGACCACCGCGGCCACGGTGCCGGCGGATTCGCGGGCTCGGGGCACGATCACGCAGAAGGCGCCGGGGGTGGTGTTCGGCCTGGAGACGGCCGAGGCGACCTTCCGGGCCCTGGACCCCGAGGTCCAGCTGCAGCGGCGCGTCGCCGAGGGCACCTGGCGCGACGGGGGCGAGGTGCTGGCGATCGAGGGCAACGCGCGGGCTCTGCTGTCGGCCGAGCGTACGGCGCTGAACTTCCTGGCCCGGCTGTCGGGGGTGGCGACCCAGGCCGCCCGCTACGTGCGGGCGGTGCAGGGAATCGAACCCCGCCCACCTCGGATTCTCGACACCCGCAAGACCACCCCCGGGCTGCGGTCGCTCGAGAAGGCGGCGGTGGCCGCGGGCGGCGCGGTCAACCATCGCGCCGGCCTCTACGACGCGGTCCTGATCAAGGAGAACCACGCGGCGATCGCCGGCGGTGTCGGCGAGGCGGTCCGCCGCGCCCGCGAGGCCGCACCGGACCTGCCCCTGGAGGTCGAGTGCCGCACGCTGGGCGAGGTCGACGACGCTCTGGAGGCCGGCGCTCCCCGGATCCTGCTCGACAACATGGGACCCGACGAGCTGCGGTCAGCAGTCGCCCGCGTCGCCGGCCGGGCCGAGCTCGAGGCCAGTGGTGGGATGACCCTGGAGACGATCCGGGAGGTCGCAGCCACCGGCGTAGACTTCGTATCAGTGGGTGCCCTGACCCACAGCGCTCCCGCGCTGGACCTCTCGCTAATCATTGAGTTGATCTGAAATGAACCTTCCGATGCTGGGCGCTTCCGACGGCCCGCTGATGCTCGAGAACATCCCCGCTCTGCAGGACGAGGTGCGCGCCCTCGCCGCCGAGCGCGAGGCCGTGATCCTGGCCCACAACTACCAGCTTCCCGAGATCCAGGACATCGCCGACTACGTCGGTGACTCACTGGGCCTCTCCCAGCAAGCCGCCGCCACCGACGCCGACACGATCGTCTTCTGCGGCGTGCACTTCATGGCCGAGACGGCGTCTGTGCTGTGTCCGCAAAAGCGGGTGCTGATCCCTGACCCCGACGCCGGCTGCTCGCTGGCCGACTCGATCACGGCGGCCCAGCTGCGCGACTGGAAGGCGGGCCACCCCAACGCCGTGGTCGTGATGTACGTCAACACCACCGCCGAGGTCAAGGCCGAGACCGACTACTGCTGCACCTCGGCGAACGCGGTGCAGGTGGTCCGCCACATCTACCGCGAGCACGGCGACGACGTGGAGATCCTGTTCGGGCCCGACATGTTCCTAGGGGCCTACGTGGAGAAGACGATCGGGCGCCGGATGCACGTGTGGGATGGCGAGTGCCACGTCCACGCCGGCATCAAGCCCCAGGACATCGCATCCGTGCGCGAGCAGCACCCCGGCGCCGACTTTTTGATCCATCCCGAGTGTGGCTGCTCGACGAGCGTCATGGAGTACGTCGCGGCGGGCGACATCGAGGCCGACGGCGTCCAGATGCTGTCCACCGGGGGGATGCTGGGCTACGCCAAGGCGCTCAACGCTTTCGGCGGCGACGGCACGGCGATCGTGGCCACCGAGACCGGGATGCTCCACCCGCTCCGGCAGGCCGCCCCGGAGGTCGAGTTCGTGGCCGCTAACGAGGCGGCGCACTGCCGGTTCATGAAGATGATCACGCTTCCCAAGCTGCGTGACGCGCTGCGCGACGGCGTGCACGAGGTAAAGGTGCCGGCCGCCGTGGCCGAGCGGGCACGGATCCCGATCGAGCGGATGGTGGCGATCTCCTAGTTCGCCGGGCCGCCGTCGGCGTCGGTGACGCGGTCCTCGTACAGGAGCATCCCGCGCTCGACGGCGGCGCGGACCGCCGGCATCGTGGTCTTCTTGCGCGCGAACTCCTTACGCGTGTAGCAGTGCACGTCGGCGGGATCGCCCATCTCCATCGCGTCCCACAGTGAAGTCGCCTGATACACGCGCTCCAGCCAGGGCATGCCCGAGAAGGCATCGGAGACGAGCACGACCACATACTCGGGGCCGCGCTCGCGCTGCGGCAGCGCGCCGCGCCGGTCGTCGACACGGGCGCCTCCCAAGAGGGCGACCTCGATCGGCCAGCGATCCCCAATCCGGCTCAGATAGCGCTGCAGCTCGGACACGTTCAGCGCGGCATCCACCTGCACGGTTCGATTGTGGCCCTCGGTCGCGGGCGCGTCAATAACGGGCGATCGCCGCGATCATGTTGCTCTCGAGCGCGAGCGCGATCCAGTTCGGCGGGCCGTCGATCATCAGCGCGAAGGCGAGCTCATGTCCGCCGCGCGAGCGGCAGTAGCCGGCGAGGTTGGTGACGCCGTCCAAAGTCCCGGTCTTGGCGATGCAGCGACCCTGAGCGGCGGTCTTAACCCCGATCGTGCTGACGGTCCCTTCCAGGCCCACCCGGGGCAGGGAGGCCGCGAGCTCCCCACCGACCGCGGTGTGCCAGACGTCGCGCAGCAGGTCGACAATCTCCACCGGTGAGGAGCGGTCGTTGCGCGACAGTCCCGACCCGTCGAGGATCCTGGCGTGCAGGCCATAGTTGGCGGCGATTGTGTGCGAGATCACCCCCGCACCATCGGAGATCGTGCCGCCAGCCCCGAACAGGACTCCGAGCTGCTTGGTGAACAGCTCCGCGAACAGATCGTCTGAAGGGACGTCCATCAGCCGGGTCATGACCGACATCGGGGGCGAGTTGACACTGGCGATCGTGCGAGCGCGGTCCGGCGTGGTCCGCGTGCGCTTGGCGAACTTGGCCTGGATGCCGGCCCCGCGCATCGTCACCACCACCTGCTTGACCGTGAACTGGGCCGGCGACAGCTTCTTGGTATCCGAGCCGTGGTCGTAGACCAGCGCGCTCAACTCGCCGCCGAAGTCCGGGGTGTCGGGGGCGTAGTTGGTGATCAGGCCGCCGCGGCGACGGTCGAACATCGACTCGTCGGCGTACACCCGGCCGGTCACGCGCCGGATCCCATGGTGGCGCAACTTGGCGGCGAGCTGGACCGCGGTGGGGCCGTAACCGTGAAACCAGGCCTTGTTGAAGGTGGGGTCCCCGAACGTCGGATCGCCGCCCCCGCGCAGGTAGAGGTTCCCGTGCCAGACGCCGTGACGCAGCCGGCCGGTCCCGAGCACGTCGGTGTGCAGCCGGGTTCCTGGTCCCAAGACGTTGATCAGGGCGACCGTCGTGTAGAGCTTTTCGACCGAGGCCGGAGGCCGCCCGGTCTCGGCGTGGACGGAGTACAGCTGCCGGCCGGTGGTCAGGTCGTAAACCAGCGCTCCGTCGGCCGGGCCGGCGTGAGCCAGCTGCTTGTCGAGCGCTCGCCGGAGCTTGAGCACGCCAGGTCCGGTGGCCGCGGGGCGCTCGCCGGGCGCGGCGGTCTGACCCCGGGACGAGGATGACGTCGCGGTGTTGCTCCGCTGTGCTTTTTTGGGCGCTGCCGATCCGGGCACCGAAGCGCCCGCGGTGAGCTGTACGTCGCGCTCGCTGGTGTGGCTCAGCGACCCCAGGACCGCCAAGGTGATCGCCGCCACCGCGACCACCAGTCCCACCCCCACGGCGATCCCGCGTCTCAGGCGCTCTCCAGCTCCTCGACCGTGTGCGGGCCGACGCAGGCCACGGAGAGCTCCTCATCCACGCCGGCCGCGACAGCGCGGACGTCCTCGAAGGTGACTTCGTCCAGCAGCTCGATCGAGGAGTCGGGATCGACGTCGTCTGAGCCGTAGACGATCGCCTGCTGGGCCGCGTAGCGTGCCACCGCGCCGGTGTTCTCGAACGCGATCGTCCGAGCGCCCGCGGCGAACGCCCGGGCGCGCTCCACCTCGGACTCCGTGGGGCCGTCCTCGCGCAGCTCGGTGACGATGTCCTTCATTCGCTTGAAGGCCTCCACGCACTTGGCCGATTCCAGTCCAGCCGAGAGTTGCAGGATCGGAACATCGGAGTAAGCATGGGGGAAGGAGCTGACGGAATAGGCGAGGCCGCGCTGCTCGCGGATCTCGTCGAACAGCCGGGACCCCATCGACCCGCCCAGCAGGGTGGAGTAGATCGCCAGCGCGGCGCGGTCGCGAGGGTTGGCGACGTCGACCGTGGGCCGGTAGGACATCCGCAGGTGCGACTGATTGGAGTCCCGGCGGCGAACCAGGACCCGGGGCTGGGGCCCTGGCGCCAGGGGATAGGGGTCCGGCACCGGTGCCTGCGTGAAGCGCCCGAACAGCTCGTCGAGCTTGCCGTTGTCGCCCAGCGCGCTGAGGTTGCCGACCGCGAACGCGGCGCCGGTGGCGGGCGACCACCTCCGAGTCCGGAAGGCGACGATGGCCTCGCGCGTGAAGGTGTCGCGAATGTGCTCGGCCGGTCCCAGCACCGGGCGGCCCAGCGGGTGATCGCCGAACACCGCCTCGTCGATCAGGTGCTCGGCCATGACCGACGGCTGATCGTCGGCGCGCGCGATCTCTTGGACCACCACGCCGCGCTCGCGGTTCATCTCGTCAGCGTCGATCCGTGGGCGGGCCACGAAGTCGGTCAGCAGGTCGGCCGCCTCCAGCGCGCGACTGGCCCGGGCGGTGATGTGGAAGGCGACGAGGTCGTGGCTGGTGTAGGCGTTCAGGACGGCGCCGATCGACTCTGCCGCCTCGTTGACGTCGCGGTAGGTGGGGTACTTCTGGCCGCCCTTGAACACCAGGTGCTCGAGGAAGTGCGCCATGCCGTTCTCGTCCGGGCGCTCGGTCCGCGCGCCGGCGTCGAACGCCACCAACAGCGTCACCGCCCGGGTGCCTTCGACCGGAATCCGGTGCAGCTGTAGTCCATTGGCGATGGTGGAGACTGTGATCGCAGACATCGGGAGTCAACGTTAGCGACCGGCGCGGGCTGCCGGCGGCGGTCTGCCCGGGGCTTCGAAACGTGTCTCGGGCCGCCGGGCGAGCCGGGTGATCAAGGATAGGCCCGGTCCGTTGGCCCTGCAAATCCCGTTGCAAGTGCCTCTGAGGCGGGACACAGCCACTACCTGCTCGCTACGCTGCGGCGCACTCTATGGCTATCTCATCAAGACCCAAAGAAGGCCGCCGTCGGCGCGCGCTCAAACCCCCCTCCGCGCCCGCAGGCAAAGCGGCCCGGCAACCCCGCAGCTCCCGGCGCATCATCGAGTTTCGAGGCGTCTCGAAGCTCTACGCCGGCGACGTCGGTCTCGATCAGGCGACGTTCGCCATCGACCGCGGGGAGTTCGTGTTCCTGGTCGGCTCCACCGGCTCAGGCAAGTCGACGGTGATGCGGCTGCTGATCAAGGAGCTCGAGCCGACGAGCGGAACGATCCGCGTCGCCGGCCACCACCTCGCCGAGGTGTCGCGCAAGCGCGTTCCGTTCTTCCGCCGCAACATCGGCGTGGTCTTCCAGGACTTCAAGCTGCTGCCCAACCGGACCGTGTACGACAACGTCGCCTACGCGCTGCAGGTCACCGGAGGGTCGCGCAAGGAGATCCGGGCCAAGGTTCCGGACATCCTGCGCCTGACCGGACTGTCGACCAAGCTGCACAACCTGCCTGACCAGCTCTCCGGCGGCGAGCAGCAGCGCGTCTCGATCGCGCGCGCGTTCGTCAACCACCCGCCGCTGCTGCTGGCCGACGAGCCGACCGGCAACCTCGATCCGGAGACGAGCATCGACATCATGCGGTTGCTGTACCGGATCAACCGCACCGGGACCACGGTGCTGGTGGCCACGCACGACCAGGCCATGGTCGACAAAATGCGCCGCCGAGTGCTCGAGCTCTCACGAGGCCGGATCGTCCGCGACGAGGCAGCCGGCCTCTACACGCGCGACGAGTCCACCCGCGACCTCGCGCGCCGGCTCCGCGCTCCCTCCACGCGACCGCCAGGCCTGTAGCCGATGCGGATCGGCTTCTTCCTGCGCGAAGCGGTGCGGGCCACACGGCGCAGTGCCGCGCCCAGCTTCGCGGCGCTGGCCACCGTGCTGGTCACGATGCTGATGCTGGGGGTGTTCATCCCGATCGTGCAGGCCACCAACGGCGCCGCCAACACCGTGCGCAGCCGCGTCGAGGTCGACGTGTACATGAAGACCAGCGCGACCGCGCCGGCCGAGGTGCGGGTGCGGCGAGAGCTGCTGGCGATCCCGCACGTCAAGTCGGTGCAGTTCGTCTCCAAGCAGACCGCCTACGCGCAGCAGTCCAAGGTCGACCCTGCGGCCTACCGGCTGCTGGGATCCAACCCCCTTCCCGACACTTTCCACGTGATCCCCGACAACCCGGCCAACGTGCTGGCGGTCCGCAACCAGCTCACGCCCCCCGCTGCGGGCGGCCAGCAGGGGACGATCGACCCGGCGATCCAGACGGTGTCCAACAAGAAGAACGACACCAGGAAGATCCTCGAGGTCACCAACCTGGTGACGATCACCGCGGCCGCTCTGACCGTGCTGCTGACGATCGCCTCGATCCTGCTGATCGCCAACACGATCCGGCTGTCGCTGTACTCGCGCCGCCGAGAAGTCGAGGTGATGAAGCTCGTCGGAGCCACCGACTGGTTCATCCGCTGGCCGTTCGTGATCGAGGGGATCGTGGTCGGCGCCGCCGGCGCCCTGGTGGCGGTCGCCGTGCTCGGAGTCACCAAGGTCGCGCTGCTCGATCCGCTGGCCAACAACTGGACCCTGATCGCGGCTCCGCAGACGATCTCCTTCACGGCGCTGATGGCGGTGCTGCTCGGCGCCGGGATCCTGGTGTCGGCGCTCGGCTCGGGCCTCTCGTTGCGCCGCTACCTGCGGGTCTAGCTGCCGGGCTGCCGGGCTGCGGGGGGCGGCGGGTGGTGTTCGGCGTGCGGGCGGGGTCCGGCGTGCGGGCGGGCGGTGTCCGGCGTGCGGGCGGGGTCCGGCGTGCGGGCGGGGTCCGGCATGCGGGCGGGCGGTGCGACCTGCGATTTGCGACAAACCCGGATCCGCGCCGCGGCTTTGTCACCAGACGTCCGCTGAGGGCTACGTCTGCGACAAATCCCAGCCAGCGTCGCGGGTTTGTCGCACGGTGCGCCGCTCGGCTGCTCGACCCCCGGCCGCCCGGCCGCCCGGCCGCCCGGCCGCCCGCCTGCCCGCCCGGCCGCCCGCCGCCTGGCCGCCGGCGAGCGCGGCCGCCCTGCCTCCCGGCGCCGCGACGCGGGGCGCTTGGCCCTGTTGCGGGGCACCGTGGCCGGGCGGCTACCCTGCTGAGAGCGATGTACAGACGACGTTCACGGAGTCCGCGCATCGCCGTGCTGGTGGGCGTGGCGGTGGTGGCGCTGGTGGTGGGTCTCTGGCTCGGCGGTCATCCGAGCTGGCTGCCCGGACCCGTGCGCAGCGCGTTCGTCAAGGAGAGCTCCAGCGACCAGATCCTCGACGACGTGCTGGGACTGCTCCAGCGCGACTACTACCGCAAGATCGACCGCAGCCAGCTGGTCAACAAGGGCCTGGCGGCGGCGGTGCAGAGCCTCCACGACCCCTACTCGCACTACTTCAACCCGACTGACTACCACGCCTTCCAGGACCAGTCCAACCCCCATCTCAGCGGGGTGGGGATCGACGTCCAGACCGAGCCGCGCGGATTGCTGGTGGTGGATGTGTTTCCCGGCTCGCCGGCCGCCAAGGCCGGCCTGGTCCGCGGCGACGTCATCACCGGCGTGGGCTCGACCTCGCTGGCCAACCGCTCGGCCAACTTCTCGGCCTCGCTCATCAAGGGCCGGGCCGGCACCCGGGTGAGCCTGACCGTGCTCAGCGGCCATCGCAAGCGGACCGTGTCGCTGGTCCGCGCCGACATCACGATCCCGGTCGCCAGCGGCCGGGTGATCGATTACCACGGGACCAAGATCGGCGCGCTGCAGCTGACCAGCTTCACCTCCGGCTCGGGCTCGGAGCTGCGAGCCCAGGTCAACAAGGTCCTGCACCACGGGGCCCAGGCGCTGGTCCTCGACCTGCGGGAGAACGGCGGGGGCCTGCTCGAGGAGGCGGTCAACGTCGCCAGCATCTTCATCCCCGACGGGACCATCGTCTCTACCGACGGGCGCAGCCAGCCGCGCCAGGTCTACATGGCCAAGGGCGGCGCGATCTCGAGCAAGATCCCGCTGGTCGTGCTGGTCGACAGCGGCACCGCCTCGGCGGCGGAGATCGTCACCGGCGCGCTGCAGGACCGCGGCCGCGCCAAGGTGGTGGGGACGCACACCTACGGCAAGGGCGTCTTTCAGGAGATCGAGCCGCTTCCCAATGGCGGTGCGCTGGACTTCACGGTCGGCGAGTACTTCACGCCCAGCGGCCGAAACCTCGGTGGTGGTGGCGTGAACAAGGGCGCTGGGATCAAGCCCAACATCTACGCCCTCACCGGCCAGCGCGCCCACACCGACACCGCGCTGGTGGTCGCCGAGCGAACCGTCGCCGCCGAGCGCAAGTGAGCGCCTCCCCGCGCGGCGCCCGCCCGCCGGCGCGCGTCGCGGTGCTCACCCGGCAGGGCAAGTTCCTGGTCGCCGAGCCGTTCTTTCAGTCGGGGCCTCGGTTCGCGGTGAGCCGCGATCACAAGGCCAACGTGGGCGATCTGATCGTGGTCTCGACAGGAGGCGGACAGGGACGCCGCGGCTCACGGCGCGCGACGGTGGCGCGCCGGCTGGGACGGCCGGAGGTGGCTCGCGACGTGATCCGGGCGCTGATGGTCGACCGAGGTCTGCGGGGTGGGTTCGACCCCGCCGTCGAGCAACAGGCACGGGACGCCGCCGCCTCCAACGTCGACGAGTCCGGCCGGCGGGACCTGCGAGAGCTACCGACGTTCACGATCGACCCGCTGACCGCCCGCGATTACGACGACGCGATCTCGGCCTCAGAGCAGGCCGACGGATCCTGGCGGGTGTGGGTTCACATCGCCGACGTGGCGGCGTATGTGGCGCCGCGGTCGCTGATCGATCGTGAGGCCTACCGCCGCGCCACCAGCGTCTACGTGCCGGGAGCGGTCGAGCCGATGCTGCCGCAGTCCTTGTCAAACGACGTCTGCTCGCTGGTGGCCGGCCAGGACCGGCTCACGGTTACGGTCGAGATGACGATCTCCGACGGCCGGGTGCGCAGCTCGTCGATGCACCGCTCGGTGATCCGCTCCGACGAGCGCCTGGACTACGACCGGGTGGACCGGATCTTCTCCGGTTCGGAGCGCGCGCTGGAGCCGTGGGCGGCGCCGCTGGCCGCGGCTCGCGCCGCCGCGGCGTCGCTCGGTGCCCGCGCCGAGGCCCGGACCGCCCTGGTGGTGGACTCCGCCGAGCCGGAGTTCGCGTTCGACGATGACGGCAACGTGGTCGCCGCCGAGCTGTCGGACCAGACTGAGTCACACCGCCTGATCGAGCGGCTGATGATCGCCGCCAACGAGCAGGTGGCCTCGCTGCTCGCGGAGCGCCGGATCCCGACCCTGTACCGCGTCCATGAGCGCCCTGAGGGGAGCGCCGCCCAACGGTTGGTGGACCAGCTGGACTCGCTCGGGATACCCACGCCGCCGGTGCCCGGCGGAGCCCTGACCCCGCAGCAGGCCTCCGAGGTGGTGTCCGAGGCCTCGGTCCTGGTCGCCGGCTGGGTGGCGCGGACCGGGCGCGGCGGGCGCGCACTGACCAGTCTCGTGCTGCGTTCGCTCAAGCAGGCCTACTACGACCACCTCAACCGCGGCCACGCCGGCCTGGCCTCGCCGCGCTACTGCCATTTCACTTCGCCGATCAGGCGCTATCCGGATCTGATCTGCCACCGGGGAGTGCTCTCGGCGGTGGCCGGTGAGCCGGCGCCGGACGCCGCCTGGGTGGCGTCGGCGGGACCATGGACGTCGACGCGGGAGCGCGAGGCGATGACCATCGAGCGAGACGCCGACGACGTGGCGCGGTGCTTTTTGCTGGAGCGGGAGCTGTTTGCCTCCGGAGATCGCGGGTCGCCGTTCGACGGAGAGGTGGTAGGGCTGATTGGTGCCGGGGCGTTCGTGGCCTTCGGGGAGCGGCTGCAGTACGAGGGGATGCTGCCGGTGCGCCGGCTGCGAGGCGACTGGTGGGAGCTCAACGAGCAGCGAACCGTGCTGGTGGGCACGCGCAGCGGAGGGGCCATCCGGCTCGGCGACCCGGTGCGGGTGCGCGTGGGGCGGATCGACGCCCCGCGGGGTAGGGTGGATCTGCTCCCCGAAGACGCGATCGAGGGGGAGTGAGCTCTCAGATGGCCAAGGGAAAGAAACGCAAGGCAGCCCCCGGCGACGTGGCGACGAATCGCCAGGCCTCGTATCGCTACAACCTGATCGAGCGGTTCGAGTGCGGAATCGTGCTCACCGGGACCGAGGTCAAGTCGCTGCGTGAGGGCAAGGCCCAGCTCAAGGACGCCTACGCGGTGGTGCGCGACGGCGAGGTCTGGCTGATGGGTGTCTACATCCCGCCCTACGGCCCGGCCGCGCGCGACAACCACGACCCCGAGCGACCCCGCAAGCTGCTGCTGCACCGCTCCGAGATCGATCGCCTGGTGGTGCGCACCCACGAGCGGGGGCTGACCCTGGTCCCGACCCGGATCTACTTCTCGGGGCCTCGGTCGACCGCCAAGGTGGAGATCGCGCTGGCCAAGGGCAAGGATCTGTACGACAAGCGCGACACGATGCGCAAGCGCGAGATGGCCCGCGACGTGCAGCGGGAGCTGCGCGAGGTGGGGCGGTAGGCTGGGGCGCTAGTGGTGCGGCGTGGGCGGGACGCCAGGTGAAACGGCGTAGGCGATACGCCGATACCGTGCTTGTTACCGCTTACTCCCGGGTAACTCCTGGTAGATGACCATAGGTCCGGCAATTGTCCTGATCGCGGTCGGCGCGATCCTGAAGTGGGCGGTCACGGCGCACGTGAGCGGCATCGACCTCCAGACCACCGGCACGGTGCTGTTCGTGATTGGGATCATCGCGCTGGCGCTGTCCGTCGTCTACACGTTCTGGTGGAGTGACCGCAGCCGGCGCAGCGACGTGCACGTCATGCGCGACGAGCGCGATCCGCGCTACTGATCGACGTCGTTTATCCGATGTTGGTCGGTTAAAGGGTCGCTTTTACGGCCAGCATCTCCCTGGGCCGGCCGCAGCCGACTCCGTGCGAGACCCGGTTCAGCCGAGCGTGCGCGCCAGGTGAGTGGCGTCCATGCCGATGACCAACAGGCCGACCAGTCCCAGGTAGAACGCCGCCACCAGCCACCGGTCGCGCGGGCGGACGTTGTAGTAGGCGAGCTGCTCCTCCGAGCCCGAGCGGCGCATCTGCCAGCGCCGGTAGGTCTCATAGCCGGCGAATACGACGATGATCAGGATGATGGGGTTGGGGAACACGATCGCCAGCGCGACCATCCCCAAAAAGCCGACGAACCACATCCACGGCGCCATTGCCGCCATCGCCCGCCCGCCGTCGAGCGGGACCACGGGCAGCAGGTTGAACAGGTTCAAGAAGAAGCCGGTGAACGCCAGCGCGCGCCAGAAGTCGTGGCCGGTGAGGTGCCAGATGACTAGGCAGGCGGCCGAGCCGATGGTGCCGAGGATCGGCCCCGCGAGGCCCACCCGGGCTTCCGCCACCGCGTCGTCGCCGAGCGAGCGGGCACTGATCACCGCCCCCAGGAAGGGAATGAACAGCGGTGGGCTGGCCTTGATGCCCTCACGTCGCAACGCGATCACGTGGCCGAGCTCGTGGACCAGCAGCAGGACCACGAACCCGCCGGCGAACTGATAGCCCCAGATGGTGGCGTAGGCGACGACCGAGACGACCATGGTGCCGGCCGCGACCAGCAACTTGACCTTCGGCAGCAGCAGGATGATCGTCTTGATCTTGGCCAGGAAGGCGAGGATCGCGACCCCGATCGGGGCGATTCGCCGCTTGAAGAACGACTGCTGGCCGCGGTGGGGCGCGAACGGATCCGACGGTTCGCGCTCCCGGCCCGAGGGCTCGTAGCGACCAGCCGCCGACGGGGGCGCCGGCGACGGCTCGGGGATCATCGGGGTACTGGGCTCCATCACGTCAAGAGTTGATTCTGGCAGGCGCTCGAGCCCTCCCTGCGCAGTCTTATCCGTTCCTTCATGACGCCCGGGGCAAGGCGGTTTGCGGTCCGGGTTGCGAGCTCCGTCCTATACTCGTAGGGACATAGAAGTACCCCCGGGGACGACAGGCTTCGACGTGGTCGATTCGCGGGGGTGGTCGCGAGTCGAGGTCCCGGGCGGCCTCGTAAAACACCCGGGAAAACAATAAGTGCGGACTCTCACGAGTTCGGTCTCGTCGCTTAGTAACTAGGCCTACGAGATCTCCTGGCCTCCAGCCCGCCTGCGGCGGAGCAGCCGGGATCAGCTAGCAGGCTAAGCCCGGTGAGGCTCGCTCCAGCCGATCCGGGGACACCTTTTGGAGCTGGTCCCCCACAACCCCGCCGGCGTGGCGAGTGGGGGACGAGATCAGAGCGCCGGATACGCTCGTAGACGCCACCTTTCGCGCGACTGCGGACGCGGGTTCAATTCCCGCCGTCTCCACCTTGCAAGGATTCGAACCGCCCTCCGCACCAGCGGGGGGCGATTCGGTTAAGGCCAGGGCGTCGAGGGTCGTGACGGCTCGGTAGAAGGGCCGCCCGATGTCCGGCCGCCGGCGACGCGCATCCCGGGCGCTGCGACCCCCCGGTGCGTTCTTTCGGTAGGGACGATCGGGTGGGTGACGGCTGACGTTAGGGCCGGCGGCCTGGTTCGAGCGCGCTGCGTAGCGCGTCGCTGAGCGCGGTGAGTTGCTTGCCTGTAAGCGGGTCGAGGGGGCCGCCGGCATTGAGCGCGGTCCAGAACTCGTCTCGGATGCGACGGCCGTCTGCGGTGAGCATGACTTCGGTGACGCGCCGGTCCGAGGCGTGCGGGCGCCGTTGGACCAAGCCCTGGCGCTGAAGGCGGTCCACCAGGGTGGTGAGGTTGGAGGCGTCGTAGTTGATGCGTTCGGCGAGTTCGCGCATGGTCGCGGTCTCGGCGCCAGCCAGGCTGAGCAGCAGCTTGATCTGCGCTGCGGACAGCCCGTAGCGTCGCGCGTTCGTGTGCCAGTGATCGCGCAGGCGGTCGGCGACCGCCAACACTCGGACATTGGCGTCGAGCGCCGCCCGCGCCCGAGGCGAGGAGGGTGTTGGCAGGTCGTCGGCCAATCCCGGCATCCCGATTAGCGTACCTGCCAGCTCGGGTAAGATATAGTGGTCATACACCACTATCTTATTTTCGGAGGAGGCGAGAAGATGAACTCGCAAGCCGGAAAGGTGGCGCTGATTACCGGCGCCAACAAGGGACTGGGTAAGGAAACCGCCAGGCGTCTCGGCCGGCTGGGGATGACCGTGCTGATGGGTGCCCGCGATCAGGCCCGAGGGGAAACCGCCGCCGAAGAGCTCCGTTCGCAGGGCTTCGACGCACGGTCGGTCACGCTTGACGTCACCGACCAGGAGACGATCGAGGACGCCCGCAACCTGATCGAGCGGGAGTTCGGTCGCCTGGACGTGCTGGTGAACAACGCGGGCGTGTCGTTCGAGCGGGACCGACGTCCTCCCAGCCGCACGCGGGTGGAGCTGCTGCGCAGCATCTACGACACGAATCTGTTCGGCGCGATCGCGGTCACGAACGCGATGATCGAGCTCTTGCGTCGCTCTGCGGCCGGGCGTGTGGTCAACGTCTCGACCACGATGGGCTCCAGCTCGATCTGGAGCGATCCCGAATCGCCGCAGCGTCGCTTCGCCCCACCGCTGCTGGGTTACGACACCTCAAAGGCCGCGCTCAACGCGGCGACCGTGCACTACGCCATCGAGCTCGAGGACACCCCGGTCAAAGTCAACGCCGCCTCGCCGGGCTACGTCGCCACTGACCTCAACGACCACCAAGGCCAACTGGCCGTCGACGACGAGGACTCGATCGCGGCCGTCATCCGGCTCGCGACGCTGCCCGATGATGGGCCAGCCGGAGAGTTCCACTCAACCGACGGTCCCGTACCCTGGTAGCCGGGCGAACCTTCTGCCTGCTCGCCGGCCTGCTCGCCGCAGCACTCATGGCAAGGCGGGCGGCGAGCCAGACCAGCCGCGCTCCCACGAGGGATCGAGGCACTTCCTGAGAATTCGGAACCGCCCTCCGCACCCCCTGATTGGCCGGAGGGCAGTTTCGGTTGGGCCACGCGATGACCGCCCCGCCCCCGAAACTTATCCAAAGCTATTAGGCACAGGGTCTACGCTCAGCGTATGCGAACCGCACCGCTGACCGGTTGGGTCGGAAGGGCCGGCTTCGCCGATTGCGCTGATCAGACTGCCCCGCTCGTTGGCGCGGGCGCCCGCACGCTGGTCGCGCCCATCTGAAAGGACCGTTATGCCCCTCTTCTTCTTCACGGTCGAACAGCAGGAACGTGCCATCGTCGAGCGCTTCGGAAAGTTCGTCCGCGTCGCTGGTCCGGGACTCCAGCGCAAGTCGCCGTTCGTCGAGAAGGTTGCCGGTCGGATGAGCTTGCAGGTCGAGCAGCTCAATGCCGACATCGAGACGAAGACCAAGGACAACGTGTTCGTGGTCGTTCAGCTCGCGATCCAGTACATGGTCGGCGCCGAGGAGCCGAACGTCAAGGACGCCTTCTACAAGCTCGACGACCCCGAAGTGCAGATGAAGTCCTACGCGTTCGATGTGGTCCGCTCGCACATCCCCACGATGGATCTCGACGAGGCCTACGCGGACGCCGACACCATCGCCAAGCACATCCAGTCCACTCTCCAGACGCAGATGGCCGACTACGGCTACGAGATCATCAAGGCGCTGATCACCAACATCGAGCCTGACCAACGCGTCAAGGACGCGATGAACAACATCAACGCCGCGCGCCGCAACCAGGAGGCGGCCACTGCCCAGGGTGAGGGTGACAAGACCTTGCGGATCAAAAAGGCCGAGGGGGAGTCGGAGTCGATGAGACTTCACGGCGAGGGCGTGGCCGCGGAGCGCAAGGCGATTGCCCAGGGGCTCAAAGACTCGCTGGCGCTGATCGTGGGCGAGAACGGCATCGACGCCAGAGAGGCGATGAGCCTGGTCGCCCTCACTCAGTACATGGACACGCTTAGATCAGTGGGCGAGCACGGCAACATGACGACCCTTCTGCTCCCCCACTCGCCCGCCGCGGTGGGTTCCCTGATGGACCAGGTCCGCGAAGGCATACTCACTGGAGGCTTGGCCGCAGACGCCGCCGAATCAGGCGGCAATGGCATCAGCAATCCGCGACCCGCGACGACGAGTCGGCCGGGGGCGACTCGAAGCTAGTTTCGCGCCCAAGGGGTTAGACGATGGCTGAGACCGCGACAGGCATGGTCGCGTTTCTCGGGGCTCGCGCTGATCGCCGGCTGCTGGACGAGGATCTCGCCAATCTGCCTGAGGGCAAGCAGCGTCACGAGCCGGTGATCGTGACCCGAAAACACGACCGGCTCGTCGCCGCCGGCTCGCTGCTCACCGGTACGACTTTGGTAGTGGGTGGGGCGATGTTGCTCTACGGCGGTGGACAGGCTCTCCTGGGTGGTGGGGGGGCGTTCGATGTTGTCCTGGCCGTGATCGGGATTCTGCTTGTCGCCACGCATTGGGGATGGGTGCATGTGGCCGAGTACGTCGGCTTGACGATCGACGATCGTCAGCGCCGGGCTGCCGAGGTGGGAGACCGAGAATGGCTGGCCACGATTGCACCGTATCCGCGCTTCAGCGTCTCAACGATGGTGCTGAGCGACGCCTCGACGCGGGTTCAGCGGTTTCGACACGAGCCCGTTCTGGTCACGCCCCACACGTTCAGCTTCAGCCGTCATGCGGACGCTGAGCAGACGTTTGACCCCGAGGCACCGGCCGAGCTCATCGCCACCGCGGTCGAGACGATGCGGCGGGCGGCGCGGCTCGAGACAGACCGGCTCCGCGGCAACTGGGAAGCCGCTTCCAGCGCCTACGAAGCAGCGCTGCTCAGCGTCGACGACGACCAGCAGCGTCTAGCTGCGCAGCGAGCCGCAGCCACCGCGCTGTCCGAACACATAAACGCGTCGCTACTCGAACCACCGTTGGTCGAGTAGCCACTCGGGGCTCGGCAGTGCGCGGGTGTTCGCCGCCGAGAGAGGAGCGATGTCTCTGACTATAAGCAGCGTGCCGGGTACGTTCCTCGCTCTGCTCGATGATGCAGAGCGCCTGGCGCTGCTCGAGCTCGGGGCGGGTCGGGAGTTCGCGCGGGGCGCGATCCTGATGTACGAAGGCGAGCCGGGTGAGCGCGTGATGGTCCTCGCGAGCGGACGCGTCAAGATGACCCGGATCGAGCCTGGCGGTCACGAGACGCTGCTCAGCATCTGCGACCCGGGGGACATCCTGGGAGAGCTTTCGCTGATCGATGAGCGGCCCCGGCTGGCGACTGTGACTGCGCTCGAGCCGGTGCGAGTGCTGGTGATCACGGCGAGCGTTTTCCGAGCCCATCTGGAGCGTGCACCTCGCGTCGCGATCGCGCTACTCGAAGTGGAGACGCGACGCTTTCGGGAAACCACACTCAAGCTGTCTCAGTTCCTGGGGTCGGACACCGTTGGGAGGCTGGCCGCACGGATCGTCGAGCTCAGCGAGCGGTACGGGGCCAGGCGCGAGGGTGAAATCGAGATCGGGCTGGCGTTGTCACAGGACGAGCTGGCCGCCTGGACCGGCGCCTCGCGGGCTGGAGTCGCAAAAGCGTTTCAGACGCTGAGGAAGCTGGGCTGGATCGAGACGCATCGCCGGCGACTGGTCGTCCGTGAGCTGGACGCGCTGCGCGAACGAGCTGTGTGATCGCTCGCGCAGCGGGACCGGCGCCGCTGGAACGTCCAGGATTGGAGGCACCGAGGCTCCAGCATTGGGTGGGAAGCGGTGGCGCCGGCCCCGACACTGACTCCAGTCGCGCTTCACCGATCTGTGCCGGACTGCTCAGTCGGACCCGTGGCGCATCCCACAACCGGAGGAGTTGTAATGAGCACGCTTTCACCAACGATGCCCCAGCGGAAGTCCAGGTCAACCAAAGGGCTGGTTGCCCTGGCCTTGGCCACTTTGGTCGCGATCGCCGTGGCGGTCGTTTTCCTCACCACGACGGGGGGAAGCCGTACCGCCGCCACCACGCAAGCCGGTTCGGCCGCGCTGCAACCGGCGGCGGCCCTGACACAAGGTCGGGGCACCAGCGTCGCCGGCCATCAACCCGGGAACGGGTACGGCGCCGTCGTGCGGTCGCCCGCCAGCGCAGCGAGCGTGCACGCCACACCGCGGGCGTACATTCGCCAGGACAAGTCCTACCGGCCGTAAAGTCCGTGCCGGTCACCGGGGGGCCCCCAACCGGGGGCCCCTCGCCGTGCCATGAATATGCTCTTGGCATGGTTGACCCCACCCCAGAGGCACCGACGCCCGGACCGCAGGGTCGATGTGTGTGCGGCGAGAAGGTCCCCATCGCCGACGCCCGCGAGGTCACGCTTCCCAATGGCCGGCCCGGCTGGGCGGGCTACTGCCCCAACTGCGGCGCTCCCCTGTTCGCGATCCGTCGCGGATCGCCGGCGAGCAGCTAGCCGGCAGGGCTTGTCGCTGCTCAGTGCCGGCTCCGGGAATCGCTCCCGGGAGCGCACGACGGCAGGCGAACGACGTCAGGCGAACGACGTGAGGCGAGCGACGTCAGGCCTAGCGGTCAGTCCGGTCCTGCGGCTCGTCAGGGGGCGGTTGCACGATTTCGAGCGCGCCGAAGCCGGGGACCGGGCCGTCCATCAGGAACATCTCGACGGTGAGGTCCGGTTCGACGTGGGCCTGGCTGAGGAAGGCCAGCACCTTGCGTCCGGTCAGCTGCTGGATCATCTCGGTGTACCGCTCCTGCATGAGCCGCTGAAAATCACGGCGCATCTCCAGCACCCGCCCCGGTTCGCCGCCCTCCATCATCGTGCGCTCGATCGCGGTGAACCCGTCGCTGAGCACGCACACGATCAGGTTGTCCAGCACGTAGGTCTTGGCCTTGATGGGGCCGCGTCCGTAATGCTCGCGCATCAGCGCGACGATCCGGTTGGTGATCTCCGCCAGCAGCCGTCCGCCCGCGAACGGATCAGCTTCGGTATCCCCGAAGCTGCCGCTGCTCACGTGCCCTCTACTTTGCTGTCTACTGTGGTGCTCACTGATGATGCGACGTCGGGCTCGACGGTGAGAGTCCAACGCGGAGATCGTACTAGCGTTTGCCTGTCCGCCGCCTTAAGTAGTAAGATTGCCCTTGGTCGGACATCGTCTTTCCTGTGCACGTCTGCGTGAGTGGGAGTCGAGGTCTGGTGACAGAGCTTAAGATGGCGCGTCTGTAGCGGCCGTTTTCGGCGGCATCCAGAGGCGTTGCAAGCGCAACGAAATCGGCCCTGGGAAGGCCTGCTTGCTTGTGACGCCATCATGTTGCTGCCCGAGCTTCGCTCCCGGCACCTACCGGGGCGGCGATCTGGGACTGCTCGGGGCTGGGTTTCGATTCCGGGCCCTCGGGGTTGGAGCTCGATTCGGAGCGCTGCGCGCCGCAGTCCGCAGAGCGCGGATCGAGGCCGGATCGGGGATCTGCCGATGATCACGGCGCGTTTTGTTCCCGACGACGATCACCGGCCATCCGCCATGACCGCGGGCGCGACACCGGAGGTAACGGCTCCGCCTCGGCCACCGCTGGTGAGACCGCTCGTACGAGGCTCCGAGGAGCGTAGGCGTGTCGGCCTCCTGCTCGCCAGCTTCGCTCGAATCTTGAACTCCGAAGTCGCGCTGTTCTATCAGCCGGACGGTGGTGGGGGACCGCTCCCGGTGATCTCCTCGACGGGCCAGTGGCCCGGGCACGAGGAGATCACGCGATCCCACCAAGGAGGGTTCGTTGGCCGCGCGCTCGGGGCGCAGCGCGCGGCCCTCGTGCCGCTCCGAGCCGGCGACGGCGAGCTGATCGAGCCCGCCGACGGTGCACGGCTGACCCACGCTGTGGTGGCATCGGTGTCCGCCGCCAAAGAGACGCTCGGCTGGCTGGTGGCGGCATTCTCGACCGCTCCAGAGCAAGCAACGGTGACCGAGTGGGCGACCGAGTCCTGTGCCTCGATGCTGGCTCTGTGCCTGCAGCAACCGACGGCGCTCGAGGCGCTCCTGCAAGCCGACCGCTATGACGGTCTGACGGACTGTCTCAGTTACACGTCCACGCGTGAAGAACTCGAGCGCGAGATCAACCGCAGTAGCCGAGCCGACCTGTCGCTGTCGCTGTGCTTCATCGATCTCGACAACTTCAAAAGCGTCAACGACCACCACGGCCACCTGCGCGGCAACGAGGTCCTCAGCGAAGTCGCCCACGTCCTGCACAGCAGTGTCCGCAGCTGCGACACCCTTGGGCGCTTCGGCGGCGACGAATTCATCGCCATCCTGCCCGGGACTACCCCCGGGCGCGCCCTGAGACTCGCAGCGCGCCTGCGGGCCAACGTCGTGGACGTCAAGGTCTCCCCCGGCGACCCGCCGCTCACGGCGTCGGTCGGCGTGGCGCACTGGACGCCCGGCACCACTGGCGATCAGCTGCTGGCCCAGGCCGATCACGCGATGCGCCTGGCCAAGGCCCAGCGCGGCCCGCCGCGATTGGCGAGGAGCGAGACAGACGGCGACGCGCGGTTGCACAGCGTCGAGGAGGGGTGATGGTCGAGGCGCACGAGGCAGTGCTGGGGTGGGAGCAGGGTTCGCCCGGCAGGGCTCGCAAGCTGCTGGAGGCGTGGTTTGGCTCCAGCCTGGGCCCCACGCAGCTGGACACCGCGAAGCTGTTGGTGAGCGAGCTCGTGACCAACGCGTTGGTGCACGGCGAGGGCGAGATCACCTTCCGGTCCGGACTCGACGACGATGAGCTGTTCGTCGAAGTCATCGATGAAGGAGCCGGCTTCGAGGTCCCCGTCGCTCGCCGCAGGCTTGGCGGCAGCGGTGGCTGGGGGCTGCAGCTCGTCGCCTCCGAGGCCAGCCGCTGGGGTGTCGTCGGGGGAACGACCCACGTCTGGTTCGCGCTGGAGCGAACCTGACCCGGGAACGCTGCGGCGCACCCGGCCCATCGCTCGGCATCTCGTTTCGGACCGCACGCTCGTCCTGGGGCCGCGCCGGGCCATAGACTCGCGGGCGTGAGCACGTCATCGCCCGTTCAGCAGCGCCGTTGAGGTCTGATGTCCGAGTCGCCGACGCAGACAACTGAGATCTCCCTGACCGGCGGTCACCGGGTCTGCGTGGAGGGGGACGCCAGGCAGGTCGAGGCTCAGATCCTGTCCGCCGCCCGCGGATCGATCATGGAGTTCGCCTGGATGACCGAGGCCGACACCGGCCAGCGGATCGGGGTCAACCCCGAGCACGTCCTGATGCTCCGAACCGTCGACGCCTGACCCGGCAGCCCATTCGCGCGCAAGCGCCGCCGCGCCGGGTCCAGCACGGCGCTGCCGAGCCCGTCGCGGTGGCGGAGGTTCACGAGTGGCAGTCGTACACGATCTCGACCGAGCCGCCGGGAAGGGCGCGCTCGCTGCGGAAGCTCAGCGCGGTCCTGAGACTCAGCGCGGGCGTCAGACGCATCCCGTCCCCCAACAGCAGCGGCAGCACGACGAGCTCAAGCCTGTCGAGCGCGCCGAGGGCCCGGAACGTCTCGATCGTGGTAGGGCCGCCGATGAGATGGACAAAGCCGCCCGAGTTGGCCGCCCGGACCTTTTCCAGCAGCCGGACCGGATCGCTGTCGGTGACCACGTCGTCAGGCGTGCCCGGCGGGCGCTGCGAGCCAAGGACGAACACGTTCAGGTTCGGCCAAGGCCAGCGGTCGGCACCGACCGCGGGCTCAAACGTGGTACGGCCCATCAGCGCCGCCTCGCAGCCGTCAAGGAACTCCCGAATCCCGTGACTCTGACCGGCTACGAACGCGGGGTCGGCGAGCTGCGCCGGCCACCCGTCCGGCGTGGTGACGTAACCGTCGGCGCTCATGCTCAGGCGGGAACGGATCTGCATTGTGGCTCCTCTCTGGAGTCGGTCGCTTGCGCTTCTACTCTCGGTCGAAGCCAATCGCATCGGCTCTACATCGCGCCGAGGCAGCCAAAGACGTAATACTCGCGCCATGGATCTCGGGGTCTCGGGACGGGTGGGGCTGGTCGGCGGGGCCACCCAGGGGATCGGGCGCGCCGTCGCCGAGGCGCTGATCGCCGAGGGGGTGCGCGTCGCGATAACCGCCCGCGATGGGGAGCGCACCGCGTCGGTGGCGGCCGAGATCGGCGCCGAGGCCGGCTTGGGCTGGGACACCGGCGACATCGACGCCGCCGCGGGACTGGTCGAGGCAGTGGAGCAACGGGTCGGGCCGATCGACATCCTGGTCACCAACACCGGCGGACCTGCGCCGGGATCCGATCCGCTGGCATTCACCGACGCCCAGTGGGAGCAGGCCCACCGCAATCTGGTGCTGGCGCCGATCGCGCTGCTCCGTCGCGTCCTGCCCGGAATGCGCCAGCGTGGCTGGGGCCGCGTGGTGGGGATCGGCTCGACGTCGGTCCGGGAGCCGATCGAGGCGCTGATGCTCTCCAACGCCGAGCGCTCGGCCGCGCTGGCGGCCTACAAGACGTTGGCGCGAGAGGTCGCCGGAGACGGCGTCACGGTCAATACGCTGCTCAGCGGTCAAATCGCGACCGCCCGCCTGGTGGGGTTGTACGGATCGATCGAGGCGGCCGAGGCCCGTGCCGCCCAGACCGTCCCGGTCGGCCGCATCGGCCGTCCGGAGGAGATGGCCTGGGCCGCCGCCTTTCTGTGCTCCGAGCGTGCGGCCTACATCACCGGGACGGCGATCGCTGTCGATGGCGGGGTCTTGCGGGGAATCTGAGCCGCCATCCCCGGTGGAACGTTTCGGTGCGGTCCACTAGGGTGAAGGAGTGGACGAGGGTCTGCCGATCGCCTATCCGGTGCTCGACAAGGGCGTACCGGTGTATGCCGCTGATGGCACGCAGATCGGGACCGTCGATCACGTGGTCGCCGCTCCGGCGGAGGACATCTTTCATGGAATCGTGCTCAAGGTGGGGGCGGGCCAGCGCTTCGCCGCCGCCGAGCAGGTGACCGCATTGCACGAGCGCGGGGTCGATCTATGCATCGCCGCGACCGACGCGGCCGGCCTGCCGGAGCCGCACGGCGCGGCGCCGGCGTGGCGCGAACGTGAGCCCGGGATCAAGCCCAGCCGCTGGAAGCACCTGGTCGACCTGGTGAGCGGCCGGGATCCGCGCACCCGGGACTGGACCGAAGAGAACTAGAGCAACCTGTCCGGCGCGGACTAGCCGGTCAACGCCTGGAGATCGGCCTTCAGCTCGTCGATGTTGAAGCCCTCGGGGGACTTGTCAGTCTTCAGGTCCTCCGTCGAGATGTAGGCCCAGGCCTCGTCGCAATACTTCTCGAAGAAGGCAGGGGTCATCTGCTGCAGCGCGCCCCAGGTGACCACCTCGAGGTTCTCCCTCCTGGCGACCAGCGGGATGTAATGGCCTCCCTCGACCTTCGCGTTGGGGACCACGTCCCACGGCTGGCCGCTGTTGAACTGGTCCATCGCCGAGCCGGGGAACTCGATCCCGATCCCCACCACCTGGAACACGTACATCGCCTGGGCGACCTGGTCCAGGTCCCCGGCATTCAGTTTGACGTAGGCGCCGATCTGATGCCGGTTGCCGTCGCCGTCGACGATCCCCGTCTTGGCGCGGTACTTGAGGACGTCGCGGACGTTCGAGCCCTGATCGGTGGGGTTGTTTCCCGAAGGGCCTGCGTTGGGGTCGAAACCGGTCCCCGCGGCATAGTCGCTGAGCACGCTCTCGGTGGTGAAAGTCGCCGGGTGCCCGCCCTCGGTGGTCAGGATCATCGTCTCGTGAGCCGGTCCCGCCCAGGCGCAGTCGCCCCACTGGTCGTTGCCGAGCATCCCCAGTCCTTGGCTCCGAACAGGGTCTCGTGACCGAACTGAGCCGGCGGAGTCGGCAGCTTCGCGGGCGTTGCGTACTTCGCGAACATGAGATCGCGGGAGTCTTCGGTTGCCGGAAGCTTGCCGAGCTTGGGGTCAGGCATAGGAACATCTCCCCGGTGGTGAAAGTTACGCCTACATCCTGTCGAGCCGCCCGGCGCAAAGGGGAATTTTTAGAACGTGTACCTAGAGCGGCTCGCCCGCGACGATCGACGGGCGCCCGTCGATCTCGCGCCAACGCGTGCGGATCGTGACCTGCCCACTGTCACCCGTGTATTGGATCTCGGCCACGCTCTCCTCGTCGCCGAGCTCGATCTTCTTGACCTCGGCGGACGTCACTGGCATCGGAAGCGCCTGGGCGAGCTGCGGGACCTGGGGGCGCAGCTCGGCGGAGAAGTCCGCGATGACGGCATCCATGTCGCCGCGGACGACGGCGTCGGCGTGATCGTGGATTTGGCTCCGGGTACGGGTCTCGTCCATTGTGCCTCTCCTGTCTAGGGGTGAAATTGCAATCGACGGCGGCTCGAGCCGGCAAGCCTATACACGACTGGCTTGGGGTTCAGGTCACGGTCGGCGACAATCCCGCGGATGACCACCTTTCCCGATTCCCATCGTGACCTCCTCGAGGCGCAGGTCGCTTCGCTGGCGACACTCGGAAGCGACGGCTTCCCTCAGGTGACCGAGCTCTGGTTCCTCCACGACGGCGGGGAGCTCAAGCTTTCGCTGAACACGTCGCGGCTGAAGACCCGCAACCTCCGCCGGCACCCACAGTGCAGCCTGCTCCTGCTCGACCTGCGAAACCCGTATCGATACCTCGAGGTCCGGGCAAACGCGCGGATCGACCCCGACGACGACTACGCGTTCGCCCGCAAGCTCGGCGAGAAGTACGAAGCCGATCTCAGTGAGCACGACCAGCCGGGCGACAGCCGGGTGGTGGTCACGCTTCAGCCGTCCAACGTGTACGCCGTCGACATGAGCGGCGGCTAGCGAGCCTCGGCCGCGCGGCTCCCTCGCAGCAGCGAGTCAGGCAGCGGCGGGAAACCGGCGCGCCCAGGTCTCTGGCGCGATCCGGGCGGCGTTGATCAGGTAGGAGATCAGGTGGTACCAGCCGACGATCGCGATCAGCTCCAGCAGCTCCGGAGGGCCGTAGCACTGGGCCAGGTCGGACCAGAGGGCATCGGACACCGAGCTGGTTTCGTGCAGCTCGTCGGCCAGGCGGATCAGCAGCGCGTCGTGCGGTGACCAGGCTGGATCGTCACCGTCGCCGTTGACCGTTGCCGCCAGCTGCCGCTCTGTGAGGCCCAGCGGCGCGCCGAAGGCCACTGCATGGACGCCCCACTCGTACTCGGCGCCGGCCCGAGCGCAGGTGCGGTGGATCAGGATCTCGCGCTGGCGCGGCTCGATCAGCCCGTGGCCGAGGATCCCGGCACCAAGCGGCCGCATCCGCGAGGCGAGCTCGGGGTGCCGGGCCAGCGCTCGGAACAGGACCAGTGGCTCCAGGGGGCTGTTGGGCGGCATCCAAGCGCGCAGCAGCTTCTCGGTCTGCGCGTCGTACGGCGCCTCGAGCGGGGCGATGCGGGGCGTGGCGGCGGGGCCTGGCATGGCGTATCCTTTGCGCTTCGATAAACAGAGCACAACCGATGGTAGCTTCGAAATCAAAAGCAGTCAATGCGGGTGCCGTGGCACCTCGCGGGACGCCGGCCACGCCGGTGCCCGGCACCTCGGTCCGCGGCTCGCGGACCGGTCGGCCGGTAATGGCGCTGCTGGACCTGCTCGGCCGGCGCTGGGCGCTGCGCGTCCTGTGGGAGCTGCGCGACGGCAGCGCGCTGACGTTTCGCGAGCTGCAGCACCGCTCCGGGGACGTCTCCTCCAGCGTGCTCAACGATCGCCTCCGTGAGCTTCGCGACGCCCGGATCGTGGCGGTGGCACCGGGCGGCGGCTACCATCTCACCGCCGACGGCCACGAGCTGCTCGCGGTGCTGGGCCCGCTCGACGCCTGGGCGAAGGGGTGGCGGAGGCGTCTGGGGCAGGCGACGGGTTAACGAGCCAGCGCCCGGCGCCCGGCCCCCGATCGCGATGTTGGCCGAGAAAGCGGACAATAAGTCCGGTTTCTCGGCCAGGATCGCTGGTCAGGCGGTGAGCGGCCTCGCAGCCGGTCCTCGATCCGAACTTCGGCCCCGAGCAGCTGGCTCACGGTTGTCAACTCGTGATAGCCAAACGTGCTCTCCCGCCCACAGGGGGCGAAGCCGGCGGCCTCGGCGCCACGGGCAACGGCGTGGATGACCGCGGGCTGGGGGCCCGGTCCGATCCCCAGAGCATGCAATCCGATGCGGATCACGATTGGTCGGCCACGACGTTCCGAGACGGGAGATACTTCCGGGCCGGGTGAGCCCGTCTGAGCAAACTATGTCGATCGACCGTGACGGGCGCCGCCTGTCCTGCCGGACGCTGGGCGACGGTCCGCCGCTGCTGCTCGTCAACGGGTATGCCGCATCGAGCGCCGACTGGGACCCGACCCTGCTCTCGTGTCTGCAGCGATCGTTCACGGTGGTGTGTCCGGACAACCGCGGGATCGGCGGCTCAGAGCTCGCCGATCCGTCGGAGCTGACGATCGACTCGATGGCCGCCGACATGTCGGCACTGCTCGACGACCTGGGTTTCGATCGTCTGCCGGTGGCGGGTTGGTCGATGGGGGGCTTCGTCGCTCAGGCGCTTGCGGCGAGGGAACCCGAGCGGGTCGGTGCGCTGGTCGTGCTGTCGTCGCACCCGGGCGGTTCGGGGTCGGTTCGTGCGCCCGCGGAGGTGTGGAGGGCGCTGACCGATCACTCGGGGACGCCTCGGGAGCAGGCGTCGCGGCTGATCGCGCTGCTGTTTCCGCCTGCGGTGGCGCCGCAGATGGACCGCGACTTCGGCGAGCTGGTGGCCGCCGCGCGCCGCGAACTGCGGTTCGACACGCTGAGCGCGCAGGAGGCGGCGATCCAGGCGTGGTACGCCACTGAGCCACCGGCAGCCGACATCGGGGCTCCGAGCGTGCTCGCGGTGGCCGGAAGCGAGGACGTGGTCGTCCCGCCGGGCAACCTCCAGGTGCTGGCGGCTCGCTGGCCGGACTGCCGGACGGAGCTGTTTGACCGTGGCGGACACGCCTTCATGGCCCAGGAGCCCGAGCGGGTTGCCGCGCTGATCGAGGAGTTCGCGCTCTGACAGCGAGCGCTGGCGCCGGGGGTCAGACGGTCCCGTGGATGAAGTACCAGACGAAGAAGCCGCTGAACAGGATCAGCACCGGGCTCACCCGCCTGCGGTTGAGCAGCTCGGTGCAGGTGTGCAGGATGATCCCGACTCCCACCCCGTTGGCGATGCTGTAGGTCACGGGCATGACGATGATCGTCGCGAACGTGGCCAGCGGCGATGCGTTGTCCCACCGCAGATCGCGAACCAGCGAGAACATCATCACGCCCACGATCACCAGCGCCGCCGCGGTGGCCTCGTTGGGAATGATCCCGGCGATCGGAGAGATGAACATGCACAGCAGCAGCAGGACCCCGGTCACCACCGAGGCCAGCCCCGTCCGGGCGCCCGCCGCCACGCCGGCGTTGCTCTCGATGAACGTCGTGTTCGAGGAGGCCGACATGAAGCCACCGAGCATCGCCGCGAAGCCATCGATCCCCAGCGCCGTCTTGATCCGGGGCAGCCGACCCTGCTCGTCGAGCATCCCGGCGTTGCGCCCGACGCTGATCGAGGTGCCGACGTTGTCGAACAGATCTGACATCACCACCGCCAGGATCACCGCGACGGTGGCGCCGGCGCCGAGTAGCCCGAAGTGAAAGGCGACGTGCGAGCCGTCGGCCAGCGCCAGGTCAGGGGTCGTCAGCCACGCCCCCGTAGGCAGGCGGGCGGTGCCGTCGGTCCAGATCCGGTAGTGGTCCAGCGCGTTGATGACCGTGGCCAGCGCCGTCGCCCCTACGATCCCGATCAGCAACGCCCCCCGGACGCCCCGCATGTAGAGCGTCCAGGTCACCAGCAGCGCGACCACGAACACCAGCATCTTCCAGGTGCCCAGGTGCGAGCCCAGCGTGCCGAGCTCGCCGCCCTCGATCACGAAGCCGGCGTTCTTGAGGCCGACCACGGTGATGAACGCGCCGATCCCGATGCCGATCGCCAGCTTCAGGTCGTAGGGGATCACGTCGACGATCCGCTCGCGAAGGCCCAGGACCACCAGCGCCACGATCACGGCGCCGTCAATCACGAAGATGCCCATCATCGAGGCCCAGGTGACCCTGTGGGCGGCGACCTCTGCGGCCGCGAAGGCGTTCAGGCCCAGGCCCGCCGCCAGGGCGAACGGGTAGCGGCCGAAGACCCCCATCAGGATCGTGAGGATCCCGCCCGCCAGAGCCGTCACCGCCAGCACCTGGTCAAACGCCAGCCGGGTCCCGTTCACGTCCGCGGTGCTGCCGAGGATCGACGGGTTGACGAACACGATGTAGACGAGGGTCAGGAACGTCGTGGCCCCGCCGATGACCTCGGTCCGGTGGTTCGAGCCCCGAGCGGTGATCTCAAACCAGCGGTCCAGTGCGGCGTGAACGCGGGTCGTCTGTCGTGTGGTGGCGGCCATTTGGCTCGATTGGTGGCTCGAAGGGTGCCTGGACCGGGCGGACGGCGCCCCTCGGCGGGGCTTAGCGGAGCAGCCGGCGCTCGGCGCGGCGGCGCGAGATCAGCACGTTGACGGCGAGCAGGACGAGCTCCGCGCCGAGGTTGAGCCCGCCCAGGACGTTGACGGCCGCCTTCAGCCGCGCCGCCCGGGGCGGCGTGTCCGGCGCCGGATCGCGACCCGAGGCCATCGGCACCGCGCCCTGAGGTGCCTGCTGGGCAAAGCCCACGCCCCCGATCGCCGAGGCGAGCCCGGTCAGCACCACGGTCCCCACGCCGACGTCCTTGATCTGAACCAGGCGCCGGCGGCCCGACCCGCCAAGCCGCGCACCGGCCTGATCAGAGCGCTCGGCCAGCCACCCCGCCACCAGCCCGGCGAGCGCGGTCGAGTTGACAGTGCCGTAGCGGCGCCAGGCCCGGTTGAGCACCTTGCCGCGCTCGGATTCGTCGCTGACGTCCGCCAGCGCGGGATGCATCGCCAGGCGCCCGAACAGGTTGCCGCCGACCAGCGCCGCCAGCGCTGAATCCTGGACCAGCTGTCCGGCGGCCGGCGCCAGCTTGCGGGGGAGCGAAAATAGGGCCATCGCGGCTCAACTACCCCTCAGGGTGAAGAGGGAAAACCTCCCAGCCATTGAGCAAACCGCCGCTTGCCTGACCCCCTCATGACCTACCCCTTGAGCGGAACCGCCGCCTCCGGCGTGGCCACGTGGAAGCTGAAGCTCTGCTCCAGATACAGCCGCACGACGTCGCGGTCGTGCTCCAGGTAGCCGATCGACAGGTCCTGGCCGCACTCGAACAGGAAGTCGTCTCCGCGCAGGCTCAGGACGACCGCTCCGCGGACCCCGGGCGCCCAGACCACCGGGCCGCCCTCGAGGATCTGGTGCAGGTGGTCGAGCAGCGGATAGCCGCCGTGCTCGGCGGTCTCGGCGACGCGCTTGTACTCGTCGCCGCCCAGCGCGAGCGCGTAGGGACCGCTGATCCCGTTGTGCAGCAGCTGCTCGACGGCGCTGGCCACCGGCCGCGGGTAGCGGTCGGCGACCTCGCCGAGGGTCAGCCCCTGGTGCGGGGAGGCCTCGGTGATGCCGGTGATCGAAGCCGCCTCCCAGCCGTGGAACACGGCCACGTTCTCGGCCACCGCCATCTGGTGAGCCGCCGTGTCGAGCGGCGCCAGGTCGGCATCCGCGGCCCCACGATCGTCGTCACGCAGCTCGGCTCGCGAGATTGCGAACTCGGCCCGGATCTCGACCAGGGGGAGCACCCGGCGCTGGACCGCGTCGACGCCCTCACACGGCGCCTGGGCCACGGGGCTGACCCGGCCGAGATTGGTAGCCGAGTAGTCCCAGCCCTTGGGGCCTGAGAAGTCGACCACCTTGCGGGCCGCCAGCGCGCCGGGAAGGCGCTCCCGGGCCTCGTCGTCGAGCAGCTCCCAGTTCGAATCGCTGATCGGCGCGTGTGAGCGCAGGAGATGGTTACTCATCGTGGTGCTCCCTTCATGCTGCCGATCCCCAGCGAGCCGGAGCCGTCGTTGGCATGTCCGCCCCCATCATCGCCTTCCTCCTCGGTCGCCTCGGCTTCGGCTTCCTCGCCGTGCTCGACGATGTCGCCGGTCTTGAACAGGACCCCCTGGGCGATTTCACGCCACACCGCGGACCGGCGCAGGAGAAACTCGAGGTCCATCGCAAAGTGCTTGAACTCCTCGCCTTGGGCGTCCCGCATCACGGCCAGCGCCTCGGAGTCGGTTTCGACGGCGATGCGCTGCTCATACCAGCCGATCGCCTCGGCCTCCTCGGTCAGCGAGGCGCACAGCCGTGCGAAGGTCCGGGTCGCGGGCGGCAGCTCCTCGGGTGGCTCGTGATACTGATCGAAACCCATCTGTTCTCCTGGTCGCGGTGGCCGTTGGCCCGGAGTCTAGGCACAGTCGGATCGGCGGCCACTGTGGGATCATCGCCCCGTGGCCGTGGACGTCTTCAGAGATCGGGAGCCGACGGCGCGGATCGTGACCGCGCCGATTGCCGCGGCGGGGCTGATCGCCGGTTTCGCCGTCGCCGTGGTAACCGGTTCGCGCCCCCTCGGCGGGATCATGCTCGCCGTCTGCGGGCTGGTCTGCGTCACCGTGTGGTGGCGGCGCGACGGGCCGCGGACCGCCCTGCTGCTGACCGGCGCCGGGTTGCTGGCGTTTGCCGTCTCACACTTGCTGGGGCCCGTGATCGGCGCCTGGCCGGCGGTGCTGCTGGTCGCCGCAGCCACCGCCGGCCTGTGCTGGCGGGTTTCGGATCGCGCCCGGCCGAGGCGAGACCTCAGTGCGCCGCCAGCAGCTGGCTCGCCGAGAACACCGCTCCGTGCGGGTCGGCCAGGATCGTCCGCCTGAAGCCGGCCACCTCCGAGGGCGGCGCCACCACCGTCCCGCCGAGCTCGGGGGCCGCGGCGGCCGCGGCGTCGGCGTTATCGATCCAGAAGTCGACGCCCCAGTTCGGCGGCGGCCCGCTCGGGTCGCCGTCCGCCGGCAGCCTTGTCATCGCCGCGACGACGTCGCGGGGGACTGGCTGCTGGGGCTCGCCCCCGACATAGCCCCGCAGGCGCCACAGCCAGAGATCCATTCCCGGCCCCGCCTGAAACGGCTCCGCGCGCCAGCCGAACAGCCGGCCGTAGAAGGTCTGGGCCAACTCGGGATCGTTGGTGCTGAGCATGCTCATGGCCCAGGCCGAGGGCTCGTTGACCAGGTGCGCGCCGTGGCGCTGGCCCGGTTCCCACGCGCAGATGACGGCGCCGGCGGGGTCGGCAAGGACCGCCAGACGGCCGGCCGGCATGGCGTCGAAGGGCTCCACCAGCACCGTCCCACCGGCGGCTTGCGCCTCCGCGGCGGTCTCGTCGGCGCTCGCTACCGAGACCTGGGTGTTCCAGGCCGGCGCGATCGGAGTCGGGCTGGGCGGCTCAGAGCCGACTCCGGCCACATCGTGGCCGCGCAGCCGGGCCACGTAGTACTCGCCCGGTGGGTCGCCCGGCAGGGGACCGGGACCGGCGTACTCCCATCCGAAGATGCCGCTGTAGAACCGTGTGGTGGCGGCGACGTCGGGAGTCAGCCTGTCGACGAAGCACGGCACGCCGGGCGGGTAAACGTCTCGCTTGCTCATTCTCGTCTGCGCTCCTTTCAGTGTTTGCCGTGGCGGACGCCACGACTGCTCCTGCGGGGTGGGCATGGTTGCCTTTGCAGTTGCGATACACTATCACATAGTTGGAAATTCCGACTAGAGACACGGACTTTACGACTCGGACTAGGATTATCGCGATGGCCGAAAAGCGCACCTACGGAGATTCCTGCGGGATCGCCCGGGCCCTGGACCTGGTGGGCGAGCGCTGGGCGCTGCTGGTCGCGCGCGAGCTGGTCCTGGGCCCCAAGCGCTTCACCGACCTCAGGGAGGGGCTGCCGAATCTGAGCGCCGACGTGCTCTCGCAGCGGCTGCGGGAGCTGGAACGGGCCGGGATCGTGCGCCGTCGCAAGCTCCCGCCACCCGCGGCAGCGAAGGTGTACGAGCTGACGGAGTGGGGCCTGGAGCTCGAACCGGTGCTGCTGGCGCTGGGTCGCTGGGGCAGCCGATCGCCGCTGCCAGCGGAGCCGCCGGCCCTGGGAGTCGACGCGTTGGCGGTGGCGCTCAAGACGATGTTCGATCCCGCCGCCGCAAACGGCGCCCGGGCCAGCTATCAGCTACGGCTGGGCGAGCACAGCTTCGCGCTGGGTATCGGCGCCGACCGGCTGGAGCTCGTCCGCGGCGAGGCGGCGGCGCCGGCGGCCGTCATCGACACCGATCCCAGCACCCTGGCGGCGCTGCTCTGGCACGGCTACCCGCTCGACCAGGCGCTGGCCGACGGCTCGGTGCGGATTGAGGGCAGCAAGCGGGAGGTGGGGCGCTTTCTGCGGCTGTTCCCGGCGTCGGCGCCAGTCCGCGAACCGGCCGTCTGACGTCCGCGAACCGACGGTCTGACCCCTGGAAGCGGCGCTCCGATTCGGGACCCCAATAAGCTCTAGCCTCGGCATGGCCTACACAACCGTCGAAGCGAGGCATAAGGTGCTGAGCGACATCGCGATCGCGACCGCGCAGATCGCGGTCTCCTTGACCGCCCTCGGCGAGGCCTACGAGCAGCTCGACGATCACGGCGCGGACGTGCTGGAGGAGCAGCTGTTTCGCCCGGTGCAGGCCGCCTACGGGCGGGCCAAGCGGACTCACGCCGATTTCGCCGCGCGCAGCGGCCTGCCGGTGCAGTCGCTGGAGCAATCGCCGCCGGTGCCCCACCCTCAGAGCGCCCAGACCCTGATCGACCGCGCGGTGTTCGCCGCCGGCGAGGCCGACCAGACGATCGCCGACCTCCAGGACTCGATGCTGCCGGTGGAGGTGGGGGATCCCGAGCTCCGAGCCGGGCTCTCCTCGGTACGCGAGTCACTGTCGCCACTCCCCAACCGGGCCCGCGAGCTGGTACGCACGGTTGGCCGCTGAGGGGCGGCGCCTTCAGGGGTTGTGGGTCTTCCTGCTGGCCGGCGCGCTGCTGGCGCTGGGGGCGGGAGCCGCGCAGGCCAGGCTGGCGGCCCGGGGGAGCGCCAACCAGGTCTACGCCACCGGCCTGGCCCGTGGCCGGGTGGTCAGCCTGATCGACCCCCGCGGGAGGGTGGTCCAGCGCCGCCGGCCGGACTCGCTCGGTGGGATCGTGTTTCGCCTGGTCAGGGCCGGGACCGGCTACCGGGTGCGACAGAACGGCGTGCGGTCCGGCAAGTTGACCGTCTTCAGCGGCCGCCCGGCTCCGCCGTCGACCAAGGTCTACCGCCAGCGGATCCCGACCAGCGGCTATGGCTATCTGGCCACCCGCGACGGCACCAAGCTGGCGATCGACGTCCACCTTCCGGGCGGCTCCGGGCCGTTCCCGACCCTGGTCGAGTACAGCGGCTACGGCTACGCCGATCCGGCCGGACCGGACAGCGGGATCGCGCAGATCGCCAACCTGCTGGGCTTTGCCGTGGTCGACGTCAACATGCGGGGCACCGGGTGCTCGGGCGGCTCCTACGACTTCTTCGAGCGGCTGCAGAACCTCGACGGCTACGACGTGATCGAGACCGTGGCCCGCCAGCCCTGGGCGCTGCACCACCGGGTGGGGATGCTGGGGGTCTCCTACGGCGCGATCAGCCAGCTGTTCGTCGCCGCCACCGACCCGCCGCACCTGGCGGCGATCGCGCCACTGTCGACGCTCGACAGCGCGGCGACCACCCTGTACCCGGGCGGCATCCTCAACACCGGGTTCGCGCTTACATTTACTGAGCAACGGGTCCACGACGCGCTGCCGGCGTCGAAGACCGGGGGCCAGCCGTGGGCGCTGAAGCGGATCCAGGGCGGCGACGCGACATGTCGGCGCAATCAGGTGCTGCACGGTGAGGCTGCGAACCTGATCGCCAAGGTCCGCGCCAACAGCCACTACGTGCCGTCGGTGGCCGATCCGCTCTCGCCTATCACCTTTGTCAACAGGATCCACATCCCGACGTACCTGGCCTGTCAGTGGACCGACGAGCAGACGGGCGGGCACTGTCCGGACCTCGCGGAGCATTTCACAGGCACGGCGCACAAGTGGTTCACATTCACCAACGGCATCCACACCGACTCGCTGGACCCGCAGACGTTCAACCGCTGGTATGACTTCCTCGAGCTGTACGTGGCCCGGCGAGCCCCCCACCTGTCAGACGGCGTCAAGGCCGATGCGCCGGTCCTCTACAAGACCGTGTTCGGCGTCGACGGGGTGACGCTGCCGCCGGACCGGATCCAGTCGATTCCGTCCTATGGCGGCGCGCTGGCGGCCTTCCAGCGCCTGCAGTCGGTCCGGGTGCTGTTCGACAACGGCGCCGGCAGCTCGGCGCCCGGGGCCCCGGTGCCGGCCTTTGAGCGGTCGTTCTCCCGCTTCCCGATCCCCGGCACCCGGGCGCGGTCGTGGTACCTGGGACGCCGCGGGGAGCTCAGCGCGGCCAAGCCGAGGATCGGCGGGGCGGATCGCTTCCTCTGGAACAAGCGCGCCCGGCCCGCCACCAGCTTCACGGGCCCCGACGACGGCACCGTACCCGGGGGGCTGTGGAACGCGACTCCCCGCTATCAGTGGAGGCAGAATCCACCGGGCACGGCGGCCTCGTACGTGACCGCGCCGCTGTCATCGAACACAGTGGTGATCGGTGCCGGCGCCGTACACCTGTGGATCAAGGCGACGGCGCCCAGCGTCGACCTGCAGGTGACGGTCTCAGAGGTCCGGCCGGACGGCCGGGAGACGTTCGTCCAGAACGGCTGGCTGCGCGCCGACGAGCGCAGGCTCGATGCGGCCAAGAGCACCCTGCTTGAGCCGGTGCCGAGCTTCCGCGCCGCCGACGTGGCGCCGCTGCCGCGGGGCCGCTTCACCGAGGTGACGGTGCCGCTGTACTACGAGGGCCACGCCTACCGCAAGGGCTCGCGGATCCGGCTCACGGCCTCGGCTCCGGGTGGCGACCAGCCGGTGTGGGCGTTTGCCGAGACCCGGCCGCCCGGCCGGGCCACGGTCCAGATCGCGCGCTCCGGCCGGTTCCCGTCGCGGGTGATCCTGCCGGTCGTCCCGGGCGTGGGGGTGCCGACTCCGCTGCCCCCGTGCCCCGGGCTGCGCGGCGAGCCGTGCCGGCGCTACCAGCGCTACGTCAATCGCCTGCCTTAAGCCAGTTCTTATGTGTAAGCCCGCCGGAACGGGTAGGGTTGGTAACCAACGCATGGGACTCGACACCCCTACGGCGGTAGTTGAGCCTCCGGCCCCTGAGGGCATGGCCGCGCCATCGGCAGACAATCCATCCGGCGCGGACTCGGCGGATAACGTCCGCCCAGTGTCGATGCCGGTCGTGGACCGGCTGGCCAGTGCCGTGGTGACCGGAGCGCCGCCCATCCTGGTTCTGATCGGCATGTACTTCGGCTGGTCCAGCGGCCTGCTGATATGGCAGGACCTGCTGGTGCTGGCGGTGTTCTATGTGGTCATTGGCTCGGGCGTCACTGTCGGCTTTCACCGCCTGCTGACCCACCGCAGCTTCAAGTGCGGTCGCACCGTGCGGGTGATCCTCGCCGCGCTGGGCTCGGCGGCCGCCGAGGGCCCGGTGATCGACTGGGTGGCCACGCACCGCAAGCACCACCAGTTCTCCGACGAGGCCGGCGACCCGCACAGTCCGCATCTGGACCACCGCCACGGCTGGCGGGGCGAGCTGTGGGGCTTCCTCCACGCTCACGTCGGCTGGGTGTTCTCGGACATGGAGGTCGCCGACGAGAACCGCTACGCCAAGGACCTGCTCGCCGACCCGTGGATCCGCTTCGTCGACCGGACGTTCGTGCTCTGGGTGGTGCTCGGCCTGGCGGCCGCGTTCGGGCTCGGCGTAGCGCTGACCGGGACCGTCGCCGGAGGGCTCACCGCGCTGCTGTGGGGCGGCGCGGCGCGGATCTTCTTCGTGCACCACGCCACCTTCAGCATCAACTCGGTCTGCCACTACTTCGGCAAGCACGAGTACGACACCGGCGACGAGTCGCGCAACGTCTTCTGGCTGGCGATCCCGACCTGGGGCGAGGCGTGGCACAACAACCACCACGCCTTTCCGACCTCGTATCGCCACGGGCTGCGGCGCTGGCAGATCGATCCCTCGGCCGGGATGATCCGCTTGCTGGAGATGACCGGCCTGGCCTGGGACGTGGTCCGCGTCGACCCGGCGCGCCGAGCCCGCAAGCTGGCCGCCGCGCCCGACGCCTGAGGCTCGTCTGCATTGGCCCTCGCCCGTACGGCACCGCTGCGCCATGAGATAGAGGCGGCGCTGGCGCAGCGGCCGTTCGCGATCCGCTTCTGGGACGGCACACTAGTGCCGGCCACCGTCGAGGGCGGTCCTACCTTCGTGCTGCAGTCCCCGCAGGCGCTCGCCCACGTCATCCGCGCGCCCGGCGAGCTGGGCCTGGGGCGCGCCTACGTGCTGGGGCTGATCGACGTCGACGACGTCGAGGGCGCGCTCAAAATCGTCGACGCGTTCGAGGCGCCGCGGCTGTCGCCCGGTCAGCTGGCGCGACTCGCCGTGGCGGTGGTCCGCGCCTGCGGGCTGGTCAGGCCGCCGCGCCCACCGGCGTCCGAGCTGCGGCTGCGCGGCGAGCGCCACACTGTCGGCCGCGACCGGCGCGCGGTCCGTTACCACTACGACGCCGGCAACGACTTCTTCGCCCTGTTCTTGGACGCCTCGATGACGTACAGCTGCGCCTACTTCAAGGGCGGCGCCAAGACGCTGGAGGGGGCCCAGCGGGCCAAGCTGGACCTGGTCTGCCGCAAGCTCGAGCTGGCCGAGGGCGAGCGGGTGCTCGACGTCGGCTGCGGCTGGGGCAGCCTCGCGATCCACGCCGCCCGGGAGTACGGCGCCCGGGTGCTCGGCGTGACCCTTTCCGAGGAGCAGGTCAAGCTCGGGCGGGAGCGGGTCCGCGAGGCGGGCCTGGAGGATCTGGTCGAGCTGCGCGTGGCCGACTACCGCGAGCTGGCGGGGGCGACGTTCGACGCGATTTCGAGCATCGGGATGGTCGAGCACGTGGGCGAGGAGCGGATCGATCTCTACATGCGAACGCTGCACGGCCTGCTACGCCCCGGGGGACGGCTGTTGAACCACGGGATCGCCAAGCTGACGGACTTCGACACCCGCGACGAGGGCGCGTTCTCGGAGCGGTTCGTGTTCCCGGACGGGGTGCCGCTGGCGCTGTCGCGGATCGAGCTGGCGCTGGAGCGGACAGGCCTGATCACGCGCCACGTCGAGGGCTTGCCGGAGGACTACGCCGAGACGCTGCGCTACTGGATCGACTCCTTCGAGTCGCACTACGACGAGGCGGTCCGGCTGGCCGGGGTGGAGCGGGCCCGGGTCTGGCGGGTGTACCTGCGGGCGGCGCGGCAGGGGTTCTTGACCGGGTGGGCGTCCGTGTACCAGGTGCTGGCCCACAAGCCGGCGTAGCTCGGGCGGGGCGGGGGGGCGTAGCCAGGGCGGAGCGGGGGGTGGAGGCCGACCGATGTTGGTCGTTATTCGACCAAGATCCGCAGCCTCACCTCGACGTCAGCCCCCGTCGAGGTCCAGCGCCAGGCCGCGCGCCGGGACCGGGGAGGACTGGACGATCGAGGTGGTGGTCTGCCCGTAAGGCGCCAGCGAGTCGATCAGCTCCTCCAAGTGGCCGACGTCGCGGACGTGGGCCCGGATCAGGTAGCAGTCCTCGCCGGTGATCCGATCGCAGGCCACGATCTCCGGCATGGCCCTGGCCAGCTCGGAGACCTTGTGCAGCTGCCGGGGGGCCGGGCGCACCCGGATCACCGCGGTCAGCGAGTAGCCGGCCGCGGCCGGGTCGACGTCGGCGTGGTAGCCACGGATCACGGCGGCCGCCTCCAGCCGTTGCAGACGCTCGGCGACGGCCGGCGGGGAAAGGTTCACCCGGCGGGCCAGCTCGGCCAGAGTGCAGCGGCCGTCGTCCTGCAGCGCGGCCAGGAGCCGACGGTTGATGTCGTCGATGAGATCGGCCGAAGGCCTTCGATTCGAAGCCACTGAGCGCAATATACCTCATCATCGCCCTGTTCTCAGGGGTGGGAGTTGGCGATCATCAGGTATCCGTCGACTACCCGCCAACACCCAGCTGCCGCCGCACGTGTACTTCGTGGTCAGTGCGGTGTTCCACTACCTGGGGCCGTCGTTTGCGGTGCTGCTGTTCGCGCGCGTGCCGGTGCTGGGAGTGGCCTGGTTGCGGATCGCCTCGGCGGCGGTGATCTTCGCGCTGTGGCGCCGGCCCTGGCGGGCGCTGCGCCGCCCGTCGCCGCTGATCGTCGGCTGGGGCGCCACGCTGGCGGCGATGAACTGCTGCTTCTACGAGGCCATCAGCCGGCTGCCGCTGGGAACCGTGGCGGCGATCGAGTTCCTGCCGGTGATCGCGCTGGCGGCGATCGGAGCGCGGGTGGCCCGCAACCTCGCCGCGCTGGCGCTGGCGGTGGGTGGCGTGGCGCTGCTCTCAGACGTCCAGCTCTCCGGTCAGCCGCTGGGATTCGCGTTCGCGCTCGCCAACGCCGCGCTGTTCGCGCTCTACATCGTGCTCGCCCATCGCGCCTCCAGACACCCGGAGGTCACCGGCATCGACGGCCTGGCCGCCGCGATGCTGGTGGCGGCGGTGCTGGTGACCCCGGTGGCCGGCTGGCAGGTGGCCGGCTCGCTCGGCGATCCGGTCGCGCTGCTGGCCGGGATCGGGGTGGGCATCTCCTCGTCGGTGATCCCGTACGTCACCGACCAGCTGGCGATGGCTCGGCTCAGCCGCGCTACCTACGCGCTGATGGTGGCGCTGCTGCCGGCCACGGCGGTCGTGGTCGGGGTGATCGTGCTGGGCCAGCTGCCCAGCGCCGTGGAGCTGCTGGCGGTAGCGCTGGTCATCGGCGGGGTCGCGGTCCACCGCGACCCCGGAGCGGCGGAAAGCTCGTCTACGCCTGGGCGGGATCGGCCGTCGCCGCGGGGGCCGGAGAGGCCGAGTTCTCAGGGGCCGGTGCCGGCTCGGCCGGCTCGGGCGCCGGCGCAGCCTCGGCGATGGCATGCGCGCCGGCCGCTCCGATCGCGCCCATGAGCAGCGTCAGCAGCGCCCACTTGGTGCCGTGGGCCTCGCTGCCGCGGGCCTCGTCCACCGATGGCGAGCCGGGGCCGGTCTCGTTGAGCGCCAGCAGGATCGCGATCAGGACCACGTTGTACTCGTAGCCACCGTCGGAGATGAACGGGCCGTTCTTGATGTGAACGCGGTTGATCGCGGTCAGCATCGTGGCGATGATCGCCGCGGAGGCCAGCGGGGTCGCGGCCCCGAGGACCAGCAGCGTGCCGCCGCCCGCTTCGGCGGCGCCGGCGGCCAGCGCGTGGCGCTTGCCGGGGCGCAGCCCCAGGTTCTCGAAGAACTGACCGGTCCCCTCGAGGCCGTGGCCTCCGAACCAGCCGAACAGCTTTTGCGTGCCGTGGCCGATGAAATAGCCACCGACGACGAGGCGAAGAATGAAGCGTCCAAGTTTCATTGTGCAGACAATAGACGAAACCGGCATCCGGTTGTGTGCACAACGAATTGCCTAGGCAGTACTTAGACATCGCTCCCGCAGGCCGAGACGCGCCTAGGCGGCCGCTTCGAGGCCCTCGCCCAGGCAGTCGGAGCGCGGCGAAGTCGCCCGCGAACTCGGGGCCACCGGCAAAGTTGCGTGGAGTATCGTCCGCGCCAGCCCTGCGAAACCGTCAGGAGGAGAGGATATGAGCAGCACCGTACCCGTGCGTCTGAACGTCAACGGCGACGAGCACACCCTCGAGGTGGAGCCTCGATTGCTGCTCGTTCACGCCCTGCGCGACGAGCTGGGCTTGACGGGCACCCACGTCGGCTGTGACACATCGAACTGCGGTGCCTGCACTGTCCATCTCAATGGCGAGGCGGTGAAATCGTGCACGGTGCTGGCCGTCCAGGCCGACGGCGCCGAGGTGACGACGATCGAGGGGATGGGCTCCGACGGCGACCTGCATCCGCTGCAGGAGGCGTTCTGGAACCAGCACGGACTGCAATGCGGCTACTGCACGCCCGGGATGATCATGGCCGCGGCGGGGATCCTGGCCGAGAATCCGAAGCCCACCGAGCAGGAGATCCGCCATGGCTTGGAGGGCAACCTGTGCCGTTGCACCGGGTATCACAACATCGTCAAGGCCGTGCTCGACGCGTCCGGCCAGTCGACGGAGGTGACGGCATGAGTGTCACCGACACGACACCGCCGGCCAGCCACGTCGGCCGTGCGCTGCGCCGCAAGGAGGACCCGCGGCTGATCACCGGTCGCGCCAGCTACGTCGACGACATCAACCTCTCCGGACAGGTGTGGGCGGCGTGGGTGCGCTCACCCGAGGCGCACGCGAAGATCGTCTCGATCGACACCTCGGCAGCGCAAGCCCGGGACGGCGTGCTGGCGGTCTACACGCACGCGGACCTGGGTATGGAGGCGGGCTTGCCGATGGCCTGGGTCCCGCCCGGGATCGAGGTCAACACGCCCGACCACTGGGTCCTGGCCAAGGACGAGGTCAAGCACGTCGGCGATCCGGTCGCCCTGGTCATCGGTGACGACCGCTACGGCGTGGCCGACGCCGTGGAGGACGTGGTCGTCGAGTACGACCCGCTCCCGGTGGTCACCGATCCCGAGAAGGCGCTCGAGCCGGGCTCGCCGCTCGTCCACGAGCAGTTCGGCACCAACAAGGTGTGCGAGTGGTCGCTGGGCGGCGGCGACCTCGAGGCCGGCTTCGCCGAAGCCGATGTGATCATCGAGCGGCGCGTGGTCAACCATCGCATGGCCGGCGCGGCGATCGAGCCGCGCGGCGTGCTCGCCGAGTACCGCGCCGACAGGCTGACCGTGTGGAGCTCGACGCAGGTTCCGCATTTCCTGCGCCTGTTCCTGTCGGGCCTGCTGGGCATCAGCGAAGAGCTGGTTCGAGTGATCGCTCCCGAGGTGGGGGGCGGCTTCGGGTCCAAGCTGCAGATCTACGCCGAGGAGATCGGCTGCGCGTGGGCTTCGCGCAAGCTCGGACGCCCGGTGAAATGGATCGAGGCGCGCTCGGAGGGGATGATGGTCACCCACCACGGGCGCGACCAGATAGACACGGTCCGGGTCGGCGCCAAGCGCGACGGCACGATCACGGCGTGGCACTCGAAGATCCTCGCCGACATCGGCGCCTACCAAATGCTGCTGACCCCGATGATCCCACCGCTGAGCGCGTTCGTGATGTGCGGCGTCTACAAGACGCCGGCCGTCCAGACCGACGTCGTCAACGTGATGACGAACAAGTTCGCGACCGACGCGATCCGGGGAGCCGGCCGCCCGGAGGCGACTCACATGATCGAGGTGACGATGGACCAGCTGGCGAGCGAGCTCGGCATCGACCCGCTCGAGCTGCGGCGCCGGAACTTCATCCCGCCGTTCTCCGCCGGCCACGAGACCCCGCTCGGCATCGTCTACGACTCCGGGAACTACGCGGCGGCGCTCGACAAGCTGCTCGAGCACATCGACCCGGCACAGGTGAGCCGCGAGGCCGAGGAGCTGCGCGAGCGTGGCATCTACCGCGGTATCGGCTTCTCCACCTACACCGAGATCTGCGGCAACGCGCCATCGCGAATCGTCGGGCCCAGCGGATTCGGCCTGCAGGGCGGCGGCTGGGAATCGGCCACCGTGAGGGTCCACGCCAGTGGGTCGGCCACCTTGTACACCGGCACCTCCCCCCACGGGCAGGGTCACGAGACCGGCTTCGCGCAGATCGTCGCCGACCGGCTCGGTCTCGATCCGGCGCAGGTCGACGTCATTCACGGCGACACGCAGACGGGGCCGTTTGGACTCGACACCTACGGCTCGCGCTCGTTGGCCGTCGGCGGCGAGGCGGCCGCGCGGACCGCCAACAAGGTGGCCGACAAGGCCAAGGCGATCGTCGCCCATCAGCTCGAGGCCGACGCTGCCGACATCGAGTTGCGCGACGGCAAGTTCTCGGTGCGGGGATCCCCGGACCGGGGAATGACGCTCGCCGAGGTGGCGGGCGCCGCGTACGTGCCCGAGAACCTGCCGGAGGGCATGGAGCCAGGGCTCGACGAGCAGACGTTCTACGACCCGGAAAACTTCGTCTTCCCGTTCGGCGCGCACGCCTGCGTGGTTGACGTCGACGCCGAGACGGGCAAGGTCGACGTGGTCCGCTACGTCGCGGTCGACGACTGCGGGCCCGCGATCAACCCGATGCTGATCGACGGCCAGGTGCACGGTGGGATCGCGCACGCGCTCGGGCAGGCGCTGTACGAGCGAATCCATTACGACGAAAGCGGTCAGCTCGTCACCGGCACGTTCGTGGACTACGCGCTGCCGACGGCGGCGGAGCTGCCCAGCTTCGAGACCGACCGCACCGAGACCCCGTCGACCGTCAACTCGCTCGGGGTCAAGGGCGTCGGCGAGGCCGGCACGATCGCCGCCTCGCCGGCCGCCACCAACGCCGTGATCGACGCCCTGCGCCCGCTCGGCGTCAAATTCATCAACATGCCCCTCACCCCGATGCGGGTCTGGGAAGCCATCAACGAGGCCAAGGGAGGTGCCGCATGATCCCGGCCGAGTTCGACTACACGGTGCCGGAGTCCCTGCAGGACGCGATCGCGTCGCTCGTCGACGGAGGCGAGGATGCCAAGCTGCTGGCCGGCGGGCACTCGCTGCTGCCGCTGATGAAGCTGCGGCTGGCGGCGCCCACGCTGCTGGTCGATCTGCGCAAGGTCCCGGGTCTGGCCGGCATCGAGCGCCAGGACGGGACCTGGCGGATCGGGGCCCTGACCCCGCACGCCGCGCTGGAGCGCTCGCCGGAGCTGGGGATCGTCTCGCAGGTGGCGGGCACGATCGCTGATCCACAGGTCCGCAACCGCGGCACGATCGGCGGCAGCCTGGCCCACGGCGACCCGGCCTCGGACCTCCCGGCGGCGATGCTGCTGTGCGAGGGCGAAGTCACCCTCCAGGGCCAGGGCGGCCAGCGGACTGTCGCCGCGCCCGACCTGTTCCAGAACTACCTGGAGACCGCGGTCGCCGCCGACGAGGTCCTGACCGAGGTCAGGATCAACGGGCTCGACGGCTGGGGCCACGGCTACCAGAAGTTCAACCGCCGCAGCGAGGACTGGGCGATGGTCGCCGTCAGCGCCGTGGTCAAGGAATCCGGCGGCGTCTGTGAGGATGTCCGGGTTGGTCTGACCAACATGGGCTCGGTGCCGCTGCGAGCGACCGCCGTCGAGGAGGCGCTGCGCGGGCAGGAGCTGAGCGCGGAGAACATCCAGCGTGCGGCCGAGCAGGCGGCCGAGGGGACCAGCCCCCCGGCCGACCTCAACGCCACCGCCGACTACAAGCGCCACCTGGCCCGGGTGCTGTCCCGGCGCGCCCTGCAGGAGGCGGCCGGTCGGGGGTGATCCCGGCGGGCGGCTAACGTAGAAGTGGTGGAACCCGCGGAGATCGACTCCGTCGAGTCCGCGGGCGAGGCCCTGGCCGCGCAGGGCTACCTGGCGGACCGGCAACTGGCCCTGGCCGTTCACCTGGCGGTGACGCTGGAGCAGCCGCTGCTGCTCGAGGGCGAGGCGGGGGTCGGCAAGACCGAGGGGGCGCGGGCGCTGTCGGCGGCGTTGGACGCGAAGCTGATCCGCCTGCAGTGCCACGAGGGCATCGACCTGCATCACGCGGTCTACGACTGGGACTACGCGCGCCAGCTGCTGGCGCTGCGAGCGGCCGAGGGCGGGGTCGACGAGGGCGAGCTGTTCGCTCGGCGCTTCCTGCTGCGGCGGCCGCTGCTGGAGGCGCTGGAGTCAGACCCCGAGCGGCCGGTGGTGCTGCTGATCGACGAGATCGACCGTGCCGACGACGAGTTCGAGGCCTTCCTGCTCGAGTTCCTGTCGGACTTCGCAGTCACGATCCCCGAGCTCGGCACGATCGCCGCGCGGCGGCGCCCCATCGTCGTGCTGACCTCCAACCGGACCCGCGAGCTGCACGACGCGCTCAAGCGACGCTGCCTGTATCACTGGATCGACTACCCCAACGCCGAGCGCGAGCGCCAGATCGTCCGCACCCGGCTGCCCGAAGTTCCCGATGAGATCGCCTTCCGGGTGGTCAGCGCGGTCGGAAGGCTCCGAGACCAGGGCGACCTCTACAAGCTGCCCGGCGTCGGGGAGACGATCGTCTGGGCCCAGGCGTTGCTGGCGCTCGGCGACGGGGTCGACATCGAGGACACGCTCGGCGCGGCGCTCAAGGTCCACGAGGACCTGGTCCGCGTCCGCGAGCGCAAGGTGCTCGAAGGTGTCTGACGGGATCGTGGCCGACCCGCTGACCTCGCTGGGCGACGGCGTAGCCTCGCGGCTGGGCCGGCTGGCCGGGGCGCTGCGGGCTCAGGGGACCCGGGTGGGGGTCGGCGAGCTGCTGGCGGCTCACCGCGCCCTGGACGCGGTCGACGCCAGCTCGCGCGAGCAGGCTCGGCTGGCGCTGCGCACGGTGCTGTGCTCCCAGCGGGTCGATCTCGAGCGCTTCGACGTGGCGTTTCTGTCGGTGTTCGGGGACGGCCGGGCACCGGACGGCGAGGACCCGCTGTCTGACCTCGGTGCGATCGAGCGGGCCGCGCTTCCCCAGTTCGGCGTTCCCGACGCCTCGGACGCCCCGGCTCAGCGCGATGCCGAGCCGGTTCCGGCGGCCTGGAGCGATGTCGAGCTGACGATGGACAAGGACTTCGCGCGCTACAGCGAGGCCGAGATGGCGGCGGCCCGCGAGCTGATCGCCCGGCTGGCCCGCCGGCACCCCACGCGGATCTCGCGGCGCACCCGGCCCTCGCGCCAGCGCGGCCACACCCCCGATCTGCGCCAGACCGTGCGCGCCTCGCTGCGGACCGGGGGCGAGCCGCTGCACCGCCGCTGGCGCACGCGCACCCAGCGGCCCCGTCAGGTGGTGCTGGTGTGTGACGTGTCGGGCTCGATGGCGCCCTACGCGCGGATGCTGCTGCAGTACATGCACGCCTCCGTCGCCGCCCGCCGCCGGGTGGAGGCGTTCGCCTTCGGCACCCGGCTGACGCGGATCACCCACGAGCTGACCGGCCGCGACCACGACCGGGCGCTCGACCGCGCCGCCTCGGCGGTGACCGACTTCTCAGGCGGGACGCGCATCGGCGCGGCGCTCGCCGAGCTCAACCGGGTCCACGGCCGGCGGCTGGGACGCGGCTCGGTGGTGGTGATCCTGTCCGACGGCTGGGACCGCGGTGACCCCGAGCAGCTCGACATCGAAATGGCCCGGCTGCGGCGCGCCGCGCACCGGCTGGTGTGGCTGAACCCCCTGGCGGCGCACCCCGACTACGAGCCCCTGACCCGGGGGATGCGCGCCGCGGTGCCCCATACCGACCGGCTGCTGGCCGGCAACTCACTAGCCTCATTGGAGCAACTAGCCGCGATATTGGAGGAGATGTAAGTGAACGACGTACTGCCTGACCTCCACACCTGGATCGACCGCGGCGATCGATTCGCGATCGCGACCGTGATCGCGGTCAAGAAATCGGCCCCGCGGCCGCCGGGCGCCAAGATGGCCGTCAACGAGGACGGGGAGATCATCGGTGCCGTCTCCGGTGGCTGCGTGGAGGGGGCGGTGATCGAGCTCGCCGATCGCGTGCTGCGGGGCGAGCCGCCCCAGCTCGTCCACTTCGGGATCGCCGACGAGGAGGCGTGGGATGTCGGGCTGCCGTGCGGCGGCGAGATCGACGTCTGGGTGCAGGAGTACTCGCCCGGTCGGTTCATCGACATCGCCGGCGCCGGAGGTCGCGCCGCCGAGGTCACGCTGCTGGAGGGCGAGCGCGCCGGTTCGAAGCTGCTGTTCGAGGAGGACGGCAGCGTGTCGGGCTCACTGGGGTCGTCGGATTTGGACGACCAGGCGCGGCGGGCCGCCGAAGAGCTGCTGTGGGCCGAGACCTCGGAGCTGCGCGGACCGCTGTTCGTCGACCTGGTGGCGCCGGCCCCGCGGCTGATCACGTTTGGGGCGGTTCCGATCGCGGCCGCGCTGTGCCGGCTGGGGCGCGCCACCGGCTGGCGCTGCTACGTGGTGGATCCCCGCAGGCGGTTCGCGACGCCGGAGCGGTTCCCCGACGCCGAGCAGGTGATCGCAGCCTGGCCTGAGGAGGCGTTCGCCCAGCTGGGTGGCATCGACCCCGCCACCTCGATCGCGGTTCTGACCCACGATCCCAAGCTCGACGACGCCGCGCTGGCCATCGCGCTTCGCTCGCCGGCCCGGTTCATCGGCGCGATGGGCTCGCGCCGGGCCCAGGAGGCGCGCCGCGGGCGGCTCCTGGCGCTGGGCTTCAGCGACGAGGAGCTGGCCCGGATGTCGGCGCCGGTGGGGCTCGATCTCGGCGCGGTGAGCGCCGAGGAGACAGCCCTGTCGATCCTGGGCGAGGTGGTGGCCAGCCGCCACGGGCGCGAGGGCGGGCGCCTGATCAGCACCCGCGGCCGGATCCACGAGGTCCCGGCTTGAGTCAGCTGCGGCTGGATCCACGAGGTCCCGGCTTGAATCAGCCGCGGCTTGATCTGCGAGGTCGCGGCTTGAGCCTGCCGGGCCCGTGATCGCCGGGCTCGTACTCGCCGCCGGCGCCGGCACCCGCTTCGGCGACGAGCCCAAGCAGCTCGCCGACCTGCACGGGCGACCGCTGCTGGAATGGGCCGTGGCCGCGCAGTCGGCGGTGCCGGCCCTGGAGCGGATCGTGGTCGTGCTGGGGGCCCACGCCGAGGAGATCATGGCCCGCGCTGATCTGATGGACGCCGAGCCGGTGGTGTGCAGCGACTGGGAGCGCGGGCAGGCCGCGTCGCTGCGCTGCGGATTGAGCGCGCTGGGGCCGGGCGTTCGGAAGGTGATCGTGACCCTGGGGGACGCCCCGTTGATCACGCCGCAGGTGGTGGCCATGTTCGTGGACCACCCGCCGCGATCGCGGGCGGTCTACGGAGGGCGTCCCGGCCACCCGGTGGTGCTGGGGCGGACCCAGATCGCCGCTGCGGCGGACTTGACCGGCGACCGCGGAGCGGGCTCCCTGCTCAAGGGCGGGCGGGAGGTCGAGGCCGGACACCTATGCTCGGGGCGCGACGTCGATACCCCTGAAGACCTGGAGGCCATTCGCGATGAAGCTAGAGCAGTCATTTGAGGTTGCCGCCCCGCTGGAGCGGGTCTGGAAGGCGCTGATCGACGTCGAGCGGGTGGCACCGTGCCTGCCCGGCGCCGCGGTCACCGGCCGCAACGACGACGGCAGCTACGACGGCACGTTCAAGGTCAAGATCGGGCCGACCTCGGCCTCCTACGCCGGCAAGCTGGCGATGGAGCAGGTCGACGAGAAAGCCCACACCGCGACGATGCAGGCCCAGGGCACCGACAAGCGCGGCCAGGGCGGCGCCAAGGCGACGATCGTCTCCACTCTCGCCGAGGCCGGCAGCGACTCGACCCGGGTCGAGGTCTCGACCGATTACCACATCACCGGGCGCCTGGCCCGGTTCGGGCGCGGAGGGATGATCGAGGACATCTCAAACCGGCTGCTGGGGGAATTCGCCAAATGCCTGCAGAGCTCGCTGGCGGGGACGCCGGAGGGGGACGACGCCGAGTCCGCGGCTGAGGCTGCGCCGGCCGCGGAGCCTGCGGCCGCCGGTGCCGCGGGGGCGGGGGAGGCCGCGGATGCCGCGGGTGCGGGGGAGGCCGCGGCGGCCGGGGGCGCTGGCGAGGCCGCGGGTGCTGCGGCCACCGCTGACGCCGCAGCCACCGCTGACGCCGGGGACTCCGAGGCGGCCGCAGTCACGCCCCATCCGCCGTATCAGCCGATGCCCGAGACTGAGCCGGTCCAGGGTCTGTCGCTGATGGCCTCGGCGCTGTGGGGCCAGGCCAAGCGCAATCCGGCCCAGGTCGTCGCGCTGGTGGTGGGCTTCCTGCTGGCGCTGCGGGTGTTCCGCCGCCGCTCCTGAAGTCGCCGCGGGCGGTGAGAGCGGCGGCCCGGGTCGCATCCGGCGACGACAGCGAGCGGGCGGCGGCCGGCGGCCCCGGCGGAGTTTGCGACAAATCCAAACTGTCGCGTCGGGTTTGTCGCCAACCGCCCGCCAGACGTGCACTTGGTGACAAATCCAACCAGAGAGTGCGGATTTGTCGCAGGACGACGGGATCGAGGATCGACGCCGGCTCCGACGCCAGGGCTCAAGGGGTCATGACCGGAACTCTCTCATCCATCCACCTGCTGTGAGAGCTGGGCGGTAGCTGCTGTGGCTGGTGGTGTGAAAAACGTTGGGTGATCTCCTCAGCAGGACTCTCTGTAGTTGAGTCGGCTGGAATGAGGCTGGCTGTGGGTCGCTGCCAGGCTGGGCCAGCAGTACGCGCTGCTCGACCCCGTCCTCAGCCGCAGTTGCTGTCGGTGCGGTCAGAGGTGCTTGGAGGCTGGCGGCAAACGCGGCCGCGGTCATCATCCTGAGCGCGGAGTGAGGACGGTGGTGGGTGGTGGTGCCAGCCCTCGATGAGTACCTGCGCCTCGGCGAGGCAGGAGAACAGCTCCAGGGCCGGTCGCGCCCAGCTCGCCGGTTCACCTGGGCGAACCGCTGTCGAACCCCGACCTAGCCCAACCCAGAGCGGCCCGCGGTCTCGTCGAAGCTGGCCGCCGGCAGGAGCGCGACGAGCCCGGTGGGGTTGATCGACGGGTGCGTGCGGTAGTAGTGGGTGCGGATCTCGTCGAAGCTGACCGTGTCCTTGACCCCCGGCCACTGATACAGGTCGCGGGCGTATGGCCAGAGGTTCTCGTACTCCACCAGCTTGCGGATCGAGCACTTGAAATGGATCTGGTACACGGCGTCAAATCGCAGCAGCGTGGTGAACAGCCGCCAGTCGGTCTCGACCGGCTCGGGCCCGAACAGAAAGCGCCGGTCGGCCAGTCGGAGGTCGAGCTGGTCGAGCGTCTGAAACAGCTCGCGCACCTCGCGCTCGTAGACCGCCTGCCGGGTCGAGAAACCGGCCTTGTAGACGGCATTGTTGACGCCGTCGTAGATGACCTCGTTGAGCTCGTCGATGTCGCCGCGCAGCCGCTCCGGGCACAGCTCCACCGGATGGGCGGCCAGCGGCGCAAAGGTGGTCCCCAGCATCCGCAGGATGTCGCCCGACTCGTTGTTGACGATCATCGCGTCCTCCTTGTCCCAGAGCACCGGGACGCTGGCCCGGGCGTGGTAGCCGGGGTCGCTCGCCACATAGGCCTGGCTGAGGAACTCGAACCCGTTGACCGGGTCGGTGTACTGGCCGCCGCTGAACTTCCAGCCCCGCGAGTCCCGGTAGGGATCGACATAGGAGACCCCGATCGCGCCCTCCAACCCCATCAGCATCCGGCCGATCAGCGTCCGGTGCGCCCAGGGGCAGGCCCGGCACACATAGAGGTGGTAGCGGCCCGCCGCGAGCGGGAAGTCGGTCGAGCCGTCGTCGGAGACCCAGCCGCGGAACTGGCTGGCCTGGCGCTTGAACGAGCCGTCGTCGCCGCTTTCGAGGCCGAGAGAGAAGGTGGGGGCTTGTGAGGTCATGGGCGCTCGGGTCGGAAGGGGGCCTGCGAGGTCATCTCTAATCAGCGTACGCGTCAGTCGCCGGAGCGCCGACCGGGCTCAAGCCGGGGTTGCCCTCGTCGACGGGATCCAAACCAAGCTCCCATGACGCAAAGGCCTATGGTGTGCGCACAGTGACCGATCAGGCCGCACTCGCCCAGAAGTGAGCACAGTGACCGATCAGGCCGCACTCGCCCAGAGGTTCCGCGACCTGCACCGACCCGGACAGCCACTGCTGATCCCCAACCCTTGGGACGCCGGCTCGGCGAAGCTGTTTGCGTCGCTCGGATTCCAGGCGCTGGCCACCACCAGCAGCGGGTTCGCGGCGACGCTGGGGCGGCTCGACGGCTCGGTCACCCGCGACGAGGCCCTGGAGCATGCGGCGGTGATCGCCGCCTCCACCGAGCTGCCGGTCTCGGCGGACCTTGAGAATCTCTTCGCCGACACCGTGACCGGGGTGGCCGAGACGGCGGCGGGCGCGGTGGCGGCGGGCCTGGCCGGGTTCTCGATCGAGGACTTCTCCGGCCGCGACGACGATCCGATCTACGAGCGGGCCGAGGCCGCAGAGCGGGTCGCCGCGGCGGCCGAGGTGGCCCACGGCGGCCCCGCCCAGCTGGTGCTGACGGGCCGTTGCGAGAACTACCTGCACGGCCGCCCCGACCTCTCCGACACGATCGCTCGGTTGCAGGCCTACCAGCAGGCCGGCGCCGACGTGCTCTACGCGCCGGGCCTCTCCAGCCCGCGGGACATCGCCGATGTGATCTCGGCCGTCGATCGCCCCGTCAACATGCTGGCGCGTCCCGGGGCGCCGCCGGTCGCCGAGCTGGCCGAGCTCGGGGTCAGCCGAGTGTCGGTGGGCGGGGCGTTTGCGTTCGCCGGGATCGCCGCCGTCGTCGCCGCGGCCGAGGAGCTGCGTGACGCCGGCACCTACGGATTCGCCCAGCAGTCCGCCGCCGGTCTGCGCGCCGCACGCGACGCTTTCGCCTGACCGGCTCAGGCAGTGATGGCGCGGATCGACATGCGTTCAGAGGATGACAGCCGTGGCGATCCGTTACGAATGCGCGCTGCGCGGTCCGCGCTCGGCCCGGCCCTATAGCATCCGCGGCCGATCTGATACTTGATCGCATGATTTGAGGCGGTAGCTGATGGGAACCCTTGGGCGATCGCGCTCAGGCGTTCAGGAGGAGGTGCGGTTGCGCCCGCGACATGACTTCGAGTCGGCTTTGGGCGGCTCAGACGCGTGAGGAAGACCCTTCGGTTACCCGTCTACCGTCGCCTGCTCGTCGCGTACGGGCTCAACGAGCTCGCCTGGTCGGTGGGAACGCTGGCCCTCTCGGTGCTGGTGTACCGGCGCACCGGCAGCGTGCTCGGCTCGACCGCGTTCTTCCTGACTGCCCAGATACTGCCGGCGTTTGTCGCCCCGGTGCTGGTGGCCCGGCTCGATCAGCGTCCGATGCGCACTCTCCTGCCGGCCCTCTACACGCTCGAAGCGGTGATCTTTGGGCTTTTGGCCTGGATGGCCGGGAGCCTTGCCATCTCCATCGTGCTGGCGCTGGCCTTCGCCGATGGCGTGGTGGCGGTCGTGGCGCGGTCGTTCTCGCGCACCGCGACGGTCGCCGAGCTGGTGCCCGCCGATCTGCTCCCGGAGGGCAACGCCCTGACCAACGGAGTGTTCTCGGTCGCCTTCATGGCCGGACCGGCGATCGGTGGCGCGGTAGTGGTCGCCGGCGGCACGGTGGCGGCTCTGCTGGCCAACTGCGGCATATTCGCGGCGATGGCGGTGGTGCTCGCCACCGCCGGGCTGCGCGGTCCGTCGGCCGACCCGCTGAACGCCGGCCGTCGCCTGCGGGCGGCCCTGGGCCACGTGCGGGGCACCCGCCCGCTGCGCCGGCTGATGTTGCTGCAGGCGGCCGGAGTGGTGTTCTTCACGATCTCGATCCCGGTCGAGGTGGTGTTCGCGCAGCAGACGCTGCACTCCGGTGCCGGCGGTTACGGGGCGCTGTTGTCGGCCTGGGGCGCGGGCGCGGTGGCCGGCAGCGCCTTCTACGCTCGCTGGCGGCGCCAATCCGCTCGGATCCTGATCGCCGCCAGCGCCGCCGCGCTGGCCTGCGGGTTCGCGGTGATGGCGGTGGCGCCGACGATCGCCGTCGCAGTGGTGGGAGCGGCCCTGGGCGGAGTCAGCAACGGCGTCGAGATGGTCGCCATGAGGACGGCCCTGCAGGAGCGCACCGAGGAGCGCTGGATGGCGATCGTGGTCAGCCTCAACGAGGCGGTGTCCCAGGCGACGCCGGGCCTGGGGATAGTGCTGGGCGGCGCGATCGCGGCCCTCACCGACCCCCGGGTCGCGCTCGGCGTCGCCGCCGCGGGCTCGCTGGCCTTCACCGTCGCGGCGTGGCTGGGCCTGAGCCCGGCGGCCCTGGGGCCACCGGTTCACAGCGCAGCGGGGCCGCCCGGGCGCACGTCCCCGGCAGTGGCCGGCAACGGCGCGCAGCCGCAGTCCGCCTCCAGCTGCGAGACGGTTGTGCCGTAAGGGACCTTGCAGCCGTTACGGTGAGGCGCCAAGTGCGGCTCGGGTGCATCGATATCGGCTCCAACACGACCCGGCTGCTGGTCGCCGACAGCGACCGCGGTCGCCTGCTGTGGCTCCATCAGGAGCGGGCCTTCACGCGCATCGGTCACGACCTCCAGCAGTCCGGTCGGATCGGAGCCGCCAAGATCGGCGAGGTGGTGATGGTGGTCGCCGCACAGCTGCGCAGCGCCCAGGTGCACGGTGCCGTCGCCGTTCACGGCGTGGCCACGGCGGCGATCCGCAGCGCCGATAACGGCGCCGAGCTGGTGGCCGAGATCCGGGCCGCCACCGGGCTGGCGGTCGAGATCCTGTCCGCCGAGGAGGAGGCTCGCCTGGCCTTCGTGGGGGTCGTGGGGACGCTCGAGCGACCTCTGGCCGGAGAGCTCGGCGTCGTCGACGTGGGCGGCGGCTCTTCCGAGCTGGTGGTCGGCGACGTAGCTGCCGGGGTGCGGTGGTGGGCGTCGGTCCCGCTCGGCTCCGGCCTGCTCTCGTACAGGTTCCTGGGCTCCGATCCACCCACGGTGCCGGAATTGCGCCGGGCGCGGGACCAGGTCTCGGCCACCCTGGCCGGCCTGGCGGCGCCCCGGCCGCAGGCGGCCGTCGCGGTCGGCGGCAGCGCGACGTCGCTGGCCAGGCTGGCCGGACCATTCCTGGACCCCGCCGCGCTGGTGCGGGCGCTGGAGTTGCTGGCCGGCATGCACTCGCGCGAGGTGGCGGCGAGATTCGAGGTCGACCAGGCCCGGGCCAGGCTGCTGCCCGCAGGGCTGCTGATCCTCCAGGGTGTCACCGAGCTGTTCGGGGTGCAGCTGATCGTCGGGCGGGGTGGCATCCGCGAGGGCGTGCTGCTAGAAGCCGGGGCGAGATGACGGTCGAGCCCGCAGCGATCCCGCCCCGTGAAGCGCTTGCCGGGGTCCGGGTGCGCGCCCCGTCTCGCGGCAACCGGCGGCTGGAGGCGCTGCTCCAGGCCGCCAACGAGGACGAGCAGCTCAAGGCGTGGTGGCATGTGTCGGCGGTCAACGCCCGGCGGCTGGGGATGTCCGATCACAGCTGGGTCCACATCCAGATCGTGGTCAACATCGGCCTGCGGCTGTCGCGGCTGCTGCTGCGCCGCGGGGTAGTCCCGAGCGTCGTCGCCGATTACGCCATGAGCGACCACGACGCCGAGGTGGTCGTGACCGCGGCCTGCTTGATGCATTGCGTGGGCATGTCGATCCACCGCTCCGACCACGAGCGCTACAGCCTTTTTCTGACCGCCGACAAGCTGGGATCGCTGCTGGCGACGGTCTACGAGGAGCCGGAGCGCTCGATCCTGGTCGCCGAGGCGATGCACGCGATCATCGGCCACCGCCGGGACGGCGCCCCGTTCACGATCGAGGCCGGCATCGTCCGTGTCTCCGACGCCCTGGACATGGCCCGGGGCCGGTCGCGGGTTCCGTTCGAGTCCGGGCACCAGAACATCCACTCGCTGTCGGCGTACGCGATCGAGGAGGTCAAGATCTCGCCCGGTCGCGATCGGGCCGTGCGCGTGGAGATCGCGATGTCCAACAGCGCGGGCATCTTCCAGGTCGACGAGCTCCTGGCCGAGAAGCTGCGCGGATCCGGCCTGGAGGAGCACATCGAGGTGATCGCGAGGATCGAGGCTGAACAGGAGCAGCGCCTGATCCCCGTGTTCAGGATCTGACCTTGCGTAGCGAGTCACGTGAGGTGCCGTTTCGCGGTCGCGCCAGCGCCCGCCTGGAGATCTCGACGAGCCCGGCGAGGAGAGCCGACCGGCTTGAGGCGGTCGTGATCCCGCGTCCGGCTGCCGCGCCGGCAAGTGTGACTAACGACACTGGCCGAGGCTTGTGTCGACTGGTACCATCGCCGACAAAATATGGCGGCCTCAATCCGGGGGTGGATGAGGATGAGTTCGTGGGGTCAAGGAGTGGCACGCTCCAGTGCCACATTGGGTGTCGGCGTTGCGGTGATCATTTCGGCAACCGGGGCCGCCCCGGGGGTCGCGTCGGGGGCCCGGATGCCGGCGTCGCGGTTGCCGGCGCGCGGGGCGCGAGCCCACCACAGTCGCCCTAAGCGCGCCCGGAAGCCGCTCTCCGACCTGGTGGTGCGCCAGGTGACCGCGTCAGGGTCGGTGGTGGCCGGCAAGTCCCTCACTGTCCATGACGTCACGGTGAATGCCGGCAAGGCGGCGGCGGCACGGTCACACACCGCGTACTTCCTGGCGAAGTCCAGGTCACATGGCAAGCACGACATCAAGCTCCTGCCGGCCCGAGCGGTGACGGGACTGAAGGCGGGCAAGAAATCCTCCGGATCGAGCAAGGTGATGGTCCCCGCGAGCGTGGCGGCCGGTCCGTATCACGTCCTGGCCTGCGCGGACGGCGCCGGGAAGGTACGGGAATCCAACGAGCACAACAACTGCCGGTCGGAAGCGCAGCGGACCAGCGTGACGGGTGCGACGGCGCCGACTCCACCGACGCCGCCGGTCGCGCCGACGCCCCCGGTCGCGCCGACGCCCCCAGTCGCGCCGACGCCCCCATCGCCGCCCGGCGGTGGCGGTGGTATTCCCACGATAAGCGTCGAGTACCAAGGTAACGGCAGCTACTCGTTCAGCGAAAGCTCCAACACGTTCAGTCGGAGCGCCGGAGCGACCTTCGGTTGGGATCAGATATTCCCGGGCAGCGGCGGCTTCACCCCGGACCCGTTCGGCAGCCCCGACCCCAATCACGCGCAGCGCGTCCCCGGTGAGCAGCAGCAGACTGACGCCGGACCGATCTCGGCCTCGTTCACGCGTCAGGCGGCCAGCGTCTGTCAGTACACGGGCGAGCTAACCGCCCTGCCGAGCCAGATGATCGTCATCCCTATCGCGGACGACACGGGCCAGGTCGATTCCTGGCAGCTCCAGATCCCCGCTACCGGGGATCCGGGTGACGGCACGTATAGCCCCGCCGCCGGCTTCATCGACAAGGCGCCGGTGAATGCCGACTGCGGCCTGGCCGGCCACACGGGCTTCAGCAACGCCTTCTGGGACAACTGGATCGGCGGTACCCAGTTCGGCAGTCCCACCAGCGCCCAGGCCGGCGATCCGGGTCAGCTGAACCGGATCGTCACAATCACCGAGCAGGAGCTCGAGCAGCAGTCGACGATCACGCTCCCCGTGCAGTACGACGAGTCGATCGACGCGCAGGGCTGGGGTGGTCCGGGCAACGACTTCTGCACCGCAAACTCGCAGGGGTCGAACTGCACGGTGTCGTTCGATTGGAAGGGGACGATCACGATCACGCAGGTGCCCAACAGCTGATCCGCGCGCGCGGCCCGTGTTCCGCCGTCGGGCGCCGGCCGGCTACCAGTGGACCCCGCGCATCAGGTGCGCGAGCGCCACCTGCTCGGTGGAGGCCCTCTCCTGGGGATCCTTCTGGCCCTTGGCCGCGGCCGAGTCGGGGAACACCTTGTAGGCGGTCGACAGGATCTGGTCGACGGCCTTGGGGAACAGGGCGTAGGCGATCTCGCCGAACGTGCCCAGCCGGGTTCCCAGGTGCTTGGGCCGGGTGCGGATCGCCTCGCAGATCAGGTCCGCGGCCTCGTCCGGAGAGATCGTGGGGAAGCTGTCGTAGATCTTGGTCGGCGCGATCATCGGCGTGCGCACCAGCGGCATGTGGATCGTGGTGAAATGGACATCGTCGCCGATCGACTCCGAGCCGACCACCCGCGTCCAGGCATCGAGCGCCGCCTTGGACGCGACGTAGGCCGAAAACCGCGGCGGGTTGGTCTGCACGCCGATCGAGGAGACGTTGACCACGTGACCGGTGCGACGCTCGCGCATGTGGGGAAGCAGCGACATGATCAGCTTGATGGTCCCCAGGTAGTTGAGCTTGATGGTGCGCTCGAAGTCGTGGAAGCGGTCGTAGGAGAGCGCCACCGAGCGGCGGATCGAGCGCCCGGCGTTGTTGACCAGGATGTCGACGGCGGGGTGGTCGGCGAGCACCGTGGCCACCAGCGCCTCGACCGACTCAGGCTCGGAGACGTCGGCCGAGTAGCTGTAGGCGATTCCGCCGGCCTCCTCGATCTCGCGCTTTGCCTCCTCCAGCTTGTCGGTCGAGCGCGCCACCAGCAGCGGGATCCCTCCCGCCTTGGCGATCTTGAGCGCCGCGGCCTTTCCGATCCCGCTGGAGGCGCCGGTGATCAGCACGGTCTTGCCGTTGACGGCGCCCTCGAAGCTGCGGTCCTTGAACAAGTCGGGATCGAGGTTGCGCTCCCAGTAGTCCCACAGCTTCGCGGCGTAGCTGCTCAGCGGCGGCACGGCGATTCCCGAGCCGGCCAGCGCCCGCTCGGTGTCGCGGGTGTCGAACTGGGCCGTCAGCCCGATGTGGCCGATGACCTCGTCCGGGATGCCGAAGTCGGCCAGGATCGCCCTCCTCACACCCTTGGCGGCCGGCAGCTGCATGAGCATCCCCACGCTTCCCTTGGGCAGCGCCTTGAGCAGCTTGGAGTCGATCCGCATCGACATCTGCGGGGCGTGGGCGGCGGCGGCGATCGTGTTCATGACCTCGCCCGAGCGCTGCGACTTGGGGCTGGTCAGGTGGAAGGCCTGCTCGTCCAGGCCGTCCTGGTGGGCGATGTGATCCATGGCGTCGGCGACGAAGTCGACCGGGACGATGTTGGTGTAGCCGAGCTCCGGGCCGACCAGCGGGAACCATCCCGGCAGGTAGTGGCGCAGCTTCTTGATCGCGGTGAAGAAGTAGTAGGGGCCGTCGATCTTGTCCATCTCGCCGGTCTTGGAGTTGCCGACCACGATCGCCGGGCGGTACACCCGCCACGGCATTGCGGTCTGGCTGCGGGCGATCTTCTCGGCCTCGAACTTGGTCCGGTAGTAGGGATGGTCGAGCTCCTGGCCCTCGTCGAACATGTCCTCGCGGAATAGCCCCTTGTAGCGCCCGGCGGCGGCGATCGAGGAGGTGTGGTGAAAGCGCTTGGCCGCGACCGCGTTGGCCAGGGCCACCGCGTTCCGGGTGCCGTCGACGTTGGCGATCTGGTTGCGCTCGTCGTCGGCGGCCATGTCGTAGATAGCGGCCAGGTGGAAGAAGTGGTCGATCCCGGCCGCCACGAGCTCGGCGACCGCCTCGTCGGATAGCCCGAGCCGGGACTGGGCCAGGTCGCCGGTGATCGGTTTGACCCGGCTCGCGGCGTCCGGGCCCCACCGCTCGATCAGCTGGTCGAGCTTCTCGGCCGAGCCCTCACGGACCAGGACGTAGATATCGCCGTCGCGGGCCAGCAGGCGCTGCACGAGGTGGCGGCCGATGAACCCGGTCGCCCCCGTGACGAAGTAGGTCATCGAGTGACCTGCGAGAGCACTACCAGCCGCCGCGCCAGTCGGCGTTGGCCTCGCGGCGCTTGGCGGCATCCATCTTCGCGTGCTTGCGCTTGTCCAGCCGCCACTGGATCAGGGAGAAGACGAGGATCACAGTGGGGAAGAACGCGATCACGATGAACATCACGTTGGTGATGTCCTTGTCGTTGGTCTCCCCCCACCAGCCCTGGCCGCCATCGTCGCGGGCGAAAGCCGCCGGCGCCACGGTCAGCAGCGTGCCCACAAACAGGGTCAAGGCGATCGTGAACCGGGCGCGACGCATGCCTTTGAAGCGTATCCGATCGGTGGGCCGCGGTCACGCTCTGGCAGCTGCCGCCGGACGCTCGGCGGCCGCCTCCAGCGCGGCCAGTGCCCGCAGCAGCGCGGGGTTGTACTCGCTGGCGCGCGTTGTCACCTCGAGGTGGTCGATCGGAGCCTCGTAGACGGTGGCCCCGAGCGCTGTCGCCGCCTCGCGCTGGTTGTCCGGCGGGACCGACTGGTCCCCCGTGGTGATCACCGCCGTGGCGGGCACGTCGAGCGATCCCAGCCACGGACGGGAGTCGAAGCGCCCCAGCTCGCGTCCCGCCTCGGCCACGTCCCGCGCTGAATTACGCGTCATTTCCGATATCCACCACGCCGTGCGCGGCGACATCGGGATCCCGAGCTGGCGAAAGCCGGCCCGCCAGGCCGTCCGCGGCGCCAGCGAGAGCAGCAGGCGCAGGCCACCCATGAGCCGCCAGAGCCTGGCCGTCTGAGGATCCTGGAAGTGCTGGGCGGTGGCGCTCAGCACAATGCCGCTGACGGCGTCGCGATGGTCGCGGGCGATCAGCTGGGCGATCGTCCCGCCCATCGAGTACCCCACGAAGATGGCAGGGGCGAGCCCCAGCGCCCGGACGGCGGCCACCGCATCGCCGGCGCAGTCGGTGAGCCGGAACGGAACCGTGGTTCGCAACCCGCGGCCGTGGCCGCGGTGGTCGATGGCCAGCACCCGGTAGCCGGCCGCCACCAGCGGATCGTAGGCGGCGTCCCAGTTGAGATCGCTGCTGACCGTCCAGCCGTGCAACAGCATCACGGCGGGGCGGGTGGGATCCGTCTCCCCGCTGTCGCGCATGTAGAGCTCGCCGCGACCCTCGATGTTCAGCGTCCGCGGAGGGAGCATGGGGTGCGGCGGCATCGGCGGGTACGCCGGCGTACTCATCCGCCGGATCCTACCCACCCGGGGATCGCTGCCTACCATCAGCCTCATGGCGGTGGTGATCGCATCTGACCTCGGCAAGGACATAGCCGGACAGCCGCTGCTGCGCGGAATCTCGTTCAAGCTCGAGCGGCGCGACCGGATGACCCTGTCCGGTCGCAACGGCGCCGGAAAGACGACCCTGCTGCGGATGCTCGCGGGTGAGGACTCGATCGACGGCGGCGAGCTGGTCCTGTCCAAGGGTGCCAAGACCGCGCTGCACGACCAGCGGCCGCCGCGTGACCGCGCCCTGTCGCTGCGCGACTACGTGCTCTCCGGCGCGCCGGAGCTGGTGGCGATCGAGCAGGAGCTGGCCGCCCTGGAGCAGCAGATGGCCGGCGGCGCCTACGACGAAGCCACGCTCGATCGCTACGCCAGGGCCCAGGCGCGGCTCGAGCACGCCGGAGGCTACGACTGGCGCGAGCGCACGCTGGCGACGCTGCACGGCCTGGGATTTCGCGACGACTCCGACCTGGACCGGACGCTCCAGACGTTCTCCGGCGGGGAGCTGACCAGGGCGTCGCTGGGCCGAGCGCTGGCCGGCGACCCGGATCTGTTGCTGCTCGACGAGCCCACCAACCACCTCGACATCGAGTCGCTGGAATGGCTCGAGCAGCACCTGGTCGGCCTCGATGCCGCGATCGTGCTGGTCGCCCACGACCGCTGGTTCCTGGAGTCGGTGGGGACCGCGGTGCTCGAACTCGAGGCGGGGCGGGGAAGGTTTTTCGCCGGGCCGTGGCACGCCTGGCGCCGCGAGCGGGCAGCGCGCGAGCTGGCCCTGGGCCGAGCGATCGAACGCCAGCAGGCCGAGATCGAACGCCTGGAGCGGTTCGTGACCCGGTTCAGGGCCGGGACCCGGGCTCGCCAGGCCCAATCGCGGGCCAAGCGCCTGGAGAAGATCGAGCGCATCGCGCGCGATCCCACCGACGGCGCCGGACTCCAGTTCGCCTTCAAACCGCCTCAGCGCAGCGGCCGGGTGGTGTTCGAGCTCGAAGACGCGTCGCTGTCGGCCGGCGGCAGGGTGCTGCTCCAGGACGCGGAGATGTGGCTGGAGCGCGGCGAGCACGTCTCGCTGGTGGGGCCCAACGGCGCCGGCAAGACCACGTTGATCGAGACTCTGGCCGGCCGCCGCGAGCTCGGGGTACCGCCGCCCACGCCGGATGGGCTGGCCGTGGCCGGCAAGCTGCGTACCGGTCACAACGTGACGATCGGATTCCTGTCCCAGCACGCCGACGAGCTGGTCGCGGGCACCGCGCGCACGGTACTCGAGGCGGCGCAGCGCGCCACCGGCCTCACGCCCGGCAAGGCGCGGGCGCTGCTGGGCCGGTTCCTGTTCTCAGGCGAGGACGCCGAGAAGCCGCTGGACGGCATCTCCGGCGGCGAGCGCCGCCGGCTGTCTTTGGCGATCCTGGTCCACTCGGGCGCCAACGTGCTGATCCTCGACGAGCCCACCAACCATCTCGATCTGGAGAGCCGGGAGGCGCTGGAGACGGCGCTGAACGCCTTCCCGGGATCGCTGCTGCTGGTCTCGCACGATCGGGCGCTGCTCGACGCCGTGGGTTCGCGGACAGTGGCCCTGGAGGACCACACGCTGCACAGCTACGTCGGCGGCTGGCCGGAGTACCTGCGGGTCCGCGAGGAGCGGGCCAAGGCGCCGGCGTCGCGGGACTCGAAGGGTGGCGGCGGCGCGCCGCGGCGCCCCAAGCCCACCAAGCCCACCAAGCCCAACACGAAGCGCAACCCGCCCGCGCGCACCGGCGGCGCCGGGAAGGGCGAGGCGCGCCTCGAGCAGGAGATCGAGGCCGCGGAGGCCGCCCTGCGGGCCGTCGAGGACGAGCTCGCGGATCCCGCCGCCTGGGCCACGCCCGAGGCGACGGCGCGGTCGACCAGCCGCCATGAGCAGGCCAGGCGGGCGGTTGCCGAGCTCTACGAGCGCTGGGAGGCGGTCGCGGGGTAGGAGGCGTGCTGGGCTGGGCGCCGTCCCGGGCTGAGCGGCGCCACCGACTATGCGTCTCGGGACGCGTCTAGACTTCGACGCACCATGCCAGCGCCACAGGAGGCCTCGGCGATCCGGGTGGCCTTCATAGATGACGACAGCGGGCTGATGACGGTGCTGGACCGCCGGTTTGCCGCCTTGCGGTGGGAGCGCGAGATGCTGGCCTACGCCGCCGCGCCCGAGCAACTGGCCGCGCTGCGGCTGCACGGGCTGGTCATCAACCCGGCCCTGACGGGCCTCGACTATGTGGAATGGGTGGCCGGGTCGCTGCCAGGACTGGCGCTGGTGATCTGCAGCGCGCCGGCGCCGGTGGCCGACCGGGTGCGCGGGCTGCGGGCCGGCGCCGACGATTGGATCGCCAAACCGTGCCACCCCGAGGAGCTGATTGCGCGGCTGCAGGCCGTGCTGCGGCGTCGGCGGGCCGGCGACGTCTCGGTCCGGGACGACACCATCGAGGCCGGCGAGCTGACGATCCGCCCCGACCGCTTCGACGCCTGCGTCGGAGACACCCCCGCTTCGCTGTCTCGCCGGGAGTACGAGCTGCTGCACCAGCTGGCGGTGGCCGAGGGGCGCGTGCTGGAGCGCGAGGAGGTCTACCAGCGGGTGTGGGGCTACACCATGGCCCGCGGCGACCGCTCGGTGGACGTGTTTGTTCGCAAGCTGCGCCAGAAGCTGGAGCGCCTCTCACCCGGCTGGCGGTACGTGCACACACATTTCGGGGTGGGCTACCGGTTCGCCGCCGAGCCGGTGGACGGCGCGGCGACACTGGCCGCCGGGGAGGCTGAGGCGGCGCCTCCGGGCCCGGCGCGAGCCCAGGCAGCGCCGGACCCAGCCCCGGCCAGGTCGCAGGCTGGCCCGCCGGAGCCCGCGCCGCCGGCCGAGCTCGAGCCCGAGCGCGCCGGCCTGCGGTAGCGGCGGCGTACCCTGTGTGTGCGATGAGCATCAACGCCAACCTGCGCAACGTGGTGATCATCCTGGCGATCGCGGCTGTGGTCGCGCTCGCCCCGGGTGGCGGCACCACCGCCAACGTGGTCATCCAGGCGGTCTCTCTGGTCTTCCTGGCGTCGCTGGCCTGGGTGGCCTCGATCATGTACCGCGAGCACCGCACCGCGCTCTACGCGCTGGGCGAGGTGCGACGGGGCGCGCTGTACGCCGCCGTCGCCGTGCTGGCGATCACGCTCACGGCGACCGCGCAGCTGTGGCGTACCAGCGCCGGCTCGGTGGCCTGGTTGGTCCTGGTCGGGGCGTCGGTCTACGTGGGCTTCGCCGTGATCTGGGCCGCGCGCAAGTACTAGCTAAGCTAGCTAGCTAGCTGGCTGACGGGCGCGTCGCGTGCGCGGCTGCTACCTGGCCTTTTTCTTGGGTTTGGGTTTGGTGGTGATTGGTTTGGCGAGGTAGCGGTGGCCGGTGTGGAGGGTGATGGTTTTGTGGCGGGCGAAGTCTTGGACTTGGACGGTTCCGCGTTGGACGATGGTGAGGGTGCCGTTGC
>DASXZB010000029.1:0-1633 GCA_036502145.1 Solirubrobacteraceae bacterium | reverse complement strand
CATGATCGAAAGCATCCCCGGGCTGCGCAGTGGGCTTGTCGGCGACTCGGCCAGCCAGGTCATCGCTAACTACTCAAGCTCGATCGGCGACCTGTTCGTGCTCAACGACGAGATCACGAGCGGCAGCGGCGACGCCTCGCTCTCCGACGAGGTGCGCGCGCTTGGCGCCCTGTCCAGGGCCAAGGACCAGGCGTCACAGCAGCGGGCGTTCCTCTTCAGCACGCTGATCGAGACGACGGTCAATGACAAAGGCGGTGGAAACGGCGCGCCGTCTGACGACATCAGCAGCAACCAGGCGCTCGAAGACGCCGGCGGGCTCGGCATGCTCACCACCTCGCAGGGGCTTGAGTTCGCCTACCTGACGAACTTCAACGACGCGGCGACGACGGAGCAGTCCAACGCCTACCTCGCCACCGTGGCCGGCTCGAAGGCCAACGACGCGCAGCTCATCGAGGGTTTCGTAAGCCTGCCCCACGATCCGCGGCTCGTTTTTGAGCGGATCGGTCAGCAGACCTCGCTCGGCGACCCCCAGGCCACCGTCGCAGCCACCTGGTACTCAGACGAGACCGCGGTGGTCAGCCAGATGCGCTCGATCGAGTCCCAGGTCATGACCGCGATCGTCACCCGCGGCCAGGCGCTCGAGCACGGCGCGCTGAACTCGGCCGTGCTGACGGCCACGATCAGCGGCGCGGCGGTGCTGCTCGTGCTGCTCGCGACCGCACTGGTCGGGCGCACTCTCGTCAACCCGCTGCGCAGGCTCCAGGCGGACGCGCTTGAGATCGCGGCCGTCCGGCTGCCCGCGCGGGTGGCCGCCGCGGCCACGGGCGCGGACGGCGCGGACGGACCACCGATGATCGAACCGATCGGCGTGCAGTCCACCGACGAGATCGGCCGGGTGGCCCGCGCGTTCGACCAGGTGCACGCCGAGGCGGTGCGGCTGGCCGGCAACGAGGCGCAGCTGCGGGGCAGCCTCAACGCGATGTTCATCAGCCTGTCGCGGCGCAGCGTGCCGCTGATCGAGCGGATGGCCCGGATGATCGACGTGATGGAGCAGAGCGAGGACGACCCGGAGCAGCTGGCCAAGCTGTTCTCGATGGACCACCTGATCACCCGGATGCGGCGGAACTCGGAGAACCTGCTCGTGCTCGCCGGCGAGGAGCCGGTCCGCAAGTGGACAGACTCGGTGCCGCTCGCCGACGTGGCGCGCGCCGCCGCCAGTGAGATCGAGCAGTACAGCCGGGTGGCGCTCGCCGTCCAGCCAGGGATTATGATCTCCGGGCAGGCCGCCGCCGACGTCGTGCACCTGCTCGCCGAGCTTATCGAGAACGCCACGCTGTTCTCGCCGCAGAGTACCCAGGTCCGCGTCACCGTCATGGAGCTGAGCAGCGGCGGGGTGCTTGTCGAGGTCCGCGACGACGGCGTGGGCGTCTCGCCCAACCGGCTGGTGGACATGAACTGGCGACTCGACCACCCGCCCGTGGTGGACGTGTCTATCTCCAGGCACATGGGGCTGTACGCCGTGTCCCGGCTGGCCGCCAGGCACGGGATCAGGGTCAAGCTCCGCCCCGGCACCCCGCAGGGGCTGTCCGCCCTGGTCTGGCTGCCGGGCACGCTCGCCAAGCGCGAGCAGGCA
>DASXZB010000028.1:0-8831 GCA_036502145.1 Solirubrobacteraceae bacterium | reverse complement strand
CCCGACCCGGGCCCGCAGCGCACGCCTGAGCCCACGCCCGAGCCGCCCCCCAAGGCCGAGCCGCCCAAGGCACGGCCACCGTCCGAGCTCGTCCTGACGGCGGCGCTGGACAGCCTCGGCCAGGCTCACCACCGGCCATACTCGCGGGCCTGATCGCGCAAGTACACTCGCGCGCCATGCGCGACAAGGCTCCCGAGACCTACGACGAGAAGCTCGCCCAGCTCGAGGAGCTGCGCGACGAGGCGATCCACCACGGCACCAAGGCCGCGGTCGAAAAGCAGCACGAGAAGGGCAAGTACACCGCCCGCGAGCGGGTCGAGAAGCTGCTCGATCCCGGCTCCTTCCAGGAGCTCGACACGTTCGTGCGCCACCGCACGCTGGACTTCGACATGCAGCGCAACCGCCCCTGGGGCGACGCCGTGGTCACCGGCCACGGGACCATCGACGGGCGCCGGGTGTGCGTGTTCAGCCAGGACTTCACGGTCTTCGGCGGCTCGCTGGGGGAGGTGATGGCCGAGAAGATGTGCAAGATCATGGACCTGGCGGCCAAGATCGGCTGTCCGGTGATCGGGATCAACGATTCCGGCGGGGCCCGGATCCAGGAGGGCGTGGTGTCGCTGGGCGCCTACGGCGATGTGTTCGTGCGCAACGTGATGTCCAGCGGAGTGATCCCCCAGATCAGCCTGATCATGGGCCCCTGCGCCGGTGGCGCGGTCTACTCGCCGGCGATGACCGACTTCATCTTCATGGTCAAGGAGACCTCGCACATGTTCATCACCGGGCCCGATGTGGTCAAGACGGTGACCGGCGAGGAGCCCACCTTCGAGGAGCTCGGCGGGGCGATTAGCCACTCCAGCAAGTCAGGCGTGGCCCACTTCGCCGCTGACGACGAGGACCAGTGCATCGAGGACACCCGCTACCTGCTCTCGTTCCTGCCGCAGAACAACCTCGAGATCCCGCCCCGGGTGATGCCCGCCGACGACCCGCTCAGGCAGGACCCCGAGCTCGACACGGTGGTCCCCGACAGCCCCAACAAGCCCTACGACATGCGCGAGGTGGTGCGCAGGATCGTCGACGACGGAGAGTTCTTCGAGATCCACGAGAACTACGCCCGCAACATCGTCTGCGGCTTCGCCCGCCTTGACGGCTACGCGGTGGGCGTGGTCGGCAACCAGCCCGCCCAGCTGGCCGGCGTGCTCGACATCGACTCCTCGTGCAAGGCGGCGCGCTTCGTGCGCACCTGCGACGCCTTCAACATCCCGATCGTCACCTTCTGCGACGTCCCCGGGTTCCTGCCCGGTACAGCGCAGGAGTGGGGCGGAATCATCCGCCACGGCGCCAAGCTGCTCTACGCCTACACCGAGGCGACGGTGCCCAAGATCACGATCATCACCCGCAAGGCCTACGGCGGCGCCTACGACGTCATGGCCTCAAAGCACATGCTGGCCGACTTCAACTTCGCCTGGCCCAGCGCCGAGGTCGCGGTGATGGGGCCCGAGGGCGCGGTCAACATCATCTACCGGCGCGACATCGCCGCCTCGCCGACGCCCGACACCCGCCGCCAGAAGCTGATCAACGACTACAAGGCCCACTTCGCCAATCCCTACGTGGCCGCCGAGCGCGGCTACATCGACGACGTGATCGTCCCCCACGAGACCCGCCCCAAGGTGATCACCGCGCTGCAGACGCTGCAGACCAAGCGCGAAGTCGGACCCAAGCGCAAGCACGGGAACATTCCGCTTTAGGGCGAAAATCACGCGGTCTTGAGGCCCCAACCGCGCAGGGGCCGCGTCCCGGCGCTACAAGCTGACGGTCTGGGCCTCGACGCCGCCGCCGCGCCACGCCTCCAGCGCCGCCTTGGCCACCGCCAGGTCCTGGATCGCGAGCCCGGTGGAGTCGAACAGCGTCACCGCCTCCGGCCCCGGGCGTCCCGCAGTCCTTCCGGCCAGCACCGCCCCCAGCTCGGTGACGCGGTCACGAGTGACCAGCCCCGCCTCGATCGCGCCGGTCAGCTCGCCGCCGTGCGAGGCCTGCTGCCACTCGTCGCAGAACAGCGCGCACGAGGCCACCGCGCCGACCGTGGCCTCGGCCTTGCCGGGCCCGTCGGCCCCGAGCATGTTGAGATGGAGTCCAGGCCGCAGGTCGCCGGCCTGCACCACGATCTCCGCCCCCGGGGTCACGCAGCAGACCACCTGCTGGCGCAGCGCCTGCTCGCGGGATCCCGTCTGCCACCCGAGCTCGCCGGCCAGCCGCTTCGCCGCCTCGCCGGCGGGGTCAAAGCACACCCCGGGGCCGTAGCCGGCGGTGGCCAGGCAGCGCGCCGTCCACACTCCGTGCAGCCCGCAGCCGACCAGCCCCACCGACCTGGCCCCGGGCGCTGCCAGCACCTGGGTCGCCACCGCCGCCACCGCGCCGGTCCGCAGCGCGGTGACCGAACGAGCGTCGAGCAGCATCAGCGGCTGGCCCGTCTCGGCGTTCGACAGGCAGATGACTCCGGTGACCGTCGGCAGGCCGCGCGGCGGGTTGCCCGGAAACGAATTGACCCACTTCAGCAGCGCGACCCCGCCGCCTCGCGCCGGCATGGCCCGGAAGTCCCCGAACGGAGGGCTCTGCAGGTACACCTTGGGCGGCATCACCCAGTCGCCGGCCTGCAAGCGCAGGAACGCCTCATGAACCCGCTCGATCGCCGTCGCCGGCGAGACGGCGCGGAGCACGGCATCGTGGTCGAGGACGGGCAGCGGCGGCACGGGCCGCGCACGATACCCTCGGCGCCACGGTGAACCGACGCCCCAAGCTGACCATCGTCGCTCCCGATGCCTCGCCTGAGGAGGCCGCCGCCGTCGTCGCCGCCCTGGAGCGGTTCATGCGCGAGACCGCCCCGGTCGCCGCCCCGCCGGCCCCGCGGCGCAACCCCTGGCAGCAGGCAGCGCTGCAGGAGGGGGTCGCGCGGCACCCCGTCGCGCCCCTGCCCTGGGAGTGAGCCTTTAAAGCTGGCTATTGGTTAGACTGACTGCGGCTGGCCGCTGAAGGCCGCTATTTGTCACGGGGTATCGAAAGGGGCCGGTATGAAGGGGTTCTGGGGGAGTCACCGCAAGTTGTCGATGCTTGGGGTGCTGGTGGGCGTGCTGGCCGCGGCCGGGCTGCTGGCGTCGAGCGCCGGTGCGGTGCTGGTCCACGTCGGCCCCAAGCAGGTCGCGGGTGTCCTGCCGCGCGCTCACGTCAATCCAGCATCGATCCCGGGCAGCTTCGCGCGTCGCACGGCGCCGCCGAAGAACTTCGCTGACTCCGGGACGCTCAACTATCACGGCGGCGCCATCCTGCATGGCAGCTCGACATACCTGATCTTTTGGGACCCGGCGAACAAGATCCCCGCGGCAGACAAGACGCTCTATGAGCGGTACCTGGGCGACTCGGCGGCCGACAGCGGTCGTTCCACCAACGTCTACTCGGTCGACCAGCAGTTCACCGACACCAGTGGCTTCGCCCGCTACCACCAGGTCTACGCGCCCAGTCACGCGATCACCGACACCCACGCCTATCCCGCGGCCGCGGACCAGTGCACCGAGAACAACGGCTTCACCGAGACGGCGTGTCTGTTCGACAGCCAGATCCAGACCGAGGTCAGCCGGGTGATCAACACCACGGGCCTCCCGAAGGGAATCACCGGCGACGCCCCGCTGTACTTCGTCGTCACGCCGTCGGATGTCAATAGCTGCTTCAACGACGACTCCACGTGCGCTGACAATTTCTTCTGCGCCTACCACTCGAACCTCAACGATGGCGGCAACACTGTGCTGTACGCGAACATCGCCACCGTGCTGGCCGCCAACGATCCCAAGGGATGCCAGTTCGACGGCAACTCGGCGACTCAGATACCCAACGGCCGCCCCGTCGCGGACGTGGCGCTGAAGGCACTGAGCCATGAGTTCAATGAGACCATCACCGACCCGGTCAACGGTGGGGGCTGGTTTGCCACGAGCACGGGCCAGGAGGACGGGGACGAGTGCAACTTCTTCGGCTCCCCCGCCGATCCCGGGAACGACGCGAACCCGAACGCCTTCACGCCCACGCTGGGCGGCAGCGCAGCGGCGGGGACGCTGTTCAACCAAGTGATCAACGTCAACCACTACTACACGCAGAGCGAGTGGAGCAACGGCGGCCTTGACTGCCGTATGCGGCCGACCAGCAGCGCACTGACCGCGGCCTTCTCGGCTCCGGTCGAGGTCCCGCCTGGGGCCTCGGTCAGCCTCAATCCCGGCGCCAGCTCAAGCGCCGCTGGCTTCACCAGCACCACCTGGAGCTTCGGCGACGGTTCCAGCTCGTTTGCCCGAGGCGCCCCGGCCACGCTCTCCCACACCTTTGTCGCCGCCGGGACCTACCCGGTCACGCTCACCGTGGTCGACAAGTTCGGCAACCTCTCAACCGTCGTGCGGGCGATCAAGGTGGTCAAGCCGCCGGTCGCGGCGTTCAGCTTCACACCGGACGCTCCGGTCGCCGGCTCGCCGGTTTCGTACGACGCATCGGCGTCGAGCGGGACGATCTCCAGCTTCAGTTGGACCTTCGGCGACGGCGTCAACGGCACCGGGGTTGCTCCCAGCCACACCTACGCCGCAGCCGGGACCTTCTCGGTCACGCTGACCGTCAGCGACGGCACCCAGAGCGACTCGGTGACCCACACGGTGACCGTGGCCCCGAGCACGCCGGGCCCCACCGGCGGCGGTGGCCCGACCGGCGGCGGTGGCCCGACCGGTGGCGGTGGCCCGACCGGTGGCGGTGGGCCGACCGGCGGCACGGGACCGGCCGGGGGTACGAGCGTGCCGAAGGCCCAGATCGCCGCCATCACGCGCCGCGCGGTCGCCGGAGTTCCCTTCCGGTTTGATGGGTCGCCGTCGAGCGATACCGGCTCGACGGTGGTCGCCTTCGGCTGGCAGTTCGGCGACGGCGGCACGGCCACGGGCGTCTCGCCGCGCCACACCTTCAAGAAGATTGGCACGTACTCGCTTTCCCTGACCGTCACCGATGCTCAGGGTCATAGCTCGACCGTGCACGGCTCGATCGTGGTGAGGTCACCGTCGATCACGAACGTCAAGGTCAAGAAGGGCAAGAAGCTGGAGCAGCTCACGGTCAGCCTGAGCGGCCCCGGCGTGCTCAAGTTCGGCGCCAAGAAGTTCAAGATCGGGCGGCCGCGGAGCGTGACGATCACGGTCAAGCTGAGCCGGTCGCAGCTTGCGTCCCTGGCCCGCGATCACAAGCTGACGGTTCGCTACCGGCTGACCTTTGCGCCCCGGAGCGGCAAGGCCGGGCACAAGACGGTGCCCGTGAAGCTCACGAGCTAGCGCGAAGCCGCTCAGAATTGCGGGGGGCGGGTGGGGCGCCGGGCGCGCCCCGGTCAAAACGAACGAAATCCGACACGGCTTGGCGCGTCACGCCGGCTGTGTCGGGTTGCGCTCACCCCGCGGGGGTTTCAGCGCCCAGTCCTGAAAGCCAGGCGGGTCGGGCGCAAAACCACGCGTTGCGGCGTCAGCAGTGGGCGGGCCGCACCCAAACCACGCGTTGCCGTGTCAGCCGTGGGCATCCGCACCCAGACCCCTTCCCCAGCGCCTTAGCGCCGGTACCGGGGCTTCCGCCACATGGACCGCGCACAAACCCAGGGACCGCTGGCAAACCCCGGGACCGGTGGCCCAACCCAGCCGGATCCCCTGCAACCAAGCCGAAATAGGTCTATTCCGGGTGCCTTTTGGTAGATTCTGGAGCCGCCCCTGATATCGGGCGCACCGATCCCGACCCGGAAGGATCCCGATGGAGCCCGCATCGCTGCAACCGAAAACCGCCCGCGAGGGTTCGCTCGAGAACCCGGAGGTCGTCGAGAACGTCCCCGGCCACGTCATCCCGGTCCTGGAGCGCGAGTTCGACGACTTCGACACCGAGTCCACGCGCTTTCTGAAAGGCGAGCTCGAGGGCGATGAGTTCATCAAGTTCCGCCTCAAGCAGGGCGTCTACGGCCAGCGCCAGCCCGACGTGCAGATGGTCCGCGTCAAGCTCCCGATGGGCGGCGTGACCGCGGATCAGCTCGATGCCTTCGCCGAGGTGATCGACAAGTACGTGCCGCTGGGCAAGGGCCACGTGACCACCCGCCAGAACATCCAGATGCACCACGTCCCGCTCCCCGACGCCGCGCAGCTGATCCGAGAGCTCGGCGATGCCGGCCTGTCCTCCCGGGAGGGATGCGGCAACACGATGCGCAACGTGACCGGCGACCCCAGGGCCGGGACGCTGCACGACGAACTGTTCGACATCACGCCGTACGCCGGCGCCTATGTCCGCTACTTCGTGCGCCACGCCACCACCCAAGCCATGCCCCGCAAGGTCAAGACCGCGTTCGCGGCTAACGACGCCGACAACGCGATCACCCAGATCCACGACATGGCCTTCATCCCCCGCCTGCGCGACGGCGTCCGCGGGGTCGAGGTCCGGGTTGGAGGCGGCACCTCGATCATGCCCCGCCTGGCCCCCACCCTGTACGAGTTCGTCGAGCTCGACAACGGCGACTATCTCAAGGTGACCGAGGCCTGCATGCGGATCTTCGATCGCCAGGACTGGCTGCGGGTCAACCGCGCCCGGGCCCGGATCAAGGTGCTGATCGACAAGATCGGCATCGATGCCTTCCGCGAGCAGGTGGAGGAGGAGCTCGAGGGCGATTGGGTCGCCGAGCGCGACTTCTCGCTCGACGAGATCATCTACTACCACGACGAGCGCTCCCACGCCCCGGCCCGCCAGCCGGCCTACGCCAGCCCCAACGGCGACGGGCGGGAGTTCGCTCGCTTCGTCGACTCCAACGTGTCATCCCAGCGCCAGCGCGGCTTCAGCACCGTCGAGGTCAAGATCCGCCGCGGTGACCTGACCTCCGAGCAGCTCCACGGCTTGGCGGAGATAGTGCGCCACCACACCGGCGGAGCCGCGCGGACCACCGTCCATCAGAACCTGGTCCTGCGCTGGGTTCGCGACGAGTCGGTGTACGAGGTGTGGCAGGCGCTGGGCGAACTGGGCCTCGGCGACGCCGGTGCCGATGAGATCTCGGACACCGTCAGTTGCCCCGGCACCGATTCCTGCAAGCTGGGCATCACCAGCTCGATGGGCCTCAACCAGGCGATCCAGGACCGGATCGTGCAGATGGACATCGAGGACCCGCTGACGCGCAGGATCCACATCAAGATGAGCGGCTGCCCCAACGGCTGCGGCCAGCACCACATCGCCGACATCGGCTTCTACGGCGCCTCGATCAAGGTCGGCGACAAGACGATTCCGGCCTACATCCCGCATATCGGCGGCGTATACGAGGGCGGCGAGGTCCGCTACGGGCAGCGGCTCAAGGCCCGCCTGCCGGCCAAGCGGGTGCCGGAAGCCGTCGAGAGGTGGGTACGCTTCTACGAGGCCGAGCGGGTCGACGGCGAGCCGTTTCAGGCGTTTGTCGACCGAGTCGGCACTCCGCAGTTCGAACAGCAGGTGAAGGATCTGACGATGCCGATGCAGTTCAGCCTCGAGAACATGAGCTACTTCATCGACTGGAGCCGCGAGGCTCCGTTCGAGGTCCAGCGCGGTGAGGGCGAGTGCGCGGTCTAGGCGCGGTGCTGAGATGAGCGCAACGGTCCCCGATCTGGAGCAGGCCAGCGCCCAGGAGGTGCTGGCCTACGGCGTGGAGCGCTTTCACCCGCGGCTGACCATGGGCTGCTCGTTTCAGAAGGAGGAGTCGGTCCTGTTCCACATGCTGACCGAGATCGGGGGTGGGCGGGATCCGATTCGGGCGTTCACGATCGACACCGGGGTCCTGTTCCCGGAGACGCTTCAGACCTGGAAGCTCTTCGAGGAGCGCTTCCCGATCAAGCTCGAGGTGCTGGATGCCTCCAGTCCCGATCAGCCCTGGACCGTGACCCGCTGCTGCAGCGACGCCAAGGTGCGCGCGCTGGAGCTGGCGCTGGCCGGCGTGGACGCCTGGATCACCGGGATCCGGCGCGAGCAGGCCCCCACCCGGGCCGCCGCCCCGAAGCTCGAGCGCGACGAGACCCGGGGGATCTGGAAGCTCAACCCGCTGGCGGATTGGAGCGAGAAGGACCTGTGGCGCTACATCTTCGAGCACGATCTGCCCTACCATCCGCTGCACGATCAGGGGTATGCCTCGATCGGCTGCGCTCCGTGCACGCTGCCGGGCGCAGGCCGCGAAGGTCGTTGGACCGGTCAGAACAAGACCGAGTGCGGCATCCACGTCTGAGCCGGACTTCACCTCCCAGCATCCTATGAACCCGTTCCAATACGAGCTCTCGCACCTCCAGACGCTGGAGGCCGAGTCGATCCACATCTTCCGCGAGGTGGCCGCGGAATTCGAGCGACCCGTTTTGCTGTTCAGTGGCGGCAAGGACTCGATCGTCCTGCTGCGCCTGGCCGAGAAGGCGTTTCGCCCCGGGAGGTTCCCGTTCCCGATCATGCACGTCGACACCGGCCACAACTTCCCCGAGGTGGTCGAGTTCCGCGACCGCCTGGTCTCCCGGCTCGGCGAGCGGCTGATCGTGGCCAGCGTCCAGGACTCGATCGACTCCGGGCGGGTGGTCGAGGAGACCGGGCCGCGGGCGTCGCGCAACCGCCTGCAGACCACCACGCTGCTCGACGCGATCGAGGAGCACGGCTTCGACGCCGCGTTCGGCGGCGCCCGTCGCGACGAGGAGCGCGCCCGGGCCAAGGAGCGGATGTTCTCGTTCCGCGATGACTTCGGCCAGTGGGATCCCAAGCGCCAGCGGCCCGAGCTGTGGTCGCTGTACAACGCGCGCATCCGCAAGGGC
>DASXZB010000027.1:0-52523 GCA_036502145.1 Solirubrobacteraceae bacterium | reverse complement strand
GAACGGGACTCCGATCAAGAACTCGACCTTTTATGTCCCGGGTATCTCAACGCTCGGAGTCGTCGCCGTGTCGTTCGTGAACCTCGTGATCACGATCGTCGCGCTGCGCGAGAGCGGGGTGCTCAAACGCAGGCGCTCTACGCCGGTTCCCGCGTGGGTGCTGATCGCGAGCCGCGCATTGACCGCCGTGATCCTCTCGATCGTGGTGGTGATCGTGCTCGTCGCGATGGGCCGGATCATCTACGGAGTGCACATCCCCAGCGGGACGCTGCCGGCGTTCGTGCTCGGCGTGTTCGTCGGCGCCGGCTGCTTCTGCTGCCTGTCGTTCGCCGCCGCGAGCTTCATTCGCAATGAGGACTCCGCCCAGCCGATCATCCAGGCGATCGTCCTGCCGCTGTATTTCATCTCGGGCGTCTTCGTCCCGAAGGATCAGCTCTCCAGCACGCTCAAGGACATCGCGAGCGTGTTCCCGATCAGCCACCTGAACAACATCTTCTTCGAGGCGTTCAACCCTGCCACCAGGGGCGTGGGAATCGCCGGACACGATCTCCTGATCCTCGTGATCTGGGGTGCGGGCGGATTGGTCATCGCGTTGTGGCGCTTCTCTTGGTCCCCGCTAGCCGCCGACTAGCCAGGCGCCGACCGGACGGCCGTCGCAGATCTCGAATCGGAAAGGACAGACATGCCCAACGCTTTCAACGTCGAGCTCTCAACGCGCGAGGCGCCCGCCGAGGTGCAAGCGCGCGCTGCGACCGCACTGGCCGAGCCGGCGCGCGCGGTCGGCCTTCGCCTGACCAAACGTGGTGCGGGCGAGCTCGGCTACACACCGCGCGTGCAATTCCCCTTCTTAGTCATGCTCTACCACAAGCTCAGCGGCGAGCGCATGACGGTCAAATTCGAGCCGAGGGCCGAGGGCGGGACGCGCGTCATGATCAGCGGGAAGGTCGCGGGCAGCAACCACATGCTCGCCGAGGACCCGGAGCACTGGTCTGAAGCTCTCGGCGCGTCGCCTGCCGCGTGAGCTCCTCCCGCTTTCCCGGCCGCCACCGCAACCTGCGCCCGTCGTGACCGATGAACCGAAGAGGTCCCAGGATCAAAAGCCGACTCTGTTCGGACTCCGAGATACTTGACGTACTCGCCGTCCCCGGCTCCGTGCGATAGGACATGGAGGATCCGCGATCACTAAACAGCGAGGGAGAGCAGACGTGTTTACGGTCCAACAGCGCGACGCACTGCGCGACCACGTGCTGCAACTGGCAGACGAGGATGACCGGGTGGTCGCCGCAGCGGCGGTGGGTTCGTTGGCAGTCGACCAGGGCGACCGCTTCTCCGACTTGGACCTGACGTTCGGCATCGCCGATGAGGTCGTCGTCAGCGAGGTCCTCGATGATTGGACGCGCTCTCTCATGACCGACCTGGCTGCGGTCCAACTCGCCGACCTTCAGCTCGCTCCGACGATCTACCGGGTGTTCCTGCTGCCCGAAGCGCTCCAATTCGACCTGTCGATGACCCCGGCGTCGCAGTTTCGTCCCGCCGGCCCACGGTTTCGGCTGATCTTCGGCCTGATCGCCGGCGGCGAACCCGCGGATCCTCGCACCGCGGCACCGCATCTCTTCATCTCGACGCCGGCGGTCCCCGACGATCTCCTCGGCTGGGGAGTCATCTACGGGCTCCACGCCCGGGCGTGCATCGAGCGCGGGCGTGTCTGGCAGGCCGAGCATTACGTCGCGGCCGTCCGTGACCACGCCCTCTCACTGGCCTGCTTGACCGAGAACCTGACGGCTATACAGGCTCGCGGATACGACGATCTGTCGGCCGAGACGCTCGCACGGCTCGCGCCGACTCACATCGGCACAGTCGAACCCAGGGCGTTGCGGAAAGCGCTCGCTGCGTCCGTCTCGGCCCTGCTGCACGAGGCAGCAAGAGCGAACGCCCCCTCTGTCGAGATCATCGCGGACCGCCTAGCGGAACTTCGGTGATCGGCTTATCGCAGCCGAGTGAGAGCGCCGGATCCACGAACCGTGCCGATGCTGGGCGCCTCCCCGGACTCGGCGTGGTGGCAGTTCCCAATCGCCAGCCGGGCCACAGCGGCTCGGACCGTGGCGGTGCGGTGGCGGGAGCGGCCGGGCAGTATCAGCATCGCGAGGAAGAAGCCGAGGCCAAAGATTCCAACCGCCCACCAGAATGCCGTCGTGTAGCCGTGAACTGCCGCCGCGTCGGCCAGCACGATGAACGACTGCGCCAGTCCGCCGATCGCCGAAGCGATCGAGAAGCCAACGAGTCCGCCGATCAGAGTCCACTTGCGCCCGAACAGATCGCCGAGCTTGCCGCCCAACAGCAGCAGGCTTCCGAACGCCAGCGCGTACGCCGTCACGATCCACTGTCGGCTATCGGTGGAGAAATGCAGCGCCTTCTGGGCCGAGGGAATCGCGATCGTCACGATCGTCGCGTCGAGCACCACCATCAGCTGCGCGACGCCGAGCAACGCCAGAACTGCCCATCGATTGGGTTCGCGATCCGGGCCCGCCGACATCACCTATCCCCTTTCCGATCGCCGCCCAGGCCAGCGACGTCAGCCATCCCCGACGGTAACACCACAGAGTCGCGGGCTGAGAGGCTCGTGCGGCAGCTCTGACGTCGTGAGATCGCCGCGTTACTTGGGCCGGGCGGCGTGTAGGAGCGCCCGGGCGCCGTCGAGCGCGATCCGTAGCTGTTGGGGATCGCGGCGGACCTGAGTCAGCAGCAGGCCGCCTTGAATCGCGGCCATGGTGACAGTCGCGAGTCTGGCCGGATCGGCGCCGGGCGCGAGCTTGCCGCGCTCGCGCATCGTTGTCAGGCCCTCGCGCAGGTGTGCCTCCCAGCGGCCGAGGCCGGCGGCGATCGCGGCTCTGGCCTCCGGGTCGCGCTCGGCCAGCTGACCGGCGAGTGAGCCGATCGGGCAACCGCCCCGCGCTTGGCACTCGCGTTGAAGCTCGACTAGGGCGTCGAACCAGCGGTCGATGCCGGCCCATGAATCGAGGTGCGCCAGCAGTCCATCCTGGGCGCCAAGGACGGCTTCGGTGGTCGCGTCGACGACGGCGTGCACAAGATCGGCCTTGTCGTCGAAGTAGTGGTAGAGCTGGCTGCGGCTGGCCCGCGCTCGTCGGCCGACGTCGTCCAGGCTCACCGCGGCGACGCCCCGCTCGGCGACCAACTCAGCTGTCGCGCGAACGATTCGTTCGCGCGTAGCCCGGCCCTTCGCGGTCGATGCGGCATCCGTGATCATGACCCAAGTCTAGGCTCACTGGACTTGACAGTCCAGAGCTGGCCTGTTCTAATCATCCCCGTCAACTGGACTGAGCAGTCCAGATGGGTGGATCAGTAGCCAACGTCTGACCGCGCCAGCCACCCCAACGGCACCGTGGTACCCGGCGGTCGCCTCGCCGTCTAACCCACCCCATTCGTCCCACTCATCGCTAACCACCCGGAGCCCACAGATGACCACCGATATCGCACCTGCTCGCGGCGTCCGACCCGGAACTCCCGCCCCGCCGCTCGAGCTACCGCTAGCCGGCGGCGGAGTGTTTCGGCTCGCCGATGCCGCGCCGCGTCTGTTCACGATGCTCGTTTTCAATCGTGGGCTGCATTGCCCGGTGTGCCGGGCACAGCTGTCAGAGCTCGATCGCCGCTTCGACGAGCTCGCCGAAAAGGGAATCGACGTCGTCTCGATCAGCGGCGAGAACGAGTCGCGCGCGCGCCAGATGCGCGGCGAATGGAAGATCGACAAGGTCCCGCTGGCCTACGGGTTGAGCGAGTCGCAGATGCGCGAGTGGGGTCTGTTCGTCTCGCACGGGATAAACGCTGACGAGCCCGCCGTGTTCAACGAGCCTGCGCTGTTCCTGATCTCGCCCAACGGAAGCGTCTACTACGAGTCGATCCTGTCGATGCCAGTCGGACGCCCTCGCCTGGACGACTTGCTCGGCGGCATCGACTGGTGGACCGCCCACGACTACCCAGCGCGCGGCGGCGCCTGATAGCTGGTGGGTCTTCGTCGATGGCGAATTGGCCCGGCTGAGGGGGCGGCGGTCCTGGGCGGGTGCGCGACGCGCGGTCAGGCTGATATGCGCGGGTTGGGTTAGCGCAGGACCGGCCAAACGGGGGTGGATCAGTCAGCTGTCGTCGGGCTCGATGACGAGTTCGAGCGCCCCGAATCCCGGTAGTCGCCCGTCCATCAGGAACATCTCGACTGAGAGGTCGGGTTCGACGTGGGTTTGTGAGAGGAACGCGAGCACCTTGCGGCCGGTGAGCTCTTCGACCATTTCGCTGTAACGGGTTTTCATCAGCTGCTGGAAGCCGCGGCGCATCTCGAGCACCCGCTCACGCTCGCCGCCCTCCATCATCGTCTGCTCAAGGGCGATGTACCCGCCCGAGAGCACGCACACGATGAGGTTGTCCAGCACGTAGGTTTTTGCTTTGAGCGGGCCGCGGCCGTAGTGCTCGCTGATCAGCAGCACGAGCCGGTCGGTGATCTCGGCCAGCAGCCGGCCGCCGAGGAGCTGCTCGCCGTGAGGCGCGGGAGGTTGGGAGGGTCGCTCGGGTCCGCCGGATTCGCTATCTCTCATGACCGCAGACCTCCGGGCTCGGGCTCGGGACAGGTGGCGCCGTCGGTTCTATTCGGGCGATGGCGGTGGGGGCCTGACGGCGTCTAGCACCTCCACGGCGCCGAACCCCTCAAGCGGCCGGTCGATGAAGAACACCTCGATCGTGATGTCGGGTTCGACGTGTGCCTGGGAGAGGAACGCGAGCACTTTGCGATTGGTCAGCTCTTCGATCATCTCCCGGTAGCGCCGGGCCATCATCTCCTGGAAGTTCTCGCGCATCGCCACGACCCGCTCGCCGTCGCCCGCGTCCATCATCGTCTTCTCGAGCGGCGTGAAGCCGCTGCCGCGCATCACGCACACGACGATGTCGTCTAGCGCGTAGGTCTTGGCCTTGATTGGACCGCGGCCGTAGTGCTCGCGCAGCAATCGAACGAATCCGTTTGAGATCTCCGACAGGAGTCGGCCACCGGAGAGGGGTGCCCCTGAGCCTCTTCCGGCGCTTCGGTCCGCCTCTGACTCTGGTTCTGGCGGTGTCGCTTCCAGTGTCCTGCCCTTCTCGCGTGCTCTGCCGGGCCTCCGCGACCCAGACATCGTTCGAGCGTGTCGGGCGCGCCGTCCCTGCCAGGGTACCCACGCCCAAGCCCGCTTAAGCAAAACCGTAATGTTCGTTCGGGACCGGGCACCCTCACACCTGCGCCCGGCCAGCTATGGGCGCTAGGGCTTGCGATCATCACGCAGCGGCGTATTGTTAGTCGGTGTTGAGTCTCGGCGGCGACGCGTGCGGCGCCATCGGGTTTCAGTGTGAGGTCTAGAACGCGTTTGCTGGCGGCCGGATTGGCGGCGGGGGAAGGCGTTGCGCCTTTAGCAACGTTCACGCCTACCCGGAAGGTTAAATGCTGCGTCGATCAGATGGCGGACGCCCCGACCCGCTGAAGCGATCCTTGACCGAGGTGAATCCGCCGCGTTGGCCGCCCGGGGCACTCGCGGACGGTCAAGCTGCCACGCTCGCACCATCCGGCACGGACGCTGTCGGGCTCGATTCTGTGACGCTCCGGGCGCGCTGGCTCCGGAAGCTTCACATGCCTGCAGTGAAGCGTGCTCCTGCGCTTGTCATCACGATGGCGCTGTTGGCGCCGTCATCGGCGTTGGCTCAGGGCAGCTCGACCTGTCAGTCGTACAACCCCCAGCTGTGCGGCGTCAGCTCGACCGCCGCCGGCCCTTCCGCCGGCGGTACAAGCTCGAGCTCGCTTCCCTTCACGGGTCTCGATGTGGTGCTGCTGGCCGTGGGCGGCGGCACGCTGGTGGGCGGAGGGCTGGTGGTCCGCCGTCTCGCTAGGGTTGATCATGTGGGTCAGACGGAAACGCGGCAATCGGGCTACCCCCGTGGCCACGGTGACCACCCGTCGACGTGACAGCAGCCCCACCGGGCCGAAGCTTCGGTGACCTCGGCCCGACGCCGGGGTCACAGTCCGGTTTGCGCTTCGATCTCCTTGGACTTGACCGCCGCCGCCAGCCGCCCATAGTCGCGTTCGTTCTGCTCGGCGTAGGCCTTGGAGAACGCGACAATGGCGCGGTCGAAGGTGTTCCCGTTGCCCAGGTAGGCGGCGATCGCGATCCGGTCACCGCTGCGGGCGTGTGCGCGCGCCAGCGTTTGACCGCAAAGCTTGCCGTAGAAGGCCATGCCCGCGGGGATCATCTGATCGACCTCCGCTGAGCCCTTCCAGTCCCTGAGCTGGCGGACGTAGAAGTCGCGCTCTTTGGCGTCGAGCGGGCTGATGACGTGCACCCAGCCGAGGAAGATGTCGCTGCTGGCCTGCATCAGCCGCTGGCCGGTGACGACCCGTTGGCCATGATTTGCGAACTCGCTCGCGCCCAGGGACTCTTCGAGGACTGATGCTTCGGCCTCCTTGACCTGCAGGAACAGCGGCTCGTTGCCGTCACGTCCGAACAGCAGCGCGATCCACGCCCGGGTGCCGACGCTTCCCACACCCACCACCTTGCGAGCGAAGTGCTTCATCGCGAACTGGTCCAGCAACTTCCGCCGGTCGAAATCCAGCGTGTCACGGTAGGCGCCCAGCAGCCGGGAGAGCATCTCAAACAGCTCGTCGTACTCGTCGGGTGCGACGAGCGCCTCCATGGGCACGATGAGCGGCGACTGATCGGCGATCCGGGGCTCTCCGTCGACCACTTGCGTCAGCTTGGAGAAGGCCGACATGCTGTCGCGGGTACGAGCTTTGGCGATCGTCCGCGCGCCTTGCTTGACCGTCCGCGGTTTGAAATCACCGCTGGCGCGGCGAAGCACGGGCTCGATCTCGAGATGGTCGTACCACACGTCGAGATTGCCCATCGAGGCGTAGCGGCGCATTGCGGTGCGGTACTCGCAGACGGTGTCGAGCACCACCCGCTCTTGATCTGTGACGCCGAATTCGTTGTCGCGCGCGGCGATCAGCATGCTCGCCGCCAGCCGCTTCAGATCCCACTCCCACGGTCCCGGAAGCGTCTCATCGAAATCGTTGAGGTCAAACACGAGCCGTCGCTCGGGCGACGCAAACGCGCCGAAGTTCGACATGTGGGCATCGCCACAGCACTGCGCCATCAAATCGGTGCGCGGCGTCGCGGCCAGGTCGGCCGCCATGATCTTGGCTGCCCCGCGGTAGAACGTAAACGGCGACACGAGCATCCGCCCGTACCGGATCGGCACCAGCTCCGGCACGCGCGCCTCGGCCTGTCGCTCCAACAGCTCCAGCGGATCCGCACGGTTCGGCGCGGGCTCGAATGTGGCGTGGCTTGATCGGGGCACCCTCGCACGCGCCGCTTTGCCAAGTGCGACCCGTTCAGCCACCGTCAGATGCGGCTTGACAGAATCTCGTTGCCGTGTCGATGTCGCCGTCACGGGATGGAGCTTGGCCACGCCGGCTCGCCGGCACATCATCCGATCTGAGTGAAAAGCCGTGCGGGCTGGGCAGCCAAACGTGCCGCGGGCTGCGCCGTCGCGGTCGATAAGGGCCGACCCGGACTCAGCCGGGGCGCGGGGCTGGGGCGTGGCCGTGATCGGCGCGCTCCGCCGGGGCCTTCTTCATGGCGCGGAGCATCGGGAGGCCGCCGGTGCGGATAAAGCGCCACAGGAGCCCCGCGGCGAGGACGAGGAAGATGATGTTGAGGACTGTCGTGTAGTTCAACGTGACGTGGGCCTCGACGATCTTGGCGTCTCGGGTGCTGCGGGCCAGGCCAACCGCGCTGAAGATCAAATCGACGATCAGGCTGGCGGCGACCATCGCGGCGTAGAAGGTGGCGAGCAGGAACAGGCTCATGCGACGGCCGTAGTACTTGCGGTAGATGTTGAGGATCGGGAGGATGATCAGGTCGGCGAAGATGAACGCGAGCACGCCGCCGAAGGAGATCCCGCCGTTCCAGAGGATCGCGGCGAGCGGGACGTTTCCGATCGAGCAGACGAACGAGACGATCGCGACGACGGGGCCGATCAGCGGTCCCCAGATCGTGCTCAGCGCGCCGTCGTGGGCGAGGAACAGCGATTGCCAGAAGCTGTCGGGTACCCATGCGGCAAGCGCGCCGGCGATCAGCAGACCGCCGAAGATGTCGCGCCAGATCGCGGCCCAATCCATCACGAAGTAACCCGCCGTCGAGGTGAACCCTGCGGGGGAGAGCAGCCGGGAGCGGATCGAGCCCCGCTGCTGAACCGACATGTCCATTTCGGCGTGGCCCTCCATGTTGCCGAGCAGTCCCCGATCGGACTGCTCACGGGCCCGCTCGACGTCGCCCGGCCGCAGGAACCGACGGAAGAGCAGGGCCACGAAGACGATCATCAGCGGACCGCCGACGAACTCGCCGGCTGTGAACTGCCACCCGAGGATCAGCGCCATGATGATTCCCAATTCGATCACCAGGTTGGTCGAGGCGAACTGGAAGGCGATCGCGGCGGAGAAGTCAGCGCCCTTGCGAAACAGCGAGCGGGCCAGCGCCACGGCTGCGTAGGAGCAGGAGGAGGACGCCGCGCCCAGACCGGTGGCTACCGCGAGGCTGTGCGGGGAGTCATCGGGCAGCAGCCGGCGCATCTCGGCCTTGGAGACCAGTGCCTGTACCGCGGCGGATAGGAAGAAGCCGAGGATCAGCGCCCACAGGATCTCCCAGAACATCCCGAAGGCGAAGCTCAGCGCGTGCCCCAGGCTCGACCAAACGGTGGCAAGCGGTGCGATGGCGGTCAGCATGCGAGCCGGTTTGGTCAGACCGGCTTTAGCCGCGCCGCATGAGCCGCCCGACGGCGGCCATCAGCTCGGCGGTCTTCTCCGGGCGGTCCTCCTCGGCAGCCTCGATCAGGCAGTGGTTGGCGTGGTCATCGAGTAGGCCGAGCGCGACCTTGTCAAGGGCGGCCTGGACCGCCGAGATCTGGGTGAGCACATCGATGCAGTAGCGCTCCTCCTCGACCATCCGGCTGACGCCGCGAACCTGCCCCTCGACGCGCGCGAGGCGCTGCAGCAACTGCTCCTTGGTGGCGGTATAGCCCCTGGTGGGGGTCTGTGTATTCGGCATGAACGCATCATACCACTTACCCCTACCCCCTAGGGGTAACGGCTCACCGCGGCGAGGGCAAGCGCCGCGTGACGGCAGGCGGCATGACTCCAACCTCGGTTGAAGTGCGAGAGTTCAATGTCCAAGCGTCAACCGAGCTGTCATGAGAATCAGCGAATGACGCACGTGATGAAGGGGTGACGTGTGATGTCAGAGGTGCTGCAGTGGAGCGGAGCGGTGCTTTGCCTGGTCGCGTTCGGGCTCTCGCAGCGGGGCGTCTGGCCGGTCAGCGCGTATCCGTATCTGGTCCTGAACTTCGTGGGCGGTTGGGGTCTGTCGGCAGCGGCGGTGTTGACCCACCAGTGGGGCTTTGTCTTGCTGGAGGGGGTCTGGGGCGCGGTGGCGGGCTGGAGCATCGGCGTGCGTCTGCGTGGACGTCAGGTCCAGCTTCCCGTGCCGTAGCTACGCTCGGCTGCTGGCTGCCAATTCGGCGAGCAGGTCGTCGACGCGGTGCCCGATCTCGTCACGGGTGCGGCGGACCTCGTCCAGCGGCCGGCCGGCGGGATCGGGGAGATCCCAGTCGATGTAGCGCTTGCCCGGGATGACCGGGCACTGGTCTCCGCAGCCCATCGTCACCACGACGTCGGCCCACTGTGCCAACTCCCGCGTCAACAGCTGCGGGCGGCGGTCGGCGAGCACGATTCCGAGCTCGGCCATGACCTCGAGCACCTCCGGATGCACGTGCTCACCGGGGGTGGTGCCGGCCGAGCGCGCCTCGTGCGCTCCATTGGCGGCCTGTTCGAACAGGGCCTGGCTCATCTGTGAGCGACCCGCGTTGTGAAGGCAGACGAACAGAACTCGCATGGTCAGGCTCCAAGTCGAGCTACGACGCGACGACCCGGCAACGTGGCCTCGAGTCTATAGATTGACAATCCTCACTTCAATCGATATTAATAGATTGATGAGCATCGATCTGGAGCTCACGCCGAAGACCAAGCGCCCCGCCGGCGAGCCGTGCTGCGAGCCCGTCGTCTACCCCGACGTCGAACGCGAACAGGCGCAGCGAATGGGGGCCATTGCCAAGGCGTTGGGCGATCCGGTCCGCCTGCAGCTGGTCGACGTGCTGCGCAAGCACGCCGGCAAGGTCTGCGTGTGCGAGCTGGTGCCGCTGTTCGAGCTCTCGCAGCCGACTGTCTCGCATCACCTCAAGGTGCTGCGCCAGGCCGGCTTGGTCGGCTCAGAGCGCCAGGGACTGTGGGCCTACTACTACGTGATCCCCGAAGCCCTCAAGGAGCTGTCTGCATGGCTGAGCTGAGCACCGATATCCGCGAGACCGTCCGCGAGCGTTACGCCCAAGCTGCCCGGGCGTCGGCCGCCGGCGATCAGGATCAGGCCGCCGCCCTGGAATCCGAGGCCGGCTGCTGTGGCTCCGAGGGTTCGTGCGGCACCTCGTCAAAAGCCGGCGCGTGGGGATCTCGGCTGTATGACGAGGCGACCCGCCAGGACGTGCCCGAGGCCGCTGTCAACGCCTCCCTGGGGTGCGGCGTACCCACCGCCGCAGCCGAGCTGCACGACGGCGAGGTCGTGCTCGATCTGGGCTCCGGCGCCGGCGCGGACGTGCTCATCTCCGCGCGCCGCGTTGCGCCGACCGGCCGCGCGATCGGCCTGGACATGACCGACGAAATGCTCGATCTCGCCCGCGCCAACGCCGCCCACGCCGGCGTGGAGAACGTCGAGTTCGTCAAGGGCTACCTGGAGGACATGCCGCTCGCCGACGCCAGCATCGACGTCGTCATCTCCAACTGCGTCATCAACCTCTCCGCCGACAAGCCCAAGGCCATCCGTGAGACCGCCCGCGTCCTGCGCCCCGGCGGCCGCTTCGCGATCTCCGACGTGATCGCCGACCCCGACATGGACGAGGCAACCAAGGCCGACATGGCCGCCTGGACCGGTTGCGTCGCCGGCGCGCTCACCGAAGCCGAGTTCCGCCGCGCGCTCGAGGCGGCCGGCCTCGAGGGAATCGAGATCACCGCCACCCACCGGGTCCACGAGCACGCGACCTCGGCGATCATCCGCGCCCGCAAGCCCTCCCCCTGAATGCACCGGACGATTCGGCCCGGGGCCGGAATTGGTCAGACGTACGATGAGCATGTGGCCGTGGCTTCTCAAGCAACGATCCGCCGCGCGACCGACGACGATCTCGCTCGCGTCGTCGAGATCTACAACGCCGGGATCGCCGAGCGCATCGCCACCTTCGAGACCGAGCCCCGGGTCGTCGGGGACGTCGCCGGCTGGGTCGACGACGGGAAGCCGTTCATCGTCGGCGAATACGAGGGACGAGTCCTGGGGTGGGCCCGGGCGGGGGCCTACTCGGACCGCTGCGTCTATGCGGGCGTCGGAGAGCACGCCGTCTACGTCCACCCCGCCGCCCGCGGCCTCGGCCTGGGGCGCCGGCTGTTGACCGAGCTGTGCGCCGAATCCGAGCGCCACGGCCTCTACAAGCTCACCAGCCGCGTCTTCACCGACAACCGACCGAGCCGCGCGGCCCACCGGGCAGCGGGATTTGAGGAAGTCGGAATCCAGCGTCGTCACGGCAGGCTCGACGGGCAGTGGAAAGACTGCGTACTCGTCGAACGACTGCTCGCTGCCGCCGCAGTCGAGTAACAGCGGCGGATCGCAGGATCCTTGCCCTCGCCGCGATCTATCCTCGAGATATGGGCAAGGTTTGGGTCCTGAACACGGAAACCAAGGGCACCGGTGCCAGCGTGGTGCCGCTCGAGCGCGTGACCAAACACCGCTCGGCCACCGACCCGGTGTTGGTCCCCCGTGAGCCGCCGCCGCGGCCGCCGGAGGCTCCCGAGCCCAGGCGTCCTCGGACGTTCCGGGTGATAGACGTGATGAGCCGGAGGGCGCTGGTCGACGACGTGAACCTGCTCCAGACCGTAGACGCGCTGAAAGGCGTTCGCAGCGTCGTGGACATTGAGGTCTATGTGTCGCGCCATCAAGACGACGGCTGGCGGCGGCTGACGTTCTCGGAGCGTCAGGCGCTGTGGGAGCTCACCGAGCGGTAGGCGAGCCCGGGACGACCCGGCGCTCGTGGGTCCCTACGCCGATGGTCCGTCCGTCGTCGGTCTCCACCTCAACGGCGAACCGCAGCTTGCGCCGGTCGATGATCTCCTCGAGCCGCGCGCGTGCGACGCACCGCTCGCCCTCGCGGGCGGCGCCGACGTGCTTGACGCAAACCTCGAAGCCCACCGTGGCCTTTCTGTCGCCGAGCAGCGGATATACCAGCGTCGAGGCGGTCCGCTCCATCATCGCGATCATCCCCGGGGTCGAGAGGACTGAGAACCCCAGGGTCCCGCCGACATCCGTCAGCAGCGGACCGGTGACGTCGAACTCATAGGACTGCTCAATTCCCGGCTTCAGCTCGACCATGGCGCCGAACGCTAGTCGAAGGGGACCGCAGTGCGGTGCGGCGCGAGCGGCGAAACCAGGCACCCCCTCTGCAGCCGGATCTAGACTGACCGCGTGCTCACACCCACCGCCGCGCAGATCGACAGCTACCGGCGCGACGGGTTTCTGATCGTGGAGAGCTTCCTGGAGCGCGACGAGCTCGATCCCATCCGCGAGCACTTCATGCGCGTCTTTGCCCACGACTGGGAGACCGGCCTGCAGCCGGACGAGGTCAACTATGTCCCTGACGTCACGCCGAGCGACCTGACTCGCCAGCTGTGCAACGTCTGGAAGGCTGACCGCGTGCTCGCCGGCGTGGTCCTGTCGCGGCAAGTGGGTGAGTTCGGGGCGCGCCTGGCGAAGCTGCCGGGTCTGCGTGTGGCCCAGGACAACGCGATCTGGAAGCCGCCGTCAGGCCGGGCGCTGCTCTGCCATCAGGACGCCGCCTACCTCGACTACCTCGACCCGCCCAACATGACCACCTGTTGGATGGCGCTCGACGACACCGCCGCGGACACCGGAACGATCTACTACGTGCGCGGCTCGCACCTCTGGCCACACGCACCCCAGGGGGGCACCTTCCACGCTCCCGACGACTGGCTGGGACATGTGCGCCAGGTCATGCCCCCGGGCGCCGAGCTGGAGCTGGTGCCGATCGAGGTTACGGCCGGAGGCGCCGCGTTTCACGACGGCTGGACCTTTCACGGCAGCCCGCCCAACGAGCGCGCCGACGCCCAGCGCCGGTCGATCGTCAGCCACACGATCTCGACCGATACCCGTTGGAATCCCAGCCATCCCCACCGTATCTACTCCCGGTACCGGCGGCCCGGCGAGGCCGAGCTGGACGAGGCGTTCTTCCCGATTCTCTGGCGGGACGGATACCGCACACCTTGGCTGGACGAGCGCCCCCGGGACGCCAGCTGACCTCGCTGACCCGATACCGTGAGCGCACATGACCACTAACCCAGCCCCGCAAAGCCCCCCCGCTCACCCCACCCCCAGGAAGCGAGAGCGCCACGTTCGGCCAGTCGCGAACTTCGAGCGCATCGAGTTGCTGCTGCACGGCCTGCGCGTGAACTTCACGATCGCGGGACAGGGGCCGCCGGTGGTGCTGATTCACGGGGTCGCCGGCCGGGCGGCCCAGTGGGACCAGATCGTCCAGCTGTTGGCGGCCAACCACACGGTGGTGGCCCCGGACCTGATGGGCCACGGCGAGTCGGCCAAGCCCCGGGGCGACTACTCGCTCGGCGCGCACGCTTCCGGGATCCGCGACCTGCTGGTCGGTCTCAACATCGCCCGTGCCAGCGTGGTGGGCCACTCGCTGGGCGGTGGAATCGCGATGCAGTTCGCCTACCAGTTCCCCGAGCGTTGCGAGCGGCTGGTGCTGGTCTCGAGCGGTGGGCTGGGCGAGGAAGTGCACCCCCTGCTCCGGGCGGCAACCCTGCCGGGATCGGAGTTCGTCCTGCCGGTGCTGGCTCATCCCCGGGTGCTCGAGGCGGCTGCGGTGATCCCGCGGGCGCTGGGGCGGATGGGCCTTCACACCGGCCCCGACCTGACCGAGATGGCCCGGGGATACCAGTCACTCTCCAACGCCGAGGCACGCAGCGCCTTCATCCACACGCTGCGCGCGGTGATCGACCCGACCGGCCAGCGCGTCAACGCCTCCGACCGTCTCTATCTTGCCTCGAACATGCCGACGCTGATCATGTGGGGCAAGCGCGACCGGATAATCCCCGTCGCCCACGCTCGGCCCGCGCACGAGGGGATGCCGGGCAGTCGGCTGGAGCTGTTCGAGGGGGCCGGGCACTTCCCGCAGCTCGACGACCCGCTGCGCTTCGCCCGGACGCTGGCGGAGTTCTTGGAAGGGACCGAGCCGGCCCGCCTGGACACCGGGACGATGCGCGAGCTCGTGCTGGCCCGGGATCCCGAGTCGGCGGCGGTGCTGGAGCGGCTCCAGAAGGCGCATCCGGCCGGCTGAGGCTCGGCTAGCGGGGCGGCTGACGCCGGCCCCAAGGCTTGCTCGACGCGCCGGTGGGGTAGGACAGAGAAGTGGAGCGCAACGATGGCCCTCTGGAGAAGCTACGGACCGCCGGGGGCGGACCGGTAGAGGCTTACCTACGGATGGTGGCCGCCGCGGCCGGCGACATGGCGGGCACCGTCGCGCGGCGCCAGCGCCCGGATCCGTTCGATTTCCGCGACCCGGAGTACATCGAGCGGACCCTGCCGGCGCTGAGGCTGTGGTCGGACTACTACTTTCGCGCCGATGTGCGGGGCCTGCAGCACATCCCCGGCGAAGGACCGGCGCTGCTCGTCGGCAACCACTCCGGCGGCACGCTGATCGCCGATACGTTCGTCTTCGGCCAGGCGTTCTACGACCACTTCGGTAGCGATCGGCGCTTCTACCAGCTCGCTCACGACCTGGTGTTCAAGACGCCGGGCCTGCGGGCGCTGGTGCAGCGCTACGGAACAGTGCCCGCCTCGCCGGCCAATATGTCAGAGGCGCTGCGGCGCGACGCCGCGCTGCTGGTGTATCCGGGCGGCGACCACGAAACCTACCGGCCCACCTGGAAGTCGGACAAGGTCGACTTCGATCACCGCTCCGGGTTCGTCAAGCTCGCGCTCGAGCACAACGTCCCCGTCGTGCCAGTGGTGGCCATCGGCGGTCAGGAGACGGCGCTGTTTCTGGGCCAGGGGCGGCGGGTGGCTCGGGCGCTGCGCCTGGATCGGCTGCTTCGGCTAAAGGTGCTGCCGCCGGTTCTGGGGCCGCCGTTCGGGGTCACCGTCCTCGATCTCCCGCTGCGCTTCCCGCTGCCCGCGAAGATCTCGGTCCGTGTGCTGAAGCCAATCGATCTTCGCCAGCGGCTGGGCCAGCACCCGGACGTCGAGGACGGCTACAAGCTGGTGACCTCGACGATGCAGCGGACGCTGACCCGGCTGGGCAACGAGCGCAACGTGCCGGTCCTGGGGTAGGCGCCGAGGCACAAACTGCGTGATATCGCCCCCGCCGGGTAGAGCAGGGGCACCGCTGGTAACACCGCCAACGTCAGGAGGCGCATGATGGCCGTGGCCGAAAGGCGTGAAACGCGTGACGCGCGCGACGTGAACGATGTCCGGACTGAGAAGGGGGTCAGCCTGGCCAGAGGGCCTGCCCTGATACTGGGCACCATCCTGCTCGCTGCCGGTCTGTACTTCCTGTATCGGCAGCACAGCTTCCCGCCGTTCTCCAATGTCCCGAACGGAAAGGCGCCGGTGACCGGCAAGGTGTTCGGCATCTTCGGCGCCAACGGCTGGACGGGGATGCTGACCGCTGTCGCCGGCGGGCTGCTGCTGTTCGGCGCCGCCCAGCATCTACTGGCCAAGACGATGAGTTTGATCGTTGGCGTCGCGCTGGCGGCAGCCGCGATCATCGCCCTGATCAGCGGCGACGTTCTCGGCCTGATCGCGGCCAACGGCTGGACCGAGCTCGCCTGGGGCATCGCCGCGGTGATCCTGCTGTTCAACACGATCGTCCCCCGCCGCCGCCGGACCGTTGCCGTCGCCGACAGGGACGCCGTCGCCGCCCGGGACGGCCGGTACCGCGGGGACCGCCCCACGGAGGTCCAGGGCGCGGATGGCGCAGGCGTCCACGAGGAACGAGCGGTCCACGACGGCTCCGCGGTCCGAGAAGACGCACCGACACGGAGTAACGCGGCGGCGGTTGAGGGCCGCGACCCCGAGGCCGTGAAGGACCCCGAGGCCGTGAAGGACCCGGAGACCGAGGCCCGGGCCGGCGGACGGGTACCGGCCCACGAAGACGACGCGGCCTAGGGGCGGCGCGACTCCCTTAGTAGCCAAGAAAAAGGTTTGTGCGCCGTGGCCGAGATCCAGGGCGAGTACGACGAGCGCTTCGCGGCCGTAGCCGAGACGCTCAGCGCCAACCTCGACGAGGGAGTCGACATCGGCGCCTCGGTGGCCGTCGTGCTCGATGGCGAGCCCGTTGTGGACATCTGGGGCGGATACAAGGATCCCGACGCCACCGAGCCGTGGGAGCGCGACACGATCGTCAACGTGTTCTCCACCACCAAGACGATGACCGCGCTGTGCGCGCTGATCCTGGCCGACCGGGGGGAGCTCGATCTTCACGCTCCGGTCGCCCGCTACTGGCCGGAGTTCTCGCAGGCTGGCAAGGAGCGAATCGAAGTTCGCCACGTCCTGGGCCACACCGCGGGTCTCAGCGGCTGGCAGGAGCCGGTGGCGCTCCAGGACCTCGCGGACTGGGAGCGCTGCACGTCGCTGCTGGCGGCGCAGGCACCCTGGTGGGAGCCCGGCGCGGACTCCGGCTACCACGCGGTGACCCAGGGCTATCTCGTCGGCGAGGTCGTGCGGCGGATCACCGGCGTCTCGCTGGGGCGGTTCTTCAAGGAGACGGTGGCCGACCCGCTCGGAGCCGACTTTCACATCGGCCTGCCGACCGACGCCGACCCGCGGGTGGCCCCGCTGATCCCACCTCCGCCGGCTGAGGCGGGCAGTGCCGGGCTGCCCGAGCTTGGGGTCCGGACGCTGAGCAACCCAGTCATCACCGGCGAGGTCGCCGCTGCGGAGTGGTGGCGGCGCGCAGAGATACCGGCCGCCAACGGGCACGGCAACGCCCGCTCGGTGGCGGCGATCCAGTCGGCGGTGGCCTGCGGCGGGGAAGTGCGCGGGATTCGCCTGCTCTCGCAGCCCGGAGTGGAGGCGATCTTCGAGGAGCAGTCCAACGGGCGCGACCTGGTCCTGGACGTACCGCTGCGGTTCGGGATGGGGTTTGGGCTGGCCAGCGAGACGACGCCGATGGGACCTCGAGGCTGCGCTTGGGGCGGCTACGGGGGATCGCTCGTGGTCAACGACCTCGATGCCCGGGCGACGATCGCTTACGTGATGAATCGGATGGAGGGCGGGCTCATCGGCGACAAGCGCGGCGCGTCGGTGGCGATGGCCGCCGCGATGGCCCTTGTCAACGGCTGAAGCGCGGTGCAGTGCCAGGGGTCGCCGCTCCCCCGCATCGCCTGATCGGCACGCGAATCCAGGTCTTGGTCGCAATCGGCTGAGATCGGCAGGGATTGAGCCCTGCATCACCCCACCCGGATGAGGGTGATCGCCTGGGGACGGCGAAGAATGGATCCGTACGGAAACCCCGCGCGCCGATGCGAGTGCCGGCTCGCGGCTCCACCCAAACAGGAGGTTCTGCGATGGATCAGACGAGAGGAGTGGGACGAGCCATATTCGCCGCCGTGTTCTTGATGGTCGGTGGAGTGCTCAACATCATCTACGGGATCGCGGCGATCGGGAACTCGAGCTTCTTCACCCACAACACGCACTACCTTTTCTCCGACCTCAAGACCTGGGGCTGGGTCGCGCTGATCCTCGGGATCATCGAGCTGCTGGCCGCGATCTCGCTGTTCGGAGGTGGCACGTTCGGCCGCTGGGTCGGGATCTTCGGGGCCTCGCTGGTGGCCATCGATGCGCTGCTGGATCTTCCGGCCTATCCCTTCTGGTCGTTGGCGATATTTGCGCTGAGCCTGTGGATCATCTATGGCTTGGCGGTCTACGGAGAGACCGAACCGGGCGGCGACGTAGCGCGCTGACCCCCGTCGAAACCCGCTGGGCGGCGGGAATCACCCGTCACGGGTGATTCCCGCTCACCCGGACGCCGCCACCATGACCAGGGCGCTTGCGCCCAACCGCAAACACCCGACGAAAGTGATTGGAGAAGGCTTATGAGCGATTTGGTCGCGATCGCCTACGACAGCGTGGGCACGGCCAGAGAAGTCGGCGAGAACGTGGCCCAGTTGCAGAAGGCCCGGCAGATCGAGCTCGATGACATGGTCATCGTCGAGCGTCAGCAGGACGGCAAGGTCAAGCTCCATCAGCCGTCGGCCGCCGCCGGCGGGGCGGTTGGAGGCGCGCTCTGGGGAGGGCTCATCGGCCTGATCTTCTTCGTCCCACTGTTCGGGATGGCGATCGGCGCCGCCACCGGGGCCGCTGCCGGAGCGCTCAGCGACTACGGGGTCGACGACAACTTCATGAAGGACCTGGGGGCCAATCTGGAACCCGGGGCGGCAGCCCTGATCCTGCTCGTCCGCAAGGTCACCGCCGACAAGGTGATCCCCCAGATCAAGATCCCGGGCAAGATCATCCAGACGTCGCTGGACAACGAGAGCGAGCAGCGGCTGTCGGAAGCGCTCGCCGCCGCCGGCCAGAGCTGACACGGACCCGGGTGAGGGGCGTGGCGGGGTCCGCCTCGCCGGGCCCCCCTCGGGCTGCGACGGGACCGCCTCCCGGTCGCACCTCGGGCTCAGACCAGGTTCAGCGACTTCGCCCGCCGCAAGGCCTCGCTCCGACTGCCGACGCCGAGCTTGCGGTAGATGTTCTTGGTGTGTGTCTTGACCGTATTGACCGAGACGAACAGCTCGGAGGCGATCTCGGCCTTCGACATCAGCGTCGGTAGGTAGCGCAGTACGGCCTCCTCGCGGTCTGAGAGGGGGTCGAGAAGCTGGCCCTGATAGTCCCCGCCAGCCAGACCCTGCTGCTGCTCCAGGGCTCCGATGAGGTCGCCGGCCAGGGCACGCTGCGCGGTCCCGGCACGAACGCGGCGCTTGAGCAGCTCACGCAACGGCGCTCCGACGGTCAGCAACGGCTGACGGTAGCCCTGTGGCTGGGCATCCGAGAGCGTCCGCTCGAGGAGATCGAGCGCACCCTGATCGTCGTGCAGCAGGTGCCTGGCCAGCGCGGCCAGCGCTCGGGCCTCGAGCCGGCTCGCCGGGTGCAGGGCGACCGAACCGCCTCCGAGGTCGGGCTGCAGGCGGCGCTGGGCTTCCGCAGGGTCGCCGTCGGCCAGTGCAAGCCGCGCCTCGATGAGATGCAGCTCAACGGACTGTGGTGCCGTGGCCGCGCGGTCCAGCGCCTCGCGAGCGCGCTCGGCATCGCCGCCCATCGCCAGGAGCGCCAGCTCCGCGACATCCGCTCTGGCCGCCAGGCTCGCCGGCAGCGCCCATTCGGTGGCGTTGTGCGCGGCCGTGTGGGCCACGCGCGCGGCTTCGCCGGCGTCGAGCCGGGCCAGCAACAGCGCCCGGAGCAGGTCGATGAGGCAGCGCGTCGTGCGCTCCTGGGAGCGCCGCGCCGCCACGGTCGCGCGCTCGAGCTGCTCGCTCGCCGCTTCCGGATCGGCCCGGTAGAAGCTGGTTAGCGCCAGCGCCAGGTACGCCGGGGCGGCCGCTGCGTGCTCGTCCCAGCCGTGGCGGGCGGCGGTTCGGATCGCCGCCTGCCCGAAGCTCGCCGCGTCACGCAGCGCTCCCTCCTGCGCCTTGAGCAGGGCCAGATGACCGAGGCAGCCGAGCACGATGTACTCGCGGCGGTCGCGCCTCGCCAGCTCCAGCGCCTCTTCCAGATGCTCGCGTGCCTCCCCCGCGGAGCCGATCCAGCTCTCGGCGATCCCGAGGTGCAGCACCGCCAGCGCGCGAGCCTCGTCGGGAAGGGCCGCCAGCTGGTGTCCCGCCAGGATCTTGATGGCGGCGCGGCGAGTCGCGGCAAAATCGCCGCGCAGCCGAGCCTGCAGCATCTTGACCACGGCCCTGGTCAGGGAGTGCTGCGCCCGCCGTTTTGCCGGCACCGCTCCGGCTCTGGCGTCGGAGAGCTCGATGCAGCGCTCGGCCTGTTGCAGATCGCCGACGTCGAGCAGGGCGCCGGCGCCGGCGAGCGCCAGCTCGGCGCTGTCGGCGATCACGTGGCCCGGAAGCGCTTCGATGCCGTCGACGAGCGCTTGGGCCTCGCCGTCGACCACGAGCGTCAGCCAGTGCTGGGTCAGCAGCTCCGTGGCCGCCTTGACATCGCGGGCGGCCAAGGCGTGGCGCACCGCCGCGGCCGCCATGCCGCGGGCGGCGAACCAGCGCGCCGCCCGCCGGTTCTGGAGCGCGAAGGCGTCCGGCATCCGGTACTTGAGCTGGCTTCGGAGCAGCTCGCCGAACATGGGGTGGTAGCGGTACCAGCGCCGGTGCCGGTCAAGTGGGACCAGGAAGGCGTTGGCGCGCTCGAGCCGCTCGAGCATCTGGGCGCCGTGGTCGAGACCGGTCAGGGCATCGGCGAGGCCGGGCTCCAGGCGCTCGACGACGCTGGTGCGAAGCATGAACTCGCACAGCTCCGCCGGTTGCTGTTGCAGAACCTCCTCGACCAGGTAGTCGGCGACGGTTCGCTCATCGCCGGCGAAGGTGCGCACGAAGCCATCGGGATCGGGGTGCTCATGCAGCGACAGCGCGGCCAGCCCGAGACCGCCGGCCCAGCCTTCGGTCCGCGCGTGGAGCTTGTCGATCTGGTCGGCGGTCAGCTTCAGGCCCGCCATCGCGAACAGCTCACCGGCTTGGCGGCGGCTGAGCGCGAGGTCGATCGAGCGAAGCTCGGTCAGGCGACCTTCCAGTCGCTGGCGCTGCAGCGAGAGAGCGGGATCGAGGCGGCTGGCGATCACCAGGCGAAGCCGCTCGGGATGCCGGCGCAGGAGGAGGTCGAGGCTCTTGGTGACCGGCTGCGAATGCAGTCGCTCGAAATCGTCGAGAACCAGAACCAGCGGCTCGGCCAGGCCGCCCAGAGCCTGGGCCAGCGCGGCCACGAACTCGTCTTGCGCTCCGGTCGAGGGCTCCGGCACATCGGCCAGCGGCTGTCCGGAGATCTCGCGTACGGCCGTCAGGAGCTCGGCCCAAAAGCGCGCCGAGTGCCCGTGCGCCGGCTCCAGCGGGAGCCACGCCACAGGCCCGGGAGGAGGTCGGGCAGCCAGCCACGTCGACAGCAGCAAAGTCTTGCCCGAGCCGGGCGCGCCGGTTACGAGCGTCAGCGGCCCACGGATCCCCTCGTCGAGCCGGTCGAACAGCTCCGGCCGCTCCACCGCCGGTCGTGGCAGCGGCGGCGCGTATGGAGACGCGGTGCCCGTCGGCCGGGTCGCACGCTCGTCACGGCGATCCCGTTCACGCGTCCGTGAAGCCAGAGGCGTTTCACCTCCCTACAGGGTGCCCACACCAGACCGGAGGATCCCGGTCCTCTCACTGGTGCCAGTATAAGCCCGCGCCCACGTGGTGAGCCGTACTTGCAGAGGATTTGGGGTTTAAATCGCTAGCCGGTGGTGGTTGTCGTCGTCGTGCTGGTGGTGGTCGAGGTGGTCGTGACGGTGGCGGTGCTGGGTGGTTGGGTCACGGTCTTGGTCGATGGCGACGCCGTAACCGTGGAGGTCCGCTCGGTGACGGTGGGCGTACTCGACGTGGTCTTCGTGGTGACGTGCCCGGCCGGTCCCGGCGTGTGCGTGGTGACGGTGGTCGTCCCGGTCCCCGCGGCGAAGCTGATGATGAACGCCACCGCCGCCCCGGCCACGAACGCCGCCAAGCCGATCAGCCAGGCGGCGGAACGCCGCTCCTGCAGGTTATGGCCGCACTCGGGGCAGAACGAGCTGCCCGGCGGCACCGGTGCGCCGCAGCGTGGGCAGGCCCGTTGACCGGGCGGGGGCCGGCTCCACTCATCCTGGGCCATCAGGATCTCGCTTTTGGTCGTTCGCCGACAGGCAGGGTGGATCGGAGCACGGGCAGGCACCCTATAAGGTGGCCCGGAGGCGCCGGCGCACCATCCGCGCTCCGTGCCGGGGGATTACCGCCGTCCGGTCAGAGCCAGGCGAGCCAGCAACCCCACGCCGGCAAGCGCATTGTCGGGCATCCCGGCCGACGGCGAGCAACCGGGGTGCTGGGCGGCGATCCGCACCCGCAGCGCCCCGGGGCGCATCGTGAACCGCAGCGGAGGTGTGAGCGTCACTGCCTCGCCGTCGATCCCCACCGAGATCGGCGAGTCCCCCGGCACCTCCATCGCCGGCAGCGACCAGCGCCGCACCATCCCCCGGCCGACCCCGCCTCGGGAGCCGATGACTGAGACGCCGAGCTGGCCGCGATCGAGGCTGGGGCGCGTTCCTGATCCCACGATCCGCCCCAGTCGGTAGACGTTGTTGGAGACCAGCAGCGCCAGCCCGGCGTCGTGGGTGAAGCCGTCGGGGTCGCGCCATCGCAACGGCTTCGCCTCGGCCTCGGGGCCGGCCACCTCCGGCAGGGTGTCCAGCAGCGTCCTGAGCTTGGCGTCCCGGTAGCCGGCATGCGCAACCGCATCGCCGTACAGCCCCACCGAGACATTGTTGACGAACACCCGGCCGTTGACGTCGGCCAGGTCCACGACCCGCTCGCCTCCGTTGACGAACGCGTCCAGGGCGCCGACCACGTCGTCGCGATCGACGCCCAGATCAAGCGCGAAGTGATTGCGGGTGCCGGCCGGGATGCAGGCGAACGGGACGTCGGCGCGGGCCGCCACGTTCGCGACCAGAGCCTGCGTTCCGTCTCCGCCGGCGACGGCGATCCCATCGGCTCCCTGCTCCAACAGCTCTTCGACGGTGTCCTCCAGGCTCTTGCCGAGGACCATCTCGTGCGGCTCGATCCCGCGCCGGCGGGCTTCGTCGGCGAGGTGGAACTTCGTCGCCTTGCCGCCACCGGACTTGGGATTGAAGATCAGCACCGGCGCCGATGGCGGCTCGACGCGCTCGAGTGCCACCCGGTTGACCAGCGCCGCCCGCGCGCACGCCACCGACCCGGCCGCGAAGGCGACCACCAGCACCGCCTCGACCAAGTCCCGACCCACCAGCAGGACGACGGTGGCCACAAGCATGACCGCCGCCAGGACGAGCCAGACCGTCCTCTCCACCCCGCGCCGCAGTATCCCGTGCCAGGCGGCGGCGATTGCCGCCACATCCAGCAGCAGCACGAACAGACCACGCGGGAAATGCTCGATCAGGGTGATCACGGCGAGCACCACCGAGATCAGCGCCAGCACAATCCCGGCCGCGGCCAGGGTCCGCTGTGATCGCGAGCTCATGAGGCTAGCCTGAGCCGGCGCCGGTCTCCCCCGGAACCTGCCGGATCTCGATCAGCTCGAGACCGAGCAGCTGGATTCGCTCCAGCACGCCGTGGAGCTGGGCCTGGTCGATGATTGTCCCGGTCAGCACGGTCTCGGCGGGCTTGACGGCGGCGTCCATCTCCTCGAAGGAAGCCAGCACGCTGGCTCCGACCCTGCCCCGGATCCGGATTTCGTAGCTGACTGCCACTGGATCAGAAGATCGCACCGTTCCGGGTGAGCCTGCTTCACCCGACGTGGGTGAGCTGCCGCCGGCCGTCGCTCCTGCACCCGTGGTTCAATCACCCCTGCAGGGTGACCGGCGCTCACCCGCCCGCTGCTCAGGATCTCGTCGGTGACGGCCTTCACTCAACCTCGAACTCCCGCCAAGGACATGGTCTGGGTCCCGGACGGCGAGTTCACGATGGGTTCGGGCGATTTCTATCCCGAGGAGGGGCCCGTCCGCCGGATCGCCGTCGACGGCTTCTGGATCGACGAGCACCCGGTGACCGTGGCCGAGTTTCGCCGCTTCGTGAAGGCCACCGGTCATCAGACCACCGCGGAGCTAACCCCGGCGCAAAGCGAGTACCCGAACGCCGATCCCGAGCTCCTGGTACCGGGGTCGCTGGTGTTCGAGGCCACCAGCGGTCCGGTCGACCTGCGGGACTTCAGCAACTGGTGGGCCTGGACGCCCGGCGCGTTCTGGCGCCGGCCAGAGGGACCGGAGTCGAACGTCGGCGGACGGGAGCGTCATCCGGTGGTTCATGTGAGCTACGGGGACGCGCTCGCCTATGCCCGGTGGTCCGGCAAGGATCTGCCCACCGAGGCCGAGTGGGAGCGCGCGGCGCGTGGCGGGCTGGAGCAGAAGGTGTTCGCGTGGGGCGATGAGTTCGCGCCACGCGGCCGGATGATGGCCAACACCTGGCAGGGCGAGTTCCCCTGGCAGAACCTGATGTCCGATGGCTTTGCGCGCACCTCCCCCGTCCGCAGCTTCGCGCCCAACGGCTTCGGTCTGTACGACATTACCGGGAACACCTGGGAGTGGACCTCGGACTGGTTCTCCTTCAACGAGGGGGCAGCGGCCGGAGCCGAGCAGCCGTCCTGCTGCGTTCCCCGCAACCCGCGGGTCGACTCCGAAGCTCAGAGCTACGGGCCCGGGGAGCGGATCCCGCGCAAGGTGATCAAGGGCGGCTCGCACCTCTGCGCACCGAACTACTGCCTCCGTTACCGGCCGGCGGCGCGGCAGTCCGAGGCGATCGACACCTCGACCTCCCACATCGGGTTTCGCTGCGTGCTCCGGCTCGAGGGTCCGGCGACTAGAAGCTGAGCTCTTGTTCGGCCTCCTCGGCACTCACCAATCCGATCGCCACGAGGTCGAGGGGATGGATCCAGGACTCGGCGATCAGGGAACCGCCCGCGTTGCGGATCCCGTCGCGCAGCCCGATCGCCCACTGATGCTCGATCAGGGCGACGGCGGCGGCCGTCCCGGTCGGCAGCGTGTCCTCGACGAACCAGAAGTCCTGGGCGAGAGATTTACCCTCGGCGGCGGCCAGCGCGCCAGCCTCGGCTCCGAGCTCGGCGCCCTCCGCTCCGCCCGCACCGGCGCCGATCAGCGCCCCCACCATCGCTCCGAGCTCGGTGGCCTCCGAGTCAGACAGATCGCTGGTCTCGAGCCGCTCGATGCCGCCGTCCTCGTGCTTGCGGACGACCATCATGTCCAGTAGCCGGATACCGGGCTGCGAGCGCAGCCGCTCCACCTCAGCCCGCAACTGCGGGTGCGGCTTGTCGGTCGGGAAACCCACCACCAGCAGCTGTACAGGTCCGATTTGCATGCTCGACCTCCCTCCTAGCTGCTGAGCAGCTTTTGCTTGGCGGCTTGGAACTCTTCCTGGCTCAGGGCTCCGGACTGCTGCAGCTGGCTGAGCTCCTTGAGCCGGTCGACGAGATCCGGGCCCGCAGCGGAAGCCGCGGGAGCCGGCGCGGCCGGCGCGGCCGGCTGGCCTTCCAGCTGCTCCAAGCGCTGCTCCTGGTCCTGCTCGCGAGACTGGCTCTGCGCAGCGTGCCGCCCGGCCATGACGCCGGCCCCTCCGATCATCGCCGCCCGCATCAGCGGTCGCCTACGGGCTCGGAACATGCTGACTTCTCCTCACTTGTGGGCTGAGGCCTAGAAGGTCACCGCCCACCGGGTGATTCGTCTTCACCCAGCCCGGGTGACGCCGCTCGGGCTCCCGTCACGGCCGCCGATCCCTCAAGGTCGCGAGACATCCGCCGCGGCAACCACAGGGCGACGAGCCTGGCCACCACCGTCACCAGGAACAGCTGCCCCATCAGCGCTTCGAGCATCGCCAGCGCGCGGCCCAAGCCGGTGGCGGGGATCAGATCGCCGTACCCGGTCGTCGTCAGCGTGGTGTAGCTGAAGAACAGGTAGTCCGACAGGGTATGCGTGCCCGCCGGGAGCAGGAACGTTCCGCTCTGCAGGCGGGCGATCGCTTCGTAGGCGAACGTATAGACGAGCCCGAACAGCACGTAGCAGCACATCGCCCCCAGCACGGTCTGGCTCGAGACGCGCTCGTGCTGCACGAGCCGGCGGATGATCGCCAGCAGCGACCACGTCAGAAGGATGGCGATGATCAGCCCCGCGACCCCGCCGGTCCGGCCGCCCACGACCGCCGATATGACGGCGATCACCACCGCGATCGTCGCCAGCACGAGCGCTATCCGTCGGCGGTGCTTGGAGATGTTCGAGGCAGCCAGCGTGGCCGTCACCGTGATCGCCGAGGTGACGGCCAGGACCACCTGCGCCCAGTCGTGGTTCGGCAGCGCCGAGGCCAGTACGTAGGTCAGCAGCAGCAGCAGCAGAACCAGGCCGTAGCGGTCGGTCGCCGCCTCCACGGCGTGCTCGAGTGTCAAGCGGCGTCTGGCACGGGGCGAGCGGCTCGGCGGCGGCGACTGCGAGCTCATGCCCGCCGCGCCACCACGGTCATGGCGACAACCAGTGACAGGGCTACGATCGCCCCCGCCGCTCCCCAGGCGTTGATGCCGGTCTGGTTGCGGACGTGGTCGGCGAAGGCGACGAACGCGACCGGCACCGCCACCGACAGGACGATGGTGATCGTCCGCACCAGCCGTCGCTCGGCCCGCTCTTCGGACTCGAGCTCGTCTTCGGTCTCCTGCCCGGAGTAGAAGGCGGTGGCACGGCGTCCCAGCGCCCGGCAGTGGCTCTCGCACCCCCACGACATCGCCAGCATGAACGTGACCGGGAAGATCCAGGTGATCGCCCACAGCGCGCCGGCGACGAGCAGCCCCGCCAGCGTGCGGAGCCGAGCCAGGCCCTGGGGCTTCTCGTCGCCGGACGGCGGCGACAGGAAGCCTCCGAACACGCCCAGCATCCTCACCGACCGGTACCAGTTGACGATCGGACGTCGGGTGTCGGGCCTGTCAGGCATCGGAATCGCGGCCACGTGCTCGAGCGCGATATGGGCGGCCTCGGGGTCAGGGTGGATCCCGCGCAGGTACAGGAACTCGGCCGCCGTCTGCATCGCGCGCGGGTCCCGTCCGTACAGCGCGGCGAGGCGGAAGACCAGCACGCCCTCCTGCCAGAGGTGCCCTACGTAGCCCGGCACGAGAGCGATCAGAAACGGGGTCCCGGCCACCGCCCCGTCGATCCGTGAGACGTGTGTCGAGCGGCGAGAGAGCCGCGTCGCGATCGCCGGTCGCCCCTCGGGACCGCGATCGGCGAGCGCGGTCTGGGCCCAGGCCAGCGATGGCTCCCCGATCCGCTGCCGGAGGGCTAGCGTCAGGCGCTCTGAGAGGTGTTCGGGGTCGCGATAGACGATCCGTACGAATCCGCGCGATGCCGCGAACAGCGACTGCAGCCGGCCGCTCTCGCGGTCGGACTGGATCTGTTGCTCAACTGCCGAGGCCGGCGGCTCCGGTCCGCTCGGCAAGGTCACGGCGGCGTGGGCTCCTGCTCGGTCAACCGCGCCCTGGCCGCTTCGGCCTCATCAGCGGTCAGCGCCCCGGCGTGCTGGAGCGCTGTGAGTTGCTCCAAGTGGGCTCCGTTTGCCTCCTGCGGCGGTTGCCGCTCGCCGAACTCGAGCATTGTCTGGCGCCGCAGGGCCTCGGTCCCGAGCGCTGCCAGCACCGCGAACACGATCATCCCGACCGGCGTACCGGTGGCCGGGATCGGCTGCCAGATGAAGATCAGCAGCAGCACCGCGGCCACCACCAGATATGTGCCGACGGGATGCACGCGCAGGTACGGCGCGATCCAGCGCCGCGCCGGCACCGCGAAGCGAGAGGGGCCGGCGAACCAGGCGGCGATCACGATCACCACGCCGATCAGGATCACCGCGCCGGCGATCTCGCTCAGCATTCCGGTTGCGACCGAGGCCACAGCGCGGGCCGCCGGGCGCACCGAGTCGTCCCTGACCAGGGTGTTCTCGACCGCCCGGATCCCGAGTGAGCGCGCCAGCAGGATCACCAGGCCCGCCACGATCCCCGACGCACCGACCGTCAGCAGGGTGCGTCTTCGCCGCCCCCTCGCGATCACGATCGCCGCCACGTAGATCAGCGGGACGAGAATGTAGAGAATCGCCGCCAGCCCCTTCAGCGCTCCGCCGGCATCCTGCACCGCCTTGAGCTGGTTGGAGCGCATGATCACCAGGTTGGCCACCGACGGCGGCAGCTTGGCGCCCAGGTCCGCGGAGATCCCAAGCCGCGATGCCACGTCATCGAGGATCGATCGCAGGTTGAGCGTCACCTCGTTCCCGTTAACGGAGATCTGGCGGTTGCCCCCGTTGACAATCGCCACCAGGGCCTGGTCGGCTCTGCGGTTGGACGCCGACCAGAGGTCCTGGACCAGCGGCCGGGAGAGAGCCAGCTCGGTGGCCTGAACGGCCGCGTTTCGCAACGCTCCGGCGGCCGGCCCGGCGAGTGGATCCAGCCGCGGGGGCAGCCCGGACTCGATCAGCGCGGCCACGTTGACGTTGTTGTAGAGCTGATCGACCAGGTAGTTGGCGGTGGCCGTCCGCACCGCCTGGTTCTGCAGCAGCCTCGTGCTCGTGGTCGCCCAGTTGTCGGGATTGAGCAGCTGCCGGTTGGCCCAGACGGCGAGGATCGCCAGGATCGCCAGCAGCGTGTTGACCGTGAGCAGGACATCGGTGACGATCCGCCTCGTCGTCCATCTCGGAGACCTAGCGGCCGCGGGTGAGTCCACGGTGCTCATGACCACCTAGGATCCTTGGTCTGGGGCCACCGAGAATCACCCACCTAGGGTGAAATCTCAGGCCCTGGCGGCGACGAGCAGCGATCGGTGAGCCGCGCGCAGTGCCGGCTTGACCAGGGGCAGCGATACTCAGAAGGGAGTTGACCATGGCAGATCTCGACGCCGCCGAACACAGTGCCGCCCGGGGCGGACGGAACGGCTGGCTGGACGAGGTCGACCGTCTGGACGCGGCCCTCTACGAGGCGATCGCCAAGACGCCCACGCCAAGGCTCGACCGGGCGATGCGCAGGCTGTCCAACGCCGCCGACCACTCGCGCCTGTCGATCGCCGCCGCCGGGGTGCTGGCGCTGACGGGAGGCCCGAAGGGCCGGCGGGCCGCGTTCGGCGGCCTGGCCTCGGTCTCGGTCACCTCAGCGGTCGTCAACCTGGGGGTCAAGCCGCTGGGGCGACGGCGGCGGCCGGACCGCACCGCCGTGCAGGTACCGATCGAGCGCTTCGTCCCGATGCCAGCCTCGCGCTCGTTTCCGTCCGGGCACTCCGCGGCAGCGGTGGCGTTTGCTTCGGGGGCCAGCCATGCCCTGCCCGCGGCCGGCCTGCCGCTGCACGTCCTCGCCGCGCTGGTCTCGTACTCGCGGATTCATACCGGCGTGCACTTTCCCGGCGACGTCGTCGCCGGGGCGCTGATCGGCAGCGCGATCGCCGACCTGACCACCGGCGCGCTGGGGCGCCGGTTTGGCTGACGCCCAGCCGCGCATCCGCCTCGCTTGACTCAGCGGTTTGTCTCGTGCTTGGCCTCGCGCAACGCGAGCGCCAGCGTCACTTCGAGCGCGCCTCGGATCAGCAGGTAGATCCCGAGGAACAGCGCCACCGCGGCCAGACCCAGCTTGGGCGCGGCCAGGAACACGATGCCGCCGATGACCTCTAGCGACCCGCGCAGGATCTCCTGTCCCCGATTGCCTGACTCGAACACCACGCTCCCTAGGTGGGCGAGGCCGGAGATCAGCAGGTAGAGCCCGAACACGATCCGGACACCGTGCACCGCGGAGCCCGGCCGGGCGATCACAAACGCACCGGCGATGATGGCCAGGATCGCGAACGCGATCACGATCCCGCGGTCCCGGGGACGTGCGAGCCCGGCGATCAGGGTGAGGATCCCGGCGATCACCAGGTAGATCCCGAGGACCAGGGCGATCGCCAGCAGGCTGTTGTGCGGCTCGATCAGGATCACCAGCCCGGCGATCAGGTTCAGCAGACCCGCGACGAGCGGGATCCACCAGGCTCTGGCGAGGACCTCGGCGGCGGCCGGGCCGCGGGGCGGCGTCGCGCCGAAGCCCGACGGTGACAGGGGATCGGACACCGGCCTGAGTTTCACCCTGGGCGGGGTGAAGACGCCTCACCCGGCCCGGGTGACTGACGACCGCTCGCCGCCAGGGCGGCGGCGATCGCCTCCGCCCAGGCCTGTGGCTCCTCGAGCGGGGAGAAGTGACCCACCCTGGGCAGTGTCCGGACCGTCGCATCGCTGAAGAATTGATCAACCCGGTCGCTCCACTCAGGCGGGAACAGCGGATCGCGCTCTGGCCACAGGATGGTGGTGGGAACCGCAATCCGGTCAGCGGGCGCCGGCGGGCGCTCGGCCAGGCTGGTGGCCACCGTCCCCGAGCCGGCCCGGTACCAGCCGATCGAGGCCGCAAACGCGCCGGGCTCCCCGTACAGCGCGGTCAAGCGGTCGAGCTCGGCCTCGGAGGGTTGATAGGCGGGACCGGACCAGTGCGACCAGAAATGCTCCAGGTAGGCGCGTACCGCCGCCGGCTTTCCGTCGATGATCTCGTCGACGATCGGCAGCTGGTGAAACGCCTGATACCAGAACTCCCGTTGCGCCCGCGCGCTCAGGACCCTGTCGCCGACGCCGGGCACGGGCGGGGCCACCACCAGGGCAGCGACCGTATGCGGCGCGACACGGGCGATCTCCTGGGCCACCCGGCTCCCGACGTCGTACCCGGCGATCACCGGCCGCTCCAGCGCCAGCTCTTCGATCAGGGCGACCGCGCTGGCCGTCTGGGCGACCACCGAATACGCCTCGACGGGATCGGCGGGGGCCTTGTCGGACTCCCCGAACCCGCGCAGATCGGGCGCCACCACGTCCGCGCGACCGCGCAGCAGTGGGATGACCTCCCTCCAGTCACAGTGGTCTCCGGGCCAGCCGTGCAGCAGCACCACGGCAGCCCCGGAGCCCTCGCGCTGATAGGCGAGCTTGAAGCCGTCGATTGACGAGCCGTGGAGCATCTGTCCCCGCCAACCCTACGGGAGGGCTGACCCCCGATTGGCTTGCCGCCCGAGTCCGGCCAGTATCGTGCGGGGACAGGATGGTCATTCGCGCTGACCGCAGTGCCCTGCTCCGCGGGCTTGCGCGCGCGGCCGTCGTGCCGGCGGCCGCGTTCGGCGTGCACCAGCTGCGCTACTCCCTGGCCTTCGGGGGCGCCGCAGCTGCGGAGCTCCAGCGCCAGGGTCACTCGTACCTGCATTCGCTGGTGCCTTGGATCGTGCTGCTCCTCGCCCTGGCCGTCGGCGGCTTCCTGTCGGCGCTGGGACGCGCGATGGCCGGCCAGAAGTCGCTGCCGCGCTTCGGCTGCTCGTTTCTGGCTCTGTGGCTGACCTGCGCGATCTGCCTACTGGCGATCTACGCCGCCCAGGAGCTACTGGAGGGGCTGTTCTTGACCGGCCACCCCGCGGGCCTGTCCGGCGTCTTCGGCTACGGAGGCTGGTGGGCGGTCCCGGCCGCGCTGTCGGTGGGTCTGGTGCTGGCCGCGCTCCTGCACGGAGCGCGGTGGGTGCTAGCGGAGGTCGCCGCCCGCTGCACCTCTCCGGCGGCCGATCGCCGCCTGCCGGCGAGGTGCTCACCGCGGCCGCCCCATGTCCTGCTGGTGCGGCTTGCCCCGCTGGCAACCGGTTGGTGCGGACGGGGACCGCCCGGGTAGCGACCGCGCGCCGGCTGCCCGTCGACGGCGCGCGCTCCAGTCGCGCATTCGACCAACCAAAAGGAGAACCACAAACGTGACGTCGAAGATTCCGGCGACGCGATCGTTGGCCATCGCCGCCCTCTTCGTGGTTGGGGCGCTAGCCGCCCCGGCCGTGGCGCTCGGCCACGCTCGCGTCAGTCCCGCTGTCTCGATCTCGGGACAGCTGCAGCTCTACAGCCTTGCCGTGCCGACCGAGAAGAGCAAGCTGAAAACGACCAAGATCGTGATGACGGTCCCCAGTGGCTTCTCGATCGACTCCTTCGTCCCGCCGCCCCCAGGTTGGCGGCGGACCCTCCGGCAGACCGGATCGGGCGACAACGCGGTGATCCAGAAGGTCACCTGGAGGGGCGGCCACACCCCCACCGGTGAGGATTCGCTGTTTCAGTTCCTGGCCCAGCCCGCCGACGCCAAGACCTACACGTTCAGGGTGCAGCAGACCTACTCCGATGGGTCGATCGTCGACTGGGCGGGGTCTGAGTCCTCGGCAGCGCCGGCGCCCACGATCGCCGTCAAGAAGACGCTCGGGGGCGGCGGAGTCTCGCTGCTGACGATCATCGCCCTGGTGGTCGGGGTGCTCGGCCTCGCCGCGGGCGGGCTGGCGCTGGTCACCAGCAGCAGCGGCAGCGACGACGGCTCAGGCGGGGGGAGGCCGCTGGCATGAGCCGGCGGGGGCGGATTGTTGTCGCGCTGGCCGTGGCGATAGCGGGACTGGCGGCGCCGAGCCTGGCCGGCGCGCATGCCTATCTGATCAAGACCGTCCCGGCTCCCAGTCGCGTGCTCAACTCTCCGCCCCGCAACGTCGCGCTGACCTACGACGAGGCGGTGGAGCCGCGGTTCGCGATCATCTCGGTCACTGACGCCAAGGGGCGCCAGGAGACGATCGGCCCGGTGACCCGCTCACCGTCGAATCCCGACACGCTGGTGGTGCGACTGCGCCGCCACCTGCCCCAGGGCTGGTACCTCATCTACTGGCGCGCGATCTCGGTCGACGGCCATCCCGTCCAGGGGGCATTCACCTACGCGGTGGGCCCCAATCCCGGCCCGGCTCCGAAGTTCGTGGTGCCGAGCATCGCGGGCACCGCCACCTCGCCCGATCTCCTGGTCAGCCGCTGGGTGATGTTCCTGTCGGTGATGGTCGCGATCGGCCTGTTCGCGTTCCGGGCGGTGATCGCCAGGCCGATGGAGCGGCGGGTAAGCCGGACCTCGTTGCACGCCGTGTCGGTCGCGTTCGTGATCGCCTCGGTGATCGGGGTGATGGCGATCCCGGTCTACCTGGACTTCGCGACCGCCACCGACTCGCTGCGCTCGGTGTTCGACGTCACGGCGCTGGTACCGCTGTTTCGCGTCACCGCCTTCGGCCGTGGCTACGTCGACCTGCTCATCTGCTTTGCGCTGTTCGCGGTGAGCGCATGGATCTCGCTGTACCTGGATCGACCCCAGCGAGAGCGCCGTTCGGTCGCCGAGATCGTCGCTCAGACCGGTGCCCTGATGGCGGCGGCGGCGGTTCTGGTGATCCCCGGAACCACCGGCCACGCCGGTCAGACATCGCCGCGCGGCCTCGCGGTGCCGTTTGACTGGCTGCATCTGATCTCCGGCTCGCTGTGGCTGGGCGGCCTGGTGGGGCTGCTCGTGCTCTGGTTCAGCGTCGGCGCCGAGCGTCGCGTCCCGGCCCTCACGGTGGTCGTACCCCGGTTCTCGAACGTCGCGCTGATCTCGGTGCTGGTCCTGCTCGGCACCGGCACCGGCGCCACGATCATCCACATGCCCGCGGTGAACGCCCTTTGGGATACCAGCTACGGGGTGGCGATCCTGGTCAAGATCGGCATCCTCACCGCGGCGCTGGCGCTGGCCGCCGGCAACCTCCTGCGGACCCGGCCACGGCTCATCGCAGCCGGCGAGGTCCCCACGCGGGCCGAGCCCGCGGCGCGGCTGCTGCGCCGGCTGATCGGCGGCGAGACGTTCCTGGTCGCCTCGGCGGTGTTCGTCGCCGCGGTCCTCTCCAGCCTCGCCCCGCCCCCACCCGCATTCGCGCTTCAGAACTCCGCTCTGGCGCAGGTTGGGCCGGGACGCGTCGCGGCCACCGTCCACCGGGCCGGCTACCGACTGCAGGTCCTGGTCTCGCCAAACAAGGCCGCAGCCCCGGACTCGTTCGCCCTGCGCATAACCAAGCACGGAAAGCCGCTCCGACACGCCAGCATCACGCTCACCTTCAACCACACCGAGATGCAGATGCCAGAACAGGAGTACCAGTTGAAAGAGACCCGGCCCGGGCTGTACTCGCGGGCCGCGCCGGCGCTGATCATGGTCGGCAAGTGGAGCCTGGCCTTCAACGTCGCGCCGAAGACCGGGGCGCCGTTCACAGCGCTGATCCTCGATCAGGCCAACGGATGAGCCGCTCTCGATCGGACATCGCCGGGATCAGGCTGCGGCTGCTGCTGTCGGTCCTGGCGCTGGTCGCCGGAATCGCCGCCCTGGTGATCGCGCTCTCGCTGGTGCGTTCGGTCCTCGGCTGAGGTCTGCCGCGGAGGGCACGTTTGGAGAAGACGATTCGCCGCTCGGCGGGCTACTGTGAACCGCGCGCTCGGAGTCCGGCGGGAGGACCGATCAGTTCGCCCGCCGGACCCGGTCTTCAGGACTGAGACGGCCAAGGACCGGCAGCCGTCCCAGCGCGATTTAGATCCCACCGACACTTGGAGTTAGACGTGAGTGCTGCCTTCTTTCCCGGTACGCTGGTCGACAGCGCCCAGCGGACCGATTCCGGCGGAGCGCCCGGCGACGCCGCGATCGTCACCCGGTCGCTGCGTCGCTCGTTCAAAGGCGGGATCGAGGCGGTGCGCGACCTCGACCTGACGATCTCGGCCGGCGAGGTGTTCGGATTCCTGGGGCCGAACGGAGCCGGCAAGACGACCACGGTCCGGATGCTCTGCACGTTGCTGCCGCCGACCTCCGGCACCGCCTCGGTGTCGGGGATCGACGTGGTCAAGGACTCCGCCGCCGTCCGGCGGCGGATCGGCGTTGCGCTGCAGGAGATCGGACTCGACCCGGCCCAGACCGGACGCGAGCTGCTGGAGCTCCAGTGCGGTCTGTATGGGATCACCGGCCGGCGGGGTCGCGAGCGCGCGCAGGAGCTGCTGGAGCTGGTCGGGCTGACTGAGGCCGCCGAGCGCCGGACCAAGACCTATTCCGGGGGCATGAAACGGCGCCTGGACCTCGCCAGTGCGCTCGTCCACTCGCCTGAGGTGTTGTTTCTCGACGAGCCGACGACCGGTCTTGACCCGGCATCCAGGCTCACCATCTGGGAGGAGGTGCGCCGGATCAACGCCGGCGGCGCGACCGTCTTCTTGACCACCCAGTACCTCGAGGAGGCCGATCAGCTGTGCGACCGGCTGGCGATCATCGACGATGGACGGATCGTCGCCGAGGGGACCCCGCGACGGCTCAAGGAGGAGATGGGCCACGACGTCGTCTCGCTGGCTCTGGAGGGCGCCGATGTCACCGCCACCGAGGCCGCGCTGGCCGGCCTTCCGGACCTGGAGCGCGTGGTCACCGAGCCCGACGCGCTGGCGCTGTACGTGGCCGACGGGGCCAGTCAAATCGCCGAGATCGTGCGGCGCCTGGATCGCAGCGAGATCCAGGTCGGCGCGATCACCGTCGCGCGGCCATCGCTCGACGATGTGTTTCTGAAAGCGACCGGTCGCCGCCTGGAGGGCCAGGAACAGACGACCGAACCAGCGGAGGCGGTGCTGCGATGACCGAAGTGGCGCTGCTCGGCCGGCGGGCCGTCCGCGAGGTGGTCCGCTACCCGGAGGCGACGATCCCGACCCTGTTCATCCCGCTGTTCTTCCTGGTCGTCAACATCGGCCAGGTCTCCAAGACGTTCCCCAGCAGCACGCCGTTCTTGAAGGGCCAGGGGTATGTTGCCTTCCAGCTCCCGGTGTCGCTGATGTTCGCGGTGGCCACCGCGACCTCCGGGCTGGCCCTGGTGACCGAGATCGACCTCGGCTATTTCGACAAGCTGCTGGTGGCGCCGATCCGCCGCTCCTCGATCATCTTCGGCCGGCTCACCGCCGATCTGGTGCGCGGGATGGCGGCCTCGGCGCTGGTCCTGCTGGTGGGAATCGCGCTCGGCGCCCGGGTCCAGAGCGGCGTGCTCGGAGCGGTGGTCATCGTGCTCCTGTCGGCGCTGTTCGGAGTCGCCTACGCCGGCTTCGGGATCCTGGTCGCCCTGCGCACCCGCAACGTGCAGGCGACGCAATCGAGCTTCCTGCTGTTCTTCCCGCTGCTGTTCCTGACGCCGAACTTCGTCCCCTTTGAGCGCCTGTCGCCGCTGATGGAGACGCTGGCGCGAATCAATCCGATCAGCTACGTGATCGTGGGCCTGCGCTCGCTGGTCATCGATGGCTGGGTGGCCGGCCAGCTGGCGGTCTGCGTCGGAGTGATCTTCGCGCTCGGGGTGGTGCTCACCGCCCTCTCGCTGCACACGATCGCCACCTACGATCGGTGACCGCGGTCCATCTCGAGGCTTGGGGTGAGCAGGACCTGGGGCTGCTGGAGAGGCTGGTCGGCGACCCGCTGATGATGGAGCACCTCGGCGGCGCGGAGAGGCCCAAGCAGATCGCCGATCGCCAGCGCCGCTACGAGCACTCGGACTCCAACCAGTACAAGATCGTCGACGACGTCACCGGCCAGGGCATCGGCTGGGTCGGCTACTGGGAGCGCGAGTGGCTGGGCGAGCCGGTCTACGAGATCGGCTGGTCTGTCCTGCCTGCCTTTCAGGGACGCGGCGTCGCCGGCTCGGCGGCCGCGGCCGCCATCGACTCCGCACGAGCGCAGCGGTCCCGGCAGTTCCTGCACGCCTTCCCGGCGGTCGACAACGCGCCGTCCAACGCCATCTGCGCCAAGCTCGGTTTCACACTGCTCGGATCCCGTGAGTTTGAGTACCCGAAGGGCCACCTGATGTCCAGCAACGACTGGCAGCTGGATCTGTTCGCGGGCTGACCCTACGCCTCGACCGGAGCCGGGGCCCGACTGGTCTCGCCGGCGGCGCCCGGCCGCGCCACGCCGCGGGCCGCTCCCTCCTCGAAGTCGCGGCTGCGAATCAACAGCAGGGTCAGAACCGAGGAGACCAAGGTCAGCAGCGCCCCGATCAAGAAGATCTCGTTGAGCCCGGCTACGAACCCCACCCGCACGGCGTGCGCGGCGATCGGCTGGGCCTGAGCGGGCAGGCGGGCCAGCCCGGCCTGCGCCCCGTTGCCCTGGGCCACCCCGGAGGCGATCGCGTGCGAGACCCCGGGGCTGACGTGCGGCGCGCTGCTCAGCAGCGACTCGATCCGGGTGCGAGCCGTGTGCGAGAACACAGCGCCGATCCCGGCGATGCCGGTGGCGATGCCCACCTGGCGGAAGGTCGAGTTGATTCCAGACGCCATGCCGGCGCGGTCGGGAGTGACCACGCCGATCGCCGTCGACGCCAGCGGCGGGTTGATCAAGCCCGTCCCGGCGCCGGCCAGGATGAACCCGGGGATCAGGTGCGTCCACCCCGAGCTGGGATCCAGGCCGCGCATCAGCAGCAGCCCCCCACCGACCATCGCGAGGCCGGGGCCGATCAAAAAGCGGATCGGAACGATCGCGGTCAACCGGCCGGCGAGCGTCGAGGTCAGAATGATCCCCCCTGACAGGACCAGGAACCGGACACCGGTCTGAAGCGCCGAGTAGCCCAGGACGTCCTGCATGTACAGCGTCAGGTACAGGAACAGCGCGAACAGCCCAGCGGAGAGCGAGAAGGCGGCGATCAACCCGCCGGTGAAGGTGGGCTTGCGAAACAGCTTGAGATCGAACATTGCGTTCTGGCGCTGGATCACCTCGGCGATCAGGAACGCCACCAGCAGCGCCAGGGCACCGATCAGGCAACCCACGATCTCGGTCGATCCCCAGCCGTGGCTGTTGCCCTTGATGAGCGCGTAGATGAGCGCGCCGAGGGCGCCGCTGAACGTCACCGCGCCGATGAGGTCGGGGCGGCGCGCCCCGGGCTGACGAGATTCGTCGACGCGCAGCAGGCACACCAGTAGCGCAATGACGCCAATCGGGACGTTGACGAGGAAGATCCAGCGCCAGGACAGGCCGGTCGTCAGCGCCCCGCCGATGACCGGCCCGATGGCCACGGCCAGGCCGGTGATCGCGCCCCAGGCACCGAACGCTATACCGCGCTCGCGCCCCTGAAACGCGCTTCCGAGCAGCGCCAGCGAGGTTGAGAACATCGCCGCCCCGCCGACGCCCTGGGCTCCGCGCGCCAGGTTGAGCCACAGCGGTGTCGTGGCCAACCCGGAGAGCAGCGAGCTGAGGCTGAAGACGACCAGCCCGATCATGAACAGCCGTCGGCGTCCGAACAGGTCGGCCAGGGAGCCGGTGGTCAACAGCAGAGCCGCCAGCATCAGCGAATAGGCGTCGACCACCCATTGCAGATCGCTGAAGCTCGCCTTCAGCGACGTCTGGATCGACGGCAGAGCGACGTTGACGATCGTGACGTCGAGCAGCAGCATGAACGTGCCCACGCACACCGCGATCAATGTCCACCACTTACGGTCCATCGGGCTCCTTTCGGCTTCGCAGACGGCCCGGACTTAGTGTTTTCAGGTGGGGAATACTTAGGCTACCCAGGCCGGGCGGCGGAACCTCGCGCCGGGAAGGAGTTGTTGCCGGCCGCGTCTGGGTTAGTCAGGACCCCGGGATACAGCGGTTTATCGTGTAACGGGCCGGAATCGACCGTAGGCCGAAAAAGGAGACCGTATGTCGAAGCTCTCGCTCCTCGCTGCCGCTTCTGTGCTGGCGCTCGGAGTCGCCGCCTGCGGCGGATCGAGCAGTTCAAGCTCCCAGTCGACGAGCGCGGCGGGCGGCGGAGCCAGTTCGACGGCCTCGTCGTCGTCGTCGGCGGCCGCCCCGGCATCCGGGGGTGGCGGCGGCCTGTCGATCGCCGCCGACCCGAGCGGGCAGCTCAAGTTCACAAAGTCGTCGCTGACCGCCAAGGCCGGCACCGTGAAGATCGACTTCACCAACATGTCTCCCACCGGTCACAACATCACCATCCAGTCGGGGACGAGCGGGCCCGTGATCGGCGCCACGCCCACCTTCATGGGCGGCTCCAAGACGCTCACCGTGAAGCTCAAGCCCGGCAAGTACACGTTCTTCTGCAGCGTCCCGGGTCACCGCCAAGCCGGGATGCAGGGCACCCTGACCGTCAGCTGACACGGCGGCCGACCACCACTGCCGAGTAGGCCAAGTCAGCGGTCAGCTTCACGCCGTCGACCGACCGCAACGGCGCCGAGTCGCCCACTTTCATCGCTGCGATCGAGTCAACCCGGGGTTGACTGAAAGTACGGCGTCGCCTGGGTGAAGCCACATATCGTAGGTCCCGTTGCCGACCGTGGCGTCACCCTTGCGCCAGCGCCTTTGCCACCGACGAGCGTCCCGGTGGAGAACGACCAAGTGCACAAGCCGACGACCAAAGGTGCCAGAATTCGGTCCACCAATGCGTGCTTTTGCATGCGAAAAGCCTCCCTGTCCGTCCGCTTCGACACTCGCAACGCGTACGCAGGCCCGTTTGTGACGAATCGCAGCTGAGCCGGTGGAGCGTGTCGACACAAGGACGTTGATCGACGCCTCGGCCTCGCTGGACGCCGCCGACCGCGCGCTGCTGAACCTATGGGTCAACCGCGGCCTTGCTGACGCGGCGCTGGCGGAGATGACCGGCATGACGCCGGAGGCAATCGCCTCCCGGCGCGCCGGGATCACGCAGCGGCTCGGCGAGCAGCTCGGCCTGCCGGCACACGAGATCGGCGCAGCGCTGTCCGAGATCGCTGCCTCGATTGGCCAGGCCGCTGTCGGCGCGGGGCAGGTCAGCTCAAACCGGCCGGTGCCGGCGGACGCCGTGGCCGGCGGGGAACCCGCCGCCGAGCCGGCCCTCAACGGCGCCGCGCCGCTGGCGGCAGCGGTGCAGCCGGCGTCCCACGACAAACCGCAGCCCGACAACGAGCCGCAGCCCGACGACGAACCGCAGCCCGACAACGAACCGCAGCCCCACGACGAACCGCAGCCCGACGAGGAACCCGAACCCCCGGCCCCCGCCCCCCGCAACCGGAACATCCTTCTGTGGGCGGCGGGCACCGCGCTGGGGCTGGTGATCGTGGCCGTGGTGCTGGTGCTCGCCCTGGGTGGCGGCTCCGGGCAACGCAAGCCCAAGGCGCAGACCGCGGCCGCGAGGGCCACCACGACCGCGCCGCCCGTCCCGATCCCACAGACCGGCCCCGCCCCCTCCCCCACGGTCAGTCGTCCGCCGACCATTCCGCTGGCCGCCCTGCACGGCGGCGTCGTGCACGCCCGCGGCTCGGTGTTCCTGGCCGGCGACGGCAGGCGCCGAAGGCTCAAGCTGACGGTGATCAGGCTGCCGGCGGCTCACCGGGGCCATTACGAGGTCTGGCTCTACAACTCGATCATCGACTCCCGGCCCCTGGGGCGGCTGCGCAACCGGGTGCGCCACCTGACGCTGAGGCTGCCGCTGGGATCGCGCCACTATCGCTGGATCGACATCTCCTTCCAGCCGCCGGGGTTCCGCAATCACAGCGGCGAGTCGGTCCTGCGAGCGCGCGATCCGGCCCGCGCCAGCCGCAGGCAGCTGCGCCGGCGAGCCGCACGCCACCGTCAGCTGCGGCGCGCCACCAACCGCTCGCCGAGCGCCAGCAGCCCGAAGTAGCGCGACGGCATCAGCCGGGCCAGCGCGTCGAAGAGGTAGGCGTCCGGGCCGACCAGGATCCGGCTCTTGCCCGCCACCACTCCCTTGTGGATGATCTCGGCCGCTCGCTCAGGGGTCGTAACCGCGAGCGCATCGAACTGCCTGGCCGCCTCCTCGTGGGTCATTCCGGGGTGCAACGGATGGGCGTGGTAGCGAGCGTTGCGGGCGATGTTGGTCTTGATGCCGCCGGGGTGGACCGTGGCCGCCCGCACACCGCTGCCGCGCAGCTCCTGACGCAGCGAATCGGTGAAGCCACGGACGGCGAACTTCGAAGCGCAGTACGCGCTCTGGTAGGGCATGCCGAGCAGCCCGAAGACGCTGGAGGTGTTCACGATCACGCCCGAGTCCTGGCCCAACAGGATCGGCAGGAACGCGCGCACGCCGTGGACCACGCCTTGGAAGTTGATCTCGACCACCCACTCGTCGTCCTCGATCGCACCGTCGGCCAGGCTCTGCGATGTCCCGACGCCGGCGTTGTTGAACACCATCCCCAGCGGGGCCGGAGCCCATTCGGCGACCTCGGCGGCAAACGCCATCTGGGCCTGGCGATCGCGCACGTCGAGTTGTCGGGCCAGCACCGGTCCGGGGAGCGTGGCCGCCGTTGCCTGCAACCCGGAGTCGTCCTGGTCGACGATCGCCACCGGACAGCCATGGTTCGAGAGCCGCTGGGCCATCGCCCGGCCGATCCCCGAGGCGGCGCCTGACACGTACGCGGTGCGGCCGTCGATCGGTGTCTGCTTGCGGGCCATCGACCCGTCTACAGCAGCGCGCCGGTGAGGATCGCCTTGATCGTCGAGCCTGCACTGGCCCGCAGCTCGCGCACGTCGCGCCCACGCTGCAGCGAGATGACCGCCAGCTCTCGCAGGCCGCCGACGATGATGATCGCCGTGTCCATGGTCAGCGGCCGGGCCCCGATCTCCGGCCGCACCGCGCGACCGGAGTCCACCAGCTCCACCAGCAGCGCGGCAAAGCGCTCGAGGGTGGCCAGGCCGCGTTCCGCGCCGGCCCGGCCCAGGCCCGGAAGCTCCCGCACGAAGCTGGCGTACAGCGCGGGCTGCTTGCTGACGTTGTCGATGTAGGCGTCGATCGCTGAGTCGACCTGCTCGTCGAGGGTCCGATCGGGGTGCACGGCGGCCGCTATCTCCTCCATCATCGCGTCGTTGGTGGCGTCGAACAGGGCCAGGAAGCAGGCGTCGCGATCGACGAAGTGCTCGTAGAAGCTGCGCCGCGAGGTACGGGCCAGCCGCACCACATCAGCGACCGTGGTGTCGCGGTAGCCCTTCTCGATGATCGAAGCCGCCATCGCGGCGATCAGCCGCTCGCGGTGCCCGCCGGGTTCGCCGGCGGCGGTGTCGCCGGGGTCAGGATCACCGATCACATCGGTCGCTGCACGTTGCGCTGACACGGCCGTCACGGTAGCGATACCCGCGGCCGGGAGCGCGTAGTCAAGCGGCCTGGCGGTGGGTCACGATCACCCGCGCGCCGCCCCGCGGAATCATCGTCACGTTTCGCTGGCGAGCTCGCTCGGGCTTGGGATCGGGGGCGATCAAGTCGGTGCGGCGGGCGATCGCCGACAGCACCACGCGCTGCTCGGCCATGGCCAGCGAAGCTCCCAGGCATCGGCGGATGCCGCCGCCGAACGGCATCCAGGTGTAGGTGCCGGGCTTGCGATCCAGAAACCGCTCGGGGCGGAAGGCATGGGGCTCCGGATACACGTCCTCGCGGTGATGCAGCGCCACGATGCTGACCGCGACCGGGGTGCGCGCGGGCAGGACGTAGTCGCCGAATTGCCATCGGCGCTTGACCATCCTGACGATCATCGGGATCACCGGGCGGTTGCGCATCCCCTCGTGGATGGTGGCCTCGACATAGTCGTCGGCCTCGGGGCCCCCGGAGCGGGTGAGCTCGCGAAGCCGGTCGTAGGCCCGGGGTGTTCGCAGCAACCGCTCGAACGTCCAGGCCAGGGAGTTCGCGGTCGTTTCGTGCCCGGCCAGCACCAGCGACAGCAGCTCGTCGCGGAGCTCGTGGTCGGTGAGCAGGTTGCCCTCCTCATCGCGCGCCTGCAGCAGGAGCGAGAGGATGTCGGTGCCCGGGTTCTCGCTGAGCGTCCGGCGGCGCTGGCCGATCACCTCGTACATCTGGCGGTCGACGATGCGCAGCAGCTGGCGGAGGATCCCCCGCGGCTCCCGGCGGGCCACGTTCTGGAGCTCGACAAGCTGGTAGAGCGGGCTGGTCGAAGCCGCGGACAGGGTGCGGATCGTGGTCCGGATGCGATGCTCGATCGTCCCCGGGGCCGGCTTGCCATCGATCCCGAACACGCCGCTCATAATCACGTCCAAGGTCACCGCCTGCATCCGCGCGGCCAAGGAGAGCGGCTGGCCGATCTCCCAGCGATCGATCTCGCGCTCGGCGACCTCGGAGATCATCTGCACATAGCGCTCGACCGCCTCGCCGTGAAACGGCGGTAGGAGCATCTTGCGCTGGCGCATGTGCCGGTCGCCGACCGAGGTCAGCACCGAGTTCGGGCCGAGGATCGGCCGCAGCGGCGACTCGCCGGTCAGCGACGGAGCGTCGCTGGGCTTGGCCTTCATCAGCGACCGGATGTGGTCGGGGTGGCAGGTGACAACGAACGGCTCCTTGCGGGACAGGATCTGCAGCTGCCACACGTCGCCGAAACGACGGCGCGCGTTGAGGTTGAACGCCATCGGGCGGGTCCCGAACCTCAGCGTCTGCAACAGGGGCGGTGCCCGATCGACCGGCGGCAGCCGCAGCGGCGTGCTGGCATCGACTGGCCCGGCGGGCGACTCCGGCGCGCCGTCGAGGTCGCCGGCCGCGAGTTCCGGCTCGGTCCGAGCCGTAGCCACCTGAGTCACGGCGGTCACGGTACGTAAATGTACCGGACTCGGCTTCAGTTGTAAAGGGGCCCCTCAGCGGGGCGGCGGTCGGCCCAGGGGGCGGCTTCCTCGATCTGGTTGGCGAGCGAATACAGGACGTCCTCGGCTCCCGGGCGCCCGACCAGCTGGACGCTCAACGGAAGCCCGTCGGTCCCCACCCCGGCGGGAACCGTCACCGCCGGCTGGCCGGTCAGGTTGAAGATCGGGGTGAACGGCGTGAAGCGACCGGCCAGGTCGATCGCGAGCGGCGCGGAGCGGCCGTAGGCCCCCTTCGCCTCGATCGCGGTCCGGGCGGTTCCCGGCGTGACCAGCACATCGACCTCGTTCCAGAGCTCCAGGATCCGAGCGGTGGTCGCCGCGCGCCGCCTCAGCAACGCCGCGCGCCGAAACGGCGGGACGAGGTAGCGGCCCCCGGCGGCCATCTGGCGGGTGCTGCGCTCGAGCGCCGAGCGGTCGGGTACGTGGAGCGACTCTTCGTAGATCCCCCGCAGCCACGTCTGGAGGAACTCCAGCTGCGCCAGTCGGTAGGCCGGGTGGCGCTCCGCCACCTCGTGGCCGAGGGCGCTGAGCAGCGCCCCGGTCCGCTCGTGAGCGCCCCGTTGGTCGCGTGAGATCCGGCCCAGCAATCCCGGCGGCAGCCTGCGCGACAGGGCGATGCGCAGCTTTCCCGGTGGCTTGGCGGCAGCCTCGACGTAGCTGCCGGTGAAGGGCGCCACGGCGACCCGCTCGGCGCCGGCGGCCTCGCCGTGGATGACGTCCAGGATCAGAGCACTGTCGGCGACCGTGCGGGCCAGTCCACCGTATACCGACAGGTCGAGCCAGCCCCCACCCGGAACCCGGCCGCGGGTGGGCTTCATCCCCACCAGGCCACAGCACGCCGCGGGGATCCGGATCGACCCGCCGCCGTCCGAGGCCGTAGCCGCGGCCACCATTCCGGAGGCGACCGCCGCCGCCGAACCGCCGGAGGAACCGCCAGGGGTGCGCTCGGGGTTCCAGGGGTTGCGGGTGATGCCATTGGCGTCGGTCGCCGTCCAGGGGAAGATCATCAGCTCGGGCACGTTGGTGACCCCGATCGGTATCGCTCCCCCCGCGCGCAGGCGGCGGACCACCTCGGCGTCGGCCGTGGCCGGCGGCCCGAAGCTGCGCGAGCCCCGGGTGGTCGACTGACCGGCGAGCGCTATGTCGTCCTTGACCGCGATCGGCACCCCGGCCAGGGGGCCGTCCGCGTCGCTATTGTCGGCATCGGCCAGCGCCTGCTCGGCGAGCGTGACCCGGAACGCGTTCAGGCGCGGATTGAGCGCCTCTATCCGACGCAGGTACAGCTCCACGAGCTCACGCGGCCGCACCTCCCGCTGGCGGACCATCGCCGCCAGCGCGGCTGGCCCGGCGAAGGCCAGATCGGTGTCGGCGGTGGTGGTCATCGGTTGCCCAGGGCCAGCACGAGCTCGCGAACGGCTCCCGGATAGCGGTAGGAGATCCCGCCGTGGGCGCCCTCGAACAGCTCCAGCGTGTGATCGATCCCGAGCCTCGTCAGCTCGGCGGCGAACGCCTGCGCGCCGAGATCGAGGAAGAATTCGTCCTGCTTGCCGGCGTCGAGGTAGATCCTGCGCATGCTGCGCAGGGCGTCGGCATGCGGCTCGGCCATCCGGACCGGGTCCAGGGCCAGCCAGCGCTCCCAGACCTCCTCATTGAGCCGCCCCGTCGCGGTGTCGAATGGCAGCAGCGCCTCGCCGGGCCGTTGCGGATCCGGGGTGTAGGCGCACGCGTAGGCGTAGATCGAGATCGCCTCGCCGTAGCGCGACCAGTTGAAGGTGGGCTCCTCGGCCATCCGCTGGCGCAGCACGTCGTAGGAACCGTCGAAGTCGTCTCGCAGCCGCCGGGCGATCACCGGGAAGTCGCGCTGGTAGCAGCACTCGAACAGCGCATCACCAGCGTGCGACGCCAGCCCGCCGAACACATCGGGGCGCAGCATCGGCACGACCATCGCGCCGTAGCCACCCGACGACTTGCCGGCGATCCCGCGATGCTCCCGTCCGCCCAGCGTCGGATAGCGCGAGTCGACGAACGGGACCACCTCGTCGCACAGGTAGTCCAGGTACCGGCCGGTGCTCGAGGAGTTCAGAAACTGCGAGCCGCCGAGCGACGTCCAGGCGTCGACGAACACGACCACCGCGTCCGGGCACTCTCCGCCGGCGAACATCTCGTCCAGCCGCTCGACGATCGTCGGCTCAAATGCGGCTCGCCCCAGCCACATGTCGACCTGCCCTGAATACCCCTGAATCAGGTACACGGAGGGGACACTCTCCGGGGAGCCCGGTTCGACGCCCGGCGAGCGGTAGACGTAGAGCGGGCGCCGCGCCGGGTCGCCGAGCGGGTTTCCCTCCAGGAGCTCAGACTGGACCACCAGGCGATCGAGCGAGCCGGCCAGCTGACGATCCCAGGGAGCGCCCGCCACGCCCTCTACTTCGACCAGGCTCATGGACTGCAACCTACGCGAAACTGGTACGAAAGGGTGCCCCCTCGCGCGGGTATAGTCGATTTGAGGTACGAGCCAAGAGCGGAAATGACTGATCGAGCGAAGACGCAGCCGCCCAGCACGAATGGCGCCGGAGCCGACCTCGACGCGGTCGAGACAACCGAGTGGTTGGAGGCACTGGACGCGGTCGTCTCTCACGACGGACCGGACCGGGCCCGCGATCTGCTGACGCGCGTCGTCGAGCGGGCTCAGCACGCCGGCACGGGCACCATCGCCAGCCTCAACACGCCGTACGTCAACACGATCCCGGCCGAGCTGGAGCCGCCGTTTCCCGGCGACCCGGCGATCGAGCGCCGGCTGCGGTCGATCGTGCGCTGGAACGCGATCGCGATGGTCGTCCGCGCCAACAAGGTGTCCTCCGAGCTCGGCGGCCACATCGCGACCTTCCAGTCGCTGGCGACGCTGATGGAGGTCGGCTACAACCACTTCTGGCACGCGCCGACCGACGAGAATCCCGGTGATCTCGTCTATTTCCAGGGCCACTCGTCGCCGGGCAACTACGCCCGCGCGTTCCTGGAGGGCCGGCTGACGGCCGAGCAACTCGACGGGTTCCGTCAGGAGGTGTCCAAGCCCGGCGGCCTGTCCTCGTACCCCCACCCCTGGCTGATGCCCGACTTCTGGCAGTTCCCGTCGGTCTCGCTGGGGATCGGCGCGATCACCTCCCTGTACCAGGCACGGTTCATGCGATACCTCAAGGCGCGGGGCATCGCCGACACCGACGGCCGCAAGGTGTGGGCGTTTCTGGGCGACGGCGAGATGGACGAGCCCGAGTCGATGGGCTCGATCGGGATGGCCGGCCGCGAGAACCTCGACAACCTGATCTGGGTGGTCAACTGCAACCTGCAGCGCCTCGACGGCCCGGTGCGCGGCAACGGCAAGATCATCCAGGAGCTGGAGTCGGACTTCCGCGGCGCCGGCTGGAACGTGATCAAGGTCGTCTGGGGCAGCCGCTGGGATCCGCTGCTGGCCGCCGACACCGACGGCGCGCTGGTCACCGTCATGGAGGATTGTGTCGACGGCGACTACCAGACCTTCAAGTCGCGCGATGGCGCCTTCGTGCGCGAGCACTTCTTCGGGCGTGACCCTCGCCTGCTCGAGCGCGTCTCGGACATGTCAGACGAGGAGATCTGGCTGCTGAACCGCGGCGGCCACGACCAGCAGAAGGTCTACGCCGCCTACGACTCGGCGATCAAGCACACCGGTCAGCCGACTGTGATCCTGGCCAAGACGATCAAGGGCTACGGGATGGGCGTCTCCGGCGAGGGCCAGATGATCACCCATCAGGCCAAGAAGATGACCGAGGACGCGCTGATGGCCTTCCGGGACCGCTTCGACCTGCCGTTGACCGACGAGCAGGTGCGCGACGCCGAGTACTACAAGCCGCCCGACGACAGTCCGGAGATGGAGTACCTGCGGGAGCGGAGGGCCGCCCTGGGCGGGGTCATGCCGGTCCGCCGCCGCCGCGCGGAGCCGCTGGCGGTGCCGGACCTGGAGCTGTTTCACTCCCAGCTCGAGGGCACCGGGGAGCGGGAGATCTCGACCACGATGGCGTTCGTGCGGATCTTGGCGGCGCTGCTGCGCGACAAGTCGATCGGCCGCCACATCGTCCCGATAGTCCCCGACGAGTCACGGACGTTCGGGATGGAGGGGCTGTTTCGCCAGTTCGGCATCTACTCGCCGGTCGGTCAGCTCTACAGCCCCCAGGACTCGGAGCAGCTGATGTTCTACAAGGAGGACGAGCACGGCCAGATCCTGGAGGAGGGGATCACCGAGGCCGGCTCGATCTCCTCGTTCATCGCCGCCGGGACCTCCTACAGCGCCCACGCCACGCAGATGGTCCCGTTCTACGTCTACTACTCGATGTTCGGCTACCAGCGGGTCGGCGACCTGATCTGGGCCGCCGGCGACAGCCGCACCCGCGGATTCATGCTCGGCGGCACCGCGGGGCGCACCACGCTCAACGGCGAGGGCCTGCAGCACGAGGACGGCCACAATCACGTGCTGTTCTCGGTGGTGCCCAACTGCCTGGCCTACGACCCGGCGTTCGGCTACGAGCTGGCGGTGATCGTCCGGGAGGGCCTGCGGCGGATGGCCGGCGAGCAGGAGGATGTCTTCTACTACTTGACCCTGATGAACGAGAACTACGTCCATCCGGCGATGCCCGAAGGAGCCCAGGACGGGATCCTGCGCGGCATGTACCTGCTCAGCGAGGCTGGTTCCAAGCGCTCCCGCAAGCCACGCGTCCAGCTGCTGGGGTCCGGCACGATCCTCCGTGAGGTGATGGCGGCGGCCGAACTGCTGGCCGACGATTTCGACGTGCTGGCGGACGTCTGGAGCGTGACCTCGTTCACCGAGCTGCGCCGCGACGGACTCGAGGTCGAGCGCTGGAACATGCTGCATCCGACGGACTCGGCCCGGCGCGCCTACGTCACCGAATGTCTGGACGACCGACGGGGCCCCGTGGTCGCCTCGACCGACTACATCCGGGCCTTCCCGGATCAGATCCGCCAATGGGTGCCGGGTCGCTACCGGGTGCTCGGAACCGACGGCTACGGGCGCAGCGACTCGCGCCAGGCGCTGCGGCGCTTCTTCGAGGTCGACCGCCACTACGTTGCCGTCGCGGCGCTCAAGGAGCTCGCCGACGAGGGCGCGATCGACGCCAAGGTGGTTCAGGAGGCGATCGCGAAGTATGAGCTCGACACCGAGGCGCCGATGCCGACCTCGGTATGAGTGCAACTGCCTCTACGGTGGCCGTCCCGGACATCGGCGACTTCGACGAGGTACCGGTGATCGAGATCCTGGTCTCGGTCGGTGACACCGTCGCCGCTGAGGACCCGCTGGTCACTCTGGAGTCCGACAAGGCGACGATGGACGTGCCGGCGCCGTTCGCGGGCGTGGTCAAGGACATCAAGGTCTCGGTCGGGGACAAGGTCTCGCAGGGGACCGAGCTGATGTTGGTCGAGGGCGAGGGCGAGGCGCCGGCCGATCAGTCAGCGGCGGAGGACGTGCCGGAGTCCGAGGCGGCCGAGAAGGAGGAAGAGGCGGAGGCGATCGAGGAGTCTTCGGAGCCTTCGGAGCCCTCGCAGCGCTCGGAGCCTTCCCAGCCTCCGCAGGCTCCCGCGCGTTCCAACGGCGGGGGGCCGATCTACGCCAGCCCTTCCGCGCGGCGGCTGGCCCGCGAGCTGGGCGTGGACATAGCGCAGGTGAGCGGCAGCGGCCGCAAGGGGCGGATCACCAAGGAGGACGTCCAGGCCGCGGCCGACGGACAACCGCCGGCCCCGGGCGCCCCGTCGCCGGCCGCTTCGCCGGCGCCGGCCGGAGCGGGTCTGGACCTGCTGCCGTGGCCATCGATCGAGTTCGAGAAGTTCGGGCCCGTGGAGCGGGTGGCGCGGTCGCGAATCCAGCGGATCGCCGCCCCCAACCTGGCCCGCAACTGGGTGATGATTCCGCATGTCACCCACAACGACGAGGCCGACGTGACCGACCTGGAGGCGTGGCGCAAGCAGCTCAACGGCGAGCAGAGCGATGTCAAGGTGACGATGGTCTCGTTCCTGGTGCTGGCGTCGGTGGCGGCGCTGAAGAAGTTCCCGGACTTCAACTCCTCGCTGGACGGCGACGAGCTGGTGCTCAAGCGCTACTACAACATCGGGTTTGCCGCCGACACCCCCGGCGGGCTGGTGGTGCCGGTGATCAAGGACGCCGACCGCAAGGGGCTGTTCGAGATCGCCGCCGATCTGACCTCGCTTTCGGGCCGGGCCCGGGAGGGCAAGCTCTCCCGCGACGAGATGAGCGGCGCCTCGTTCACGATCTCCAGTCTCGGCGGAATCGGCGGCACCAGCTTCACCCCGATAATCAACGCCCCCGAGGTGGCGATCCTGGGGGCCACCAGATCGGCGATGAAGCCGGTCTGGAACGGTTCGGAGTTCGTGCCCCGGCTGATGGTCCCCCTGTCGCTGTCCTACGACCACCGGGTGATCGACGGCGCCGCCGCGGCCCGGTTCGTCACCTATCTGGTCAAGGTTCTCTCAGACCTGCGGCGGGCGCTGCTGTGAGCGCCACGGAGGTGCGCGTCCCCGACATCGGGGACTTCAGCGACGTCCCCGTGATCGAGATCCTGGTCTCGGTCGGCGACGAGGTCAAGGCCGAGGACCCCCTGGTGACGCTCGAGTCCGACAAGGCGACGATGGACGTCCCGGCGCCCTCGGCGGGGGTCGTGAAGGCGCTGGACATCTCGATCGGCGATCGGGTCTCCGAGGGCAGCGTGCTGATGACGCTCGAGGCCGACGGCGCCGGTCCGTCGGCCGAGGCGGCTGAGCCCACCGAGCCGCCGCGGACCGAGGCGTCGGTGGCCGCCGAGTCGCCCCCGGATGGGGGCGGTCCCGAGGACTCATCCGAGCGCGACACCCAGGTGGTGGTGCTGGGGGCCGGCCCCGGTGGCTACACCGCCGCCTTCCGCGCCGCCGACCTGGGGCTGCGAACCGTGCTGGTCGAGCGCTACGAGCGCCTCGGCGGCGTGTGCCTCAACGTGGGCTGCATCCCGTCCAAGTCGCTGCTGCACGCGGCACGGGTGGTGGCGGAGGCCGAGGAGATGGCCGCTCACGGGATCTCGTTCGGCTCGCCCTCGGTGGACCTGGAGAAGCTGATCGCGTGGAAGTCCTCGGTCGTGGACCGTCTCACGGGGGGCCTGGCTGGGCTGGCCAAGCAGCGCAAGGTGGAGGTGGTGCACGGCGCGGCGCGGTTTGTCAATGACCACACGCTGTCGGTAGGCGAGCGGGAGATCACGTTCGAGAACTGCATCATCGCGGCGGGCTCGCAGGCGGCCATGGTGCCCGGGCTGCCCGAGGACGATCCCCGGGTCGTCGACTCGACCGGGGCGCTGTCGCCATCGGAGATCCCCAAGCGGCTGCTGGTGATCGGCGGCGGGATCATCGGCCTGGAGATGGCCACCGTCTACGACGCCCTCGGCTCGAAGGTGACCGTGGTCGAGATGCTCGATCAGCTGATGACGGGGGCCGACCCGGACCTGATCCGGCCACTGGCCAAGCGGATCGGCGGCCGCTACGAGGCGATTCACCTGGGAACCCGCGTGTCCGAGGTCAAGGCCCAGAAGAAGGGGTTGAAGGTGGAGATCGAGGGCGTCGGCTCCCACGTTTTCGACCAGATCCTGGTCGCGGCCGGCCGGGTCCCGAACGGCAACGCGATCGAGGCCGCCGCGGCCGGCGTGACCGTCGACGACCGCGGGTTCATCGCCGTCGACGGGCAGATGCGCACCAACGTCGCGGGGATCTACGCGATCGGCGACATCGTCGGGGGCCCGATGCTGGCCCACAAGGCCTCCCACGAGGGCAAGGTGGCGGCCGAGGTGATCGCCGGCATGGATGTCGAGTTTGACGCCCGGGCGATCCCGTCGGTCGCCTACACCGATCCCGAGGTCGCCTGGATGGGGCTGACCGAGACGGCCGCCCGTGAGGAGGGCGTCGAGTACGAGAAGGCGGTGTTCCCGTGGGGCGCGTCGGGCCGGGCTCTGGCCCTGGCCCGCGACGACGGGCTGACAAAGCTGCTGGTGGAGCCCGGGTCGCAGCGCGTGCTGGGCGCCGGGATCGTCGGCGTCGGCGCCGGGGAGCTGATCGCCGAGACGGTGCACGCGATCGAGATGGGGGCCAACGCCGAGGACATCGCGTTGACCGTCCACCCCCACCCCACGCTGTCCGAGACGGTCGGCTTCTCGGCCGAGATGGCCGCGGGCACGATCACCGACCTCATGCCGCCCGGCCGGGCGCGGCGCTGAGCAGCCGAACCAGATCGTCAAGCAGGACGCGCTGACCGTGGGCGATGCGCTCGTGGGTGGCGCGGATCACGCGGCGGCCGGCGACGGCGTGCCGGGCGTCCCGCCGCCGATCCTCCTCGAACGAGCGCCTGGTCTTGTGGAACCTGAAGCCGTCGACCTCGACAACGAGTTGGTGCTGGGGCCAGTAGAAGTCGACCACGATGCCGTCCACGGAGACGTTGCACTGCGGCTCCGGGAGGCCGGCCTCGCGGATCAGCTCCAGGAAGCGGCGCTCGAGCTCGGACTGGGTCCAGGGGGCCTCTTCTCGGAGGCTTTTGATGACGCTTGTGAGCGGTTTGATCCCGTGGCGTCCGGGACTGCGCGCGATCAGGTTGTCGAGGGCCGGAAGGTTGAGGAGGTCCCGGCGCTGGGCGGACTCGAGCGTCGTCCGCAGCTGCTGGGGTGGCAGCGTCTCGGCCAGGTCAAGGAGGGTCCTGGCGATGGTGGTGACGGGGATGCCGTCGACGGTGGTGGTGTCCTTTGGACTGAGGGTGCGGACGCGGTGGCAACGGATGCCCTGGAGGTTGTGGCGCTTTTTGCTCGTCACGTCGATCGGCCCGGTTGTGCTGGCGCGGAGGTCGTAGAGGGCGGCGGCTGCGCGGTGGCTGAGGACGGCGTTTGGGCCGCAGGCCAGGACCGCGGCCATCCAGTGGGCTCGGAGGGAGATGCGGGTGTGGCCGACGGCGTAGACGCCGCGATGAACCCGGTGCAGCCACCCGTTCGCGATCAGGGTGTGAATCGCCTGTTTGGAGTAGCCCAG
>DASXZB010000026.1:0-19471 GCA_036502145.1 Solirubrobacteraceae bacterium | reverse complement strand
CCGGCGCCGGCGTTCGGCGCCGACGGGGCGGCGGCGCTGTACCGCCGCCGGACCCTGGAGGACTGCGCCCTGGGTGGGCGCGAGGTGCTCGACGAGGACATGGGGCTGTGGGCCTCGGACGCCGACCTGGCGTGGCGGGCGCAGCTGCGCGGCTGGGCCTGCGTCTACGAGCCTCGGGCCGTCGCCGAGCACGTGCGCACCTACAGCCCGTCGACGCGGTCGACGATCAGCCCTGACGCGCGGCGGCTGCAGTTTCGCAACCGCTACCTGATGATGCTCAAGAACGAGACCGCGGGAGGCCTGACCCGTGACCTGGCCCGGATCGGGATCTACGAGGTGCTGGCCTTCGGCCACGTGCTGCTGCGTGAGCGCCACCTGCTGGGGGGTTACCGCGACGCCTGGCGACTGCGGGCCGGGGCCCGGCGACGGCGACGGTTGGTTCAGGCCAGCCCGCTGAAGTCGCCGCCGTTCGGCCTGCGGGCGCCGGAATGAGCGATCGCCGGGGGCCGGCGGGCCCGAGCCGCCGAGATGGCCTCCTCGTAGGTGGCCCAGGTCGCCGAGGCGGCCTCGCTCCAGGTCCAGGCGGGCGGCCCGGGGGCCGGCCGGGTGAGCGACTCGGCGACCGAGACGAGCTGATCGAGGTCGTCGATGTCGCTGAGCGTCACCAGCCCGCCCAGCACCTCGCGTAGGGCCGGAACGTCGCAGGCCGCCACCGGGGTGCCACAGGCCAGCGCCTCGACCGGGGGCAACCCAAAGCCCTCGTCGTCTGAGGGGAACACCAGCGCATGGGCTCCGGTGTAGATCGCCGCCAGCTCGTCGTCATCGACCGCGCCGGTGAGCAGGACGTCGGGCAGCTCGCGGGCCCAGCGGCTGGTGGGGCCCGCCAGCACGAGCGGCAGGGTCCGGCGCGCCCGGGCCAGGGCGGCGACTCGCTTGCGGGGGTCAGGCGTGCGCAGGCCGCCCACCCACAGCAGGTAGCGCTCGGGAAGCTCGTAGCGCTCGCGAACCGCAGCTACCTCCCGCGCCGAGCGGCGCCAGAACACTCGCGCCGGCGCCTCCGGGATCACGGCGATCCGCCGGGCCGGAATGCGCAGCGCGGCGATCGCGTCGTCGGCGACAGTCTGGGTGGGCACGATCACCCGCGCCGCGCGCTGGACGGCCAGGTAGCGAAGCTTGAAACGCAGCCCGAAGCGCAGGTACTCGCCCGGGCGCTTGAGCGGCACCAGGTCGTGGAGCGTGGCCACCATCGGCACCGGGCAGCGCAGCGGCGTGCCGTCCAGCCACGGGGAGTGAAAGACGTCGCAGCGCTTGGGATCGTGGGTCTCCACTATCTCCCCAAGGTCGGCGCGGCGAAGCGCCTCCAGCAGGCTGCGGGCGTAGCGTCCCACGCCCCGCGGATCCTTGGCCGGGCGGCTGTCGAAGGCGACCTTCATCCGATGATTAACCCCTCGATCAGCTCGGTGTAGCGGTCGGCGTCAAAGCGCCTGGCGTGGAGGCTGGCCGCCGCGCCCATCCGCTCGCGGCGGGCGAGCACGTCGAGCACGGCCGCCGCCAGCTGGTCAGGCGCACCGGGGTCGACCAGGCGGCCGGTGACGCCGTCGTGCACGACCTCGGCCAGGCCGCCCACACGCGTGGCCACTACCGGCGTGCCGACCGCCATCGCCTCGGCGAGAACGGTGCCGAACGGCTCCTGGTGGGAGGGGAGGACCAGCACGTCCAGGTGTCGCATCAGCCCCGGCGCGTTGGCGCTCCACGGGAACGCCTCGATCTCCGGGGAGTCCAGCACCGCCGCGGTGTAGGCCGGATCGGTCCGGTAGGGGTCGTCGCCGACGACGACCACGCGGGCGGAGGGGACCGCGCGGCGGATCGCCGGAGCGGCCCGGACCAGGTCGAGCGGGCCCTTGCGCGGCTCGACGCGGCCGACGAATCCGATCACCGGACCGCCCCCGGCCGGCCACGGCGCCGGCGCTTCGGGCGGACGGCACTCCACCGGGCCGTAGACCACTTGCGACGGCAGCTCGCCGAGTCGCTGCGCGACCGCGCCCGAGGCCGCCAGCACCAGGTCGGCGCGGCGCCAGAAGCGTGGCACCCGTCTGACGATGTCGTGGATGTGGAGCACGCGGCGTGGCCTGCCTGCCGGCAGCGCCGGCAGCAGCCGTCCGCACACCGCCCCGTTGAGATACACGACATCGGTGGCCCGGGCCAGCCGGCGGGCGCGGGGCCAGGAGACCACGGCGCGGGCTCCCTTACCCGAGCCCAGGCCGCCGACCGGCAGCGACTCCCAGGCGTGGCCGGCCGCGCCCGCGGCCTCGCTGAGCGCCCCGCGGCCCGGGCTGGACACGGTGATCTGCCAGCCCCGCGCCTGCAGCCGGCTGAGCAGGCGAAGCAGCGTCGTCTCGGCGCCGCCGGGATCGTCGACGGCGGTCACCGCGAGCAGGCGACGGCTCGTCGGCGCTGCGTGAGAGCCCGGCAGACCGGGCCGGGTGAGAGTTGCGGCTGACATCGCGTGGGGCCCGGAGCCGGGGAGCCGGGCGCGGCCACTGTAACCGCAGGGCGCCGGTGTTGTCGAGCCCACCCGGCCGCTAGGTTCCGCGCGGTGCAGGATTACTACGACGATCTCTGGAAGCGGCTGCCGCCTGACCTGGAGCCGCCGGATCTCGAGCTGCGCCGACGGTTCCTGCGGTCCGGAGTCCGGGCCGGAGACCGCACGCTCGATCTGGGCTGCGGCGACGGCACCTTCACCGCGGATCTGGCGGGGGCCGGCGCCGAGGTGGTCGGTGTCGACGTGGCCCGGGCGGCGGTGGCCCGGGCGGCGGCCCGCCACCCGTCGCTCGACTTTCGGACCGTGGCGATCGACGGGCCGCTCCCGTTCGAGGACTCCTCGTTTGACCTGGTGTGGTCCAGCGAGGTGATCGAGCACGTGGCCGACACGGCGCGCTGGCTGTCGGAGCTGCGCCGCGTGCTGGCCGCGGGGGGACGGGTGCTGCTGACGACTCCGAGCCACGGCCGGGTGCGGCTGGCGGTGGGCGGCATCGAGCGCTTCTCAGAGCCGCTGGGGGATCACCTTCACCTCTACTCGCGCCGGTCGCTGCAACGGCTGCTGGTCGAGTTCGGCTTCGACCGCGTCGAGGTCCGCGCGGCCGGCGGGCCGCCGCTGATGCGGCGGTTGCTGCTGGCAGAAGCGGCGCGTTGAGTCTGGCCGTGCGGGTGATCTTCGACACCACGTTCGCGCGGCGCGCGCCCCACTCCGGAACCGGCGTGTACATCGAACGCCTCTCGCAGGCGCTGTCCGAGCTTCCCGGCGTCGAGCTGATCGAGGCCTGCAACCGCCGCCGCCGACCGCCCGGCGGGGGTGGGCTGGGAAGTGTCCGCAACGCGCTCGGCGACCATTGCTGGACCGAGGTGGAGCTGGTCCGGCTGGCGCGGGTGACGGGCGCCGATGTGATCCACCACCCGCTGCCGGCGTCCGCGCGCCGGACCGCCACCCCACAGGTGATAACCGTTCACGACCTGGCCTTCGAGCGCTTCCCGGAGGGGTTCGACTCCCGCTTTCGGCGCTACGCCCGGTGGGCGCACGCCAGGGCTGCCCGGCGCGCCGGCGCCGTGGTTTGCGTGAGCGAGACGACGGCCGGCGACGTCCGTGACCGGTGGGGCGTGGCCGCCCAGCGGCTGGTGGTCGCTCCCCACGGCCCCGGCCAGCAGCTCCCAGCGGTGCCGGCGGTGGCGGCGGGCGATCGGTCCTACTTCCTCTACGTCGGCGACGACGAGCCGCGCAAGAATCTGGCCGTGCTGCTGACGGCGTATGCCGACTACCGCCGGACGTCGGCGCAGCCGCGGGAGCTGATACTCGCCGGCTCGGTCTCGGCGAGCGTCACCGGCGTCCGCTGCGAGCCGCAGCCCGAGCCGGAGCGGCTGGCCCGCCTGTACGCGGGGGCGCTGGCGCTCGTGCACCCGGCCTCGTACGAGGGCTTTGGGATGACACCGCTGGAGGCGATGGGGTTGGGCACGCCGGTGATCGCCGCCACCGCTCCCGCGACCCGCGAGGTATGCGGCGATGCCGCGCGCTACGTCGATCCGCGTGAGCCACGGTCGCTCGCCGCCGCGATGTCAGAGCTCGCCACCGACGACCGTCTGCGCAGCGAGCTTGCCGAGCGGGGCCGGCGACGCGTGGCACGCTACTCGTGGGCCGCCTCGGCACGAAGGCACCTGGACGCATACTCTCTAGCCGGCAGTCGATGAAGATCGCGATTCTTGGTACGCGCGGCATCCCCGCGTCCTACAGCGGCTTCGAGACCGCAGTGGAGCAACTGGCCTGGCGGTTGACCTCACGCGGCCACGAGGTGATCGTCTACTGCCGTCCCCACGTCGTGGACCGCAAACGGCGCGAGTACAAGGGCGCACAGCTGGTCCACCTGCCGACGATCCGCAACAAGTACCTGGACACGTTCGTGCACACCTTCCTGTCGGCGCTGCACTCGGCCCGGAACACCCGCCCCGACGTGGCGCTGTTCTTCATCGCCGGGAATTCACCGCTGTGCCGGATCACCCGGCTGGCCGGAATTCCCACCTTGATCAACGTTGACGGCCTCGATTCCGACCGCCGCAAGTGGCCCCCGCTCGCCAAGGCGTATCTGCGCTTCGCCGAGCGCACCGCACCGCGATGGGCCGACGAGGCGATCACCGACAGCCACGTGGTGGCTGACATCTTCGAGCGCCGCTACGGGCAGCGAATCGGGGTTGTGCCCTATGGCGTCGAGGACCCCGGCCACGATGGCGCCGGCGCGCTCGAGCGGCTGGGTCTGCAGCCGCGCCGGTACATCCTGTTCGTGGGCCGTTTGGAGCCGGAGAACAACCCCCATCTGCTGGTCGAGGCGTTCGCCAGAATCGATCGTCGCCGGGCCCGGGGGATGAAGCTGGCGATCGTCGGCGGCGCGCCCTACGCCGACGACTACATCCGCCAGGTCCATCGCTCTGCGGACCCTCGGGTGGTGTTCCCCGGCTACGTCTTCGGCGCGGCGTACTGGGAGCTGCAGCGCCACGCCTACCTGTTCTGCGCGCCGACCGAGGTCGGCGGCACCCATCCGGTCATCCTGGAGGCGATGGCGGCGGGCAACTGCGTGCTCGTCAACGACCACGCGCCCAACGCCGAGACGGTCGCCGACGCCGGGATCTATTTCTCGGGACGTTCGGGTCTCGACGACCTGGTGCAGCAGCTGGGCCGGCTCCTGGACGAGCCCCAGCTGGTCAAGGGCTACCGGGCCCGCGCCCGGGAGCGGGCGCGGGGCTACTCGTGGGACGCGGTGGCCGACCAGTACGAGCGGCTGCTGACCGCGGTCTACGAGGCGCACCGGCCCGGGCCGCTGCCGGCCTCGCTGCTGGATGGCGAGCCCGCGCTGGTGCCCTGAACGGCCCCTTCCCGACTAGCGTTGCCCGATCCCCAGCTTGCTTCGAAGCGCGATCACCGTGCTGGCGGTCGTCCGGTTGCCTACGTCGAGCTGCTGCGAATGCAGCAGCGCGTCGAATGCCCGCCGGAGGTGCCGGTGCTGGAGCTCGAACTGGCCCAGCCACAGCCAGGACTGAGGGTTCTCCGGCTGACGCCGCGTGGCGTCGACGAGCTCGGCCCGAGCCGAGGCCAGGTCTCCCGCTCCGGCGTACAGCGAGGCGAGGATCTGCAACGGCTGGATCGAGACCGGGTCGAGCCGGGCGGCTTCGCGCGCGTCGGTGAATGCCCTGGCCGTGCTCCCCGAGGCGGCTGCGGACACCGACGATGCCAGGGCATCTGCCGAGCGCAGCGGTTGCCAGATGCCCCAGGCGCCGGCCAGGACAAGCGCGACGAGCGCGGTCACCGCAGCCCCGGCGGCGGGGCGTTGCAGAACCGGCCGTCGCGTTGGCGCCACACCGACCGGCGCCGCCAGGGGTCCCCGCCCCGCGAGCCAGCCCGCGCAGACGAGCACCGGGATCGCCACCCCTGAGAAGAACCAGGTCCAGTCGATCGCCGACTGCGCGCCGAAAGACACCACCACCACCGCGAGCGTGATCAGCCCTTCACGCTCGGCGGCCCGCGCCGCCGTAAGCGAGCTCCACGCGGTCCTCAACGCCAGCGGGCGCGCCGCCGCAATGGCCCACGCCACCAGCAGGGCGAAGCTCACCGCCAGCCCGATCAATCCGAAGTCGGCAAAGGTCTGAATCACATAGCTGTGGGCGTGGCTGACCAGGAGCGGCGAGGTGCTGTAGTGAGTTCGGGCCGTGGCGTAGGCTTCCGCACCGGCTCCCTTGAGCAGGGCATGCTCGCCGACGGTGATCCCTTCGCTCCAGTACAGCGGCCGGCTGTTGCCCAGCTGTACCAGGCGACCGGAGGTGTCCCCGACGCCGTTCACGGGGTTGGTGAGGGTCCCCCAGACATGCGAGACCTCGCCGGTGAGGCCGCGTGACGAGACGGCAAGCGCTCCGATCCCGCCGAGCGGCACCAAGGCCACCAGCACCACCAGGACCTCACCGACTCTCCTGCGGGTCACCGCCGGCAGGCGAACGCGATCCAGGGCGAGCGAAAGCGCCAGGCCCGCTGCGCCGAGCACAACCACGGTTGCCAGCAGCACGATTCCGAAGGTGTGACCGGCGGAGTCGCGGGCGGCAAGCGCCACCCGGTCGGCGCTCAAGGAGTGATTGGCTAGCGCCCAGACTGCGATCAACGCGCCACCGGCGCCGCCGAGCGCCAGCACGGCCGCCGCGCGCAGACGCAGCGGCACGAAGGCAAACCAACATCCGATGCCGAGCACCGCGACCAGCACCGCGGAGCGCGAGTAGGAAAGCACCACCACGCTGATCAACAGCGCCAGCCCAGCCGGCGCCAGCGCGCGCAACACGCGGGCGGAGTGCTGGCGAGCGCCCGCCCACAGACAGGGAGCCAGTCCGAACGCGGCCATCACGCCGACGGCGTTCCAGTAGCCGAACGGGGCCTGCAGTCGGCCCAGCGCGTTGCCGGCGTCCAGCGACGCCGGGAATACCTTGACCAGCAGGGCGTAGCCGCTCAGCGCCACCGAAGCCACTGCCACCGCACCGACGATCGCGGGCCAGCGTTCCGGCACCAGCCGCGCGAGCGCGGCAGCGCCGGCAAACGCCGCCAGGTAGGCGACGCTCTGCGCGGCGGCCTGCCAGGAGTTGTCGGGCTGCACCGACCAGGTGATCGAGAGCGCGGTGAGGACAACCAGCAGGGCGAACAGCGCCACGGTGATGCCACCCCAGGCGCGGCCCCGGGCGCCGAACAGCACCACCGCGCCGCACGCGCCCGTACCCAGCAACAGGACCACGATCTCCGACCAGGTGTCGCCGCCGTTGGCGACGGAGTCAAAGCCGCCTGTGGTAATGAACCCGAGCACGACAAAGCCCGCCGCGAGGGCGAGTCCGAGCACGGCGTCAGAGCCTGGTCGGGTCCAGCGCGATGGTGGGCCAGACGCCGCCGAATCCACATCGTGCGCGGCGCCTGCGGGCGCCGGGGTGACGGACGTCACGGGCGCTGAGGCTAGCATCGGCGCCCCCTGTCTCGGCGCGCTTGGCTCACCGTTCCAGCGCATCCGCGTAGGCCTCCACAGTGAGCTGTCCGCAGCGCTCCCAGGTGAACTCGCGCTGCACCGTCGCCCTGGCTGCGCGTCCCATCGCGGCCAGCCGGCCGGGGTCGCCGAGCAGATTCCCGATCCGCTCGGCGAGTCCCACCGGGTCACCCGGCGCGACCAGCGCGATCCCGTCACCGGCGGCGGCGATCTCCTCAGGGCCGTCTTCGCCGCGAGATCCGATCGCCGGCACGCCGCCGGCCATCGCCTCGATGTAGCTGACGCCGAACGCCTCGTCGACGCTGGGGAGCACGAACAGCGCCGCCGACCGCGCCAGCTCGACCGCCCGATCGTGGGGCAGCCGTCCTCGCAGCTCGACGATGTCGGCGACCCCCAGCGACGACGCCAGCTCGAGCAGGGCGGCGCGCCGCGGCCCGTCGCCCACGATCACGTAGCGGATGTCGGCGATCCGCCGGCGGAGCGCCGGGAGCGCGGCCACGACGTCGGCATGGCGCTTTCGCTCGATCAGGTTGCCGACCGTGACCAGCCGTGGCGGGCCCGGCGGCCGGGGGTCGGCCGGACTGGTGGGCGCCGGCAGATCGGCCCCGAGGTGCACGACCCGGGTGGCCGCCGCCGCGGCGCCGTGCTCGAGACAGCGCCGCGCGGTGCCGGCGCTGTTGGCGAGCACGATCCTGGCCTGCGCCAGGGTCGTGCGCACGGTGCGCGCCCCGGAGTGGGGACCGTAGACGTCCCCGCCGTGAACCGACACCAGCAGCGGAACCCCGGCCGCCGCGCGGCGGACCGCGTCGCCGGCGGGAACCGCGTAGTGGGCGTGTACCAGCTCGAATCCGAACCGGCGGCGGATGCGCGCCAGCGCGCGCCGGAGCAGCGGCGCCGCCCAGGCGCCCCAGCTGGCATAGCTCCACGGCCGCGGCGGCGAGACGTAGGGCATGTAGTCGATCCGCAGGCCGTCGCGCTCCAGTGTGCGCGGCTGGGCCAGCGCCCGCCGTGCCGCCCCCAGGTCCAGGGCGCGCAGCGCCGCCAGCGGGGGCACCGGTCGGTGCAGCACCAGCACCCGGACCTCGGCGCCGGCGTCGCGAGCGGCCACGGCCTGGCGGTGAGCCCAGATCCCCAGGGTCGGGTCGTCGGCGCGGGGGTAGTACTCGGCGACGATCAGGACCTTCATCGCCAACCACGGTGCCCGACGAGGGTTCGCTGTGCGTCGCGAGCGCTCACGTAGGGCCGGGTGGCGAGAAACTCGCGCGCCTCGGCGATCGCCGCCTGCCGGTCGTAGGCCGAGGCGGTCCGGCGCAGACCGTGCGTGACCGGGGTGGCGTCGACCACGCCCAGGGGCCAGCCGCACTCGGCGGCCACCGCCGACCAGTGGGCGTCGAGCCCCCAGCCCGCACGCAGCGGCGGAAACGGCAACAGCTCCGAGAACGTGACCGCCTGCAGCGCCACCATCGGGCCGATCTCGACGAACCCGGTCTCTCGCACCACCCGGTTGGGCCGGCGGCGGGTGACGGCGATTGCGGCGTGCGAGCGCCAGCGATGGGCGGGCTGTGCGAGCGCCAGCCCGAAGCGCTCGGCCAGGAACAGGAACACGTCGAGAAATCCAGCCGGCAGCGAGACGTCGTCGTCGAGGATCAGGAGCCAGTCGTGGCCGGCCGCGGGATGGTGCTCGAGCAGCTGGTCGAGGTTCTCGAACTTCCCCCGCTCGCCGGCTGTGGTGCAGTGAAACTGGACCTCGTGGCGGCTGCGCAGCAGCTCGGCGCGGGCTTCGGCGAGCAGGTTCGGCATGCCCTGGCGCTCGATGGCCAGGGCCAGGACCCGGCGACGCGGCATGGCGCGGGCGGCCCGGGTCAACCGCCGGCGCTGAAGCCGCGCCAGCGCCACCGCGTCGCAGATCGCATCGGCCACGATCGCCTTGGCAGTGGCGCGAATTCCCCAGACCTGCCCGCTGGTGCCCGACAGGAAGTCGTCGGCCGGCTCGGAGCTCATCGCGGTCCCACCAGCGACTCGCGCAGCCGCCCGGCGGCCTGGGCGGTGAGGACCAGCCCGACCGCGCAGCGGCGGCGGAGGGTGTGCCAGACGCATCCGGCCAGGGTCAGCAGCTCGCCGCCGAGCGACGGTGCCCGGCCCTTGCGAACGTCGTATCGCCGGCCGGCCCGCCCGTGTCCGTAGGCAGCTCGGGACAGGCTGCGGACCGTGGCATCCGGGGCCGATCGCCAGTGGTCCAGACCGGCCCGGGCCAGATAGCGGATGCGGCCGCCCCCGGCCGTGTAGCGGCGCTCCCAGTCCTCCTCGTCCCCGCGTCCATGCATCGCCTCGTCGAACCCACCAACCCGTTCCAGCGCCCGGCGGCGGATCGCCATGTTGGCCCCCCACACCAGCGCTGCGTCACGGTCGTCGGGCCCCAGATCGAGGGTGGTGATCGGAGCCGGCTCCCGACCACAGGCCCGCGGACCACCGCCCTCCAGCCGGGCCCGGATCGGGCCGCCGAAGACATCGTGGTCAGGGGCGGCCGCGACACCCGCCAGCAGCGTCTGGAGCCACATCAGGGGAGCTCGAACGTCGTCATCGATCAGGACGATCAGCTCGCCCCGGGCCGCCTTGGCACCGGCGTTGCGCGAGGCGTTCAGCGTGCCGGGACTGGGGGCCGGGACCAGGCGAGCCTCGAACTGCTCGGCCACCGCGGCCGTGGCGGAGTCTTGCGCGTGGCCTACCACCAGCACCTCCGCGCCGGCGCGGCGGGCCTGCGGGACCACCGACGCCAGGGTCGCCCGCAGATAGTCCGGACGGCCCTCGGTGGGGATCACAATCGACGCTGTCGGCACGGTCACGGCGGGATTGTGGCGTGGGCCGGGGTCGTGGCCCGGCGCGGGCTGGGCTACTCGGGGGCCGCCAGCCGACGCTGCTGATGGCGCCGGTGCTGCATGAACTGACGCCCGAACGCCAGCACGAAGCGAGGGTTGTAGCGGATGTAGCGCCGCCACAGGCGCCGCGGCTCGTGGGCCAGGCGGTAGGACCACTCCAGCCCTGACTCCTGGATCCAGTTGGGGGCCTGGGGAACCAGCCCGGCGTGGAAGTCAAACGCGGCACCGACTCCGATCAGCACCGGAGCGTCGAGCTCGGAGCGCAGGCTGGCCATCCATTTCTCCTGCTTGGGGACTCCGATCCCGGCCCACACGACTTCGGCTCGCGAGCCGTTGATCTCATTGATGACCGCCTCGCGCTCCTCTTCGGTCAGCGGGCGGTGCGGCGGCGAATAACCGCCGACGATCTTGACGCCCGGATAGCGCTGGCGCAGGTTGAGCGCCAACTGAACCAGCGCTCCCTGGTTGCGACCGCCATACAGGTACAGGCGCTGGCCATTGGCGGCGGCGCGGGCGCAGGCCCGGGCCATCAGCTTGGGGCCATAGACACGGTCGGTGAGCGGGTGGCCGAGGGCGTTGAGCGCCCACACCAGCGGCTGGCCGTCGGGAACGTTGAGCGAGGACCCGAGCAACGCCGTCCGGAGCTCCTCGTCCTCGGCCGAGGCCATCACGGTGTGGACGTTGCAGACGCACACATATCCCCGCTGGCGGGCGGCCACGGTCGCATCGATCCAGTCCAGTGTCTGCTCGTAATCGGTCAGGCTGAGCGGGACACCGAGCACATCGACGGTGCTCGGCGCCAGAACCGAGACTGCTTGTTCTTCAATTGACCCCTGCGGGCGCATGGACAACGGATCTTTCATAGCCATGGCGATCGGGCGATAAACCTTAGAAGCAGGAACGTGAAGTCCGCCTGGGAGTTACGGCTTTGCTCCTCAGTGCCCTGTTTCGCAGGCGAAATCTTGCAACGAGCGGGGTTTTCTGATGGCTGGAGACATCGCCCCGTAACCTCCTGGCCGACATGAACTGCTTGGTGACAGGCGGTGCCGGCTTCATCGGCTCAAACCTGGTGGACGCTCTGGTCGAGCGCGGCGACCAGGTTACGGTGCTCGACAACCTTGTCAACGGAAAGCGCTCCAACCTCGATTCAGCGCTGGATCGCGGAGCAGCGCTCGTGGTCGCCGATGTCCGGGACGCGGACCGGGTGAGGGAGATCGTCGCCGATGCCAAGCCAGAGCTGGTGTTCCACCTGGCGGCGCAGATCGACGTTCGCTACTCGGTCGAGCACGCCGACGGGGACGCCAACGCCAACGTGCTGGGGACGATCGCGATCCTCGACGCCGCCCGGGCCAGCGGCACCGCGCGGTTGGTCAACACCTCCACCGGCGGCGGTCTGTACGGCGACGCCCAGCTGCTGCCGACGCCCGAGGAGCACGCGATCCGGCCCCTGGCTCCGTACGGCCAGAGCAAGTACGCGGCCGAGGGATATTGCGAGCTGTACGCGCGGTTGCACGGCTTCTCCACGATCTCGCTGCGCTACGGCAACGTCTACGGCCCGCGCCAGGACGTCCACGGCGAGGCCGGGGTGGTGGCGATCTTCTGCGGCCACCTGATCAGCGGCCGGCGGCCCACGGTGTTCGGCGACGGGCGTCAGACGCGCGACTGGGTCGACGTCTCGGACGTGGTCACGGCGAACCTGCTGGCCGCAGAATCCTCTCTCACCGGCGCGGTCAACATCGGCCACGGTCAAGAGACCTCCGTCCTGGATCTGCTGCAGGCGCTGAACGAGGTCTCCGATGGCTATGAGTCGCTGCGGCCGAGCTTCGCCCCTGAGCGGCCGGGCGAGGTCCGGCGCAGCTGCCTCGACGTGACCCGGGCCAAGCGCGAGCTGGGTTGGGAGCCGACGGTCGGGCTCCGCGAGGGGCTACGGACGATCCTCGCCGGGCTGTAGCCACCCCGCCGGATATCTTTCGCTCGCGTGCTCGGCAGCTCGAACGACGACGTTACGGTCGTCATCTCCTGCTTCAACTACGGCGCTTTCCTAACCGACGCGATCTCGTCCGCCAAGCGCCAGGAGGGGGGACCGGCTCGGATCGTCGTCGTCGACGACGGCTCCACCGACCCGGCCACCGTGGCGGTCATCGACCGCCTCCAGGACGACTCCGACGTCCACTTGATCCGCCAACCCAACGCGGGCGCGGCCGCGGCCCGCAACCACGGTCTGGGGCGAGTCCAGACCCGCTATGCGCTGGTGCTGGACGCCGACGACATGCTGCCCCCCGATGCCCTTCGCCGGCTCCGAGCGGCACTCGAGAGCGACCCTGGCGCCGGGTACGCCTACGGCCACATCCAGTTCTTCGGGACTCGGTCGGGTCTGATGCGGATGCCGCCGTTCGATCCCTGGCGGCTGATGTTCCGCCACATCGTCGGTCCCACGGCTCTGATCCGCCGCGAGGTCATCGAGGCCACCGAAGGGTACGACCCGGCCTTTCACCACTACGAGGACTGGGAGATCTGGCTGCATGCGCTGGCGGCCGGGTGGGGTGGCCGCCAAGTCGATTTCCCCGGGCTGCTGCAGCGAAAGCACGGTGCTTCGAAGTTCGAATCCGATCGCGCGAATTACCGGGAGTACTTCGCCCTGCTCAGGGCCAAGCACTCCCAGCTCTACGGCGATCTGCGGCGGATCGCCCAAATCTCAAAGCTGGGCCCGGTGGAGCGGTTCGTCTACCGACGCATCTGGGGTCCGCGGCCGTGGCCGGCCAGCGCCGAGACTGCCCTCTACTCGCTGCTGTGGCGCTCGAATTGAGCCGCACCGGCCGGCCGGATGTCGATCGCCACGACAGCGCGGTAGGTCGGCGCTCTGTCGGACCCTCGGACCGCCCGCAGCACCGCGCGGGCCACCTGGGCCGGGCGCCGGTCGCCGGCCAGCATCCACCGCAGCGGCCGGCACAGCAGCCGCAGCGCAAGCGCGGTGACCGGGCGCAGCTCCGCCCACACCAGACGCTCGTGGGCGGCCAGGTTCTCGTTGGCCAGCAGCCGGACGGTGCCGAACGCTGCCGCCGCCGCAGCGATCTCCGCCGCCTGCGGAAATCCGTTGTCAAGGTGCTCGGTGAGCCACGGCGGGACGGCGCGCCCGCTGGCCAGGATTCGCTCGGCCAGGCGCCGGTCGGCGGCCAGCGCCTGCTCTCCGGCCGGGCAGGCGACCACAGCTCGGGATCCGGCGACGCGGCAGATCTCTTGCACCGCCTGCTCGCGCCCATCGGGCGGGACGTGCTCGAGCAGGTCCACTGCGACCACGAAGTCGAAGGCCCGGTCGGCGAACGGCAGCGCGCGGACGTCGCCCACCACCTGGTCGGGGCCGACCCGCCGGCCCGTGGCGGCTCCGTAGTCCTCGAAGTCCGCGTCGACCGACGTCACCTGCCAGCCCGGGGGCAGCAGGGAGGCGATCCCCTGCGTGCCGCTTCCGACGTCGAGCAGCGTGGGGCTTGTAGTCGGACGCTCCCGGACCAGGCGCAGCACCGGTTCGAAGCGGACCAGGTGATTGAGCTGCGGCCCCCTGAGCAACCGACGGGCCAGCCTGACCACGGCGCCGGTCTGCCCCGAGGTCATCGGTTTGGTCGTGGGGACGGGAACATGTCGTGAGCGGCCGCAACTCTGTCACGGTCAGCGCCGCGATGACCGGCGCCGCGCTGGCTTCGGTGGCGCTCGGGTCGGCGGTGCAGGTGGCCCTGTACCTGCACCACTTCGGAGTCAGCCACCGCACCGACGGCTTCATCGCCGCGTTCGCCGTGTACACGCTGGTGGTGGTGGTGGCCCAGATCCTTCGCACCACGGCGGTGCCGCTGCTGTCGGGCGCCTCGCCCCGGCTGGATGGAGCGGCGTTCGCCTGGGCGATCGTCGCCATCGCCGTGATCACCGTGGTGGCCGGCGTGGCGCTGGCCGAGCCTCTGGCCAGCGTCGTCGCCGCCTCGACGGGCCCTGCCGGCCGCGCGGTGGCCGCCGACTCGCTGACCGTGATGGCACCGGCGGCCGGGCTGCAGCTGCTCGCCGCCGGCCTCGCGGTACGCGGCGCACTGAGCGGAAGGCTGGTGGCTGTCGGCCTGGCCTACATGACTTCGGCGGCCGCGGGGCTGATCGCGTTCGTGCCGCTGGAGGGAGCGGCCGCCGAGCGGACGCTGGCCTGGACGACCCTGGTCGCCTCGACGGTGGCGGTCGGCGCGATGCTGGTGGGGGTGGGGGTGCCGTCCGTGAGCCGGCGCCGCACGCAGTCGGTGGCGGGTGCCGCGCTGATGGTCCTGCGCAGCCTTCCGCTCCCGGCGAGCTTCGTGGTCATGTATCCGATCAGCCTGGCGCTGTTGCCCACGGCGCCGGCCGGCGACGTGACCCTGTTCGGCCTCGCCTTCACGGCCTGTTCGTATCTGGCCGGTTTCACCGGACAGGGGCTGTCGATGGTCGACGCGGTGGAGCTGGCGCGGCTGTCGGCGTCGCATGTGGCGCAGCGGATGGGGCTGGTATCGCGCGCCTTTCGCTACTCGCTGCTGGCGGCCGCCCCGGGCTTTGCGGTGGCGGCGCTGGTGGGCGGGCCGATCGTCCACGCTCTGATCTCCAACCGCAGCGCACACGTGTCGTTCGCCCGTGAGCTGCTGCTGCTGGCGCCGTGGATGGTGGCCACCCTGGGGCTCTGGGCGACTCTGCCCGCGGTGCTGACGCAGCTGATGCCGACGGGCGAGCGCCGGCTGGCGGCAGGCGTCCTGGGACTGATCGCGATCCACGTCGTCGCCACGCTCGTCGGGCGGGCGATCGACGGCTTCGACGGCGTGGTGGTCGCCATGGCCGTGGCGCCGGCGGTGTTCACGGTCGTCGCCGTCAGATCGGCTATCCGGGGTGTGGGAGCCGCCCTCGCGCGCAGCGCGATGATCGTGGTCGGGATCGCCGCAGTGAGCTTCGGCGTGCCGTATCTCGGGTTCAGCGCGGTCCTCTCCGGGCGGCTGGCGATCGGATTCGCCAGCGCCGCGGCAGGCGTGCTGGCCTACGCGGGGCTGGCCGCGCTCGCGTTCCCCGAAGCGGCCAAGACGGTCGCCGCCCTGTTGCCCTACCGGCGAGCCCGGATGGGCTAGCGCCGGCGAATCAGAGCCGGGTCAGATGGCCCGGGCTGGCGGCGGCGGCCGGCCGCAAGCCGCTCGCCGGGGAGGGCGTACTCCTCGTTCTCGGTCTCGTCGTCGTTGTAATCGGCGCCGGAACGGTGGTCGGCTCGTTCGCGCTCCTCGAGCAGCGCCAGCCGTTGCGCCAGGACGCGCGTCTCATCGGCCAGGCGCGACACCACGGCGGAAAAGTGCAAGAGGAGCAGGAGCAGAAAGGCGAAGGCGATCACGAAGAACGCGTTCGAAGGCGTGGCGATCCCCACCGCGCTCGAGATCGTGCTCAGCAGCTGCGTCCAGGCCGCGAGCACCAATAGCACGAGCGCCGCGCCCAGCCAAAGGATCGCGTAGCGCTCGCGCAAGTACCGCCGCCGCACCATTTCGAGCACCACGAGGAACACCACTGCGGCGAAGGCGATCGAAGCAAGCTGGGCGCCTAGGTGCATTTCATACCCCCCGGGTCGCTGACACCGGCGCCGGGTCGCCGGGCTCGACCACGCTGTGGCGGCGCATCAGGCCAACCAAAAGCGCCAACGAGACCTTGATCATGTAATAGGCCGAACGCGACCGCGTGATCGACGAGCGCCCGGAGCCACGCAGGTGCATCTGAACCGGAACCTCGGCCAATCGCAGCCGGTTGGCGTGCAACATCAGTACCGCCTCGACCTCAGGGTAATCGTGGGGGTAATCGCGGGCGAACAGGCGAATCGCTCGTCGGTTGTAGACGCGAAAGCCGGACGTCGGATCGGTGATCCGTTGGCCCAGGATCTTGCTCAGCGTGAACGCAAACAGGTGGATCCCCGTCCGGCGGCTGATCGGCGCGGTATAGCAGCTTTCCGGGCTGAGGAACCTCGATCCGCACACCACGTCGAGAGCAGGATCGCGACTCATCTCGGACAGCAGCGACTGGAGTTCGGCGGGCTCGTGCTGGCCGTCACCGTCGACCTGGGCCATGTAGTCGTAGCCGTGCTCCAGCGCATAGACGAACCCGGTCTGGACCGCGCCGCCGATGCCGAGGTTGAACGGCAAGCTGATCACCTCGGCGCCGACGGCGCGGGCTTGCTGCGCGGTGTCGTCGGTGGATCCGTCGTCGATCACGATGACATCGAAGGTCGGGGCACGCTCGCGCAGCGAGAGCACCACATCGGCCACCGAACCGGCCTCGTTGTAGGCGGGTACGACCGCGAGCAGAGATCGGGCCCTTGACGCCATCATGGCCGTCTATTATCGCGACCGCTGATGGCACGCGTGTCGCTGTCGACGATCGTCGTCGCCCATGATTCGCTCGCCGAGCTGAGACGATCGCTGCCACCGCTCGTGGAACAGCTGACTGCAGCCGACGAGCTGATTGTCGTCGACAACGCCTCCAGCGACGGTCTCGAGACCGAGCTGGCCCGGCTCGCTCCCGGCGCCCGGCTGCTGAGGCTAACCCACAATGTCGGCTTCGCCGCCGGTGCCAACCACGGGGCGGAGGCAGCCCGCGGCGAGCTGATCGTGCTGCTCAATCCGGACGCGATCGTCCAGCCCCGGTGGGCGGAGGCAATCCGGGCCCCCTGGGGAGGGAGCTGGGCCGCGTGGATGGGGCTGGTGATGCTCAAGGACGGATCGGCGATCAATACCAGCGGTGGGGTGCTGCACTTCACGGGCTTCGGATGGGCGGGGCAGATCGGCGAGCCGGCGGAGGCCGCGCCACCGGCACTCGCCGAGGTCGGGTTCCTGTCGGGAGCCTGCCTGGCCATTCCTGCCGTGACGTGGCGTGAGGCCGGAGGCTTTCCGGAGCACTTCTTCATGTACTGCGAAGACGTTGATCTGTCACTGAGGTTGCGCTTAACCGGTGCAACCTTGGCGGTCGCACCGGACGCCCAGGTGACGCACGAGTACCAGTTTGTCAAAGGGGGACGCAAATGGCGGCTGTTGGAGCGCAACCGCTGGGCGACCTTGATCCGCACCTACCCGGGCGTGCTCCTGCTCGCGGTTTCACCGGCGTTGCTTGCCGCGGAGTTCGCGGTCTGGGCGATGGCGCTACGGGGCGGCTGGGGACGCATGAAGGCACTCGCCACGCTCGACCTGGCGCGGGGGCTGCCCAGGTTGCTGCACGAGCGCCGCGCCGTCCAGGCCGGGCGCCGGGTTTCCGCTTCGGCGTTCGCGGCGGCTATGACCTTCGAGCTGAGCTCTCCGTACTTCGGCGCGATCGCCCGCCGGCCAGTGGTGACGAACCTCCTGCGGATCTACTGGCGGATGGTGCTGGCGCTGCTGCGTTACTCAGCCGGTTGAGGTGACAGTCGCCAACCGGCCCCGTCGGGGCAGAAGCTGCCTGGGTCCCAGACCGATGGCTCGTCCCAAGGCAGCGATCAGCGCTAGGTGCGCTCCGATCCCCAGCACAGCGAATATCGCCAGAGTCACCACGCCTGCATTGAATGGGTTGTACTCGCAGACATAGGCGGTGGTGAGCAACTCGAGGGCGATCGCGGCCCACAAGAACCAGCGTGTGCTCAGGCCCACGGCGAGCAGCATCTCGGCACTGAATATCGCCAGCAAGCCGACCAGCGGATACGCGCTCTGTGAACTCCAGGTGTCCGGGAAGCCTGCTGCGGCGATCGCCACGATCACGTAGGGGACGACGATCAGAGCGAGCATCCGGCGATGACGCGGCCAACGACGTGCCATGAACAGGATCGTGGCGGGGAACAGGACCAGCCCCAGCATCCCCCAGATCGAGAAACCGTGGGCATCCGCCCAGTAGACCTTCGCGTCTAGGAAATGCGGCATCCCGTTTGCCAGACCGGGCGCCGTCAGATCGGTCGGAAAAAGGGACGACGCCGTGCTCTCCACCCGGACCCAGACGTTCCCCGCCGCACCTCGCTCCACGAATTGTCGCCAAGCCTCTGACAGTGCGCGACCAAGATTGGTGCGGGTGTCGACGACGGCCCCCAGCGGCCAGAACAGCCACCTCGAGAAGGCGTGCATGTAAAGCGAGGTGAACACCTGCCAGGGGAGCAGGACCACGATCAGTGCCAGCACGAACCGCGCCAATGCCCGCAGCCGAGCGGCGGTCACATGACTCAGCAGCACGATTGCCACCGACGGGATCCAGAACGCCGCCGACGGATGACACAGGTAGGCGAGTCCCGCCAAGGCGCCGGCGCCGAAGGCACGTCGACGGAGGGCCAGCCCCATTCCGGCAAGCACAAAGTACGCGGGCGCCGCCTTCGGCCAGGTGTAGATCTCGTTGAGAAACAGACCAGGAGCCAGGGCTGCGACCAGTGCGGCCACCGTCGCCACCTGTGCGTTACCACGCCATACCAGGGCCAGATAGAACACGCCGAGTATCAAGGCGGTCGCCATCAGCACCGCGACGAGGTTGTAGAGCCAGTACGCATACGGGTCCTTGACGCGCATGGCGACGGCTTGACCGCTGCTGTAGGCGGGGTTATCCGATCGGATGTGCGCGTCCAGGGCGCCAACGCTGAAGGCGAAGGCAAGCCCCACCAGCGGGGTCCGGTCCGAGACCCACCAGCCGTCGCCGAACTTGTCGCGCAGCTGCCCGCGCTGCTTGTGGAAGGCGACTTGTCCGGTTCGGTAGGACACCGTGTTATCGGATGGCAATCCAGCCCAGCGCGGCGAGTCCACCCTTCCCGGCCCCGATGTTCCGGGCGCCCACACGGGGTTGTTGGGGTCCGAGGGAGCGGCCACGAAGGCCGCTGCGGCGAGGAAGGCTGCTCCGAATACGATCATCCCCGCCAACTGGGTCCTGACTGGAAGCAGGGGGCGGGGCGCGGTGATCGCACAGTAGGCCGACGAGAGGATCAGCACCGCCAGCCAGCCGATGCACGTGGTCCGAACGCTCCACGGCAGCATGATCGCGAGGCCAACAGTGGCACCCGCAAAGGCAGCAGTGGCGCCGAGCCCG
>DASXZB010000025.1:0-14530 GCA_036502145.1 Solirubrobacteraceae bacterium | reverse complement strand
GCTCGAAGAAGTGGGCAACATGATGATCCTGACGGGAAAGACGATCTTCTCGGCCGTCAGGCCCCCGTATCCGTACGGGAGCGAGTTCGTGGGCCAGTTCCTGTTCGCGGTCAAGCTGTGCTGGTTCCCGATGCTGATCTCCACCGTCGCCTTCGGCTACGAGGCGCCGGGGCTGCAAGCCGCCAACTTCCTGGTGCTGTTCGGCGCCCTGGATCGCCTCGGCGGCTTCTTCGTGCTGGCGTCGATCAGGGAGTTCGCTCCGACCGTCGACGCGATCGTGATGGCCGGGGTGGCCGGGACCGCGATCACCGCTGACCTCGGAGCCCGCAAGATCCGCGAGGAGCTCGACGCGCTGCAGGTGCTGGGCGTGGACCCGATCAAGAACCTGGTCGTGCCCCGCTTTCTGGCCCTGATGATCCTCACCGGCCTGTTCGACATCTACGCGCTGATCTTCGGCGTCTTCGGCGGGATCCTTGCCACGCTGGTCAACAGCGCGCCGCTGGGCCCGTTCTTCTCCACGTTCTTCAACAATGCAGAGACCACCGACCTGTGGGGCTCGGTTCTGAAGACCACGCTGTTCGGAGCGATCATCGCGATCGTCTGCTGTTACAAGGGGATGACTGCGTCCGGAGGGGCCGAGGGGGTGGGACGCGCCGTCAACCAAGCGGTGGTAATCGCGTTCATGGGGGTGTTCGCGTTCAACTACGCCTTCACCCAGACGCTGCTGGCCACCCATCCTGAGATCACCACGATCATCAAGTAGCCATGGGCGATCTCATTCTCACTCCGCGCGGCTGGATCGAGGCCTTTGGCGAGATCGTCAAGTTCGGCGCGCGGATGGTCCGCGACGTGGCGACGCTCCGGGTGCTGCGCTTCTTCGGCGAGGCGCTGCGCCAGGCCGGGATCCTGATCGTCTCGTCGACGCTGGTCATCTGGGGCCTGGTGTTCGTGATCGGCCTGGAGTGCGGGATCGAGGGCGCCTACTTCACCTACGGCCAGGGCGTCCCGGCCTACTCCGGCGTGTTCGCCGCGTGGTGTGACCTGCGTGAGCTGGTCCCGCTGGTGTTCGGCTACATGATGGCCGCCAAGGTCGGCACCGGGATCGTCGCCGAGCTTGGCTCGATGCGGATCTCGGACGAGATCGACGCGCTCGAGGTGATGGGGATCAGCGGCATGCGGTTCCTCTGCGCCACGCGCCTGCTGGCCGCGATCATGGTGCTGCCGTTCGTTTACCTGGCCTCGATCGGCGCCGGCTTCTTCGCCAGCTACCTGGCCGTCGTGCAGCAGATCGGCTACGTGTCGTCCGGCGGCTTCTTCTTGATCTTCTGGCAGTTCCAGAATCCGCCGGACCTCTTATACAGCTTGATAAAGGCCATGGCGATGGCGGTCGTCATCGTCATCGTCGGCTGCTATTACGGCTACAACGCCAGCGGAGGCCCGGTGGGGGTGGGGACCGCCACCGCCAAGTCGATGGTGCTCAACCTCGTCTCGGTCCATCTCATCGGCATGCTCGGCACACAGCTCTTCTGGGGTGCGAACCCAAGGGCACCAATCGGAGGCTAAATGCGAGACAACCCAGACCACAGCGACGAGGGCCGCTCGCAGGACGAGGAGGGCGAGGGCCGCTCGCAGGACACGAAGCTCTCGGGGGGCCAGGAGCGCTCGCAGGACACAAAGCTCTCGGGGAGCCAGGAGCGCTCGCAGGACACGAAGCTCTCGGGGAGCCAGCAGCGCTCGGACGACCAGGAGCAGTCCGACGGGGACGCCCCGACCGCCCAGGACGACCCGCGCAACATCGGCGACCAGAGCGAGGAGCACAGCGCGGAGGCCCGCGACGCCCAGGTCGACCTGTCGCCCGAGGAGCGCGAGGAGCAGATCACCAGCGCCGCGCCGCACGACGGCGAGATCGAGGACACCCCGGAGTGGCCGGGCGAAGAGGACGCCGGCCCCTCGGAGGCCGAGTCGCAGGGCCAGGGCGACGAGGAGGCCGAGGAAGAGGAGTCGTCATCTCGCGTCTCCGTCGTCGACGAGAAGCCGCCCCGTCCCGAGCCGCCCCAGGGCAGCTCGGACGAGGAGTACAAGTGGCACACCTACAAGGTCTATCCCTCGGGCCGGCCCGACGCGGTCGAGTTCATCGATACCTATAAGTCCTTCGGGCGCTCGCACATCCTGCGCGGTCTCAACATGGGGCTGCCGGAGGGGATGGTCTCGATGATCCTGGGGCCCTCGGGGACCGGGAAGTCGGTCTGCATCAAGCACATGGTGGGGCTGCTGTATCCCGACGAGGGCGACATCCTCGTCCACGGCGACTCGGTGCCCAACATGGCCGACGACGACCTGTTCGACATGCGCAAGAAGTTCGGGCTGCTGTTCCAGGACGGGGCCCTGTTCGGCTCCATGGACCTGTTCAACAACGTGGCCTTCCCGCTGCGCCAGCACACCGAGAAGGGCGAGGACGAGATCGAGGACATCGTCATGCGCCGGCTCACCGAGGTCGGGCTGGCCTCGGCCAAGACGAAGATGCCCAACGAGCTCTCCGGAGGCATGCGTAAGCGCGCCGGCTTCGCGCGGGCGCTGGTGCTGGAGCCCGACATCGTGCTGTTCGACGAGCCTGACTCGGGCCTGGACCCGGTCCGCACGGCCCTGCTGGGCGAGCTGATCCTCGAGATCCACCGCGACATGATGGATGAGGCCAAGGAGAAGCAGCGCGAGCATCTGCCGACGTTCTGCGTGATCACGCACGACATCATGAGCGCGCGCCGGGTGGCCGACTACATCAACGTGCTCTGGAAGGGACGGATCGTCGAGGCCGGCCCGGCGGAGGACATGCTCAACTCGGACAACCCGTTCATCCGCCAGTTCCTGTCTGGCGAGTCGCAAGGCCCGCTGACGATGGACTGAGCGGCGTCCCGGTGGCGCTGTGAGACCAGCGCGCACGGGGGTGGCCGCCGCTAGCCTGAGGCCGGCATGGCGGTGAGGCAGAGGTTCGAGCAGCTCGCCGGCACGGCCGCCCGCCGGCCCGTGCTGACGGTTTCGATCGTGGTCGCGCTGGCCGTCGCGGGCGGCCTGCTGTCGCTCGGGCTCAAGCCCTCGGCCGGGACCGACACATTCGTCGGCCGCTCCTCGTCGAGCTTCCGCGCGACCGCCGACGACCAGCGCCACTTCGGCGACGACGCCGTGATCATCCTGATCAGGGAGTCGCTGCCCAACCTGGTCCAGACCAAGGACCTGGCCACGGTCACGCAGCTGGAGGCATGCCTGGCCGGCCAGTACGTCGCCGCCAACTCCAACCTGCGCGCCTTTACCCCGGTGGCCAACCACGCACCTTATGGCGGGTGGAACAGTCCCTGCGGGCAGCTGATGAAGACCATGCCGGCACAGGTCGTCTACGGCCCGGGAACCTTCTTGAACCGCGCTGTGGCGGCGGTCAACACCGAGATCGCGGGGATGATGAAGGGCGTCAGCACCTCGGTGAAGACCGCCGAGCTCAACGCCTTCAAGCTCGCCATCGGCAAGGGGCTGAGCAAGAAGGCGGCGCTGGCCGACGCCACTGCCGCCGGACGGCTGGAGTACCAGCAGCAGCTGCAGACGCTCGAGCGGCTGGCGCTGAACTCGGGCATCACCTCGCTGCCGTCGATCGACTCGCCCCAGTTCATCCCCCAGATCGTGTTCGACCAGACACGGGGCGTGAACCAGCCCAAGGCCCGCTTCGCCTACCTGTTCCCGACCAAGGACTCGGCCCTGATCCAGGTCCGGCTCAAGTCCTCGCTGACCGACGAGCAGCAGGCGCGGGCGATCAAGCTGATCCGCCAGGCGATCAGCATGCCGATCTTCCGCTCCCACTACGGAGCCCGCTACACCGTCACCGGCGCGCCCGTGGTCGTCAACGACCTGGCCGCCGAGATCACCGGCTCGATCGCCGGCCTGCTGATCGCCGCGCTCCTGGTGATGGCGGCCACGCTGCTGATCGTCTTCCGCAATCGCCTTCGCCTGGTGCCGTTGGCGATCGCGCTGGCCGCCACCGGGATCACCTTCGGGTTGCTGGCCATACTCGGCGCCACCCTGACGATGGCCTCGATCGCGGTGCTGCCGATCCTGATCGGCCTCGCCGTCGACTACGGGATCCAGTTCCAGGCCCGCGCCCAGGAGGCACGAAAACTCGCCGAGCTGGAGGGGCGTGAGCCGCTGAGCGCCGAGCGCGCGGTCGCTCAGGCCGCCGGGCGGGCCGCGCCGACGATCGCCACCGCGGCGCTGGCCACCGCGACGGGCTTCTTGGTCCTGCTGCTCTCTCCGGTCCCGATGGTGCAAGGCTTTGGGCTGATCCTGGTCGTCGGCATCGCGGCGGCGCTGGCCTGCGCGCTGACCGCCGGCTCGGCGGCGCTGGTCCTCGGCGAGCGCGAGGGCCGCCGTGCCGCTGCCTTGCGGGGCGGCTTGATCGGCTCCTCGGTGCGCGGCGCCGCCGAGATCGTGGGCGCGTCGCTGCGCGGGGCGGGGGAGATCCTCGCCGGGGCGGGCCGCCGGCTGGTGTCGCCGTTCCGGCATCTCCGGCTGCGGGGTCTCCGACTACGGGGTGTCCGACCACCGCATCTCCCATCACAGCGCGCTCGGCCCACCGCATCGACCAGAAGCGATTCCGGGTCACCGCCGAGCGGCCCGGGCCGGGTGGTGGCCGCGGTCACCCGCAGGCCCGCGCGGGTTCTGGCGGTGGCGGCGATCCTGGCCGTGGCGGGATGGATCGCCAGCACTCAGACTCCCGTTCAGTCCGACGTGACCAAGCTGGTCCCCACGAGCATGCCGGCACTGCGTCACCTGCGCACGCTGGAGCGGGTCACCGGCGTCTCCGGAGAGATAGATGTCACCGTGCGCGGCTCCAACGTGGCTTCGCCGGCCACGGTGGGGTGGATGATCCGCTACGAGAACCGGCTGCTGACCCACTACGGGTATCTGGAGGAGCGCGGCTGCTCGGCGTCGACGCTGTGTCCGGCGCTGTCGCTGCCCGATCTGTTCGACAGCGGCTCCACCACGGGCAAGCCCGCCAAGCTCAGTCAGTCACAGATCGATCAGCTGCTCAGCGCCGTACCGACATACTTCTCCCAGGCCGTGATCACCCCCGACCACCGCGAGGCCACGCTCGCGTTCGGGATCCGGTTGATGCCGCTGTCGCGCCAGCAGCGGGTGATCGACTACATGCGAACGCAGCTGCACCCCCCGTCCGGGGTTACTGCGCAGCTGGCCGGGCTGCCGGTACTGGCTGCCCAGGCCAACGCCTCGCTGTCGTCCTCGGGCAACCGGCTGCTGACCCTGGTGGCCGGACTGGTGGCGGTGGGTCTGGTGCTGCTGCTCGTCTTCCGCTCGCTCAGCCGGGCCCTGGTCCCGATGATCCCGATCGCCTTCGCGACCGGCTGGTCGGCGCTGATCCTGTTCGTGATCGGGATCCCCCTGAACCCCATGTCGGCGACGCTGGGCACGCTGGTGATCGCGATCTCGACCGAGTTCAGCGTGCTCCTCTCCGAGCGCTTCCGCCAGGAGCGCGTCGCCGGCCACGACCTTGCGGTGGCGCTGCAGCGCACCTACCGGTCGACCGGGATGGCGGTGCTGGCGTCCGGGATCACCGCGATCGTCGGCTTCGGGGTGCTGATCTTCTCCGACATCACGATGCTGCGCGACTTCGGGTTCGTCACCTTGATCGATCTCTCGGTGTCGCTCGGCGGGGTGCTGCTGGTGCTGCCCGCGGTGCTGGCGACGTCAGAGCGCCGTGACGCGCTGGAGCCGGCGCGCTCGGTCTGGGGCGCGGCGTCAGCGGTGGTGGGGCGACTGCGCCGGCGGCCCCGGGTGGCGTGAGCGAATCCCCTCCCGGGCCGGACGACGAACGCGCCGGCCCGGAGCGGACTGAGCCGCCGACCGAACCGGCGCCGCTGAGCCGGCTGGATCCCGACCGGGCGGGCACCGGCGCCGATCCGAAGCCGGGCCCCGCGATCCCGCCTGCCGACCCGCCGACAGCCAGGCCCGCTGTCGACACGCGGCGCTACCGCTGGATGATCGGCGTGTTCGGTCTGGTGCTGGTGGCCGCGGTCTCGATCTACCAGTTCGCGACCCACGGCGTGGGGAGCACCGGAGTGCCCCCCGGGCAGCGCTTGCACCTGTTCGCCGCGCCCCTGGCCAATACGACCCTGGTGGGCGATCCCAACCTCACCCCGCCGTGCACCGAGGCCCGCCACGACCGGCGGGCACTCAACATCTGCCTGGACCTCCGGCGCGCCCCGCTGGTGCTGGATCTGTTTGTCACCGGGGCCGACGACTGCCGCCGCAGCGTCGACGCCCTGCAGACGCTGTCGCGCGAGTTTGCGCCCGGGTCGGTGCGATTCGCTGCGGTGGCGGTCCGAGGCAGCCGGGCCACCACCGCGGCGCTGATCCGCTCGCACCACTGGACGATCCCGGTGGCTTATGACCGCGACGGCTCGGTGGGGGAGCTGTACGGCGTGGCGATCTGCCCGATGCTCGAGCTCGCCTATCGTGGCGGGATCGTGAAGGACCGGCTAGTCGGCGATTCGTGGCGGAGCGCTTCGGCGATCGCCCGCCGCGTCCGCGCTCTGCTGCGCGCTCGCCCCCCGGCGTCATGAGCGACCCGATCTCGCTCAGCCCGGCCGCCGGCTTCGTGGAGCCATCGCTGCACGGCGAATTTCCCGGTCTGCGGCTGGACTGGGTCACAGTGCCGGCCCGGCGGCGCAACAGCCCGCCGGCGCTGGTGGCGCGGCTGAAGGCGCTCTCCAGCCGCTACCGTGGCGCCGACGTGGTGGCGATGCGGACCAAGGCGGTGCCGCAGGCGTTTCGGATCTTCTTTCGCCAGATCGGCCTGGATCCCGACGTGACCCGGATCCCCAACGAAGCGGCCGCGGTGGCGCGGCTGTTGCACGGTGGCTTTCGCTCGGCGGGGCTGATCGAGGACATCTGTCTGGTGGCGCTGATCGAGACCGGCGTTCCCGTCTGGGCACTCGACGCCGACCTGGTCGACGAGGGAGGCTTGGGGATTCGGACCGTCACGCAGGCGGATCTCGACCGCCCCTCCCCGCACACGCTGACGCTGTCTGCGGGGAGCCTGGCCGTGGCCGACCGCGCCAAGGTCCACGCCCAGCTGTTCGGGCCGCCGCTGCCCGGCCACGAAGTGACCTCGCGGACCACCCGGGTGGCGCTGTTCTCCGTCGGCGTCGACGGGGTGCCGGCGATCCACATCGAGGAGGCGCTGTGGACGTGCCTGGAGTGGCTCGGCTGACCGTCCAGAAAACAGTCGCCGTGCGGTCTGCCAATTGCTAAGGTCCCTCCGGATGGGTGCAGTGGAGCTACCCCAGCAGCCCCATGCCGCTCCAGCGGAACCGGACCCGGACGCAACGCTCCTCCTGCGCGGACGCATCGCCGAACCCGGGGAGCGCGCCGCCAGGCGCACCCTTCGGTCGCAGATCGCCCGGCTCGAGCGCGAGTTGGCCAACGCATTCGTGACCGCGTATCCGATGGGTGGCCTCGAGCAGCCCGCGGCGGCGTTCGCCGAGCCCCGGATGCTCGACCTGGGCGAGCTCGAGCTGGTACGCGATGAGCTCGCCGAGCGCCTTCACTGTGCGCGGGTGACGATCGCCGAGCGTGCCGACGAGCAGGCCGAGAAGCGACTCGCCCTGGAGCGCATGCTGCTGGACCCGGGCTCGCACCGCTACGCGAGGATCTCGTGCCGTGAGCTGGGCGATCCCGGCTGCGGCGTGTGGCAAGTCCGCCCCCGGATGGGCTTGATCGGCATGCTGATGGGCTGGTGGCAGGTCAAGCTCTCCTCCGGCTGTCCGTTACCCGGGGGTCGCGGGCCGGCGCCCGCGACCCGGCCCGCCGGCGCCTGACCTCCGCGCCCAGCTCAGTCCAGGGGGCCCACCGATGCGCTCTGTGCTGAGGAGCGGCACCGGCGCCGTCCTGGTCGTGCTGATCATGTTCATCGGAAGCCTCGGCCTGTGGGTCGGGACCCCGCTGCTGTGGCTCTACGTCGGCTCCCAGATCCAGGGGTCCACGCAGTCGGTCGGAGCGGCGCTGGCGGCCATGTTCGTCGGCGTGATCATCACGATCACGATCCTGGCCTCGCTGCTGGCCAAGCTGAGCGACATCTACCGGGCCAACTGCATGTCCCGCGGCCAGACCGATCCGGGCCACGGCGTGCTGGAGGGGGTCCTGGTGGTCAGCGCCGGCCTGACGCTGATCGTGTTCGTGGTCTGGTTCTTTTTGTTCGCCGGCGCCAGCCCGGTGCCGATCGGGATCAAGCTCTAGCCAGCTCTAGGCCTCTCGCCGCCGCCGGACGCGTCCCGCGAGCCCGCGGGCGCGTCCGGCGGCGAGCCATCTCGCCCGTGCTGGACGAGACGGGGGCACCTTCGGGTGGTCCTAGGCCCCCACCAGCGCCATCTCCTGGGCTGCCGGGGTCGGCTCCAGCGCGGCCGCCAGCAGACGCCGCTGGCGGTCGGTCAACTCTCCGATCGGCTTGGTCTCGCCGATCTGGTTGTGAAACAGGAACTTCCGACACCGGCTGCTGCCCCAGCGCCGCTGGCTCATCAGGAGCTCAGCGACGGACCAGCTGGTCGCCTCGTCTGGGCAGCCGAGGATGACCTCCGCGGCGGAGACCTCCCCGACAGCGATCCGTCGCTTCAAACCTGCTCGTGCGAGCCGAATCTCGTTGGCTCGCCCCAGCGCACGCAACCGCTGCGGCTCGGAGATCATCGTTGCGGTCTGCGTCATGTGGCTACTCAACTCACTCCCTGCGATCATTCCGCGTGAGCGGACGTTGACGGGTATCGGCAGGTCGCGGCGCTGGGCGCACCGACGACCGGCCGGGAACTGCACCTATTGCGAGCCTGGCGGCTCGATGAGTCGATTTGAAAAACCCCCGGGGTTACTTAACCCCCGGTGCCGACTGACCTCTCACGCCGCCCGGTTACGACTCCGTTCGACGCGTTAGAACCTAAAACACCGGCCCGGTAACAGCAATGTCACAAGTCGCCTTGATACGCACAGAGCGCCTTTTTTTTGCCGCTTGGGTCTTGTGCGCTAATGGACAAGTCCTGGAGGAGGAATTAGACGGTCGGCAGCTCGCCGTGCTCGGACTCGAAGCTGCCCTTGACCTTGGCGAAGATGTCCAGCGCCGCGTCGAGCGTGGGGCGGTCGTGGGTGGCCATCACGCTCGTACGCAGCAGCGCCCCCGCGGGCGGGACCGCTGGATGCAGGGCCACGTTGACGAACACCCCCGCCTCGTAGAGCGCCTTCCACAAGAAGGCCGCCTTCCAGTCGTCGCCGACGACGACCGGGACGACCGTGGTCACGACCTCGGTTCCATCCTCGAGCCGGGTCGGCTTGACCACCTTGAACCCCAGCTCGCTGAGGCCGGCGTGGAGATAGCGGGCGTTGTCCAGCGCGCGCGCAAACAGCTGCGGACCCTCCTCCGAGCGACAGATCCGGACCGCGGCCAGGGTTGCTCCGACCGCCGCCGGAACCGAGGCGGCGGTGAACATGAACGGCCGCGACTGGATCCGCAGGAACTCGACCACATCCGCCGGCCCGGCGATGACGCCGCCGCACGAGGCCAGGGACTTGGAGAAGGTGGCCATCCGCAGGTCGACTCGGTCCTCCACCCCGAACAGCTCGCAGGTGCCGGCGCCGCGAGCTCCCAGGACGCCGAGCGCGTGGGCCTCGTCGACCATCAGCCGTGCCCCGTAAGTCGAGCAGAGGTCGGCGATCTCCGGCAGCGGGGCCACGTCTCCCTCCATCGAGAACACGCCGTCGACGACCACCAGGATCCCGCCACCGTCGGTGACCGCGCGCTCGAGCGCGTGCTCGAGCCGGTCCATCCGGCTGTGGCGGAAGGGCCTCAGCTTGGCCCGGGAGAGGATGCAGCCGTCGAGGATCGAGGCATGGTCGCCCGAGTCGGCGATCACCGTGTCGCCGGGCGCGAGGATCGTCCCCAGCGCTCCCAGGTTGGCCTGATGGCCGGTCGTGAACACCAGCGCTGCCTCGGTGCCCATCCACTCGGCGAGCTCCTGCTCGAGCTCGAGATGCAGGTCGATGGTGCCGTTCAAAAACCGAGATCCGGTCAGGCCGGTGCCGTACTTGGCGACCGCGTCGAAAGCGCCCTGGCGAACCCGCTCGTCACCGGTCAGGCCGAGGTAGTTGTTGGAGCCGAGCATGATCCGGCGCTGGCCCTCCATCGAAACCACCGGCAGCGTGGCGCCTTCCAGGACCCGGAAGTACGGCACCGCGTCGAGCTCTCGAGCCACGCGCAGCTGCTCGAGACGCTCGTGCTCACGCGCCTTGGCGAAGACGTCGACCGAAGTCCGCATCTAAAGCCATGCTAATGGCCTTTGAACCTGACCGCCCTCGCTGTCACCATGTGCGGTCCGTGAGTGACGAGAACCAGACCGCCCGGGCCGACCACCTCGAGTGCAACGCTGCCGCCGATGAGGACGAGTTCGAGGTCGTCGACGGGCTGCCGGTGCTCGCCGAGGTCCACCCTGTCGGGCCCCAGCCCCAGCCTTCGTCGCCGGCCCTGATCGCCGGGACCGCGCTGCCGGCGGTCCAGGCGGCCCGGGCAGCGGCCACCGGTTTCGTCGCCGGCGCCGCCACGGTCGCGCTGGTTCGCGTCCTCGGCGGCCGGCGCCGCGCGCGGGCTCGCCTGAGCCAGCGCCGTGGGGTCGATGGCCTGCCGATCATCGGCACACGGTCGTTCCTGGTCGACGTCCACCTGATCTCCAAGCCCGGAGAGTGAGCCGTTCCGATACCGTCGAGGTCCGGACCGAGGTCCGGCCGCGATGGGTCTTCCGGCTTTCTCGGCGGGTCGGCCTCGATCGGCTGACCCAGATCCGCCGGGGGGTCCACCACCGGCTGCTGCACCACGGAACCGAGCCCGTGGTCATCCGGATCGCCCAGACCGCTCCGGACCGGGTGCTGTTCGGCGCTCGGGCCGCCGATCGCCGGCTGGCCGAGTGGGGGATCGAGCGGATGCGCGCGGCGCTGGGGATCGACCAGGACCTCCGGCCCTTCTACGATCGATTTCGCTTCGACCCGCTGATCGGGCCCGGGCTCAGGGCGAACCCGGGGCTCCGGGTGGCCGCCCGCCCGGATCCCTTCGAGGCGCTGGTCTGGGCGATCTGCGAGCAGCTGATCGAGTACGAGCGCGCCGCCGCCATCGAGCGCCGGCTGGTCGCCAGGCTCGGTCGCCGCTGCCCGCTCAGCGGCCTGCGTGACTGCCCGCCGGCGACCGTGCTGGCCGGCCAGGCTCCGGCCCTGCTGGAATCGCTGGATCTGTCGTGCAACCGGTCGATGACCGTGGTCCGCGCCGCCCGGGAGGTGGCCTCGGGCCGCGTGGACCTCACCGCGCCCGACCACGAGACGGGATGGAAGCGGCTGCGCCAGATTCGCGGGATCGGCAGCTGGACGCTGCAGATGCTCGCGCTGACCGGGCAGGGACGGCTCGACCAGCTCCCGGCCGGAGACCTCGGCTACATGAAGTTCGTGGGCCGCCTGCGCGACGGCCATCCCTTCGCGCGGGCCACCGAGGAGGAGGTGGAGCGCTTCTTTGCTCCTTACGAGCCGTTCAAGGGCCTGGCCGGGCTGCACGCCCTGTGCGGCGCCGGGGCCGCGGCCGGGGCGAGGATGGCGGCCTGAGAAGCGCCGCGGGGGCCAGGCTGCGCTACGGCCCCTGGCCGGCCAGCAGCTGGTTGGTCGACGCGTCGGCCACGGAAGCCGGGTTTGAGATCAGGTGGTTGTTGAGCATCCACTCCCCGTAGGCGGTCCATTGCTTCGGGTTCTGCCATCCCCAGGGATGGCTGGCGGCGGAGGGGAAGAACGAGGACAGCGTCGCGTTCACGCTCGCCGTCTGCAGCCTGGTCTGCAGCGACGGATTGGCCCGGACCAAGGCCGCGACCCCGGCCGCCGGGTTCGCCCGGACCGCCCCGTATCCCCGTCCCAGCGCCTGCACGAACCGCCGCAGCGCGTTGGTGTGGTTGGCCAGCGTGCTCTCACGGGTGACCAGCACGAGCTCGTCGTAGGCGGGGACTCCCACGTTCTCCATGTGGATCACGTTGGCCCGGCGGCGCTCCTGGCGCAGCTGGATCGCCTCGTAGTTCCAGTAGGCGCCCAGGGTGGCGTCGACGCGGCCCGAAAGCATCGCCGGGACCAGGTTGTCGCCCACGTTGAGCTCCTTGACCGAGCTCGGCGGAACCCCGGCCCGCCGCAGAATCGTCGTCAGGTAGGCGTGCTGGTAGGGGATCCCGGCGTCGCCGATCTTCTTGCCGCGCAGCTGCGCCGGCGACCTGATGTGCTCCGAGCCGAGCGAGACGATCGAGGTCAGCGGGCGCTGCACGATCGCGCCAATCGCCACCAGCGGCTCGCCCTTGTCGCGCGCCAGCATCAGCTCGGGCTCGTAGGAGACCGCGACGTCGACCTTTCCCGCCGCCAGCAGCTGCAGCGGCGTCGCCGGATCGGACGGAATCCGCACGTGCACGTCAAGGCCGGCCTTGCTGAAGTCGCCGTTGGCCAGCGCCTCGTAGATCCCCACGTGATCGGCGTTCGGAAACCAGTCGAGCATCAGGTTCAGCGACTGCGCCGGCGCCCCGGACGCCGACAGCGCGTCCTTCTTCTCGCCGCAGCCGACCAGCGCGAGCCCCAGCAGCAACGCCCCCGCGACCACCGCCAGCTTTGATCTCATCGAGGTGCATCTCCAATCGGTTGGTAGGCCCACGGCAGCGCCAGACGCTCGGCCACGGTGAGCAGCGCGAACAGCGCGATCGCGAACGCGGACAGGATCACCACTGCGGCGTAGGCGCGCGCCGTCAGCAGCTGGGGGATCGACTGCTCGAACAGGTAGCCGAGACCCGAGTTGGCGCCGGCCTGCTCGGCGAACACGGCTCCGATCACCGCCACCGCGACCGCGATCTTGGCGCCGGTGAAGACGTTGGGCAGCGCGGAGGGGAGCTCCACGCGCCGGAACGTCTGCAGCCGCGAGGCGTCGAAGGTGCGCATCAGCTTGAGCAGGTCGGGATCCACGGCCGCGAGGCCGGCCAGGGTGGTGACCACGATCGAGAAGAACGACACCAGCGCGATCACCACCAGCTTGGGCAGGATCCCGAAGCCGAGCCACAGCACCAGCACCGGCGCGATGATCGGCACCGGCACGGTCTGGGAGGCGACCAGCAGCGGGTAGATCGCGCGCCGAAGCGTCTGAGACAGGTGGATCACCACCGCCAGCGCCAGCCCGGCCACCGCGGCCAGGATGATCCCCAGCACGACCTCCTGTGCGGTGACCAGGAAGTTGCTCCACAGCAGCGAGCGATCGTCGTACAGCGACTGGGCCACCGCGTGTGGCGCCGGCAGGATCAGAGGATCGGCACCACCGAGGTCGACGTACAGCTCCCAGAGCCCGAGCAGGACGGCCAGGAGCGCCAGCGAGCGCCAGTTCAACAACAGGCGCTTCACTCCCTGACCCCCAGGGCGGCGAGGACTCGCTCACGCAGCTCCCCGATCTGGGGGTCGGTCCTCCGCCGCGGCCGGCCCATGGCGACCTCGATCTCCGCCACCGCCCGGCCGGGTCGCGCCGACATGACCACCACCCGGTCGGCGAGCACGCAGGCCTCCTCGACGTCGTGGGTCACCAGGACCACGGTCCTCGGCTCGCTCTCCAGCACCCTTCCGAGCCATCGCTGCATCTCGGCGCGGGTGATCGCGTCCAGCGACGCGAACGGCTCATCGAGCGCCAGGACCGGCTTGCCGGCCAGCAGCGAGCGCAGGAACGAGACCCGCTGGCGCATCCCGCCGGAGAGCCCGGCCGGCCTGGTCTCCTCAAAGCCGGCCAGCCCGAAGCGCTCCAGCCATGGCGCCACGGCCTCGCGGGCTCGCCCGCGGTCCGTGCCGCGCACGCGCAGCGCCAGGGCCGCGTTGTCGGCAGCGCTCAGCCACGGCAGCAGCAGGTCGCGCTGCGCCATCAGCGCCGCCGGGGCGCTGCGGACCGTTCCCGCGTCGGGCCGCTGCAGCCCGCAGATCAGCTCCAGGAGCGTGGTCTTGCCACACCCGCTGGGGCCGACGACGGCCACGATCTCACCCGGGGCGGCTCGCAGCGACATGCCGTCGAGCGCCTTCACCGGGCCGCGCTTGGTGGCGAAGGTCCGGCTCACGAGCTCCAGCATCACTCCGTCGGTGCTATCAAGCTCGCGAGGCTCCAATGGTGGAGCCTCGATCGTCATTCGATTCGCTCCCTCCGCGGGCATTACCCCACAGGTTCGAAGGGTCAACGCCGGGGCGCAGCTGCTGCGCAGGGCGTTATCTCAGCCGGCCGTTTCCCGCCAGCCCCCCTGGGTTTTTTACGACTTGGCGATTCTAGCGAGCGTGCTTGGCCTTTTTCTTGGGTTTGGGTTTGGTGGTGATTGGTTTGGCGAGGTAGCGGTGGCCGGTGTGGAGGGTGATGGTTTTGTGGCGGGCGAAGTCTTGGACTTGGACGGTTCCGCGTTGGACGATGGTGAGGGTG
>DASXZB010000024.1:0-40802 GCA_036502145.1 Solirubrobacteraceae bacterium | reverse complement strand
AGCGGCGCCGCAAACGTTTCACTTAATCCACGCGCAGCGCGCAATACGGCACGTTTCGGGCGTCATCCTGGGACGTGATGCATTCTGGTTCGGCTCACCAGGACCCAGATGACCCACGTCTGGCAAAGCTGGCCGCGCGCCAGCACGGAGTCGTGGCCTGGCGCCAGCTGCTGGCGCTGGGCTACTCCAAGCAGGCGATGAGAGGAGCGCGCTTCCTAGATGGACAGCGGCCACACGACTGGCGCCGGCTCCGGGAAGCGGTAGTGGCGCGGGGCGTTGTGGGGCACGGTGATCGCCGTCGAGACCGCTGCGCCGCCGCGAACGACCCTCACCTGAAGGCTGAACCGGTACACCGTGGCGTTCGCGATCGCAATCCCGCGCAGCCGGTAGGTCCCCGCCCGTCGGTAGGAGTGGGCGAACGTCCGCCGCTGATACTGACGCGAGCCGTCGCCGAACTGCACCTCGGTGACCGTCCGCGAAGCGCCCAAGCGCGCGAGCGAGATCCGCAGCCGGCGGCCTGCGCCGACCGTCTCGACCGGCAGCACCGCCGTGCGGGCGGTCATGTCGAGTGCGTAGGCGATCGCGCGCGGAGCGGTGAACGCCAGCAGCGTGATGTCTGTGTAGGAGTCGAGGTCGATCGTCGGCGAGGGCGGGTCGGCGACGTTGTTGGGCCAGACGTTCGCCGTGTTCTTGAACACCGCGTCCCCGCCGGGGATGTTGCGCCCACCCTGCTCGCGCCACAGCACCTTGTACTTGTTGGCGAGCTCCTCCGGATCGAGGAGGCCGGTACCGAGCGCCCGAGCCGACGGCAGCTTCACACCTGCGGCGTCGGCGACCTTGAACACCCAGTCGGTGCAATTGAACCCGCCGAGGCTGTACTGGGGCGTCTTATCCCGATCCAGTGAGATCAGACGGGCGGCCTTGTCGTAGCTCTCATCCGTGACGCTCTTGCACAGCTTCCACTCCCAGCCGTGCTCGGAGTCGTTCTTGATCTTCCCTGGTCCGCCGGTGATCGCCAGCGCTTGGTCCTTGGGGTAAAAGCCGAACGTCAGGTTGCGGCTGCTGCCTTGCGGCCCGGCGTCGGGCAGCAGCTGCACGAACGCGTGCCCGGTCCACGCCCCGCTCAGGACGTTGCGCTCCTGCGCATAGAAGCACAGCCTCGGCGAGGCAGCGCCCGACGCGGCACCGGCTGAGGCAAACACCAAACCCCCAACGAGCAACGCCAGAATCATTCTGCGTAGCTTCACGACGGCTGGCCACTATACGCTTCCGTCGGCGTCAGCCGCAGCACCGAGACGGGCGAAGCCAACCACCAAACCCCACCAACACAAGGCGTTAGCGAGTACCCCCAACCGGATTCGAACCGGTGATCTCCTGCGTGAAAGGCAGGCGTCCTGACCGCTAGACCATGGGGGCCGGCGGATGCCATTGTAGGTCGCCTCTCCGGGGCGCTGGACGGGAATAGCATTCGCATTCGAGGGAAAGCAAGATCGGGAGCTGCCCGAGCCGAGAGGAGAGCCGCCGTGATCCAGCACATCGTGTTGCTGAAGTGGAAGTCCGGGACCACCGACACGCAGATCGACGATGCCTTCGAGCAGGCGCAGATTCTCGTCAAGGAGATCCCCAGCGTGGAGCGGGTGACCCTGGGGCGCAACCGGGCCCGAGACGATCATGGCTTCAGCCACGCCCTGATCGTCAAGCTCTCCGACAATGACGCGTTGTCTGAGTACCTCGACCATCCTGTCCGCAAGCGGTATCTGACTGACGCGCTGGGCCCGATCGAGGCGGAGCGGATCGAGGTCGACGTCCCCGAGGACGCCCATCACGATCGCCCCGATTCGAAGCGCGGCTGGCAGTGGGAGGGCACGCGGCCGTCGGCGAGCGCCGCGGCGGCGGCGCTGCGCTGGGAGGAGCGCCATCCCGACTCCTGATCGCCCGCCGGAGGCGATCTGGGACGACGTGCGCCGGATCGCGTTGGAGCTCCCCGAGACCAGCGAACAGATCTCGCGCGAGCTCAGGCACTGGCGCGTCAAGGACAAGAGCTTCGTGTGGGAGCGGCCGCTGCGCAAGCCCGATCTGCGGGCGCTGGGTGACGGCGCTCCGGCAGGTCCGATTCTGGGCGCTCGGGTCGAGCATCTCGGCGCCAAGGAGGCTCTGCTGGCCGACGATCCTGGGGTGTTCTTCACCACCCCGCACTTCGACGGCTACGCGGCGGTGCTGGTGCGCCTTGACCGGATCGCGCTCGACGAGCTGCGCGAGGTGATCGTCGAGGCCTGGCTGACGCGGGCCCCCAAGCGGCTCGCCCAGGCATATCTCGACGGGCTCCCGTGAACGTCGACCGGCTCCCGTGAACGCGTCACGCGGCCGTGAATCTATTGCCACGATGGGGTAGGGCACTGTAAGACTGCAGCGCCGGTTCGATTCCCAACCCAGAGGAGGTCCGTATGGCGGATAGCGTCTACCGCGTCACCGAGGTCGTCGGGGTCAGCAGCGAGTCCTGGGAGGCCGCGGCTCGCGCAGCCGTGGAGACCGCGGCCAAGAGCGTGCGCGAGCTTCGCATCGCCGAGGTCGTGCGCCAGGACCTGACGATCCAGGACGGCAACGTCCTGAACTACCGGGTCCGCCTCGGGATCTCGTTCAAGTACGACCCGGGCGAGTAGGAAGCGGCACGGTGGCGAACGCTCGCTCCGGACGAAACGGAGCGGGCTAGCCGCCCTGGACCGGACTCCGGTTCGAGCCCGGCGACGGCGTCCGGTACACGCTCGGTTCGGGGCGCGAGACCAGGCGGCCACCCGATCCAGAGGCCCGGACCGGGTGACCGCGACCGCAGGTCAGCTGCTCGGGACGCCGCTGGTCGGCGGGGCCGGCTGCTTGGTCGTGAACGGCTTGATCGCGCTGCTCGGCGTCGGGTCGGTGACCAGCGGGCCACCGAACAGGACGATCTTTCCGTTGCGGATCTGTCCCATTTCGGTGCCGCCGTAGCCACCGTGCTGGCTCGTCGAGTAGCGGAAGGGGACCAGCCCCGGGCCCATCCACTTCGCGCCGTCGTTCTCGATCGCCTTGACCAGGTCGTCCCGGGTCAGGTTCTTGCCGGCCGCCTGCAGCGCCTGGACCAGGGTGTAGGCGGTGGCCATCCCGTACTCGACGTTGCCGTCGAAGGGGGCCTTGGCGTCGTACTGGTCGTGGACCTTCTTGAACAGCGCGATCCAGGCGTTTGACGTGTCACTCGACGAGGGCAGGTACCCGTCGGTGATCGCGCCTTCGATCAGACCGGTGCCCGACGCCTTGCCCTTGGACACCACTTTCAGCAGCTGGCCGACCGTGGTCGGGTCGATGCCGACGTTCGAGACCACCAGCTGCGGCTTGTAGCCCAAGGTGAACGAGGTGAGCTGCGCGATCGCCGTGTAGAACGGCACGGTGAAGTCGACCATCACGTCGGCCTTGGCGGACTTGATCGCCGTCACCTGAGGAGCCAGCGTCGTCGTGCCCGACTGATACGGCTGCTTGGTGACGATGGCCCCCGCCGGGACCTCGGCTTCGATCCCGGCCAGGCCGCCCTTGCCGAAGTCGTCGTCCTGGTAGAGGACGCCGATCTTCTTGCCGGCGAAGTGCTGCTTGAGGTACTGGCCGAGAATCTTGCCCTCGATCGTGTAGTTGGGCTGCCAGCCGAACGTCCACGGCTGCGTCGTGCCGTTGTCCCAGCACGGACAACCGGAGGCCACGAAGATGTCGGGCACCCGGGAGGCGTTCAGATATCCGACCACCTTGGTGTGAGTCGGAGTCCCCAGGCCTTCGAAGATCCCGAACACCTTGTTCTGCAGGACCAGCTGATGGACCACGTTGACCGTGTTCGTCGGGTCGTAGGCGTCATTCTTGATGGTCAGGTGAATCTTGCGTCCGAACACGCCACCGTGCGCGTTGACGTAGTTGAAGAACGCCTGGGACGCAGGCGCGATCTCGCTGTAGCCGGGCGCCGCCGGACCGGTCAGCGGCTGGTGGGTGCCGAACGTGATGCTGGTGGCCGTCACCCCGGGCGCGCTGCTGCCACCGCCTCCTCCGCTGCTGCCTGACGAGCCGCATCCGGCGACGGCGAGTGCAGCACCAGCAATTAGCGCGACGGCAGCAAGACGGCGACTTCTGGCAAGAGCCATCTGGCTCCTCCTCCTCGAGATAGTGGATTACCTGGACCGCGCCGACGACCGTGTACGGGACGCGCGTCGGTCCGAGCCGCGCCACAGTCGATGGCCTAGCATTTCGATACGTTCCTCCTCAGACGTTTCAAATCCTAAACTCATGTGATGGGCATCGCAACCGGTGGGAAGCGAGGGCGGCCCGCCACCGCCTCGCGCGACGAAGTCTTCGGCGCGGCACGGCGGCAGTACCTGGCCGGACAGCGCGTCGACCTGACGGTGCTGGCGCGGGATCTGGGGCTGGGACGGGCGACCATATACCGCTGGTTCGGCTCCCGGGAGGGGCTGCTCGGCGAGGTGATCGCCGACGAGCTGGAGGCGCTCATCGCGCGCAAGCGCAGGCAGGTGAGGCGGCGCGGAGCCCAGGGGCTGCTGGAAGTCTGTGACCGCATCAATCGAGCGCTGTCTCGTTCGTCGGCGCTGCGCCGATTCCTGGAGCAGGAGCGCCTGGGGGCGATGCGCCTGCTGACCTCGGGCTCCGGCATGGTCCAGCCTCGGGCTGTCGCGTGCCTGACCGAGCTCATCGATAGCGAAGTTGCCGCCGGCCATTATCAGCCCACCGCCGACCCCGAGACCCTGGCCTACGCGATCGTCCGCCTGGCGGAGGCGTTTCTCTACAACGACGCGGCAACCGGCATCCGCGGTGACCACACCCGGCTGCGCGAGGTCGAGGCGGCGCTGCTGGGGGTCCCGTTGGGCAGCCGCGGTCGCGCTCGGCCGGCCGACGCCGGCGGTGGCCGTTCGTGACGCGCCGGCTCCGCTCGGCGGGCCTACGCCGGCGGTGGCCGTTCATGACGCGCCGGCTCCGCTCGGCGGGCCGAGGCCGGCGGTGGCCGCTCATGACGCGCCGGCTCCGCTGGGCGGCCGCTGCCGCCGCCCGCGCCACGCCTGGACCGTGCGCAGCCGCCCCGCCAACGCGCGCACGCCGCCCTGGATCCCGCTGGGCCAGAGCAGCATGGCGGCGATCAGGACCACCCCGTAGATGGCCAGCGGGAGGTTGTCCGAGACGTGGGTGGAAAGCGAGAACGAGTGCGCCAGGTTGTCGGTCCAGTTGGGCAGCAGCGTCAGCAGAGCTGCCCCCCAGATCGCGCCGACCAGGGATCCCAGGCCGCCGAGCACCACTCCGGTGAGCAGTGACAGCGAGAGCTGCAGCGGGAACGCACCGGGCTGGGCCAGCTGCAGGACGATCGCCAGCAGCGCGCCGCCCAGTCCGGCACACGCGGAGCTGATCACGAAGGCCATGGTCTGCACGCGGCCGACCCGTAACCCGCACAGCGAGGCCGCGATCTCGTCGTCACGCACCGCCCGCATGGCCCTCCCCAGGCCGCTCCGGGTCACGTTGTAGATCACGAACAGCACCACCAGCGCCCCCGCACAGGCGATCCACGCCTCCCACCGCTCCAGGGGAAACGTCTCACCCAGCGACGCCGGCGGCACCGGCGGGTTGATCGTCAATCCGTTCTCGCCGCCGAAGGTGGCCGGGAACTTGTCCGCGAGCGCCGGCAGACCCACCGCAAAGGCCAGCGTGGCCCCGGCCAGATAGGGGCCCCGCAGCCGGCTTGCCGCCGCTCCCAGCGGGATCCCGACCAGCGTCGTGATCGCGACCGCGGCGGCGAGCGCCGGGACCAGCGACCAGCCCTCGTTGCCGATCAGCAGGGCCACGGCGTAGGCGCCGACCGCCATCAGCGCCCCGTGCCCGAGCGAGATCTGGCCGCTCTGCCCGGCCAGCAGCGTCAACCCGGCCAGCACCGCGAAGTAGTACGCCCCGGTCGCGAGCTGCAGATCGTTGTAGGCGCTGATCTCGTTGCTGACCACCAGCAACACCACGCCGGCCAGCACCACCCAGGCCAGCGAGCGCAGCATCGTGCTGCCAGCGAGCAGCGTCCGGGCTCGGCCCAGGGCGCTCAAACCCGGCGCTCCTTGGCGGCCGAGAACAGACCGCCAGGCCGAACCATCAGCACCGCAATCAGGATCACCAGCGCAGCCAGCGGTGCCAGCGCCGAGCCCTCGTAACCGGACACGTAGGAGAGCGCCAGACCCAGGACCAGGCCGCCGATCAACGCTCCCGGCGGGCTGTCCAGTCCGCCGAGCACAGCGGCCACGAAACCGCTGATCAGGATCGGGTCGAAGTTGTTGGGGCCCAGAAACACCGAGGGTGCGACGAGCACTCCGGCCAGCGCGCCGGCCACGGCGGCCAGAGCCCAGCCGACGGTCAGCATCCGACCCACCCGCACGCCGAGCAGGCGGGCCACCTCGGGGGCGAACGCGGCCGCCCGCATCTGAAGCCCCAGCGGCGTGAAGCGAAACAGCAGCGCCAGGCCACCGGCGACCGCGATCACCACCAGCACCGTGAAGGCGTCGTTGGGCGAGAACAGCAACCGCGTGGCGCCCACCTTGTAACCCTGCAGCGAGAACGCAGCCGGGAACGAACGGGGGGAGTTGCCCCAGATCATGCCGGCGGCGGCGACCAGCAGCGTGTAGAGACCCAGGGTGAGGATCACCGCGTTGAGCGGCGGCGCGTTCTCGACGTGGCGAATCAGGACCCGCTCCACCACCGCCCCGAACACCAGCCCGGCGGCCAGCGCAACGGCGAACCCGAGCCAGTACGAGCCGCTGGAGGAGATCACCGCCGACGCGATGAAGGTGGTGATCATCAGCATCGCGCCCTGGGCGAAGTTCACGATCCGGGTGGCCCGCCAGATCAGAACCAGGGCCAGCGCCACCGCGGCGTACACGGCTCCGGTCGAGATGCCGCTCAGTGTCAGATCGATGAACTTGGTCATCGCGATCTAGAACCCGAGGTAGGCGTGACGCAGCCGCTCGTCGGCGGCCAGCTTGTGTGGCTCCTGATCGGCCACCACCTGACCCAGGTTGAGCACGATCCCCCGGTTGGCGATCGACAGCGCACTGCGGGCGTTCTGCTCCACCAGCAGGACCGCGAGCCCCAGGGTGTCGGCGAGTCGGCGAATCAACCCCATGAGCTGGGCCACGATCACCGGCGCCAGGCCGAGCGACGGCTCGTCGAGCAGCAGCACTCGCGGCCGCGCCATCAGGGCCCGGCCGATCGACAGCATCTGGCGCTCGCCGCCCGAAAGCCGCGAGGCCGACTGCCCCTGGCGCTCGCGCAAGCGCGGGAACAGGTCGTAGATCTCGTCAGCCGGGGCTGCCTCCTTGCGGCGCCACAGACCGCCCAGGCGCAGGTTCTCCGCCACCGTCAGCTCGGCGATCACCCCTCTTCCCTCCGGGACGTGGGCCAGGCCGCGGCGGACGATCTCCTCCACCGGCAGGCGGGTGATCTCCTCTCCCGCCAGCGTCACCCGGCCGCCACTGGCGGGAACCAGTCCGGTGATCGTGCGCAGCAGCGAGGTCTTGCCGGCGCCGTTGGCGCCCAGCACCGCGGTCACCGATCCCTCCAGGACGGTCAGCGAGACGCCGTCGACAGCACGGACCGGGCCATAGTGGGTCCTTAGATCGTCAACCGCCAGCATCGGCCGATCCGTTCGCCAGTACCGCCTCCCCGTCGTCGGGCCCCAGGTAGGCCTCGAGCACGCGGGGATCCTGTCGCACCTCCGGTGGCACGCCCGCCGCGATCACGCTCCCGAAGTCGAGCACCACCACGCGATCGCAGACCGAGGTGACGAGGTCCATGTGGTGGTCGACCACCATCACCGCGATCGACCGGCCGAGTGAATTGATCGTCTTGGTCAGCTCTGAGAGCTCGCTGGAGTCCAGTCCCCCGGCCGGCTCGTCGAGCAGCAGCAGCTCGGGTTCGCAGACCAGCGCCCGGGCCAGCGCCACCCGCTTCTGGACCGCGTACGGCAAGGTGCCCGGCAGCGCTTGCGCCACATCCGCGCAGCCCAGCTCGGCGAGCGCCGACAGCGCCCGTTCGCGCACTGCGCGCTCGTCCTTGTCCAAGCGCGGCAGCCCGAGCAGCGCGCTGCCGATCCCCGCCTTGCGAAACCGCTGCGAGCCCACGGCGACGTTCTCCAGCACCGTGAGGCGTGCAAACAGTCCGACACCCTGCAGCGTGCGCGCGATGCCCAGCGAGGCCAGCTTGTGGGGACGGATGCCGGTGAGCGTCTCCCCCCGCCAGGTGAGCCTTCCCGAAGCCGGCTTGACGAAGCCGCAGATGACGTTGAACAGTGTCGTCTTGCCGGCGCCGTTGGGCCCGATGACCCCCAGCACCTCGCCGCTCGAGACCTCGAGGGAGACGTCATCCAGAGCGGTGATTCCGCCGAAGGTGACGGTCACCCCGCTGACGGACAGAACCCGGTCGTGCTGCTCTCCCGTCGGCACGTGCGGAAGCTACACCAGTCAGAGCCGGTTGCCAATAGTTGATACACGGGCAGCTATGAGTTCTTAATAATGGGCCGTTGGCGTGCGTCCTCGGCCAGGATCCGGGGGCTGTCGAGGATGATCTGGCGTCGCCGCAGACCGGTGATGAAGGGCTCCTGATCGTCGAAGCGCACCGCCGTGGCCACGCCGTCGCGAAGCCGGATCGTCATCGATCCCACCTCGGTGACCGACACCTGACCGTCGACCTCGAGGCGGACGCCTCCGTAGCCGATCGCGAAGTCCAGCTCCAGCGTGGCGTCGCCGTCGGCGACCAGGGGCGGACAGAAGCCGCCGTGGACCGGGAGCGGAGTCAGCAGGAAGGCGTAGGTGTCGAGCGTCAGCAGCGGGCCGCCCGCCGACAGCGAGTAGGCGCTGGAGCCCACCGGCGTGCTGACAATGCATCCGTCCCCGGCAACGCGTGCGAACAGCGTCCCGTCCAGGATCGCGGTGGTCCGGACCTGACCCCCGCCGGCGCGGATGATCGCGACGTCGTTGATCGCGAACTGGCTCTCCCCGCTGTCAAATTTAATTTCGAGCGCCGGCAACCGGCGCGGGGTCCAGTCGCCTCGGCTGAAGCGGTCAAGCGCGGTGGCGACATCGGTCAGGGTGACCCCGGCCAGGGCCCCGAGGCTTCCGGAGGCCACGCCGAGCGCCGGGCGCCCGGCGACGGCGGCGGCGCGGATCGCGGCCAGCATCGTCCCGTCGCCGCCGATCGCCACCAGCAGATCGCAGTCGGCGGCGTCGCCCTCCTCGGCGACACGGCGCTCCTGGCCCGGGAGCGCGATCTGGACGATCGCCGCTCGATGCTCGGCGCTCCAGTCGCGAAGCGCCTTGAGCGGCTCATCGATGTCGCGGGCGGGGTGGACGACCACGCCGATCCGCGATGGCACCGACGCCGTCGGGGCCGTCTCGTGCTTGTCGCTGGACTGGGACACGGTCGCCGCTCAGCCGGGCGGGAGCAGCGATCCCAATAGCCTTCCGAACCGCGGCACCCCGAGCCCGCTCGCCAAGTCATACCCCGGGTGGGCACGGCGGGCCGGCACCCGGCGACTGTAGCCGTTGGAACCGGAGACGATGTCGTAGAAGGTCTGCGGCGCCGAGGCCCGCAGGTCGTACAGCAGTCCGTTGACCGGTCCCAGCGGCGGTCGATGGCGGGCGCGCAGGTCGGAATCTGCGATCGCGAACGCGCTGGCCATCAGCGGCGCCGACGCGCTGGTCCCGCCGTCAACCTCCCACTGGCCGGCCAGGACCACCGGCCAGCCGGGGAAGTTCGAGGCGTTGGCGGAGATATCGGGTTCGGCCCGGTGGTCGCCGGCGATCGCCGCCTGGTACGGAGGCTTGGCCGAGACCGCCGAGAAGCCCCCGCCGGCGGCGCCGCCGCCCTGGACCGCGGACATCCAGCGCAGGTCGTTCCAGACCACCTCGTTGACACGCTGGTTGACCCGGTTCAGCACCAGCCGGGAGCCGCTCACGGCGGTCACGTAAGGCGAAGAGGCGGGCCAGGTGACCCCGGCGAAGGGCTCGCCGTCGCAGGTGCTGCCGAAATCTCCGGCCGACGCGAAGGTGCCCACACCGCCCAGACCGAGCCGCAGCAGGATCGAATCCATCAGGTTGGCACTGGCGCGCGTGGTGGGGTCGGCGACGCGCCCGCGGATCGCCCGCTCGCACTCGCCGTAGGAGATCGAGAACGTGTCCGGGAGCGGGCGCGCGGTTAGCACCTGGGCGGCGCCCAAGAACCACAGCGGCGGGTTCAGCCAGGCTTTGCTGAAGGTCAGCGACCGCAGCCGCGGGGCCATCCCACGGACCAGGGCCAGGTCCTCATCGGGTTCGAAGGTCCCGCGGCCGAACGGCGCCGTCTGCCCGTCGGTTCGCAGCGTCCGGGCGCTCAGCCGCGGATAGCCGAAGCACCGCGCGTTGTCGGCGATGTCGGTGCCCGGTGAATCCTCGCCGACGTTGAGGATCGCCACCCGCGACCCACCGCCGCCGCCGAGCGCGCCGATCCCGTAGGCGTGGCGAACCTGTGCGTAGCTGTAGGTGTGCAGCGCCCGGGCCGCCCGGCAGCCCTGGATCCAGGTGCCCCGGTTTCGCGGCTTGTCCGCGGCCGCCCGGCGAGCCGTGGACTGCCCGGGAGGCGCGGCCTGCGAATGGTTGAAGTTGGCCACGACGTCCTGGACCAGCGGCCGCAGATCGCGGGGCAGGTGCAGCTTGCCCTTCGGGGGCAGAAAGTAGGCCTCGGCGTTTGGCGAATTGAAGAACTCCTGCGTGATCCGCACGCGGAAGGCCGCGTCGAACCTGGCCACCGTGCCGGTAACCCGGGCAAAGACTCCGGAGGGATCGATTCGAGCCCGCAGCCTCAGCCGCCCGATGTCGCGCACGAACGCTCGCCGCGTTCCCGGGCCGGCGCCGTAGCGGCCGGCGATCTGGGCCAGCGAGAGAAAGCGGCGGTAGGTCGGCGAGCCGGGGCGCTGCACGGCGAAGAACGCTGCCGCCGCCCTTTGCTCCGGACGCTTGAGACCGAAATAGAACGTGATCCTCGGAGACGGGGCGGCTGCGCTCGCCGCCGTCGCGCTCGGGCCCACCGACGCAGCCACGCCGGCGACCGCGCACGTCAGGGCGGCGAGACGGTTACCAGATGGTCGCGAGGTACTCATTCCCTTGAGCGCGGGGGGTCGCCACCCAGCGGTGGCGGGAGCTTAGCCCACTCCCGGACCGGGGCTCCAGGCCCGGGGATCATCCCACGGCCTTGCGCGAGGACCCGCTGACCACACCCGGTTTTGACAGGATGGCGCCGTGGCCGATGAGCTGAACGAATTGCTGGCGGGCTTTGGCGGGATTTCGCTGACCGCTCTCGACGAGCGGGCGGCGCTGCTGCGCCGAGTCGACAACAAGTACGCCGTCCAACGCGACGCGTTCGTCGAGCTGGCCAACCGGCTGCGCGACGACCACGAGGTTCTCGACATCGACGGTCGCCGCCGGTTCGCCTACCGGACCACGTACTTCGAGACTTCGGACCTACGCTGCTTCACCGACCACGTCGAGGGCCGAACGCCACGGTTCAAGGTCCGCACCCGGCTGTACGAAGACAGCGGACAGTGCATGTTCGAGGTCAAGCTCAAGCGCGACGACGACGAGACCGACAAGCGTCAGATCGACTATGCGGCCCAGGACAGCGATCGCCTCACGGGCGAGGCCCGAAGCTGCCTGGACGAGGCGCTAGGTGACGCCGGCCTCGACGTGCCCGACGATCTCGAGTCAACGCTGTTCACCAGCTTCAATCGGCTCACCTTCGCCGCCCGCGGGGGACCGCAGCGACTCACCTGCGACCTCGGCGTGAAGCTGTCAAACCCTGCGGGCGAGGCCGTCCAGATGCGCTCTGGCCTGGTGCTCGTTGAGACCAAAACCGAGGATGGCCGCAGCCCGGCCGACCAAGCCCTGGCGGAGATGGGCTACGAGGCGATCTCGCTCAGCAAGTACCGGGTCGGCATGAGCCGGGTGGGCCCGGCCAAAGCCCGCGGCAGCCAACCCGGCAGCGAGCACTTCGAGTAGTCCGGCCCCTAGGAGACGCCGACCGCACGCGTGGCGTCGGCCAGCTCACCGGGGTCGGGCGACTGCGCACGCTGGCGCGCTCGCCCGGCGCGCCAGCAGCGACGCATCCGGCGACCGAAGGCCTTCGGCTTCTCCGCGTACACGCTCTCGCCTACCGCGATCGCCTGCGCCAGCAGCTGCTCGCGGCGGTGGTCGACCAGCGCCAGCACCGCGTCCAGATCGGCGGGCACGCCACGGGCGGACCGGAGCAGGGATTGACGAAGCACCGCCAGGTCGTGATCGTCACCGAGCAGATCAGCCAGCGCGTGGGCATCCTTGGCCTGGCCGCGGACCCCCTGCCCACAGACCGGTGCCAGCAGTCGCAGGTCGTACCAGAGGTCCTTGGCGCGCTTGCGCCACTCGTGCAGGTGCTCGACATCCGGCTCGGCGCGCGCCTTGCCGAAGGCCTTCTGCCCGCGCTTGTAGGTGCGCAGCAACCCTCCCTCGATGGCCTTCCAGCCTCCTCGCTTCAGCCGCCAAGCCGCGATTCGCGACCGGGAGGCTGCGAGTTCGCCAACCACCGCCGAGGCCAGCGTGGGGTCGTCGAGCCGCTCGCGCGCCAGGTCGCGGCCGGCCTCCAGCTCCTGTCTGAAGGCGGCGAAGGTGACCTCCGGAAGCTGCCCGGCGTAGCGCTCGGAGAGGAAGTCCAGGGCCTGGACGAGCACCTCGGCATCGCGGGTGTCCGACAGCTGGCGGGCGGCCTCGCGCAACGCGGCGTTCTCCCGCCGGCGCTTCGGCGGTGCGACCGCGTCCCGGGACAACCGCAGCAGCGCGCGCTCCTTCTTGACGGCTTTGCGCGCCGAGTGCACCGCCGTGACCGGGTCGGCCCGGATGCCCTCGTTCAACTGCTCCTCGGCACGGCGAAGCTGCTCCTCGGCATTGCGTGAGACGGCTTCTCGCACGCTCTCATCGGGTTCGAATCTGTAAGCCATGGGATTCCTCTCGATCGCCTCCTCGACTTATCGCGTACCCGCCCCATTCCGTGGTCAACCACCGACTGGCCACGCGATTCACGGATCCGTTGCCGGGCAGTATCTGTTCTATGAGCAGCGGTACCGAGCAGCGCCAATCCGCAACGGAGCAGGATCCGCCGGCCACCGACTACTACCGGCTCGACGACACGCTGTCCGAGCCGGAGCGCGAGATCCGCGACCGGGTGCGCAGGTTCGCCGACGACGAGATCGTCCCGATCATCAACGCCTACTGGGAGCGGGCCGAGTTTCCGTTCGAGCTGATCCCGAAGCTGGCCGAGCTGAAGGTCGCGGGGACCACGATCCAGGGCTATGGCTGTCCGGCGATGTCGCAGCTGGCCGGGGGGTTGGTGTCCCGTGAGCTCTCGCGCGGGGACGGCAGCATCAACACCTTCTTCGCCGTCCACTCGGGGCTGGCCATGGGCGCCATCAACCTGCTCGGCGGCGAGGAGCAGAAGGCCAGGTGGCTGCCCCCGATGGCCAAGCTCGAGCAGATCGGCGCCTTCGGCCTGACCGAGCCCCACCACGGCTCGGATTCCGTGTCCCTGGAGACCTCGGCGCAACGGGACGGGAACGAATACGTGCTCAACGGCGCCAAACGCTGGATCGGCAACGCGTCGTTCGCCGACGTCACAGTGGTCTGGGCCCGCGACGAACGCGAAGGCGAAGTCGGCGCCTACCTGGTGCCGAAGGGGACGCCGGGATTCGATCCCTCCCACGTGATCACGGGCAAGATGGGCAAGCGCGCCGTCTGGCAGGCCGAGATCTCGCTCAACGACGTCCGGGTCCCGGCGGCAAACCGGCTCGAACACGCCGACTCGTTCACGGATGCGGTCAGGGTGCTGAGCCAGACACGCGGCGGGGCAGCATGGGAGTGCACGGGACACGCCATGGCCTGCGTGGAGGCGGCGATGGCCTACGCCACCGAGCGACCGCAGTTCGGCCAGCCGATCGCCGGCTTTCAGCTCGTGCAGGGCAAGCTGGCGACGATGGTGGCCGAGACCACCGCGATGCAATTGATCTGCTTCCGCCTCGCCCAGCTGCAGCAGGAGGACGCGATGGGCGGCCCGATGGCCTCGCTGGCCAAGCTGCACAACGTCAGAAAGTCCAAGCTGGTGTGCTCGGAGGCTCGTGACATCCTCGGCGGCAACGGACTGCTGCTCGACTACCACGTGGCCCGCCACCTCACCGACCTGGAGATCGTCGACACCTACGAGGGCACCGACTCGATTCAATCGCTGATCGTGGGGCGTGATGTGACCGGGATCTCGGCCTTCACCTGATCGCCCTCCGAGCCGGGCACTATCGTTACGCGGGTGCTCAACCGCCGCCACCCGTCCCGCCAGTGCGGCTAGATCTGGGTAGCCCCGTCCACTGCGCCGACGCCGAGTACGGCGAGCTGGCCGACGTGGTGATCGATCCCACCACGCGGCGGGTGAGCCACATCGTGGTCCAGCCGTCGCACCGCCACGACCTGGCGCGGCTGGTGGGGATCGAGCGGGCCCACCCCCTCGCTGAAGACCGCCCGGGAATCCAGGTCGACTACACCGTCGAGGAGCTCAACCGCCTCGAGCCGTTGCAGAAGTCCGCCTATCTACGGATCGGCGAGATCCCGGTCGAGGACCCCAACTGGGAGGTCGGGATCGAGAACGTTCTCGCCCTGCCCTACTACGAGAGCTTCACCGCCGGCGGCGGGCTGGGGACCACCATGCCGCCGATGGCCTACGACGACCACGTCACCGAGATCTACGACCGCGTCCCCAAGGACCGGATCGAGATCCGCCGCGCCAGCGCCGTGATCTCCTCCGACGACCACGAGCTGGGGCACGTCGACGGGTTCGTCGTCGACAGCGAAGAGGGGATCACCCACGTGGTCCTCGAGCACGGGCACCTGTGGGGAAAGCGCGACGTGACGATCCCGGTCAGCGCTGTCGACACGATCACCAACGACGAGGTGAGGCTGGCTCTGACCAAGGCTCAGGTCGGGGATCTGCAGTCGGTGGCGGTCCGGCGCTGGTGAGCTGAAAACCGGCTCACCGCCGGTCACTCCGGCGATTCGCCGTGCCGGCGGACGATCGCGCCGACCTCACTACCCAGCCCGATCGACGGCCCTCCGATCAGCTCCCAGGCCCGCCCGATACCGATCAGGAAACAGACGATGACCAGGATCGCGATCGTCTGGTGCGCACCGGCTCGATGGGGATGAGAGAGCAAAACCAGGCCGTCGAGGAACTGCAGCACGAACACCACCACCAAGCCGACCAGAAACAGTGCGTCGCGCATCGCGGACAGGTGCAAGCCATGCACTCGCACCAGCGACAGCAATGAAGCCACCACCCACAGAAGTCCCACCACTGAGACTGCGACGGCGGTTCCGCCGAGCAGACCCCCAGGCACCAGCGCGAACAGCGAAATGGCCAGCGCGTTGGTGAATCCGGTCAGCGCCGCCGTGGCCCGCAGGCGATGGATGTGCGCGCTGCCCTCCTCGTTGAGCCATTCCCGCGCCACCGAGATGGCCACGAACAGCAGGCCGATCAGAGCGCCGGCCACGCTTGCGCTGGCCACGTAGAAGTCGTGGAGATCGCCCGGGGTCACCGCCGCATGGTCGCGAAACCTGCGGACAGCGCGGCGCCGCCTGGTTGGTCGCTGACCCGGCGGGGCGGCGTCTAAGCGGCGCTGCTCACCGGCTGCGCCGTTGCCGCCGCCGCCGGCGGCTGCCGGTGATCTGCCAGGGACCCGGAGTGAAGTCCAGCACGAGGTTCACGACCCAGATGATCAGCGTCGCCTCCACGAACGTCCAGAAGCCGGAGATATGAAAACCGCTGACGATGTCCTTGGTGAGCACCAACATCAACAGCGAGACGAAGAACCAGGCGATCCCGAAGCTGAGGATCGCCAACGGCAGCGTCACCAGCCGCAACAACGGCTTGAGCAGGGTGTTGAGAACCCCGAAGACCGCGGCGGCGGCGAACAGAGAGCCGGCGCTATCGACCCTGACCCCGCTGACCAGAGCGGTGACGATGCCGAGCACCAACGCGTTCGTCAGCCACGAGATGCCGAGCCTGACCACCAGCGAGAGCGACTCGTCCCGGTTCGTGGTGGCGGACATGAGCGTCAACCACACTACTACCGCGCGCGGCGGCCGCTATAGGCCGATCAGGTCGAGATCGGCCCGGGCCCCCCGTGGCGGCGGATCCAGCACCAACATCAGGGCCGCTCCCTCCGGGGGATCCGAAGCCGCCAGAACCTCCCCGGAGTCGGCACCCGCGATCCAGAGCTGACCCGCCGCCAGATCGTGAAACGACTGAGCGTCGCCGGGGCGGCGGACAGTGACGCCCTTGCCGCCGATCCTGGCCGCCAGCTCGGCCGCCAGCCCGGCCCGGCGCTGGCCGTTGGTGACGTGACCATCGCCGCGATCGAACAGCACCACCTCGCTGATCCGGGCCGCCTCCCCGATCAGGATCGCCACCGGAGAGGTGATCGCGGCGGCGACCGCTTCGCCCGAGCCACCGAAAGCCGGGTGAGCCGAGGCGCTGCGCTGACCGACCAGCACGAACGAGGGCTCCTGCTCGGCGGCGACGTTGATGATCCCCTCGGCCAGCGAGGCGTCCACGAGCAGCTTGGGATCGACGTCCACTCCGACGGCGAAGCCGACACGCTGAAGCTCGACCAGGCTCGCCTCGCGAACCCGCTTCTCGGTCGGACGGCACCCCAGCAGAGCGCGGATCACGCCGCTGTCGGGAGCCGCCACGCGGGCCCCGATCGTGAACCCGATCTGGGCCTGATCGGGGTCCTCGAGCGCGACCAGCACCCGCTTGCCCAACGCCAGGGCGTCTACCTGCGGCACCGCCACCCGACGCTTGTAGCGGTCGGTGATCAGGGTCGCCGCGACGATCGACACCAGGATCAAGACCAGCACGGCGTTTACCACCGACTGATCGAAAAGACCGATGTTGAATCCGATCACGGTCGCGGCCAGCGTGGCCGCCGCCTGCGGCACGGTCAGTCCCACCATCAACGCCGCCTCGTCGAACGACGCGTGCAGCGGCCGCTTGGAGGCGGCGGCGGCGATCACCTTGCCGCCCAGCGAAGCCAGGATGAACAGCCCCGCCAGCTTCAACGTCTCGCCCTCGACCATCACGCTTGGCTGCAGCAGCATCCCGACCGAGACCAGAAAGATCGGTATGAATACGGCGGAACCGAAGAAGTCAATCCGCTCCATCAGCGGCCCTTCGTTGGGGACCAGGCGGTTCAGGCCCAGTCCGGCGAAGAAGGCCCCCACCAGCCCTTCGATGCCGACCATCGCGGCCAGCGTGGCGGCGGCGAGAAACGACGCGATCGCCAGCAGATAGCGGACGATGCGATCGGTGCCGAGCACCCGGAAGGCCAGTCGCACCAGGCGCGGCAGGACCATCAGCGAGAAGACCACCAGCACCACGAGGCCAAACGCGATCTGCAGGCCGATGGTGACCGCGGAGCCGCCCACCAACTGAGATCCTGAAACCGCGGCCAGAACGATCAGCGAGGCGGTGTCGGTGATCACGGTCGCGCCGACTGCCGTGGCGACGGCGGGATGAGTGGAGAGCCCGGCGTTCCTCACCGCCGGATAGACCAGCAGCGTGTGCGAGGCCACCAGCGATCCGAGCAGCAGCGCCGCCGGCGTCGACCAGTTCAACGCGAACCCGATTGTCGAGCCCAACGCCATCGGCACCAGGAAGGTGATCAGCCCGAACATGATCACCTCACGGCGGTGCACCCTCAGCAGGGCCAGGTCGAGCTCCACTCCGGCGACGAACATCAGATACAGGAGTCCGATCTGCCCCAGCTCCGGCACGGTCGCGTTGCCGGCGCCGATCAGGTTGAGCCCGTGGGGCCCGATCACGTAACCGCCGACCAGCAGGCCGATGATCCCGGGCAGCCGGGCGCGCTCGAGCACCGGTGGCCCGACGATCACGACCAGGAACAGGACCAGGAACTCCCAGGCCGCCCCCGTTGGTGACTTGACGTCGATCGCGGCGAGCGGCACCGGCAGCACGTGCGCGATGCTCATCGGGTGCTCCGTATAAGTGGAATCGATTTCTCCGCGTCCGCCGCCTGGGGACCGATCCAGGTCCGCAGCAGGTGCTCGATCGTGCCGTCGGCGGTGAATGCCCGCATCGCCGAATCGACGGCTTCCACGTTACCCGACCCCTTCGGCAGCGCCGCGGCGATGGTCTCGGAACCAGGGAGCTGCGCCACCGCCTGCAACCTTCCCTGAGACTCGTTGGCGGTGGCCACCGCGAACGGCATGTCCAGTAGGACGGCATCGACGGAGCGGGCTTCCAGGCCGGCCAGCATCTCGGACGTGTTGTCGTAGATCCGCGCCGGGGTGTCGGGGTCCACCAGCGTGTTGATGATCGAGACGAACGTTGTCGCGCGAACCGCCCCCCACCGCAGGGTGCGCGCGGTGGCGAGGTCCGCGACCGAGGTCCCGTTGCGCACCACCAGGGTGGGGGCGCCGTCGAGGTAGGGATCGGAGAAGTCGAGCACCTGCTCCCGTTGCGCGGTCGGCGTGATCAGGTCCAGGGCCAGATCGGCGCCGCCGAGATCGCCCCCGACGATCCGGTGAAAGTGCACGATCCTGACGCTCACCGACTTCAGGCCGAAGCGCTGCGCCAGATCCCGGGCCAGCTCGTACTCCAGCCCCCCGGTCACGTGCTCGGGGGTACCGGTCCAGAAGCCTGGAGTCGGGATGTCGGTGGTGGCGACGGTGAGGACCCCCCGCGTCCGGGGGGTGAACTCCCCGGCCGCCGGGGAAGTGGTCCGATCGCCGCAGCCGACCAGCAGCAGGGCGCCCAACAGCACCGAGATGGCCCACGCGGCGACAACTCCCCGAATCGCCCCGGTCGGAGACAGCTTGGCCCCGGACACCGGCTCACTCACAAAGCTGCGAACTCTTCAAACAGGGCTCTGGCGGCCGCGATTCCGAGCGGAACGTACTCGGCGAGCAGGCGCTCGTTGGGCGAGTGGATGTTGGCGTCGGGCAGCGAGAAGCCGGTGAGTATCGTGGGAATCCCCCGCTCGACCAGCGCGGGCACGACGGGAAGCGTGCCGCCGGAGCGGATCAGCGCGGGCCGCGTTCCGATCACCCGCTCAAAGGCATCCTGACCGAGTTGGATCGCCTTGCTGTCTGGCGGCACCACGCCGGGCGGCCCCGAGGACAGCAGCTTGACCTCCAGCTCGGCTCCCTCCGGCGATGCCTCCCCCAGCATCCGCTCGAAGGCGGCCGCGACCTCGGCCACATCCTGTCCCGGCGCCAGGCGAATCGACACGTTGGCGGCTGCCTGTACCGGCAGCACCGTCTTCTGAAGATACGGAGAGCCGCTGTCGATGCCGTTGACGTCGAGGGCCGGCTCGGCGAAGGTCCGCCGGTAGAACTCGTCCGCCGCCTGGGGGTCGGCCGGAACCGCCCCCTGCTCGCCGAGCACCTGGGCTCCCGGCGGCAGCTCTCGCCAGCTCGCCAGCTCCTCCGGCGTCGGTTCCACCAGACCCTCGCGCAGCGGCTGCGCGAGCCGTCCGTCTACCGCGATAAGCGCGTGCAGCGTCTCCATGAGCGCGTGGGCGGCGTTGAGGGCAGCGCCCCCGAACACGCCGGAGTGCAGGTCGCGTTCCCCGGTCCGCATCGTCAGGTGAAAGTAGGCCAGCCCACGCGTGGCGACGTTGAACGCGGGAAGCCCCCCGCGGATCATCTCGCTGTCGAAGATCACGGCGGCCGCGGCCCCTCGCTCGTCGCGCTCGAGAAATTCGATGATCGACGCTCCGCCGGTCTCCTCCTCGCCGTCGCAGATGAATCGCACGTTGACCGGGAGCTCGCCGGCTCGGGCCAGCTCGCGGGCGCCGGCGAGCAGCAGGTACAGCTGTCCCTTGTCGTCGGCGACGCCGCGGCCGTAGAGGTGCTCGCCGCGGATCTCAGGCTGAAACGGCGGGGAGTCCCAGAGGTCCAGCGGATCCGCCGGCTGCACGTCGAAGTGGCCGTAGCACAGCACGGTCGGCGCCTCGGCGTGACCCGCTGAGGCCGGCAGCTCGCCGATCGCCAGTGGTTGACCCTTCCAATCGACGAGCTCGCTGGCGCCGCCGGCCTGGCGCAGGAAGTCGCACACCCACTCCGCGGCCCGCTCGACGTCCGCACCGCGAGCCGGGTCGGCGCTCACCGAGGGGATGCGCAGGAACCCGGCGAGCTCATCGAACCAGTCCGGCACGCGATGAGGGTACTCGCTACGTGCGCGGCACCAAAAAGTGGGTAGGAACCAAGAGCGTCGAATGATCGGGCCAACACCACGGTCAGCCTCAGCCCCCGCACCGGCCACCGAAGCTGCTCGGCCTGTCGACGAGGCCCGGGGCACATCAGCTCCACAGAGGTCACCGCTGTGCGAGGACCCGGAGCCGTCGGCCGCTGAGAGCAGGGGGCTGAGGGCACGAGCGCGCTGGTGGACCCGGGCCATCCTGGACGGCTTCGAGGAGCACGACCTGCTCACCTACGCCAGCGCGATCTCGTTTCAGATCCTCACGGCGGTGATCCCGTTTCTGCTGTTCGTGCTCGCCCTGGCCAGCATCTTCCACGTGACCGACGTCTGGCGAGATCACCTCGAGCCGCAGATCCAGTCACACGTCTCGCCGGAGGTGTTCACCGTGATCAGGAGCGCGGTGGCCAACGTGTTCACCGGCCGCCGAGCGCTGTGGGCCACCCTCGGCGGGCTGCTGGCCCTGTGGCAGATATCGGGAGCGGTCCGGGCGGTGATGGGCGCGCTGTCGCGGATCTACTGTGCTCCCGGCCGGCGGTCGTTCATCAGGCGTTACACGATCTCGTTCGCGCTCTCGATCGAAGCCGGGGTGTGCTTTGTCCTGGTGGCGGTGTGCGTGCTGTTCGCGCCGTTCTTCTCGGTCGCACACGCCGGAGCGGCCTTGAACGTGGTCGGCTTCGTGGTGCGCTGGACGCTGGTCACGGCGCTGCTCGGTGTGATCGTCGGCTTGCTCGTCCGCCACGCCCCCGCCGCGGCCCAGACCGTGCCGTGGGTCAGCCTGGGCGCGACGATCGTGATCGTCTCGTGGCTGATCGTGTCGCTGCTGTTCCGTTTCTACCTGACCGACATCGCGTCCTATGAGTCGGTGTTCGGCAACCTCGCGGTGGTGATCGTGACGATGGCATACCTATACGTATCCACCACCATGTTCCTGTTCGGGGCGCAGCTCGACGCCATCATCCGCGTCCGGGCCACCGGCATCCCGTCCGGCCACGACCCCGAATAGCCCACTGAGCAGCGGAGACGTAAGCTGACGAGGTGCGGACCAGCGTGCTCGTTGTCGGTGGCGGAATCGGCGGCCTGGCGACCGCACTAACACTGCACCAGCGAGGGTTGGCGTGCCGGGTGTTCGAGCAGTCACCTCAGATCCGCGAGCTCGGCGTCGGGATCAACACGCTGCCGCACGCGATCGGCGAGCTGGCCCGGCTGGGGCTGCTCGAGCGGCTCGACGCGGTCGGATTGCGCACCTACGAGCTGATCTACATGAACCGGTTCGGCCAGGAGCTCTGGCGCGAGCTGCGCGGCCTCGACGCCGGCCATCCGGTGCCCCAGTTCTCGATCCACCGCGGCGCGCTCCAGGGCGTCCTTCGTGACGCCGTGGTCGAGCGGCTGGGGCCTGACGCGATCTGCACCGGCCGACGGCTGGTTGGCTTCGACCAGGATCAAGAGGAGGTCACCGCCCGCTTCGTCGACCCCGCCGGGGGACCCGGCGAGGAGGTGCGGGGCGACGCGCTGGTCGGCGCCGACGGGATCCACTCCACGGTGCGGGAATCGCTGTCGCCCGGCGAGGGACCGCCGCGCTGGAACGGGACCATGCTGTGGCGCGGCGCCACCGACTGGCCCTCGTTCTTGACCGGTCGCTCGATGATCATCGCCGGGGGCATGGAGGCCAAGGTGGTCCTGTATCCGATCGCCGAGAGCGACGCCGCGCGGCGGTTGACCAACTGGGCGGTCATGGCGCGCGTCGGCACTGAGGGAACGGCGCCGCCGCGCCGCGAGGACTGGTCGCGGCCCGGGCGCCTGGACGAAGTCCTCCCGCATGTGCGGCGTTTCTCGATCGGCGAGGTCGACGTGATGGCGCTGATCCGGTCGACCCCGAGGTTCTTCGAGTACCCGGTCTGCGACCGCGACCCGATCGACACCTGGACCCAGGGGCGGGTGACGCTCCTGGGCGACGCGGCGCACGCCATGTATCCAGTCGGCTCCAACGGGGCCAGCCAGGCAATCCTGGACGCCTGTGCCCTTGCCGACTCGCTGGCCGAGACCGAGGAGGTGACCGAGGCGCTGCGGCGCTACGAGCAGGCGCGCCTGGGTCCGACCTCGGAGATCGTGCACTCCAACCGCGGCGGCGGCCCCGAGGGCGTGATCGACGCCGTCGAAGCGCTGGCCCCGGACGGCTTTGACGACATCGACGCCGTGTTGGCCTATTCCGAGCGCGAGGCGATCGTACGCGGTTACGCTCGCAAGGCGGGCTTTGCCGCCCCCACCCCTCGCAAGGCGGGCTTTGCCGCCCCCACCCCCAACCAGACAAGGAGGCCAGGCATGGCCAGTACAGGACCCGACGTGCTCGGCGCCGACGCCACGATCGACGGCATCGAGTGGAACATCCTGGGGCAGATCTACCGGCCCAAGCAGCTCACGGAGCGCTCGTTCGCCTGGCACGCGACCTTCCCGCCCGAGACCTTCGTGCCTCCGCACGTCCACCCCACGCAGGACGAGTACGTCTACCTGCTCGAGGGCGAGCTGACCCTGGTGAGCGGTAGCGGCGACGATCACGTGGCGGCCCCGGGCGATCTGGTGCGACTGCCGATGGGCGAGCCGCACGGGCTCTTCAATCGCTCCGGCGCCACCACGGTGTGTCTGTTTTGGGTCACGCCCGCGGGCCGGCTGTACGACCTGTTCGTCGCCATCGACGCGATGCCCGAGCAGAACCCCGACGCCGTGGTGGCGCTGGCCGCCGAGCACGAGGTCGAGTTCCTTCCGCCCCCGCCGGACTGATCTCGGCCGGCCACTTCCGCGCCCCTGTCGATTTCGTCGCCGGCCGTTCGTCTCATAGGCGACCATCCCCAAACAGGAGGAAGCGATGAAGTACATGCTGCTGATCCATCAGGGCACCACCCCGACACCCGACAAGCCCGACGAGTGGGCCCAGCTCTCCCAAGACGAGCAGCAGGCCGTGTTCTCCGCCTATCAGGCACTCAACGAAACGCCCGGAGTCACGCCGGCCGACGTCCAGATGCAGCCGCCTGAGACCGCGACCACGGTGCGCGTTCAGGAGGGTCAGACGCTGACCACCGACGGCCCGTTCGTGGAGATCAAGGAGGCCCTCGGTGGCTACCTGTTCTACGAGGCCGACGACCTCGACGCCGCCATCGAGCTCGCCTCGCGGATCCCGGCGGCCAGCATGGGCGGCGCGATCGAGATCCGCCCGCTCGTGCAGTGGTAGAGAAACTCGAGCAGATCTTCCGCGACCGGTGGGGACAGGTCCTCGCCGCCCTGATCGGCTTCCTCGGCGACTTCGACCTCGCCGAGGAGGCCGCGCAGGAAGCCTTCGCGATCGCCGCCGAGCGGTGGCCGCGCGATGGCACTCCCGGCAACCCCGTCGGGTGGCTGGTGGCCACGGCGCGCAACCGTGCCATCGACCGCATCCGCCGCAACCGCACGCTGGCCGCCAAGACCCATCTGCTCGAGGTCCCCGAGGCAGTGGAGGACACCATGGATGAGACGATCTTCCAAGACGAGCGGCTCGAGCTCATCTTCACCTGCTGTCACCCCGCCCTGGCCACCGATGCCCAGGTGGCGCTGACGCTGCGGACCCTCGGCGGGCTGACCACCGTGGAGATAGCCCGTGCCTTCCTGGTCCCCGAGGCGACCATGGCCCAGCGGCTGGTCCGCGCCAAGCGCAAGATCAAGGCCGCCGGGATCCCCTTCCGGGTCCCGCCCGATCACCTGCTACCCGACCGCCTGGCCGCCGTTCTGGCGGTCGTGTACCTGATCTTCAACGAGGGCTACGGCGGCCGGGTCGATCTGGCTTCCGAAGCCATCCGCCTGGGGCGGGCGCTCGCCGAGCTGATGCCCGACGAGCCGGAGGTACACGGTCTGCTGGCGATGATGTTGCTGCACGACTCCCGCCGCCGGGCGCGCTTTTCAGGCAGCGGCGAGCTGGTGCTGCTTGCCGAGCAGGATCGCTCGCTGTGGGACGCGGCCCAGATCGCCGAGGGACGCGCGGTGCTCGATCGGGCGTTGGCGCTGCACGGCTCCGGGCCCTATGTGGTGCAGGCGGCGATCGCTGCGCTGCACACCGACGAGCCGCGCGACTGGCCGCAGATCGCCGCTCTCTACGGTGAGCTCGCCCGCATCACCGACTCCCCGGTGGTGCAGCTCAGCCGCGCGGTGGCGGTGGCCGAGGAGCAGGGGGCGCAAGCGGGACTGGAGATCATCGACCGGCTGGCCCTGGACGATTACCACTACCTGCACTCCACGCGGGGAGAGCTCCTGCGACGTCTCGGTCGCATGGCTGAGGCGCGGGCTGCGTACCGCCGGGCGCTGGGCCTGGCCCACGATGACGCCGAGCGGCGGCTGCTGGAGCGCCGGCTGACCGAGCTCGAGGGGAGCACCACAGGCGGGGGCTAGGCTTTGTTTTCATGGTGACGAGCACGCGCCCGGTCGCCGATGTGGAGCACCGTCCCGCCTACCTGATGGCGTTCACGGACTGGCTGGCCTGCGCCTCGGCCGGCGCCGCCGAGCGCGCCGCCCGGGCGGTGCGGGCGTCCGGCGACGACCTGCTGGCCGACGTCGCGTTTGCCGCTACCGCCGGCCACGTGCTGGACTTCGACGACACGCTGGCCGACGGGGTCGCCCACGTGAGCTCGACGACGGCGCCCGCGGCGCTGGTGCTGGCGGCCCGCCGTGGCCTTTCCCTGCAGGCGGCGCTCCACGCCTACGCCGAGGGCTACGAGGCGATGGCCGCGGTCGTCACCGCCAGCCATCCCTCGTTGTACGACGGCGGCTGGCACCCGACTGCGGTGTGTGGTCCGGTCGGCGCCGTGGTGGCGGCTTCCCGCCTGCTCTCGCTGACGCCGGATCAGCGCCGGAACGCGATCGCCGTGGCCCTGCTGCGCGCCGGCGGCACGCGCGGGGCCTTCGGCTCCGACGGCAAGGCGATCCAGGTCGGCTTGGCCGCGGCCGCCGGCGTCCAGGCCGCGCTGGTGGCCCAGGCCGGGGCATCGGTGGATCCGCGCGCGGTCCACGGCCCGCTCGGGTTCGCGGCGGTGTTTGGTGCGGCCTGGCCAGAGGACGGCCTCCGTGGACCGAAGCCCGCGATCGCCCGCAACTGGATCAAGCTTCACCCCAGCTGCCTGGGCACCCACTCGCCGATCGACGCCGCCACCAAGGTCCGCGAACGCCTCGACGGCGGTCGGCTGCAGGTCGCGGTGCACCCGGTGGCCCGCCAGGCGGCCCACCTGGACGCGGTCACCGACGGCCTCTCGGCCAAGTTCTCGATCCCCTACTGCGTGGCCCACACCATCCTCCGCGGGCCGCCGCGGGTAGGCGACTTCGGCGCGCTCGACGATGGCGTCGCCGCGCGCGCTCGGGATGTGAGCGTGTCCGTCGACGACTCGCTGCCCGAGTGGGGTGCGGTCCTGAGCTCGTCCGGTTGCGAACCGGTTCGCGTCGACTCCCCGCGCGGCGCACCCGACCGGCCGCTGGACCAGTCCGAGCTCGCCGCCAAGGTCGCCGACCTGGCCGGACCCGGGCTGCTCGAGGCGCTCGGCGACCTGGGCGGCCCGGCCGCCGGGGCGCTGCGGGCGGCGGGACTGGAGCCGCCGGCCGTTGGCGTCTAGCTCTGGCCCGTTCGCCCAGCACGCCGCGCACAACGCGATGGACGAGCCGGATGAGATCGCGCTCTTCCATGACCGCTGCAGCGACCTGATGCGCGAGCTGCTCGATGCTCTGGCCGGCGCGCCGGATCGCCCGCGTCCGTTTCCGGAGATCGAGGACTCGCTGGGGTGGCCGCATCGCCGCATCGCCTCGGTGCTGGGCGGGGTGTCGCACCTGCGCCAGACCGAGTTCGCCGGGCGGCGGCCGTACCGCTTCCAAGACACCCGCCAGTCGGCCTCGGGACGGTGGGAGATGTGGATGGACGCGGTCCAGGCCCGGGCCGTCCGGGCGGCGCAGCGTGAGGCCGGCGTCCCGGCGCGGGCGCGGACGAGCCGGTAGGGTCGCAACCGATGGACGTCGAGCGGATGGACGGCAAGCTGGCCCTGGTGACCGGCGCCGGCAGCGGCATCGGTCGCGAGACGGCATTGGCCTGCGCGCGCCGCGGCGCCAATCTGGCGATCTGCGACGTCGACCAGTCCGGCCTGGCGGAAACCGAGGCCGAGGCTCGCCGGCTCGGGCGCGAGGTGCTGGCCGAGCGGGTCGACGTCGCCGACCGCGCCCAGATGCAGACGTTCGCCGCCACCGTCCACGAGCGGGTGGCGGCGGTCGATCTGCTGGTCAACAATGCCGGAGTGGGTCTCGGCGCCTCCTTCCTTGAGACGCCGCTGGAGGACTGGGACTGGATCCTGCCGATCAACGTGATGGGCGTCGTGCACGGCTGTCACCTGTTCGTCCCGGCGATGGTGCAGCGAGGCGGCGGCGGCCATGTCGTGAACCTCTCCTCGGCGGCCGGCTTCTTCCCCAACCCCACATTGGCCGCGTACTCGGCCACCAAGTTCGCCGTGCTGGGCCTGTCGGAGGCGCTGCGGGTCGAGCTGCGGCCCACGGGGATCGGGGTGACCGCGATCTGTCCCGGGCTGATCAACACCCCGATCATCCGCAACAGCCGGCTGCGCGGAGCCGCCGAAGGACAGCGGGAGCGGATGGTGCGCCTGTATCAGCGGCGCAACTACGGCCCTGAGCGCGTCGCCCACCGCATCCTGCGCGCCGTCCAGCACAACCGCGCCGTGATGCCGGTGTCAGCCGAGGCCTGGGTCATGTGGTGGCTGGGGCGCTTCTCGCCGCGGGTGGCGCGCGGCGTGGCCCGCGCCGTCGACGCCGGCGCCAAATGATCCGCCACCCCGCCGAGCCCGACCGGTAGCCTCGCCTTGCCATGGATCCCGACCGCGCACGCGAACTTCTAAAGCTCGAACGGGAACGGATCGAGCGCGGGCTCGCCGAGGCCCAGGGCGAGCGGCGCGCGGAGTCAGACGAGCAGGTCGAGCCCGGTGACCGCGACTCCGAAGGCCTGTATCAGGACGAGTTCGACGCCGGCCGAGCTCGCGACCTCCGCCGCGACCTGGCCGCGCTCGAACGCGCCGAGGAGCGACTGGCGGCCGGCACCTACGGACTTTCGATCGAGAGTGGCGAGCCGATTCCGGACGGCCGCCTCGAGGCGGTCCCGACCGCCGAGCGCACCATCGCCGAGCAGGAGCGCTACGAGCGCGGATAGACCTCAGTTGGGCGCGTAGCGATGGTGGATGTTGAGCGCGTTGCCGGCGGGATCGAGGAATACCGCCTGATGGCAGACGCCGCTGTCGAACACCTCGGTGACGAACTGCACGCCCTGCGCCTCCAGGGCGCTGCGGGCCGCGGCCACGTCGTCGACCTGGAAGGCGACCGGGAGCCGGTGGGGCGCAAACTCCTGGCCGAAGGCGGTCGGCTCCATGATCGCGATGGTCAGGTTGCCGGCCTGATATTCGACACCCGGCATCTCGCCCCAGCGCTTCACGAACGGTAGACCGAGGACGGTCCCGTAGAAGTGCATCGAGGCGTCCAGGTCCTGCGCCGGCACGGTGATGAAGTCCACCCCGGTGATCGACAGCGGCGGTGTTGTCGTTTCGGTCATCTCTGCTCCCAGGTCGTGTTCGCGGCGCGCCGGTTCATTCGAGCTCGGCGGTGCCGATCCTAGGGCACGGATTCGCCGGGTTCACCAGCGCAATCGACTATCTGGCGGTGTATCGTCGTCGCGGTGAAGCTCTGGAGAGCGGGGAGGCTTTTCGGTCTGGGTTTGGTGGCCTTGGCGGCCCTGGTGGGCTGGTGCAGCGCGGTCGCGGTGGCACGGGCGCAGGTCCCGGCCGGAATGCCGGCCGACGTCCCCGCGGCGGCGAGCGACGCAGCTCCCACGCTGCCTGAGCCGTCGAGCGCGGCGTGGCCGTTTCCCAGTGCCTTCTCGCCGACCTCGGGCACCGGCCGCCTCGCCGGCGGAGCCTCGCTGTGGAGCGACTTCGTCTATGACGACTACGGCGCCTCGAGTCCCCAGGGGCTGCCAACCTCCAGCTCCAGCCAAAGCTCGGGACTGGCCGGCCGCCAAGGGGACTACGTCTACCCGGCCGGCGCCGCCGACAACAACGGCGCCGACATCTTCCGGGCGGGCGTCGGCCTCAAGGGCAACTTCAGCTACTGGCGGGTCGACTGGGTCACGCTCGCCGACCCCAAGATCCCGATCGCCGAATGGGCGCTCGACACCGACGACAACGCCGCCACCGGCGCCTCGCAGTGGGCGGCCGGGGCTGGGGTCAGCTCGCCCGGGATCGATCAGGCGCTGATCGTCTCCAGTCGCGGCGCCTGGCTGGTCAATCCGGTGAGCGGCGCCCGCACCGATGTCCTCGCCCACGGCGGGACGCTCACCGTCGACCGAAACGCGAAGTCGTTCGTGGTGGCCGTACCGCGGACGCTGTTGGCGGTCAGCGGCACCTGGCGCATCCGGCTGGGCGCCGGGCTGGCCGATGGCGCGGGACAGAACTTTGCTGAGCCCGACGTGAACACCAGCAGCGCGCCGTCGAGCACCGCCGAACGCCTCTACAACGTCACCTTTCGCACCGTAGCCCAGGAGCCCCCGGTGTACACCGACGGCATGAGCGACGCCCTGATCGCGCTGGCCCAGGCCAAACTCGCGGCCACGCCGGTCGGCTCCGCGCTGGGGCTCGACGGACTGGCTCGCTCGATCACCGGAAACTTCTGGATGGAGGACGACCAGGCCGACACGCTGGCCGGGGGCGACGTGTCGAAGTTCTCGCTGCTCGTCGACTGGCCGGCGCTGGCGGCGCGGGACACCACTGCGGCCCCGCAGCCGACCGGTTACAGCGCGCGGTGGTACGTCTCCCGGCTGAGCGTCGGCAGCGGTCAGGTCACCAATGACGGACCGGAGGGCAACTTCAAGCCCACGCTGCTGGCCCGCGTCCAGCCCTACGCGGTCTACGTCCCCACCGGGTACAAACCCGGCCAGGCAGCGCCACTGACCTGGATCCTGCACTCGCTCGAGGTCAACTACAACCAGTACGGCGGACTCGACCCACAGCTGATCCAGCAGCTCTGTCAGGACCGGGGGTCGATCTGCGCCACCACCGAGGGCTACGGTCCCGGCGGCTGGTACTACAACGAAGCCGAGACCGACTTCTGGCAGGTGTGGCGCTCGCTGGCCGACAGCTTCAGCCTCGATCCACAGCGGACCGTCATCTCGGGGTACTCGATGGGTGGCTGGGCGTCATACAAGCTCGCCTTCGAGCATCCCGACGACTTCGCCGGAGCGCTCGTGCTCGACGGGCCGGTGGTCTGCGGCGTGGAGGCGTACCCGGGCATCAGCGGACCGGCCGCCAGCGATCCGGCGTGCTCGCAGGACGGGCAGAGCCGGCCGTTCGTCGCCAACGGGCGGTGGGTGCCCTACGTGATCGATCAGACCTACGCCGACGAGCTGGTGCCCACCACCGGCGTCGTGGCGCAGGCCCAGGCGTTCGACGATCTCCGGCAGCGCTACAACCTGTTCATTCACACCGGTGGCGACCACCTGGCGTTCGCCACCGAGGACCGCTTCGGCGACGTGGTGGCGGCGCTGGGCAATCCAGTGCGGACCACCGACCCCGGCGCGTTTACCTACGACTGGTATCCGAGCCTCACCAGCCCGGCGCTCGGAATCGGCGCGACCGGTGACTACTGGCTGAGCGGCCTCGCGGCCCGCGACTCGGCCGCCGGCAGGATCGCCGCGATTTCCGCCGCCGACCGGGCGCTGCCTGATCCGAAGGTCACTCCGCAGCGTTTCGGACCGGCACCGACCACACAGCCGCTTCCCGGCACCGACTACGGGCTCTCCTGGAGGCTCGGCGCGCGACCGGCATCGCAAAGGCAGATGACTCTGAAGCTGGGCGATGTCTCCGCGCTCACCGTCGACACGCGCGCGGCCAAGCTCCAGACCGGCACCCTGACTGCGACCACGGACGGCATCACGCGGCTCACGCTGGCGCGGCTGAAGGCCGGCACCGAGGTCCTCGAACATGGCCGCGTCCTCACCAGCGCTTCCCGGCGCGGTCTCGCCGTCGTCGACCTCAGCTCGGGCACCACCGTGCTCGTGCTGGGGTCGGCGGCAAGCTCCAAGCCGCGGCCGTTCTCGTGCCGCCGCCCCTCGGGCCGGCTGGCCGGCAGGTCGCTGGGGCCGGTGAAGCTGGGGATGACCCGGGCTCGCGCCCGCAGCCGGTTTGCCCGCGTCTCGCTCAGAGGCCGGCGCTACATGGACTTCTTCTGCCCTGCTCACCGCGGGATCCGGGTCGGCTATCCGTCACCGGCCCTGCTGCGCGGGCTCTCGCCGGCCGGTCGCCGGCGGGTCCGCGGCCGCGCCGTGCTGGTGCTGACCGCCAGCCGCCACTATGCGCTCAAACACGTGCGGCCCGGTACCCGGCTGGCCCGGGTGGCGCACCGGCTGCGCGTCGGCAAGCGATTCCAGATCGGCCTCAATGACTGGTACCTGGCCCCCAACGGCTCCAGCCGCGGAGTGCTAAAGGTCCGCCACCGAGTGATCGAAGAGGTCGGGATCGCCGACCTGCGGCTGACCCGAGGCCGACGCGCAGCGCGGAAGTTCCTAGCCAGCTTCTCCTGACGGTCCGGCCACCGCAGCGGCAGGGGCCACCGGACGGCTCGACCGCCGCCACAGTGTCACGGCGAGGAAGCTGAGGATCACAGCTCCGGCGATGTAAGCGATGCACACGCCGACGCGGGCGCCGGCCGTTGAGGCGATCGCCGCGATCACCGCGTATACGAGGAACGCGGCGATCAGGACGAAGACAATTGCGACGAACTTCATGAGCACCTTCACGGCAACTCCTTTCCCAGCCTGCCGTGGCTGAGATGGTTGGTCATGCGGGCAGATCGTGCGGATCGCGCCCCGTCTCTGCGGCCGAAAAGCATCTCGCGCGCCGCAACCCACGGCCCACCTGATTGCGGAAGGATCCGGCCCCATGGTCACATAATCGGCTGCGCGCCGAATTCCTAAAGTCCGGTTGGACACAGTGACGACGAGAACCGGGCGGTGCGTAGAATCGGCCACCTCCGTTCACGAGGTCAAGGAGTAGACGCATGAGTCCGGAGTTCACGACGGCGCCGCCGCCAGAGCGGTTCGCCGACACGTATCGGGCCTGGCACCGCACCGCCGCACAGATCCGCGCCGAGGGGGCGATCGGCAGCCTGCTGCACGGCATCGAGGTCAGGATCCACGGCGTCCGCACGCGGATCATCGCGTGGCCGGGCAACGGCTTTCAGACCGAGAGTGTCCATGTCATCACGCTGGCGCCCGGCGAGGAGATGGACATGCACACCTACGGCATGGCCGAGGAGGCGATGCTGTGCCTCAAGGGAGGCGGCGAGGCGTGCGTCCGCGGTGAATGGGTTGCGCTGAACCCCGGAGACCTCGGTTTCTTTCCTGCCGGCGTTCCGCATGCGGTCCGCGCGTCGGCGCGAGCCGACACGGAGCTGGTGCTGGTCGCCGCCATCTCCCCTCCGCAGTTCGACCTCTACGCCGAGAGTGGCTTCTACAACGTGCAGTACGGGGTCATCAACGACGAGGCGGCGTCCTTTGCCCACCAGAATGCGGTTCCCGGCTCGCTCTCCACCGATCAGGAGATGCGCTACTGGGACACCGCGCCAGACGCGCGCCCTTGGAACCTGTCGGTCGACGAGGTCGCCACCGGCGGGGCGCTGTTCAACGTCTTCCGGGGCGCCAAGATCGATGTCATCGACGCGCCGATGCTGTTCCTGCTCTGGCCCGGCTACGGTCCCCGCTCCACGGGCTTTCACTTCGCCACCGGCGAGGCGGGGCTGAGCACCGCCGTCCATGCGCATCCCGCCGCCGACGAGTGCGTCGTCCTGTGGGCCGGCCAGGCCCGCGCCTATGCCTGCGGCGTCTGGCACGAGATGGACACCTACGACTGCGTGTTCGCCCCCTGCGGGGTTCGCCACGGCATCAGCTCGGTCCCGGAGACGACGCTCTGGGGCGGCTTCGCCGCACCGCCGCAGCTCGACCTCTACCAGCGCACCGACTGGTTCAAGGAGGGGACGTTCGCAACGCCGGCCTACGAGCAGCTCGACGTGCCCGACTCACTGCTCCCGCAGTAGCGGCGGCTGACCGCGGCTCAGAGCCGGGCCACCACGAGACCGATCGCCAGCAGCACCAGCGCCAGCCATAGCGCCGACAGCGCACCCTCCAGCGGCTCGGCCAGCCGCGCGGCGTTCAGCGCCACCACGCGGCCGTCGCTGAGCCGCTGCTCGCCGATCACCTCGTCGGTCTGGCGGCGCAGCTCGCGGGCCGGCGTGCTCAAGCGGCGCTGGGCGGCGCTCAACAGGCAGCATGCCGCTGCCACCAGCACGCCCTCGACGCGAATCGACAGCGAGTTGGCGAAGTAGCCGGTGAAGGCGGGAAAGCCGCCCCAGGCGATGGCAAACCAGGCGTCGTTGTGAAACCGACCGCCGGCCAGCTCGAGGTTGTAGGCGAGCACCAGGAATGTTCCCGCCACCACCAGCGGCGCGATCCACGGCGACACGGTGACCGCCCCCACCACGCCGATGGCCACCGCCCCGCCCAGGCCGACCACGGCCAGTGCGATCAGAGACCGTCGCGTCAGCGCGGTTCGCAGCGGTCGGTCGACCACCTCGTCGAGCGCGTGTGCGGCCACGCCGACCGCCAAGAAGAACGCGCCCAGGGCGGCGGCCAGGCGATCGGCGTGCAGGACCGGCGCGGCCGCGGCGCCGATCGCCACGTAGCTCAGATGCCACGCCGTGTATGGCGGGTGCAGGAGCGTGACGAGGTCCCGCCAGCCGCCGGTCGGCAGGGCGTAGAACGCCGGCCGGTCGAGCTTACGGAGCGGCGTCGCCGTCTCTGACCCCCCACATCACCAGCCCGGCGCCGAAGCTGAGCCGGAGCTCGGTAGCGTCGCGGATCCCGGCCGCGCGCCACAGCGCCGGTAGATCCGGCTCGTGCGCGTACAGCTCCTCGATGCTCGGGCCAAGGAACCGGCCCACCTCGTACCACGACCTGGACACCAGCCGACCCAGAACGGGCAGACCGACCCGCGTGTGAACTCGCCACAGCGCGCGCAGCACCGGCGCGCTGGGAACGCCGAACTCGACCATGCCGATCCGTCCCCCCGCCTTGACGACCCGGGCCAGCTCGCGCATCGTCGCGGCGCGGTCCTCGACGTAACGCAGCAGGTAGGTGAAGGTGAGCGCGTCGAACTCCCCATCGGCGAACGGCAGCCGCTCGGCCTCTCCACTCACGAACCGGATCCGGCCGTTGAACCGCGGCGAGCCGGCCAGCCGGGCCCTGGCGGCCCCCAGCATCGCCTCGCTCTGGTCCAGCCCGGTCACGTCACATTGGCCGCGATCGGCGAGCTCGAACGCCACCATCCCGGTGCCGGTCGCCACATCCAGGACGCGCTGGCCGGGGCGAGGATCGACGGCCTTGACCATGGCATGACGCCAGCGGGGATCCTGGCCGAAGCTCAGCACCGCGCCCATGCGGTCGTAGTGCCGGGGCAGCCCGGAGAACAGCTCGAGCGCGTGACGTTTGCGGGAGGTGGTGGCGGCCACGGGACAAGCCGAAGACTAAGGGCTGGTGGTGAGCACCGGCGGTTCAGCGCCACCCGCTTCTGGACCGCGTACGGCAACGTGCCCGGCAGCGCTTGTTCGACGATCCGTGCCCGACGGGCGCTGCGCGACGAGGGTTTCTGGGATGTGCGGGGTGCTGGCCATCTGCGACCGGTCGGCTGGCCGGCGGGGCGCGGGGGCTTCCCGGGTCCGGGTGGGCGGTGGCTGCCCCTTGGCCGGGGTTGATTCTGCGACAAAACCGACGCGCTGGCCCAAGGTTGTCACCAGACGTGGCTGTGACGGGCTGTTGGCGACAAATCCGGCGGCGGAGTCCGGGTTTGTCACAGAGCGCAAGGCTCGCCGCCCCAAACGTGCGGCGTTGACGATCAAAGCCGGCCGGGGACGGTCGTTGCCGCCGGGGTCCCGTCGTGGGTCCGGCGCCAGACGCGGGCGCGGCACAAAGACCGAAACACCTCCGCCGCCAGCTCTTCTCCGGCGGCGTCTTGGGGCCCAAGAACGCCTGGTTTAAGTCAACGGTGCATGCGGTCGTAATTGAGCCGCAGCAGCTCGATCACGTCCTGGACGTCGGCCTGGCTCTCGATCCGGCGCGCCGCCGGGCCCTCGCGGCCCGGGAACACCGGGTGATAGCCGATCCGGCCCTGGCCATAGAGCTCGGTCCATACCGGCTTGGGAAACGAGAAGTGGGCGGACCGGTCACCGTGGAGATGGCCGATCTCCCGCCGGCCGAGGCGAAACGAGAATTCTCCTCGCCGGCCTGGGCCGGCCTCGATTCCCGGCCACGCGGTGACCTCCGACGTGATCTGCTCGCTTGCGGTGGGTGTCTTCGTCTCGGGCATGACGGCTCCTTGACATCGTGGATTTCGCTATTCATGGTCCACCGCGGAGCGCCCGATTTCCATGCGCAATTGGTCCTACGACCTTCGACGGAAGGGCTCGCGGCGAGCGATGAATTTGCGCGCCGCCCCGGGTCGAGCGCCAGCGTCGAGACCGGCATCGCCCTCGCGGATGGGTGACCCGGTGCCGCCGATGTTCTGGCTGCGGGATCCCGAGGGCAACTCGCTGCTGGTCGTCGGCGAGAGCTGAGCTCGGGTGCGGTCCGAGCCTACCGGGAGCCTCTACGACCGGATCGGCCGCGGCTACAGCGGAACGCGTCGCACCGACCCCCGGATCGCCCGCCGCATCTGGCGGGCGCTCGGGGGGGCGACCACGGTCCTGAACGTGGGGGCGGGCACCGGCTCGTACGAGCCCACCGATCGCCAGGTGCTGGCCGTGGAGCCGTCCGCGATCATGCGAGCCCAGCGCCCCGCCGGGGCGCCGCAGTGCATCGACGCCCTCGCCGAGTCACTGCCGTTCGCCGATCAGCAGTTCGACGCGGCCATGGCGGTGCTGTCCGATCACCACTGGCGCGATCCGATCCGGGGACTGCGTGAGATGCGGCGCGTCGCCAGGCGGGTGGTGGTCTTTCAGTGGGACGCCACCCGGCCCGCCGCCTTCTGGCTGGTGCGCGACTACCTGCCGGAGTTCGCCGCGCTGGTGGGAGGCCAGCCGACGCTGGCCCGCCGCGCCGAGGCGATCGGCGCGACGATGGAGCCGGTCCCGATCCCCTGGGACTGCGCCGACGGCTTCTTTCACGCCTACTGGCGTCGTCCCGACGCCTACCTGCTCGAGCACGTCCGGCGCGGCACCTCGGTGTGGTCACGCCTCGGTTCGGAGGTCGAGGCCCGCGCCGTGGCCGCCCTGCGCGCCGACCTCGACACCGGCGCCTGGCGAGACCGCAACGCCGAGCTGCTGGAGCTCGAGGAGGCCGAGCTAGGCGCCCGGCTGCTGGTCGCCGGCCCGGCCGTTTAGTGGTCTCCGACGGGAGCCAGTCAGCTCAGGTCACCCACCGGCCAGGCGCTGGAGCGTCTGCTCGATGTCGGACTCGGTGGTCCGGGGGTTGATCGTGCACAGGCGCAGCGCCGCTCGGCCCCGCAGCCGCGTGCTGGTCATCGTCGCGTAGCCGGAGGCTGACAGGACGGCCACCCGCTCGGCGTGGTCGGCGTCATCCCATCCGGCACGGGTGAAGGTGACGATCCCCAGCTGTGCCGGGGTGATCACCTCCCACTCGGCGTCGGCTTCGAGCTCGCGCTGGGCGTGCTCGGCCAGCGCGATGCCGCGCGCGATCGCGGTCCTCAGGCGCTCGGCCCCGTAGGTCCGGAACATCAGCCACAGCTTCAGCGCCCGCGAGCGGCGGGTCAGCTCCGGGCTGAGGTCGCCGAAGTTGACCTCTCCGTTGCCGGGCCGGACATCGGCCAGGTATTCGGGTCGCATGCTGAAGGCGCCGGCCAGGGCCCCGGGGCGGCGCACGAACAGGCAGCCGATGTCGATCGGCGAGAACAGCCACTTGTGGGGGTCCAGGACGAGCGAGTCGGCCTGCTGCATCCCGCGCAGCGGCTCCCGGCCAGCCGGGCAGAGCGCGGCCGGCGCACCGTAGGCACCGTCGACGTGCAACCACATCGCCTCGTCTGCGGCCAGCGCCGCCAAGCCCTCGAGCTCATCGACGGCGCCGGTGTTGGTGGTGCCGGCGGTGGCGATGATGAACCGCGGCTCCCTGCCCCGCCGACGGTCCTCGCCGACCGCCTCGCGCACCACCCCGGCGGCCAGCCGCAGCCGGCCGTCACTGGGTAGAACCCGGATCTCCTCGGCCCCGAACCCGAGCGTGGCCAGGGCCCGCACCAACGAGGCGTGCGTCTGATCCGACAGGTAGGCCACGCCGGGGCCGACGGCCTGCCGGGCGGCGGCCAGCGCGGTCAGGTTCGAGACCGAGCCGCCGCTGAGCAGAACGCCCTCGGTCCCGTCCGGCAGCCCAAGCAACTGGCGCAGCCAGTCCAGCACCACCAGCTCGAGGGTCACCGGCCCCGACGAGCCCGTCCACGATGACGCGATCGTGTTGAAGCCGGTTCCCAGCCATTCGCCGAGCACCCCGGCAAACGACGACGGCGCGGGCACCCGCGCGAAATACCGGGGGTGATCGCCGTGCTGCATGTTGGCCAGCGCCACCTCTAGCAGGGTCTGCATCGCCTCGGTCGGGTCCCCGGGGGCCTCGGGAACCGGCCCGCCCAGGGCCGCTCTCAGCTCCGCCGCCGGCGCGACCTGGATCGCCGGGTCCTCGGCGACGTGCTCGAAGTGCTCCACCACCCGGTCGACGACCCAGTAGCCCAGGCGCCGCATCTCCTCGGTCTCGAGCCCGAGCGCATCGGTTCTCGGCCGCACCCCCTAGCTCCCCGCGGTCAGAGCCAGCGGATGGGCCTCGTACAGACGGGCCAGGCGGTAGAAAAAGCCGCCGTCGGTCTGGTCGCTGGTCGTGCCGTCGGCCCCGCCGCCGAACAGCAGCCCGATCACTCCGGCGTTGCGCGTCGCCCGGAGATGGGGCCCCGAGGGGTCCTCCATCCACCACTGAAGCCGGTTGTCACGGTAGTGGTCCCAGGTGCTGCTGAGCGACGTGTTCCCGAGTGGCAGCTGCCACAGCACCACGCCGGTGTGCACGCGACGAGTGAAGCCGGCGATGTACACGTTGTGGCGTGCGAAGTCGGCCGGCCCCCACCAGGTCTTCGGATTGTTCTCGACGTGCTGGTAGAACCCGGCGTCTCGATCGGTGACGTCGTTGAAGACCAGGTCGAAGTGGGCGTGCAGCGACTTGTAGAACGCGGCCGACTTGGCGGCCAGCGCGTCCATGCGAGCGTGCGAGGGCTTCGCGTAGGTGGGATCCACGTCGGTTCCCCAGACGCTCAAATGCCAGGCGAGCACGACGCGCGGAGCCAGCTTGTCGCGCAGCCCGATCACCTGGTGGGCGAACGAGCGCGCCAGCGCGCCGGCGTGCGCCTGCTCCAGGTAGCCCCACAGGTCCGGCTCGACGTGGAGGACCACCAGGTGGTGTCTGGCCGGCTGCGCCACTCGCCGCAGCAACAGGCCGAAATCGTTCCAATAGGCGCGCATCGTCACCGGATCGCGCAGGTTCGAGACATCTTTCTGCAGCTCGCCGGCCCCGGTGGCGGGGGTTGACTGCAGCAGCTGGTAGTAGGTCAGCACCGGGATCATGTGCGCCCTGATCGACTCGCGGACGTACATCGAGGCGAACGTCCCGTTCCGGTTCCAGGTCGCCCAGCCCTGCCCGGTGTTGACTCCGCCCGAGAAGTACTGGTAGCGGGCATCGAGGTGGGTGCGCTGGTGCAGGCGGTGGGCGTCGCCGGGCGAGTCGGTCACGCCGAGAAGGAAGTGGTGCGGCCACCCCACGGGCAGCACCGCCAGCGACAGGAGCATCGAAAGCGTCGTCCGGCGCATCCCCTCCATCTTGATCGACTTCGGCTCCGCGTGAGTCACCGCCGGTCGCCACCTAGACTGGGTCGCGTGCGGACGGTGGCGCCGATCCGACCTTGGCTCTCGCGATCGCGCCTCCTCGTTGCCGCTCTGACCTTGGCGCTCCCACTCGTGGCCTGTGGGTCTTCGACGCAGTCGGGGGCGGCCGTCGTCTCGGGGCGCGGAGTACGACTGGTACGGGTCGGCGTCTTCGATCAGCCGACCTACGCAACCGGGGCGCCCGGCGACCCCAGCCGGCTGTTCGTGACCGCCAAGGGCGGCAAGATCGTGGTCCTGATGCGAGGCCGCAGGGTTGCGCGGCCGTTTCTGAACATCTCCGATTTGGTTGGATCCGGAGAGAGCGAGCAGGGGTTGCTGTCGCTGGCGTTCGCGCCCGACTACGCACGCAGCGGGCGCTTCTACGTCTACTACACGGGCCGCAACGGCGACATCCATGTCGTCGGATATCGCCGCTCGCCTGACAACCCGGACGTGGCCGAGGCCGGCAGCGCGAGGCCGGTGCTGACCATCGCCCACCACCAGTTCCCCAACCACAACGGCGGCCAGCTGGCCTTCGGCCCGGACGGTGACCTGTACGTGGGGGTGGGCGACGGCGGCAGCGAGGACGACCCGGCAGGCCGGGGCCAGGACACCGGCGTGCTGCTGGGCAAGGTGCTGCGGATCAAGCCGGGCCCAAACGGGGGCTATGCGATTCCCGGCGGCAACCCGTTCGCCGGCCGGGTCCGAAGCCGTCCGGAGATCTGGGCCTATGGGTTGCGCAACCCGTGGCGGTTCTCGTTTGACCGGCTGACCGGCGATCTGGTCATCGGCGACGTCGGACAGGACGAGCAGGAGGAGATCGACTTCGCCCGCCGCGGGCGTGGCGCCGGCGCCAATTACGGCTGGAGCATCTTCGAAGGACGGCGGCGCAACAAGCCCGGGACGGCGCCGGGGGCGGTTTCGCCCGCGCTGGTCACGCTCCACAGCCGCGGCTATTGCGCGATCATCGGCGGCTACGTGGTCAGGGACCGATCGCTGAAGAGCCTCTACGGCCGGTATCTGTATGGCGACGATTGCCAGTCGCAGATCCGCTCGGCAAAGCTCACTCCCCGGCGCGCGGTCGGCGACAGCTCCACCGGCCTCGACGTCCCGGAGATGTCCTCATTCGGCGAGGACGCGCTGGGGCGGATCTACGCGGTGTCGCTCGAGGGGCCCGTATACCGCTTCACGGGCCGCTGACCCGCCGGAGCTGACGCTGTGAGTGCGAAACCGCGAAATCATTACGTGTTCGGCTACGCCTCCCTGGTGCAGCGCGGCGACAGCGGACCGCGCCGCCTGCGGGCGGCCGTCCTGCACCGCTATCGGCGCAAGTGGAACGTGGCCATGGACAACTCGGTGACGCTTCCGGACTACAAGTACTACCTGGACCCGGTGACCGGCGAGCGGCCGCGATGCTTCGTGGTGTTCCTGAACATCGTCGCTGACGATTCCGGGTCGGTGAACGGAGCGCTGTTCCCGGTCTCAGAGCCTGAGCTCGAGCGGCTCGACCGACGGGAGCGCAACTACGCGCGGATCGAGGTCTCCTCGCTGCTGGCCGGGGGCGCCGACGGGACGGTGTGGACTTACGTGGGGCGCCCGGCCGCGGTGCAGCGTTTTGAGACGGCGCGCCGTCTGGACCGGGCGGTGATTCAGGCGGCCTACCGCGACGAGGTCCGGCAGGGCTTCGCGGCCCTCGGTGCCGGAGCGGCCGACGAGTTCGAGCGTCTCACGGACCCGCCGCCGTGTCCGATCGTCGCCCTGGGGCGAGTGTCCACGTCGGCGGGCTAGGGGCCCGGCTGTACGTGGTCGATCACGTCGTAGTGCGAGACGGTGGCGTCGCGCTCGATCAGGTAGCGCTCGTCTTCCGGGTAGTAGACGGCGGCGTTGATGTCCTCGCCGGCGAACGCCCGGATCGCCTGCACCGAGTCCCAGAGCGAGAAGGTGATGAACTGGGTGCGATCTCCGTCGTCGTCGCGGAGCATCCAGGCACCGCGGTTGCCGGCGGTCTCGGCGTACTCGTTGAAGCCGGTCTGGCGAATGTAGTCCGCGTAGGCGTCTCCGTCCTCACGGCGGACCACGCCTCTCCAGATGCGAGCGATTACGGCGCTCAGTGCTCCTTGGCACTGGCCAGCCATCTGGCCAGGGCGTCGCGTCCGACCAGCGTGACCCCGCCGTCGGCGGCGATCCAATCCCTGGCCCGCAGCTCACCGACCAGCCCCAGCGGGTCCCGCGGGGCCGGGCCTTCGCCGCTGGTGTGGAGAACGTTGCTGCCCGCCTCAACCGTCCAGCGACCGGAATCCAGCGCGCTCAGGGCGAGTCCCTGCTCCTCGGTCGGCAGGTCCATCGGATGGGGGCCCGGAGTGTGCGGTGGGCTGTCGGGCTCCGCGCGTCGACCGAACGCTTCCCAGAAGCTGGCGCCGCCTTCGCTTAGGTTCTCC
>DASXZB010000023.1:0-10947 GCA_036502145.1 Solirubrobacteraceae bacterium | reverse complement strand
CGCTTCGGCGAGCGCCAGGCCCAGGCGCGACTTCCCGGCCCCGCCGGGTCCGCACAGGGTCAGCAGCCGGGTGTCCCACAGCAGCGACGCAAGCTGTTCCAGCGCCTCCTCGCGACCCAGGAGCTCGGTCAGCTGGAGGGGCAGATTTCCCGGCCGCGGCTCGGCCTCGTCGGGGGTGTGGATCAAGTCATCTGCGTTCACACACGGCGCTGCTTCGAAAAGGCGTAGCCCGGCGCCCCCGATGCTCCGATGCGGCAGGGAATTGTAAACAGGGCTCGGGTTGGGCCTAAAGAGCCGCCGCACGGCCTAAAGGTTTTCTCATCCTGGCTAAGCAGACGGCGACAAAACGGGGCGAATGCTCGATGCGGGCGGCGCGCTTTACGGCCAGTCTGTGGCGTGACGGCCATCGACAAGCGAGGCCGCCGCCGGATTCCCAACCGATGGAGGTACTGCATCAATGAAGGCCCGTATTCCTTCACCCTCGCTGGCTCTGAGCATCGTCGCCCTCCTGGTGGCCCTCAGCGGCGGCAGCTACGCTGCCGCGGCGGCTCTGACCACCAAGCAGCAGATCAAGCAGGTCGTCGCCAACTCAACGGCCGGCAATTCCAAGCGCCTGGGAGGCCACAAGCTCAAGTACTTCCTCCCCGCCCAGAACGAGGGCACCTCGCACGGCGTCCATTTCCTGGCGGCCGGACAGACCGCGGTCCTGGGGAAAGTCGGTCACTTCACCTTCAGCTCGACCTGTTCGAAGGATTCCGGCGGACAGAACCAGGTGACGTTCGACGTCCGGGCCAACACCACGGCCGACCTGGATGGCGGCGGCCCGGTATCGGCGGGCTCGAAGGTCAACATCCACACCGACAGCGACGCCCTGAACACCACCACGGATGCGCCGTTGAAGCCGGGTGACTTCACCCAGGTGGGCAGCGCCAGCAGCTCCACCGAGATCGCTGCTGACGGCCAAGAGGTCGACGTCTTCTACAACGATGGCGTCAACTGGCCTTCGGGCAACGGCTCATCGGCCCACGACTGCTTCGCGGGCTACACCGGACTGCTCGGCTGAGTCAGAGACCACAGTCGCGCCGGACGTCGGCTGGAGCGGCGTCCGGCGCGCGCCTCTGACGGCCAGGTCAGCCCGAGACGTTCACAAGGTGCGCGAGACTTTTCACTCGGTGACCGCCGAGCCCACCTCAGTGTCGACGGTGATGGCACAGCTCGCCAGCCCGGCGGGTCAGGCCGATCCGTACCCCGTCTACGCCCGGCTCCGCGAGCTGGGCGACGCCGTCGTGGGACCGGATGACTCCTTGATCGTCTCGGGCTACCGGGAGTGCTCCGCGCTGCTGCGGGAGCCGCGGCTGCGCAAGAACCCCGGGCGTCTGTTGGTCAACGCGGGCTTTCCGGACTGGGAGCAGCGCCCGGCCCTTCGAACGATGTTCAAGAGCATCCTGATGATCAACCCGCCGGAGCACACCCGGCTGCGCGGCCTGGTCTCCCGCGTCTTCACGGCACGGCGGATCGCCGAGCTGCGGCCGGCGGTGGAGGAGATCGCCGACCGCCTGTGCGACGAGTTCGACGGTGCCGTCGACTTCATCGACACGATCGCGTTTCCGTTCCCGGTCACCGTGATCGGAGAGCTCCTCGGCGTTCCCGCCGAGGACCGCCCACGGTTCCGCGGGCTGGTCAACGACTGGAGCATGGTGCTCGAGATCCTCAACCCGCCCGCCGTCGACCGCGCCGACCGGGCGGCCACCGAGATCACCGACTACTTCCTGGAGCTGGCCGAGCGACGGCGCCGGGCGCCCCGGCAGGACCTGATCTCGGCGCTCACCTCGGCTGGCGACGCACAGCAGCCGGCGCTGACCGGCGAGGAGCTGGCCAGAATGGCGGCGCTGATCCTGGCCGCCGGATTCGAGACCACCACCGGCCTGCTGGCCAACGGGCTGGTCGCCCTGCTCGAGCATCCGGCCCAGGGCGATCGACTGCGCCGTGAGCCTGAGCTGGCCAAGCCCGCGGTCGAGGAGCTGCTGCGCTACGACGCCCCGGTCCAGATGATCTACGGGCGCGCCGCCGTCGAGGACCTGGTGGTCGACGAGCTGGCGTTGCACGCCGGGCAGCGCGTGATCACCGTCCTGGGGGCGGCCAACCGCGATCCGAAGGCGTTTGCGGCGCCCGACGAGCTGATCCTGGATCGCCATCAGGGCGCTCCGCTGTCGTTCGGCGCCGGCATCCATCACTGTCTCGGTGCGGCGCTGGCGCGCCTCGAGGCCCAGGTCATGCTGCCCAAGCTGCTGACGCGGTTTCCCAACCTGCAACTGGACGGCGCGCCCGAGCACCGGCCGGGGATCACGATCCACAGTTACGCCAAGCTCCCCGTGGCGACTCGCTGAGCTCGCCAGAGCCGGCTCAGAGCGACGGCGAAGCCAGAGCGGCGGGCGCCGGGATTACCTTGAGCGGCCGGCGCAGCAACAGTGCTCCACCGACCAGGACCGACAGGCCGGCCGCGGCGAGTGCACCCTGGAGGCCCAGCAGCGAGAGCAGGGGACCGGCGATCAGCGAGCCGGCGACGATACCGGCCAGCGAGATCGGCAACATCAGGCCGTACGCGCGGGCCAGCACGCTCTCGTCGAGCATCCGGGGCAGCGCCGTCTCGGAGAGGACCTCTCCGATCACCGATCCGCCGCCGATCAGGACGGCCATGGCCAGGGCCAGCACCACCGTGTGGATCACGCCGAGGAGCGCCAGGGCGACGGCGACCAGGGACAGCCCAATCGCCAGCATCGGTCGCCATTGCGACGGCGCCCCGAGGCGTCCGGCACAGATCGCGCCGAGCACCCCACCGACGCCGACCGCGCCGAGCAGCAGGCCGTAGCCGCCCGAGCCGGTGCCCACACTGCGGCTGACCAGCACCAGAGTGACCGTGCAAAGCCCGTAGACCGCGCTGCAGAGGACGTCCGCGGCCACCAGGCGGATAGCGCAAGACGCGCCGCGCAGCGCGTGGGCTCCGGCGCGGATCTCAGCGACAAGCGTCAGCCGGGTGGCAGCGTCGCGCGGGGCCGGGCTGAACACCGGGCCGGCCGGGATCGCGGAGATCGCGGCGGCCGAAGCGAGGAAGCTGATCGCATTCAGCGCGATCGCCGCTGCCGGCGAGGACACCGCCAGCAGCGCCGCTCCGAACGCCGGACCGCCGACGACCGCGGCCTGCCCGATGCCGGCGCGCAGCGCGTTTGCGCGCTGCAGCTCGGCGTCCGGTACCAGCCGAGCGGTCGACGCGGCCACGCACGGCGGCTGCACCGACCCAGCCGCCGTGGCCGCAGCGGCGAGCAGCGGCGCGAGCACGATCGGCAGCCCCGTCGCCGCCACCAGCGCCAAGGCGATCATCACGACGGCCCGGGTGATGTCGGAAGCGAAAATCAGGCTCCGCCGGTCCCGGCGATCGGCGAGCACGCCGGCCAGGGGACCCAGGACGACGATCGGCAGCACGCGGGCCGCCGTGGTCAGTGCGACCCAGGTCGGCGAGCCCGTGCGCCCGAAGACGAGCGCCAGCAGCGCGACGTTGTAGAGCCAGTCGCCGAGCGATGAGACAGCGAGGCTGAGCAGCAGCAGATGGAACGGGCGGCCACCTGCGAGTGCGGGGCGGCGAATCTTGCGGCCACCGGCGAGTGCGGGGCGGCGGATCTTGCGACCACCGGCGAGTGCGGGGCGGCGGATCTTGAGGGCTGAATCGAGCATGCCCAAAGCATGAGTCTGAGTCCCCACCTCCCGCATCGGGCAGCGGCCCAGTCTTTGGGGTCCCGCCTACCTCAGATTCGGCCGCGGGCCTGCCTTAGAGGTGCCGCCGCAAGCGCTTAGTCGCCTCAGGCGCGGCTCAGGCCCCGCCGGTGGGCGACCGCTGCGGCCTGGACCCGGCTGGTCACGCCGAGCTTGGAGAGGATGTTGGAGACGTGGACGCTGGCCGTCTTGCGTGAGATGAACAGCTCCTGGGCGATCTCGCTGTTGGAACGGCCATCGGCGACGAGCCGGAGCACCTCGCGTTCGCGCGCGGTAAGCCCCAATTGGGCCAGCTCGTCAGGCGGGGCCTCGGCGGACCCGGGCGTCTGGACCGGCGGCGTCTCGGCGGTACGCAGGCGCGCCCGCCTGATCAGCGCCTCGGTCTGCTCGATCAGTGGCCCGGCGCCCATCGACCGGGCCAGCGCCAGCGCCTCGCCGGCCGCCCGGGCCGCCGCCTCCAGGTTCCCGGCGCCGCTGAGCGCTTCGGCGTGCCGCAACAGCGCATAGGCGAGCGGGAACGCTTCGTTGGCCGCTCGAGCCGCCTCGACAGCGTTACCCCAGGCATTCACCTCGTCCTGCTGCATCAGGCGGGCGTGCTCGGCGAGAACGCGCGTGTGATGCGCGTGGTCCGCGGGGGTGAGGCGGGGCACCGCAGCCGCCCGGGCAACCAGTGCCTGGCTGCGCCGCTCGGTGTCGGAGGGTGCCGCGTGGCCGTCATCCCGAGCCGCCAGAGCCCGCTCCGCCTCGATCCGTGCCGCCAGTGACATCACCGGCCACAGGTAACGCTGCTCCTCGCCTCCTGTGTCGCGCGCCAAGGCTCGATCGACGACCTCTCGGGCGCGGTCGAGATCGCCTCCGGCGCACGCGAGCTCGGCTTCGACCACCGCTTGGGGGAACGCCCACTGAACGCTGTAGGTGTTGCGCAGATGGCGGGCCGATTCCCGGAGGTCGAGTTCGGCCTCGGACTGGCGGCCCGCAAGCACGTGCAGCTCGGCGCGCAGCAGCAGCATCGCCCCCGCGTAGACGCCCGTGGACTCGGGTCCGGGGGCCCCCGAGGCGATCGCCTCTTCCCAGCGGCCGGCTCGCATGAGGGCCTCGGTCCGGTTGCTGCGTAGGAAGACCCCGGCGGTACGGACCAATCCGGCGTCTTCGACAACCGCCATGCCCTCGTCGGCGGTGTCGACCGCATCGTCGTAACGAGTCAGCATCAGGTAGATGTCCGAGAGGTTGATGAACGCCCGGGCGGCGACGAGTCCCATGCGGCCTCGGCGCGCTCCCTCGGCGGCTTCCTTGACGCTCGCCACACCCTCCTCAAAGTCGCCCTGATAGACCAGGCAGTGCCCAATCGTGATCTGGGCGTCGCGCTGCGCCTCTATGGCGCCGACTGCGCGCGCGGCGTCGAGTGCCCGCCGGCTGAGCTCGTGCGCACGCTTGACCTTGTCGAGACGCAGAAACCCTCTGGCCAGTGACGCCAGCACGTCGGCCCCGGTCTGGCTGGTGACCTCTCCGGGGAGCAGGTCGACCACCTGCTCCAGCGCCTCGAGGTAGTCCTGGTCACGACCCAGATCGCCGAGGATGGTGGCGCGGCGGACCAGCAGTCTGAGGCGCCGCTCAGGCGGGCCGCCGGAACCAACTTCAGCGACCGCCTGATCCATCAAGGCCAGCGCGCGATCGAGCGAACCCGCCAGCGCGGCTGACGCGGCGGCGGCGTCGAGCAGCTGCGGGTGATCGAGGCCTGCCTCCTCCTCGGCCTCCGGGATCTGCGTCCACAGCTCCAGGGCCAGCTCGTAGTGGCGCTGGGCCGCGGACGGAGAGCCGGCGGCGGCCGCGGCGGCTCCGGCGCGCACGGCTGCCGCGAGCGCACGGGGGAGGTCGTGGGCCGCCAGCCAGTGGTGGGCCAGGGCCGAGGCCAGGTCCAGTCCGGTGCCAGCCAGTTCGTTGTTGTCCTCGAGCGCCTGCGCGTAAGCCTTGTGCAGCTGAGCGCGCTCTCCCGGCAGCAGATCATCGTGGATCGCCGCCCGGGCCAGGGCATGGCGGAAGCCGTATCCACGGCCGGCGGAATCGACCACCAGCAGCTGCTGGTCCACTGCCTCCCGTAGAGCCGGATAGAGCTCCCGCTCCGAAAGCCTGGCAACGATGAGCAGGAGCTGCTCGGGAACCCATCGTGCGGCGGCCGAGGCAACTCTCAAGACGTGCTCGGCGCTGTCAGACAGCCGGTCAGCGCGGGCCAGCAGGACGTCGCGCAGGGACGGGGGCAGGTAGTCGGGGTCGATCCCGCCGTCCCGCATCGCGCCGAGCAGCTCCTCCACGAACAGCGGGATCCCTTCGGACCGCTCGAAGACGAACTCGACGAGCTCGCCGTCAGGACGCTCGTCGAGGATGGCCTCGATCTGGCCGGCGACGTCGCGCCTACCCAGACGGTCGAGCTCGAGGCGCTCGACCGCCCGCTGCTGCTCCCAGCGGGCGGCCATGCGACGGAAGGGGTGGGCCCGATGGAGCTCGTCGGAGCGGACGGTGAACACCAGCAGCAGCCGGCGGCCCGTGGCGCTGGCCACCAGCAGCGAGATCAGATCCAGCGACGAACGGTCCGCCCACTGCAGGTCCTCGAAGACGAGCACCAGTGGCCGGTCCGAAGCGAGGCGGAAGATCACGCCGAGGATCAGCTCGAGCATGGTTGAGGGCGAGCGCTCGCCGGTGGTCGCCGCGGTGCGGCCATCGTCGAGCTCGGGCATCAGCCGGCTGATCTCGCTGCGGGCGGATCCCAGCAGCGTGTTGAGCTCCGCCGGCGACAGCTCGCCGGCCAGCGCGCGCAGCATGTCCACCACCGGCGCAAACGGGATCCCCCCGCCGTCGAGCTCCACGCAACCTCCCACCAGGGCGCGCGCGCCGCCCTCCCGGGCCTGGGCGATGAGCTCCTGCACCAGCCTGGACTTGCCAACCCCTGCCTCGCCGCCGACCAGCACGGTCGCCGATTGCCCGCCGATCACCCGCTCGAGGGTTTCTGACAGCGCCTTTGACTCCGTCTGGCGTCCCACCAGAACGGGGCTCACGAGGCTCACGGTCACGATCTAATCGTCGCAAAGTTTGCGATCGGCGCTCGCATCGCGTCGACGTTCGGCAAGCGGGGCTCTCGTGAACACTTGACGAGGAGCCGATACAACCATATGGTTGTATCAATGCTCACCGGCCCCGACCACGACCGCATCTTTGGCGCACTGGGTGACGCCACGCGGCGCGACATCGTGCGCCGCGCGATCGAGGGGCAGGAAGGCGTGGCCGAGCTGGCCGCGCGCTACCCGATGAGCTTCGCGGCGGTGCAGAAGCACGTCGCGATCCTCGAGCGGGCCGGTCTCGTCAGCAAGCACCGCAGCGGGCGGCGGAAGGTCGTCCGAACGAACCTCGAAGGGCTCAGCGTGGCGCGGCGCCTGCTCGACCGTTACGAGGAGCTGTGGCGCGAGCGCGTTGAGCGCATGAACCAGCTCATCACCGACTCGCCCGAGGAGGCAGACCGATGACCGTGACCGCCATCCGCAAGGACCCACAGTCGCGCACGATGACGCTCGAGGCCGAGTTCGAGGCTTCGGCGGAGCGGGTCTGGCAGCTCTGGGCCGATCCGCGTCAGCTCGAGCGGTGGTGGGGACCGCCGACGTACCCGGCGACCGTCGAAACTCACGACCTGCGCCCCGGCGGCCAGGTCAGGTACTACATGACCGGCCCGGAGGGCGATCAGCCCCGCGCGTTCTGGCACGTGGACGAGGTCGAGCCTCCGCATCGCCTGGTGTTCGGCTGGGGCTTCGCACACGCGGACGGCACGCCGAACACCGAGCTGCCGATGACGACGGTGCGGGTGACCATCGACGAGATGGACGGCGGGAAGACCCGGATGTCGATCGAGAGCGAGTTTCCGACCGTCGAGGCCATGGAGCAGCTCGCGGCCATGGGCATGGAGGAGGGGCTGACGCAGGCTGTCGGCCAGCTCGACGCGATCCTGGTCGACTACTGACACGAGAAAAGGACGAACCCATGAACCTGACGACTGTCACGCAGGTTTCCGTCGATGGAGTGATGCAGGGAAACGGTGGACGGGATGAGAAGCTCGACCCCGGATTCGAGCGCGGCGGCTGGGCCAGGCCGCCCAAGCCGTTGTTCGACGACGAGGCCATGGCGTTTGTCAACGAGGTCTACCAGCGCGCCGACGCGTTCCTGTTCGGCCGGCGGACCTACGAGGTCTTTGCCGGCTACTGGGGAGTACAGGGAGATTCGAATCCCATCGCAGCGGCGTTGAACACGCGGCCCAAGTACGTCGCCTCGAACACGCTCACCGATCCGCAGTGGGCGGACACGACCGTCCTGTCCGGTGACGTCGCGGCGGCCATCGGCGAGCTGAAAGCCAAGTCGGGGGGTGAGCTGCAGGTGCACGGCAGCGGCGCCCTGGTCCGGTGGCTGCTCGAGACCGAGCTGGTCGACGGGATCACCCTGCTCATCGTCCCCGTGGTCGTCGGTGAGGGCATCCGGCTGTTCCCCGACAGCGGTCGGGACATCGCGCTTGACCTGATCGAGTCGCGAGCCTTCCCGAGGGGCGTCACGCTCCAGGCCTATCGGCCCGCCGGGCGCCCGCAGTATGCGACCTGAAGCCCGTGACATAAGCTGTCGTAGCCAGTGAGAGTCGGTCATGAAACGATGGCGCGGGTGAAACCTGGGAGCGCAGCGATGGATGGTGAGTCGTTGTGGTCGCGGCTCGCAGAGCTGCCGCTCGTCGTCGAGTCGTGCGACTACGAGCGGTTGCACGCCGTCCTCACCCACGAGTTCGAGCGGGTGACGACGCACGTGCGGCTGGTCGGAGCCGGAGCCGGCGGGCTCGGGGAGGACGTCTCGGTCCACGTCGAGGACGGAAGCTCGCTGCACGAGACGCAGCCGGCGCTGCCGCTCGCGGGCGCGTGGACGCTGGCCGGCTTCTGCGACCACCTCGCGACGCTCGATCCGTGGCCCAAGCCGCCCGCGTGGGAGGCGGCGCGGCGCTATCGCAACTGGGCGTTCGAGTCGGCGGCGCTGGACCTCGCGTTGCGCCAGGCCGGCCGTGCCCTGCACGACGTGCTCGGCCTCGAGCCGCGACCGGTGCGCTTCGTCAACTCGCTGGGCCTCGGCGAGCAGCCCTCGATCGAGCCGGTGCGCCGGCGGCTTGATCGCTCGCCGGGCGTGCGCTTCAAGCTCGATGCGGAGGCGACCTGGTCGCCTGCGCTCGTCGACGAGGTCGCCGCCACGGGAGCGGTTGACACGATCGACTTCAAAGGTCAGTACGGCTTTGAGGTCAAGGACCCCGAGGCGCTGGGCGCGCTTTATGACCGCGTGCTGGCGGCGTTCCCGGACGCCTATCTGGAGGATCCGCACGACCTGCCTGAGATCGCACAGCGGCTCGGCGATCACCTCGAGCGCGTCTCCTACGACGCGCCGATCCACACGGCCGAGGACATCGCCGCGACGCCGCTTGCGGCGCGCGCGGTCAACGTCAAGCCGTCGCGCATCGGCAGCCTGCGTGCGCTGTTTGAGGTGTACGCGCGCTGCGCGCGGGAGCGGCGAGCGATGTACGGCGGCGGGATGGGGGAGCTGGGCGTCGGCCGCGGGCAGATCGAACTGCTGGCCGCGCTGTTTCACCCCGACGGGCCCAACGACGTGGCGCCGAGCGCGTACAACGAGGACGACCCGCCGGGCGGCCTCCCGGCCAGCCCGCTGGCCCCGCGCCCCGAGGCCACCGGTTTTCGCTGGGCGGCGTAGTGGAGCGTGTCGTTGAGAGTGTGCGGGGGTTTCCGGCCATGCCACTTCGCGGGCTGGTGGCGGCTTATGACGGCTACCGTCTCCGTGGGGCCGCGCCGGAGCTTCACCTCGGCCTGCCGTCGCCGTTCATGACGGTGATCGTGACCCTTGATGAGCCGCTTCAGGTTGTCCGTCATCTCGACCGCCGCCGTCCCGCTGGTCAGTACGACGCGCTGGTCGGGGGCCTTCACGCCTCCCCGGTAGTGATCGGGCACGACGGCGCTCAAAGCGGCATCCAACTGCGGGTGAGCCCGCTCGGCTCGCGCGCGTTGCTGGGCCTGCCGGCGGGAGAGCTGGCGGGCGTCGACGTAGCGGCCGAGGACGTTCTGGGAGACGTCGCCGCAGATGAGCTGCGCGAGCAGATCGCCACGGCCCCGGGATGGCGCGAGCGCTTCGCGATTCTCGACGCGACGTTGTCTCGCCGGCTGGACGGCGAGCAGCGGGTGCCCGCCCCCGTGGCGCAGGCCTGGCGATTGCTCCTCGCGAGCGCGGGAACGACTCCCATCGCGAAGATCGCGCGCGAGGTCGGCTTCAGCGGTCGCCACCTCACAAACCGCTTCCGGCAGGAGATCGGGCTGACACCCAAGCTCGCCAGCCGCGTGATCCGCTTTCACCGAGCACGACACCTGCTGCAAGCGCAGGTCACAGCCGAGCGCCGCTGGGACATCGCATGGGCCGCTGCCTGCTGCGGATATTCAGATCAATCCCACCTGGTCCGGGACTTCAGGACGTTCGCCGAGCTGCCCCCCTCGCAGTGGCTGGCCCAAGAGTTCGCAAACGTCCAAGACCGCCACCTCTCGGATGACCTACCGTCCGACGCATGAGCCCAACATCTCCCCCACCTCAGGTCTGGCCGACGCTTCGCGCCCATGACGCCCGCGCGCTGATCCGCTTCCTCGTCGACGTCGTCGGCTTCCACGAAACGGCCGTCAACGGCGAGGATGAGCGCGTCGATCACGCCGAGCTTGCATGGCCACCCGGCGGCGGCGTCATGCTCGGCTCGATGCGCGAAACCGACCCGGCTTCACAGTGGTCACCCCAGCCCGGGACCTTCGGCGCGTACGTCGTCGCCGATGACATCGATGCTCTGCACGCCCGCGTCGCTGCCGCCGGCGCACAGATCACCAGGGCGCCGCACGACACCGACTACGGATCCCGCGACTTCGCGATCAAGGACCCCGAGGGCAACCACTGGTCGTTCGGCACCTACCGAGGCGCTCCGGTCGGCGAGTGATGCCCTGGTAGAGGTCTGAGAGGGCACCGGCCGGCGGGGTGAGCCTGCGATCGGCTTCAGCTGGCGGTGGTCGGAAGCTTGCTTGACGACTCGGCAGTGGTCGCTGCGCCGCAATCCACGCGAGTCTTCCTTCG
>DASXZB010000022.1:0-111485 GCA_036502145.1 Solirubrobacteraceae bacterium | reverse complement strand
TCTCCAACCGGATCGGGACGATCGCGCACGAGATCCTGTGCGGCATCTCGGGGCGCGTTCCGCGTCAATACCATCGCGACGGGGTCCCGGAGCGGTGACCGCGCCGCTCGGCGACCTGGCGCAGATCGCTCCCGACGCATGGCTGGTCGGCGGTGCGCTGCGCGACCGCTTGCTGGGGCGCCCGACCGGCGACTACGACGTGGTGGTGGCTCCTGACGGCGGGCTGGAGCCCGTGGCCCGGGCGCTCAAGCGGGCCACCGGCGGCTTCGCGTTCGCCTTGTCGGAGGCGTTCGGGGCCTGGCGGGTGGTGGCGGCCGATCGCTCCTGGCAGCTGGACCTGATGCCGCTGGAGGGCGGCAGCGTAGAGGCCGACCTGGCCCGGCGCGATCTGACCATCAACGCCATCGCCGAGCGGATCGGCGGCGACGGGGAGCTGGTCGACCCGTTCGGCGGGCTGCAGGACCTGCGAGCCCGGCGGCTGCGGATGGTGTCGCCGCGGGCATTCGCGGCCGACCCGCTGCGGACGCTGCGGCTGGCACGCCTGGTCGGCGAGCTCGGGTTCGCCGCCGAGGCCGAAACGCTCAACTGCGCCCGAGCCAGCGCCGCCGGCCTGCGCGACGTCGCGGCCGAGCGGATCTTCTCCGAGCTCAAGCGCATGATCACCGCGCAGTGGGCGCTGGACGGGCTCGCCGCGATGGACGCCACCGGCGTGACCGAGGTGGTACTCCCCGAGCTGAGCGCGTTGCGAGGGGTGCAGCAGAGCCGATTTCACCACCTCGACGTGTTCGAGCACACCCGCGCCGTGCTGGCCGAGACGATCGCGCTGCAACGGGACCTGGAGCCGGTGTTCGGCGACAACGCGCCGCCGCTGCGGGCGTTCCTCGACGCCCCCCTGGCCGACGAGCTGACCCGGGGCGACGCGCTGCGGTTCGGGGCGCTGCTGCACGACGTCGCCAAGCCGCGGACACGCCAGGTGACCGAGGCGGGGCGGATCACGTTCATGGGCCATGATCGAGCCGGGGCGGAGCTGGCGGCGGCGATCCTGGAGCGGCTGCGGGCCAGCGACCGTCTGGCCCAGCATGTGGCGGCGCTGACCCGTCACCACCTGCGACTCGGCTTCCTGGTGCACGAGATGCCGCTCGGCCGCCGCTCGATCTACGAGTACCTTGACAGCTGCGCCCCGGTCGCGGTCGACGTGACCCTGCTTAGCGTCGCCGACCGGCTGGCCACCCGCGGTGACAACGCCGATCGCGCCATCGCCAAGCACCTCGAGCTGGCCGGCCAGCTGCTCGGAGAGGCGCTGTCGTGGGCGGCCGATCCGCCGCGCCCTCCGGTGCGCGGCGACGAGCTGGCGCGGGCGCTCGGGATCGCGCCGGGGCCGGTGATCGGCGACCTGCTGCACGAGCTCGAGGAGGCCAGCTTCGCGGGCGAGGTGGCCGGCCGCGAACAGGCGATCGAGCGGGCCCGGGAGCTGATCGAGCGGGCCGGGTAGGGGTAAGCTCCGCGCGATGAGCGATCCCGACTGCCTGTTCTGCAAGATCATCTCCGGGGAGATCGAGGGCCAGATCATCGACCAGGACGACCGCACGGTCGCCTTCATGGACATCAACCCGGCGACCCGCGGCCATGCGCTGGTGGTTCCGCGCCGGCACGCCAAGAACCTGCTCGAGATCGAGCCCGACGAGCTGTCGGCCACCATCCTGGCGGCGCAGCGGCTCGCCCGCCGGGTCGTGGAGCGGCTCGGCGCCGACGGCGTCAACCTGTTGAACTCGTGTGGCTCGGCAGCGTGGCAGACGGTGTTTCACCTGCACATCCACGTGATTCCGCGTTACCAGGGCGATCCGCTGCGGTTGCCGTGGATCCCGGGTCCCGGCGACCCGGACGAGATCGCGGCCGCCGCCGAGCAGCTGCGATGAGCGCGCCCGCGCGCCTCCGAGCTCGAGCGCTGGAACGTCGTCAAGGGTCGGGCGAGGCCACCTTCAGAGGGGTCTGAAAACCGACACCACGAGAGCCTGCGGTCCCTGATACGTTTCTCGCGTCTGGGCCGGCCCCGGTGGGTGTCCGGCCGTAGGTTCGAAGGCGACTTGCGCCGAAGGGGAGTACATGGCAACGGGAACCGTCAAGTGGTTCAGCGACGACAAGGGCTTTGGATTCATCACGCCCGATGATGGCGGTCGCGACCTATTCGTTCATTTCACGGGCATCAACGGCGACGGCTATCGCTCACTGCCGGAGGGCTCGAAGGTCTCCTACGAGGAGGAGGCCGGCCCCAAGGGCCCCAAAGCGGTGAACGTCTCTAAGCTGTAGTCACCGACGACGGTCAGGCGAGCCCGGTCGGGCTCCAGCGCTGCCGCACGAACCTTCGGGCGGCGGTCGCCGGCGGTCGGCAGCCGCAACTTGCGGCCGCCAAGTCGTGTTCAATGAGGACCATGAAACGATTCCCCCTGGTCATCGCGGGTTTGATCGCCGCGATGGCATTAGCGCCCGGCGCAGCCGCGGCGAAGATGGTCGAGCTCGGTCAGACCTCGACGCCGATCGCATCGCCGGTCTGCCCCAAGGGGGTTTCGCCGTCCAACTGCTTCATCATCCTGACCCGGACCACCGCGATCCAGTCCAGCAGCGACGGCATCGGGGCCCCGACCAGGGTCAGCCAGGATGGCTGGATCGTGTCGTTCACGGTGGGGCTGTCGAAGCTCTCCACGGTCTCGGCGACCGAGAAGAAATACCTGCACCTGCTCGACCAGGCCTACAACGGCACCCCTCAGCTCGCCCTCACGGTGCTCAAGCCCGGGCCGAAGAACCGATACACGGTCGCCGCTCAGAGCGCGACCTACCACTTGATCCCGTTCCTGGGCCAAGTGCTCCAGCAGCCGCTCTCGCCGCCGCCCAATTTCACCCAGTTCACCGCGCTCCCTGTCAAGAAGGGCGAGATCATCGCGTTGTCGGTCCCGACCTGGGCCCCGGTGCTCTCCTACAACCTCAGCACCTCGAAGTTCGCCTACCGCCAGAGCCGGACGGCCAACTGCAAGCACGCCGCAGGATCACAGACGGCGCAGATGAGCGTCGGCGCCAGCACTCGCTACCTGTGCAGCTACACGGGCACGCGGGTCGAGTACAGCGCCACCGAGATCACCAACACCCCGTACCCCAAGAGCTACGTCCACATTCGCCGTCGCCCCTGAGGATTGACCCGGGCCCCGGGCGCCGGCAGGCGCGGGCGGGCGCTAGCAGGCGCCGGCGGGGGCTAGCAGCGCGGGCGGGCGCTAGCCGGCGCCAGCGGGGCTAGCAGGCGCCCGGATTCTGCTGGCAGAACGCCGAGCCCAGGCCGGCGCCGCCGCTGGTGCCGGTACCGCCACCGCCTCCGGAGGTCCCGGTGCCGGCGGACGCGCCTCCTGAAGTCCCGGTGCCCCCGCCGCTGGTCCCGGTGCCGGTGACGCCCGCGCCGCCGCTGGTGCCGGTCCCGCCGCTGGTGGCGGTGCCCGTGGAGCCGCCGGTCGAGGTGCCGGTGCCCGAGCCGGTGGTGCTGGTGGTCGAGGTCGTGCTGGAGGAAGCACCCGCCGCGGCCGGGGCCACCGCCGACGTGGGTACCGTGAACGGTGGCGCTCCGGCCGTGTTGGTGGTCCCCGATCCACCCCCGCAGGCGCTGAGGGCGAGCGCCACCACCAGCGTCACGGCGCCTGCGGTGATCAACCTCAGCCGCTTAACGGAGGCTGCCATATCACCTGACGCTCGAGGCTTCAGGAGCCGAGGGGCTCCATGCGCCTGCCGCACACCGGGCAGTCGTTGAGGTCCTTCTGCGCCATCTGGTCGCACCAATTGCAGAAGCGCAGATTGTCGACCGTCCATGGCAGGTCCGAGGGCGTAGGAGCCAGCGGAAGCAGCTCGGCGACCACCTCCAGCTCCTCGCCGCTGTCGCGGTCTAGATACAGCTGTCCGGGCTCGGCTTCGATGATTACTTCGCGACCGGTGGAGGGCGTCCGCATCCGGTACTTCTGGCGCGTCCTCATTGCGGCGCAATGCTACCAGCGGCCCGGACGGCAGCGATCCGGGACCCCCTCTGGCGTCAGCGCGGCGATGCCGCGGGCTTGGATAGAGTGCGCCCCCAGCGTATGGTGAGAGCCCTCGCACGAGGTTCCCGCGGCCTCGCAGTATTGATCACGAGCGCGTTCCTACTGGCGGGGCTCGCTGGTTGCGCAGTCAAGCATCCCAGCGCCAATCTCGTCAACGGCAAGCAGCTGTTCGTGTCCAAGTGTGGGTCATGCCACACGCTCAGCCATGCCTCCACAAGCGGCACGATTGGCCCCAACCTCGACGACGCCTTCCGGCAGGACCGCGCTGACGGTGTCAAGAGCACCTCGATCCAGGGCCTGGTGGACTACTGGATCCGTTATCCGAACACCCAGGGCGTGATGCCCGCGTCCCTCTACAAGGGCCAGCAGGCCCAGGACGTGGCTGCCTACGTCGCCAACGTGGCGTCCAAGCCCGGCCAGGACACGGGTGCGCTTGCCCAGGCCGGCGGCGTCACCGGCACGACGCCGGCGGCCGGCAAGAAGGTCTTCACCGGAATCGGTGGATGTGGCAGCTGCCACACGCTCGCCGCCGCCAGCACGAACGGGACCACCGGCCCCAACCTGGACAAGGATCTGCGGACCAACTGCCAGAGCGCGAAGTCCAAGCAAGTCAGAGGTGCCTCGCTCAAGCAGTGCATCGAGACCGCGATTAGGAAGCCCTACGCGTTCATACCGGCCGGCTACTCGGCCGGAGTGATGCCCAGCAACTTCGCGCAGACGCTGACCAAGAGCGAGATCACCGCGCTGGTCAACTTCATATCGTCGAGCGCAAAGTAGCCGCCTGACGCCCCGCGTGCTGGCTCCGGGCCTCAGACCGGCTCGCCGACGCCCTTGGCGGCTGTGCGCAGCCGCTTCCACAGCTCGTCGCCACGACCGGCCGCCACGGCCCGCTGGGCGCGCCGCTCATCGAGCTCGATGCCGTGCTCCAGCGCGTAGTCCAGCAGCGCCTGGCGCTGCTCGTACTGCCGCGCCACCCGCAAGAACAGCCAGCAGAAGAGGCCGATGGTCAGAAGGCTCTCCTCGACCATCATCAGCCCGCCTGCGGCCACCTGATCGGCCGTCGGGCTGATGTGCCAGTGGGCATCGCCCGAGCGGTAGATGGGGTAGAAGACGGTGCCGCCGAAGATCAGGACGTTGGCCAGCACCGTGCCAGTGAGCCGCACGACCACGATGTAGGCCAGCCGGGCCCCGTTGTTGAACCAGGCTGGCTTGGGCCAGGGGCCCAGCAGGGCCATCCACACCCCCATCCCGAAGGCCAGGAAGGTGGCGTGCTCGAGGCCGTGCAGGGCGTCGTGACGCAGTGCCGCCTGGTACAGGACGGGGAGGTGCCAGGCGTAGAAGTTAACCGCCCAGCAGACGATCGCCACCACCGGGTGGGTGAAGAAGCGCAGCGCCGAGGCGAAGCGGTTTCGCAGCAGCGGCGCCATCATCGGCCCGGTCAGCCCGAGCACCAGCAGCAGCGCCGCGATGTCGCCGATCAGCAGGTGCTCGGCCATGTGGGCCACCAGCAGCTGATCGGACACCGTGTCGACCGGAGGGCTGGCCGCGATCAGCAGGACCACGAGCCCGGCCGCGAAGCAGACTTGCCGCCAGGTCGGAACCGGCCGGTGGCCGGCGGCCAGGGTCCGCGCCCGGATGTGGTACGGGATCCAGGCCAGCACCACGACGACTGGGAAACCGATCTCCTGGATCGGCGCGACGGCGAAGGGGAGTGGGGGTCCGAGCACCTTGATCAATGGTGCCACGCCCGGGGCCTGGTGGATCAATCGGGCGTCGAGCCTCGAGTAGGTGGCGGTGATAGCTGCGCGGTGGCGACCCCAGCCGCCAGGGTGAGCGAAATCCGACACGACCCGGCGCCTTGAGCGGGGTGTGTCGAGTACCGCTCACCCCCTGTGGCCCTCAGCGCCCACCTCCTCAAAGGCAGCGGGTCGGGCGCTGAACACCACGCCCACCTCCTCAAACGCAGCGGGTTGGGCGCTGAACACCACGCCCCGGGGCAAGAGCCGACATCGAGACAGAGCCACCGTCGCCCGAAGGCCAGATCGACTCCCTCCCCCACAGCGCCCACTCGACCCAGCGCCGGCCCATCGGATCCCCCTCCGCTCCGACCAAGTTTCACAGAGTCTGTGACGCACCAGGACACCGGTGCCGCAAGCGATCTGTGAACTCCGGCTACGTGACCGCCTCGATCGCCAGCACAATCACCGCGATCACGGCCACCGCGGCCACGAACCAGAGCAGGAACGCGAACGCGTCGGCCTCTGAGCGCAGTGGGTTCGGCGGGTGTTTGCGCACGGTGGGTCCGGGCGCGGCTAGTGGGCCCCGGCGTATCCCACTAGCGTCCCACTAGAGCACGTAGACCGTCGTGTAGACGATCACCCACATGATGTCGACGAAGTGCCAGTAGATCCCCGGCACCTCCATGCCCAGGTGGTGCTCGGGGGAGTAGTGGCCGCGGAAGGCGCGGATGGTGACCATCAGCAGCGCCCCCAGTCCGACGATCACGTGGCAGCCGTGCAGTCCGGTGAGCGCGTAGAAGACGGTCCCCTGCGCCGAGTCGTGAGGCGCGAAGCCGATGTGGATGTACTCGTTGATCTGAACCGTCAGGAACGTCAGGCCGAGCAGGAAGGTGGTCAGCATGCCCGCCTTCAGTCCCCAGCGGTTGCCGTTCTTGATCGACGTCAGCGCCCAGTGAATGGTCAGCGAGGAGGAGAGCAGGATCGCCGTGTTGACCCCGGCGACGGCCTCGGGCAGGACCGTCCCATGGGCCGGCCACGGGTTGTGGCTGACGATCCGGATGAAGAAGTACGCCGTGAAGAACGCGCCGAAGATCATCACCTCGGAGATGATGAAAAGCAGCATCCCCAAGGTCGGCGCCTCGACCCGCGAGGAGCGGTGTGCGGGCGGCGGCCCGTGGTGCTCGGCATGAGCGATGGAGGCGGCTTCCATGATCCTCCTAGGCGCTCGAGCGGACCGGGTCGTCGTGGACCACGTGCTCGACCTCCTTGCCGGTGGCGTTGCGGACCCGCTCGACCAGATCGGCTCGCAGCCAGCCGGACTTCGTGCCCTCGAAGGTGGAGATCACGATGTCGTCGACGCGGAAGTACTGCAGCGCGTTCATGATCGCCGTGTACGGATCGGGGTCGCCGATCATCCCGGCCGCGGTCAGGCCGGCGTCGCGCAGGCGCCGGAGCACCAGGGCCAGCCGTGTCCGAGCGCGCCTGGAGTGGTGGCCGTCTCCGCCCTCCTGAGGCACCACGACGATGAACAGCCGCTCGCGCTTGTCGCTCTCCTGCGCCGCTCTGGCCTCCAGCGCCTCCATCAGCGCGTCGCCGCTGGCGGTGCGGTTGGCGACCGCCAGGGTGATGTGGAACGACAGGCCCTCGGTATCGATGTTGGCCACGACGTGCTCGACCGGCAGCCCCGTGGATTGGCGGATCCGCTCGATCAGGTCGACGCGCTGCCAGCCCGAGCGCGACTCCGGGTAGGTGGAGATGATGATCGCGTCGGGGTCGTACTCGCGCACCGCATCCATGGTGGCCGCGTACGGGTCCGGGTCACCGACCTCGCCGACCGCTTCGATTCCCTCCGAGCGGACGAATCCGACGGCCAGGTCGACCCGCGCCTGAGCGGCGTCGAACACCGAGTCGTCGTAGATCACGTAGCCGGCCCGGGGCCGGGTCTGGGGGACACAGAGCACGAACCGCGACTGCTCCTCGGCCGCGCGGGCCTGGACAGCGTCGATCAGCGGTCGCCCTCCGATCGTCTCGTTGGCGACTACGAGAATCGTTCTCACTCGTGGCTCTCCTGGCTAGGTGGGGTCGAGAACGACCCCACCCCGGCGGGCAGGGGCTTGGCCTCGGCGGGCGGCTTGAAGATGCCGTGCACCGCGCCGGGAACGCCGTACTCGTAGGGGCCGCCAACGACGGTGGGTACCGCGTCGAAGTTGAACACCGGCGGTGGCGAGGACACCTGCCACTCCAGGGTCAGTGCGCGCCACGGATTGGCCGCGGCCCGCGGCCCGCTGCGCCAGCTGGCGACCATGTTGTAGAGGAAGACCAATGTGCTCAGCCCCAGGATGAAGGCCGAGATCGAGATGAACAGGTTCCAGGCGGCGAACTTCGCGGCGTACTCGGCCACCCGCCGCGGCATCCCCTGGATCCCGATCAGGTGCATCGGACCGAAGGTCAGGTTGAAGAAGATGAACGTCAGCCAGAAGTGCCACTTACCCAGACGATCGTCGAACATCCGCCCGGTCATCTTCGGGAACCAGTAGTAGACGCCGGCGAAGATCGTGAACAGTGACCCGCCGAACAGCACGTAGTGGATGTGGGCGACGATGAAGTAGGTCTGGCTGACGTGGATGTCGAACGGGATCATCGCCAGCATCACGCCGCTGATCCCGCCCAGCGTGAACATCGTCAAGAACCCGAGCGCGAACAGCATCGGCGTGTCGAGGTGGAGCACCCCCCGCCACAGAGTGGCCAGCCACGAGAAGATCTTGATCCCGGTGGGGATCGCGATGATCGCGGTGGTGATCATCATCGGGATCCGGATCCAGGGCGCCATTCCGGAGACGAACATGTGGTGCGCCCAGACCGTGAACCCGAGCACCACGATGGCCAGCAGCGAGAAGGCCATCATGCGGTAGCCGAAGATCGGCTTTCGGGACTTGACGGCCAGGATCTCGGAGATGATCCCGAATCCGGGCAGCATCATGATGTAGACGGCCGGGTGCGAGTAGAACCAGAAGACGTGCTGGTACATGATCACGTTGCCGTTCTTGCCGGCCCCGACGAACGCGTCGAAGAAGTGGAAGTGCAGCGACGTGTCCAGCAGCACGAAGAACTGCGAGGACGCGATGAACGGCGTCGCGATCACGACCAGCAGCGAGGTCGAGAAGTTCGCCCACACCAGCAGCGGCAGCCGGAAGAAGCTCATGCCCGGCGCGCGCATCGTGATGATCGTCACGAGGAAGTTGAGCGCGGTGAAGATCGACGAGAACCCGGCGAGCTGCACCCCGATCGAGAAGAACAGCTGCCCCAGCGGCATGGTCGTCGACAGCGGTGCGTATGCCGTCCAGCCCGCGGCGAACGAGCCCCCGGGGGCCAGGAAGCTCATCAGCATCATGATCCCGCCCAGCGGCAGCAGCCAGTACGACAGCGCGTTCAGCCGCGGGAAGGCCATGTCCGGCGCCCCGATCATCAGCGGCAGCACGAAGTTGGCCAGGCCCGCGAACACCGGGATCACGAACAGGAAGATCAGCAGCGTGGCGTGGACCGAGAACACGCCGTTGTACTGCTCGGGGGTCAAGAACTGCATCCCCGGCTTGGCCAGCTGGGCCCGGATCATCATCGCCAGCAGCCCGCCCACGAGCAGGAAGAAGAACGAGGTGACGGTGTACTGGATCCCGATCACCTTGTGGTCGGTGTTGACGCGGAAATAGTCGCGCCAGCTGTACGCGCCGTGCGAAGAATGCTCCTCGGGGCGGGTCGGCCTCCCTGCCGCCCAGTACAGCCAGTAGTCGCAGGTGCCGATGCCGACCAGGAAGAAGAGCGGGACCGCGAGCAGGGCCACGATTGTGATCGCGTGGCCGTCGAGCACCGGGTGCTGGCCCATCAGCCAGCGGACCAGGACGGTCAGGCCGAACGCGAACGCGAATCCGACGACGGAATACAGGGCGGCCCGGTACCAGCCGGGCGGGCGGAGCTTCGCCGCAATGGCCATCAGCTCTCCTCCTTCACTGTGGATTCGCATTCAAGACGACCGCTGACACTCCCACCAATCACTTTGCCACGCCCGAGAGGAAGTTTACGAGCGCCTGGATCTGGGTGGAGCTCAGCGTCTGCGAGAAGTTGTTGGGCATCACGCCGGCGCTGAACCCGGACGGCAGGAACTTGTAGGGGCTGGTGATAGCGGTGTGGATGCACTCGCTGACCGTCTTGCCCCGAATCGCCATCGACTTGGCGCTGGCGCAATCGCTCTTCAGGTGCTGATCGAGGTTGGGGCCGACCGTGCCCGACGTGCCGGCGGCGGCCAGGGTGTGGCAGCTGCCGCAGCCGCCGGGGCCGGTGAAGACCGCCTTGCCGGCGGCGGCGGAGGTCGCCGCACTCGAGCTCGATCCGGAGCTGGCGCTCGAAGCGCCGGACGGGCTGGCTCCGCCGCCGGGGACCCCGGGCTGGGCGGCATTCGAAGGCGGTGTGCCCACGGGCGGCGCTCCCCCTGGCTTCTGGCTGCTGACCCAGGTCTTGAAGGCCGCGGGGGTCAGAACTCGGACAGTGGCGCGCATCAGCGAGTGCCCGGCGCCGCACAGCTCCGTGCACTCCGCGGGATAAGTGCCCAGGCGGGTCGGCGTGACCCGAAGCGTGGTCGTGATGCCCGGGACGGCGTCGAGCTTCTCGGAGAACTCGGGGACGAAGAAGCTGTGGATCACATCCAGCGAGCGCAGCTTGAACACCACCGGCTGGCCCTTGGGCAGATACAGCTCGGGGGTGACGATCTGCCGCCCGCCAGACTGGGGATAGGAGAACTCGAACGCGAACTGGCGCTCGGTGACGTTGACGACCATCGCTCCGGGGTGGGTCTTCTCGTTGCTGCGCAGCACCGTGTAGGCGTAGGTGCACAGCCCGACGATCAGGACCGCCGGTAGCGCGGTCCAGATGACCTCCAGGCGCGTGTTGCCGTGAATCGGAGGACCGTCTTTCTCCTCATCGCCGGGTTTCATCCGGAACTTCCAGACCGAGTACAGGACGACGGTCTCGACGAGCACGAAGATCGGCACCGACGCGATCAGCAGCACGTCGTACAGCGTCCGCACGTTGCCGGCCTGAATCGAGCCGTTCTTGGGGAACCACGGGATGATCAGCGCCACCGGAATGCCGATCGCCACGGCGATCACGCCGATGACGAGCATCTGCAACAGAGGATGCTTACGCACCGCGCTGTCCTCGTCCCAGGAGCATCAATTCACGCCGCATCCTATGCGTTCCGAGCGACGAACGGCACCGGCAGCGACACGGCGATTGGCGCCCCGATTATGATTGCGCCGATCGTTGCAAACACATCGGGAGGCAAGATGCTGGTTCGGGATGGGATGAGCGAGGCGGTGCTGACCATCGGTCCTGGTCACACCCTCCGCGAGGCCGCCGCGGCGATGTGCGAGCGGCGGGTCGGAGCCGCCGTGGTGATCGATCCCGAGGCGCCCGGGCCGGGTGTGATCACCGAGCGAGACATCCTGATCGCGGTCGGGCACGGGAAGGACCCCGAGCAGGAGCGGGTCGCCGATCACCTGACCGCCAGGCTCACCTTTGCCTCGCCGGACTGGTCGCTGGAGCAGGCCGCGGCGGCGATGGTCAGGGGCGGCTTCCGGCACCTGGTGGTCGTCGACGGCTCCGAGCTGACCGGAGTCCTCTCGATGCGCGACATCGTGCGGGTGTGGTCTGGCGACGGGGCCAACTGCGACGTGCCCAGCGAAGCTCGGGCCTGACCGCGGCGCACGCCCAGGCCCCCCGGGGCCGCCGTCAGTGGTGCTCTTCGGGAAGCTCGTTGATGTCGCGGCGGGTGTCGCGGATCCACATCACGGTGGTGACCACGAACCCGATCAGCCCGATGATCGAGAAGATCCAGTCGATCGTCGACCCGATCACGATCAGCGTGATGCTGACCGCGCTGGCCAGCGGCAGCAGGCTGGGACCGGGGAGATGGATCTCCTCGCCGACCGGCGGTGCCTCTTGCTCGACCTCGCTCACGGATGAACGTAGATCGCGGCGGCGAGGAATGTGATCCCGAACATGAAGATGCAGGCGGCGCCCGCGATCAGTCCGGATCGGAGATTCTTACGTGCGAGCTTGCGGTCCATGGGGCGTAGATCCTAGTGGTTGGGAGGTTCTCAGAGCTTGGCGTCGGCCACCATCACGGCGAACAGCAGCGCCAGATAGAGCATCGAGTACAGGTACAGGCGCAGCGCCGCGCTGCGGTCCGCGCGCCGGATCAGCGTCACCGCCCCGGCGATGAACACCAGGCCCAGCACGATCGAGCCGACCAGGTACACGCCGCCGAACGCCCCGGCGCAGAACGGCAGCTGGGTGACGGCGTAGAGCAGCAGCGTGTAGAGCAGAATCTGGCGGCGGGTCTCGCGCTCGCCTCGCACCACCGGCATCATCGGCACGCCGACCTCGGCGTACTCGTCCTTCATCAGCAGGCTGAGCGCCCAGAAGTGCGGCGGGGTCCAGTAGAACACGATCGCGAACAGGTACACCGCGGTCCAGGACAGGCTCCCGCGGGTCGCCGCCCAGCCGACCAGCGGCGGCATCGCGCCGGCCGCGCCGCCGATCACGATGTTGTGAGGGGTGCGCCGCTTGAGCCAGATCGTGTAGACGCCGACGTAGCCGACGAACCCGGCCAGGGCCAGCGACGCCGCCAGCAGGTTGACGGTCAGCGCCAGCAGCCCAAACGACAGCGCGGCCAGCACGAGGCCGAAACCCAGCGCCGCCGCTGGCCTGATCCTGCCGCCCGGGATCGGGCGCGACGCCGTGCGCCGCATCCGCGCATCGATGTCCCGGTCCCAGTAGTGGTTGACGGCGCCGGCGCCGCCCGCCGACAGGTATCCGCCCAGACAGGTGAGCGCCACCTTGGAGATCGGGGGGCTGCCGGCGATCTCCATCGAGGCCACCGTGGTCAGCAGCAGCAGCGACTGGACCTTGGGCTTGGTCAGCTCGACGTAGTCGGCCAGCAGCTGTCGCGCCCGAAGACCGCCTGACGCGGTTGCGCTCGACGCGGTCACGCGCCGAACCCTCGATTGAGCGGGGCGCGCCTCATCCGCTCACGCCTCGTGTCCGCTGGCCCCTACGGAGGCGGCGTGAGTCATCCCACTTCGCGCGAACTGCTCGCTGCCGCCCGTCTTCTGGGTCACGCCGGTCTGGCGCTCGACCTGGCGGCGGATGTCGCGCATCGGCTCGACCGAGCGAACCCTGGGGATCGCGTCGAAGTTGTTGGCCGGCGGGGGAGATGTCGTGAACCACTCGAGCGTGTTGCCCTTCCACGGATCCGGTCCCGCGATCTTGCCGGCGGTCAGGCTCCGGTAGATGTTGCCAACCGTCACCAGGATGCCCACCGCAAGGATGAACGCTCCGATCGTCGAGATCAAGTTATAGGTCGACCAGCCCAGCCCCGGCTGGTAGGTGTAGATCCGCCGCGGCATCCCCGACAGCCCGAGCGCGTGCTGGACGAAGAAGGTCAGGTTGAAGCCGATGAACATCAGCCAGAACGAGAGCTTGCCCGCGCGCTCGTTGAGCAGCCGGCCGGTCATCTTCGGGAACCAGTAGTAGATCCCGCAGAAGACGGTGAACACCGATCCACCCATCAGCACGTAGTGGAAGTGGGCGACCACGAAGTAGGTGTCGTTGAGCTGCCAGTCGACCGGGAACACGGCCAGGAAGATCCCGGTGATCCCACCGATCGTGAAGATCGCGATGAACCCGACCGCGAAGTACAGGGCGGTGGTGGTGACGATCGATCCTCGCCACAAGGTCGCCACCCAGTTGAAGATCTTGACTCCGGTGGGGACCCCGATCAAAAACGAGCTCAGCATGAAGAAGCCGAGCACCACGATCGGCACCGGCGAGGCGAACATGTGGTGCGCCCAGACCAGCGTCGCCAGGAAGGCGATCACCGCAGTGGATGCCGCGATCGCCTTGTAGCCGAAGATCGGCTTGCGCGAGAACACCGGGATGACCTCGGAGATGATCCCGAACCCGGGCAAGATCATGATGTAGACCTCTGGGTGGCCGAAGAACCAGAACAGGTGCTGCCAGAGGACGGGCGAACCGTGCGCGGTGGGATCGAAGAAGTGGGTACCGAAGTGGCGGTCGGTAAGCAGCATCGTGACCGCGGCGGCCACGACCGGCAGCGCGATGATCAGCAGCAGCGCGTAGACCAGCACGCCCCACACGAACAGCGGCAGCCGTCCCCAGGTCATCCCCGGGGCGCGCATGTTGATGATCGTGGCGTAGAAGTTGATCGCGCCGAGCAGCGACGAGATGCCCGTGATGTGGATCAGGAAGATCCAGGCGTCCTGGCCGCCGCTGGGCGAGTACAGCGATTCCGACAGCGGCGGATAGCTCCACCAGCCGGCGTCGGGCGGGTGGAAGAAGAGGGTCGTGTAGAAGACCACGCCACCGAGCAGCAACAGCCAGAATGAGAGCGCGTTCAGCCGCGGGAAGGCCATGTCCCGGGCCCCGATCATCAGCGGCAGGAAGTAGTTGGCGAATCCGGCCATGACCGGGACGACGAACAGGAAGATCATCGTCGTGCCGTGCAGCGTCAGCAGCTGGTTGTAGTGCTCGGAGCTGATCAGCGTGTTGGCGGGCACGCTGAGCTGCAGACGCATCATCAGCGCCTCGACGCCGCCCAGCCCGAAGAAGACGAACGTCAGGACCAGGTACATGATCCCGATCTTCTTGTGGTCGGTGGTGAGGACCCAGTCCACCCAGCGCTTGGTATGGCGCGGCGCTGCGACCGAGCGGGCGGTCACCTGGGGTACGGGTCTGGCTACGTAGTCGCTGATCGCCATTGATTAGTTTCCTAGTTGTCCTTGCTGGGTGAGGATCGTCCGGAGCTGGGCGACTTGATCGTTGGCCTGGGTTATCAGCTGGCCCTGCTGCTTGAGCCAGGCCTGATACTCGGCCGGCGTCACGACTTTGACCAGCGCCGTCATGGCGGCGTGGTTGGTGCCGCACAGCTGCGCGCACTGCCCGTGGAAGAGGCCGGTGTGAAGCGCTTTGAACCAGGTGAAGGTGGTGAAGCCGGGAACCGCATCGACCTTGCCGCCCAGCGACGGCACCCACCAGGAGTGGATCACATCGGTCGACTGGATCTTGAGCACGATCGTGGTCCGCTCGGGGACCACCATCTCCTGGTAGGAGTACGGAAGCTTGTCGGTGAAGGCGTTGTTGAGGCAGCCGGTGCCGTACGTGTAGCGCCAGATGTACTGACGGCCCTGGATGCAGACCGTGAGCTTCTTGCCGTTGGGCGGCGACGGCTGGGTCACCGACGCCGACAGCACCAGGCCCCCGGCTCCGGAGTTGGGCGGGTTGACGATGCTCGGCAGCTTGATGAACGTGACCACGGTCAGCACGACGAGGATCAGCGCCGCCGCCATCGTCCAGCCGATCTCCAGCCGCGTGTTGCCGTGGATCTGGGCGGCGACGGCCTTCTTCTTGGCCCGGAACTTGAACAGCGAGTACGCCAGGGCGCCCTCCACGATCACGAACACGACGGCCGCGATGTAGAGCACGATCTTGTACAGCGACGAGATCTGGTTGGCGTTCGGTGAGCCCCCGGACTTCGGGGTGATGAAGTTGGCCAGTGCGTCGGGGGCGAGGACCAGGCTTGCTAGCAGCACCAGAGCGAGCAGCGAAATCTGAGCACGAAGCCGCGGGCTCGGGACCGGATTACGGTGCTGGCGGCGCCGTCGGCCGGACGTGGCGTCGTTGACATCGGGTCGCAAGGCGGGCGGCATTCTATCCTTCCGGGCCGGTTGCGTGACGGCTCTGGGTCGGTCTCCAGACCGGTTGCATGGCGGCTCTGGGTCGGTCTGCAGAGCCCCGGCGGGCTCCCTCGGCCCCCGGGTGCGGAGGGCTCCGGCGAGCGCTGCCGGTCCGCCGGATCACGGCGGCCCACGCATATACTGGCCGCCGATTGCGCGTCTTTAGGGCCATCAGAAGCTGTCGCAAACGATCTGTGCGGGCGTTTTGAGACAGCTCCTCAGAGCGAGTGCCTGGGCGCTGGTCGCGGCCGGGGTCGCGGCGCCGCTGCTGCGTCGGCGCATCAAGCTCCCGCCGGGGGCGGTGATGGCGAGCTCGGCGCTGGCGGCACCCGCGCTGGCGGTCGCCGCCTCACCCGGTCGCCGGCGCGACGTCGGCGTCTGCCTGCTGAACATGTGGGCCTACCTCGCGGCCTACGAACTGCCCCACGACAATCCGCGCCGCCAAGCCGAGCGCGTGCGGCTCGATTACCCCATCGCCATCGACCGGATGCTGGGGCTCGGTCTGACTCCCACCCAGAGGCTCCAGCGCGGGCTCTCGACGCCCGGGAAAATCAACCACTTCGAACGGGTACTGGTGTGCTGCCACTGGGCCTGGTTCGCGGTGCCCCACGGCAGCGTCTTCTATGTCCTGCTGCGCCGTCCGGACGATTTCCCGCGCGCGGCCGCGTGGATGTACGCCGTGTTCGACATCGGCGCCGTCTTCTACTGGGCGATCCCGACCGCGCCCCCCTGGTATGCAGCGCTGCATGGGCGGCTCGATACCCAGCGGACTCCGGCGGTACGACGGATGATGATCGAGTACGGGGAGGAGTTCTGGGGCGAACGCTGGCCCGCCCTCTACGATGTGCTCGGAGGAAATCCGCTCGCTGCAATGCCGTCGCTGCACTTTGGCACATCCCTGATGGGTGCGCACCTGCTTTCGGAGGTGGGTCCTGTTGCGGGCGCGTCCGGATGGACCTATGCGGCGCTGCTGGCGCTGGCGCTGGTGTATCTGGGCGAGCACTACGCGATCGACCTGATCGCGGGAGCCGCCCTCGCCGAGTCCGTCCGGGCCGGCGCGCCGCGGGCCACCCCGCTGGTGCGCGGTGCGCTGCGCGGACTGGAATCGCTACAGCGGTTCGCGGCGGGCGCTTAGCCGATGCGGGATCGGGCGAGCACCGACCCCGAGCCGCACGCCGCCGACGGCCCCGGGCCCGCCCCCGGCCCCCCGCCTGAGCCGCACCCGGGCCCCGGCGTCGCGCTCGATCCCGACCAGCCGCCCACCGAGGAGATGCCGCGGGTGGTGTTCACCCGCCGGCGGCTGCTGGCCTCGGTCGTGTTCGTGGTCTCCGCCGTGGCCTTTCTGTACTTCGTGCTGCCGAAGCTGCTGGGGCTGCGCGAGACGTGGAATCGGATCCAGCACGGAAACGGTTGGTGGCTGGCCCTCGCCGCGCTGCTGGAGGTGTGCTCGTTCTTCGGCTACATCGCGCTGTTCCGGCTGGTGTTCGTGCGCGGGGGCACCCGAATCGGCTGGCGCGCCAGCTATCAGATCACCATGGCCGGCCTGGCGGCGACCCGCCTGTTCGCGTCGGCCGGCGCCGGCGGCATCGCCCTGACGGCCTGGGCGCTGCGGCGATCCGGGATGGAGCCCCGCGTGGTGGCCTGCCGGATAATCGCGTTCACGGCGCTGCTGTACGCCGTCTACATGGGAACCCTGGTGGTGGCCGGCCTGGGGCTGTACTTCGGGCTCTTCCGGGGTGAGGCGCCGTTCGCGATCACCGTCGTGCCGGCCATCTTCGGGGCCGTGGTCATCGTGATCTTCCTGGCCGTGTCGCTGCTGCCCGGAGATTTCGACCGGCTCGTCAAGCGCTGGAGCGGCGGCGGGCGCTTCGGCCGGATCGTCAGCCGTTTGGCGACCGCACCGGCGGCGGCGGCCAGCGGCGTGCGTACGGCGATCGGCCTGGTGCGCTCCCGCGAGCTCGGCGTGCTCGGAGCGCTGGCCTGGTGGGGGTTTGACATCTCGGTCCTGTGGGCGTGCTTTCACGCCTTCGGCGGCGCGCCGCCCACCGCCGTCGTGGTGATGTCGTACTTCATCGGAATGATCGGCAACACGCTGCCGCTGCCCGGCGGGATCGGCGGCGTCGACGGTGGCATGATCGGCGCCTTCTCGGCGTTCGGGGTTCCGGTCCAGCTCGCCGTGGTCTCGGTGCTGGCCTACCGCGGCTTTGCGTTCTGGCTGCCGACGCTGCCCGGAGGAGTGGCCTACCTCCAGCTTCGCCGCACCGTGGCCCGGTGGCGCACCGAGCGAGCCCCAAGCTATACTTAATGAAGTGATGGAACAGCAGATCGAGAACGTGGTGATCGTGGGAAGCGGGCCGGCCGGCTACACGGCCGCTCTCTACACGGCGCGCGCGGATCTGAATCCATTGGTCATCGAGGGGTTTGCCTGGGGCGGACTGCTGCAGCAGACCACCGATGTCGAGAACTACCCGGGGTTTCCGCCGGGGATCATGGGCCCGGAGCTGATGCAGCACTTCCGTGACCAGGCCGAGCGCTTCGGTGCCCGGCTGGAGACCGACGACGCGACCGCCGTCGAGCTCTCGCGTGACGGCGGGCCGCACAAGGTCTTCGTCGGTGATCAGGTCCACCTGACGCGGACGGTCATCCTGGCCATGGGCGCCCAGCACCGCAAGCTGGACGTACCCGGTGAGTTGGAGCTGTCCGGGCGCGGGGTGAGCTATTGCGCCACCTGCGATGCCGCCTTCTTCAAGCAGGCCCCGACTGTGATCGTCGGAGGCGGCGACTCGGCGATGGAAGAGGCCATGTTCCTGGCCAAGTTCGCCTCCAAGGTGGACGTGGTCCATCGCCGCAACGAGTTCCGCGCCTCGGCGATCATGCTCGACCGCGCCCGCGCGGTCCCGAACATCGAGTTCATCACGCCATACGTCGTCGAGGAGTTCGTCGCCGGCGAGAACAAGTCGCTGGCGGTGGCTCGGCTGCGCAACACCGAGGACGGATCGGAGCGCGAGCTCGAGATCGGCGGCGCCTTCATCGCCGTGGGCCACGACCCGCAGTCCCAGCTCGTCGCGGGTCAGGTGGAGACCGACGACGCGGGCTACGTGGTCACCAAGGGCCGCTCCACCTTGACCGATGTGCCGGGCGTCTTCGCGGCCGGCGATCTCGTCGATCACACCTATCGCCAGGCGGTCACAGCCGCCGGCACGGGCTGTCAGGCGGCGCTGGACGCCGAGTGGTACCTCCGGGACAATCCCGCCCCTTTCGATGAGGTGGCGCGGGCGGCCGGCGCGACCGGGTAGCCGCCGGGATCAGACCTAGTAGGGGCAGCCCCGAGCGGGACCGCCGTTGCCCGACGGCGCCCGCTGGCCCATCGGCAGGCCGAAGTCCTGCGTCCAGGTGCCATCGCCGCCGCTGCCGGGAATCGGGCGTCCGCTGACCCCGGTTCCCACATCGGCGAACGACGGGCCGAGGATGTTCCGGCAGTGGTCGGCGCTGGCCATCCACGCTCGGACCACGGCGGCCGGGGTGTCGAAACCGGTGGCGATATTCTCGCCGGCCAGCGACCAGGTGAAGCCGACGGCCGTGATCCGGGCGGCGAAGTTGGCGCCATGGCTGAAGCTGTCGCTGCGGACCATCCTGTTGGTCCAGCCCTGCGCCGAGCGGTTGAGCCGCCCGTTGGCGTGCAGGCGCGGGAGATGGCGCCTGGTGCGCTGCTGGTTGATGAGGCACACCACCGCGCTCTGGAGCCGGTGCCGCGACGCGCCGGCGATCGGCGTGTGGGCGTTACGGCAGCCGCGACCGTGGGCGCTCGCGAGCGGTACGAGGACGACCATGGTCAATCCCATCGCGGCCACGCTGGCGGCCGCGTGGCGTCGGGCCAGAGCCCAAACGCGTGTCACTGACCGGCACCTTGGTGCTTTGTCTCTGTCAGACATGAACCCTGCCTCGGTTGTGACTTCACCGGCCGAAAGGCGCTCCCGACGCCAATCCAACGAACGTCCAGCAAAGCCGCGGGCACCCTACAACATTCGTCCAAGGAACTGCGTATCGCTAAAGGTGCCCGGCGCTGGCAGAGGGGGTGTTCCCAAAGCTGACCGGCGGCAAACCCCCAGCCGGCAATTTTTTTTTTCGGGCCCTTAGGCCAGCCCGGTCCAGACGGTCTTGGTCTCGAGGTAGTACTCCAGGCCGTCGCGACCGTGCTCGCGGCCGATGCCCGAGTCCTTGTAGCCGCCGAACGGCGCGCCGGGGTCGGTAATCCCCCAGCAATTGACGTGGATCGAGCCGGCTTTGAGCATTCCGGCAAGGCGATGAGCGTTGCCAACATCCCGGGTCCAGATTCCGGCGGCGAGGCCGTACTGAGAGTCGTTGGCGCGGGCCGCGACCTCTTCCAGGGACTCGTACGGCAGCGCCACCAGCACGGGGCCGAAGATCTCCTCCCGGGCGATCCGCAGCTCGTCGTTGTCGCTGGTGAATAGCGTGGGCTCGACGAAATAGCGGCCATCCGCGAGGCGGGCGAGCATCCGTCCCCTATCGGTGGCGGCCAACCGTGGCCAAGCTCCGTCCGCGAGCGCGCGTCGGGCCGCTGCCACGGCCAGATCGACATCCTCAGGCCCGGCCTGAGCCACGGTCGTGATCGGCCGGCCGGTGGCGGGATCGACGGTCGGAAACGTGGCGCCGTCGGCCGCGGCCTTGGGCGTCCCGTCGATCAGCAGCCCGTGGCGGCGCGCGGCGAACTCGCGGGCGGGTGCGGACAGCTGCTCGGGCAGGGCGGTTGCGACATGTGGTGCCTCCCGGGGCTTTGTGGTCTAGGGCGTGAGGACGATCTTCAGCGCCTCGCGCCGGGCGTAGATCTCATACGCCTCGGCGGCGTCGTCGAGCGCGACGTGGTGGGTGATGAGCGCAGTCGGGTCCAGGGTGCCGGCGGCCAGCATCCCCAGCACGCGATCGACGTGTCCGATCACGTTGGCGTGCCCGCTCTTGAGGGTCAGGGCCTTGATCCACACCAGGCCCATGTGGACCTGGCACGGCTCCGCGTAGACGCCGATCGCGACCACGGTGCCGGCTTTGCGAGCCAGGCGGATGGCCAGCTCGAGAGCGTCAGGATGGCCGACGGCGTCGATCGCCGCGTCGACGCCGCGGCCCTCGGTGAGCGAGCGGGCAACGTCTCGCGGGCTCTCCTCGGTCAGGTGCACCGCGGTGGCACCGAGGGTTCGCGCCACGTCCAGGCGCTGGGCGACGGAGTCGACCGCCAGCACCGGCCCGGCGCCGGCGGCGATCGCGACCTGGACCGCGCACAGCCCTACCGGCCCCAGTCCGAGAACGGCGACGCTATCTCCGGGCTTGACCCCGCTTTCGGAGACCGCGTGGTACCCGGTACCCATCACGTCTCCGGCGAACAGCGCCACGTCGTCGGAGACCGAGTCGGGCACGCGGCGCAGCGTCAGGTTGGCCATCGGCACCAGCGCGCGATCGGCCTGGGTCCCGGGCAGCGAGCCCAGCAGAGCGCCGTGACCGAAGACCCGCATCCGGTCGCATTTGTGGTAGGCGCCGCGCAGGCAGTAAAAGCACGTCCCGCAGGCGGTGTGAAAGCAGCCCAGGACCCGGTCGCCGACCGCCACCCGGGTGACGTCGTCCCCGGCCGCCACGACCGTGCCGACGAACTCGTGGCCGATCGTAAAGCCGGGCTCCATCTTCACCCGCCCGTTGTAGATGTGTAGATCCGAGCCGCAGATGCCGCTGGCATCGATCGAGACGATCGCGTCCTCGCGGCTCTCGAGCTCAGGGAGCGGACGCTCCTCGACGCGCACCTGATGCGGTGCCTGAAAGGTGACGGCTCTCATCCCGGGCCACCCTAGCCCATGCCGTAGCTGAAGAACCCGTCACCGGTCTGCCTCCCCAGCCGACCGGACCAGGCCAGCCGCCGCAGCAGCGGCGCCATCCGGTAGCGCTCCTCGCCGCGCTCCAGATACAGCGCGTCGAGCACCGCGAGCACGTGATCCAGGCCGATCTCGTCGGCCCAGCTCAGGATCCCCCGGGGGTAGTTGAGCCCGTGGACCATGCCGGCGTCGATGTCCTCGGCGCTGCCGAGCCCCTCGCCGAGCGCGAACGCGGCCTCGTTGACGACCTGGCAGACGATGCGCCCCAGAGCCAGCCCGGGGGCGTCACCGAGCCACAGGGTGTGCTTGCCGAGCGTGGCGAAGAAGCGCTCTGCCGCCTCGACCGCCGACTGGGCAGAGTCCGGGCCGCGGGTGAGCTCGACCAGGCTCGAGTCAGCCAGCGGCGGTAGGGCGTGGAACCCGATCGCCGAGCCTCCGGGATCCAGTGCGGCCAGCGACCCGGCGGCGACGCAGATCGCCTGCGGGGCCCCCTGAAGCGGTGCCTCGGGCTCCTCGCCGCCCGTCAGATCGAGGATCAGGAAGGGACTGGCCAGCTCCTCGGCCTCCAGCGGCGAGGCGACCCGCCAGCCGGCCTGCTCGGCCGCCGCGGCGAGCTCGACGGCCAGGACCGAGTCACCCGCGACGACGACGACGCCGTCGCCGCCGCCGACGGCCCCGGGCTCCGGGTCCTCCGCGCGATGCTTGCCGCCCTGGGGATACTCGTAGTACCCGCGGCCCGACTTTCGCCCCCAGTGCCCCGCGGCGACGGTCTTGACCGTGATCGGCGACGGCCGCCAGCGCGGCTCGCCGAAGCTCTGCTCGTAGAACGAGCGCGAGACGTCGAGGCCGACGTCGACCCCGACCAGGTCCATCAGCTCGAAGGGACCCATCCGGAAGCCGCCGCCGAGCCGGCAGGCCCGGTCGATCTCCTCGATAGTCGCGACCCGCTCCTGGAGCAGCTTCAGCGCTTCGAGCCCGAACGGGCGGTTGCAGCGGTTGACGATGAACCCGGGGCCGTCAGCGGCATCGATCACGTGCTTGCCCATCGCCTCGCCGGCGGCGCGAGCCACCGCCAGCGCGCGCTTGGACGATTGCATGCCGGCCACCACCTCCAGCAGCCGCATCACCGGGGGCGGATTGAAGAAGTGCATGCCGACGACGCGCTCGGGGTTGCCGGCCGCCCCGGCGATTGCCGTGACCAGCAGCGACGAGGTGTTGGTCGCCAGCACGCACTGCTCGGAGACCACCGAGCTCAGTCGCGCGAACAGCTCACGCTTGATCTCCAGCCGCTCGGGGGCGGCCTCGATGACCAGCTCGGCCGGGCCGAGGTCGTCGAGCTGCGCTGCCGCCCCCAGCCGCGAGTCGGCGTCGGCGGCCGCCTCGGCGCTCCAGCGATCCCGCTTGACCCCTCGCTCCAGCTGGCCCCGGATCCGCTCCAGACCCCGGTCAAGCGCTTGGGCGTCGGGATCGTGAAGCAGCGTACGGGCACCGGCCAGGCATGCCAGCTGGGCGATCCCGGCACCCATCGTGCCGGCGCCGGCGACCGCGATCACGCTCGGTGCGGCCGGGGCGCGGTCTGACCCTTCGCCCACGGTCAGGACGGTACGAGCGCGTTGATCCCGGTCAGGGCCCGGCCGATGATCAGCTTCTGGATCTGGGAGGTGCCCTCGTACAGGGTGGTCACCCGGACGTCACGGAAATATCGCTCCACGGGATGATCGTCGACATAGCCGGAGCCGCCGTGGACCTGGATCGCGGTGTTGGCGCACTTGACGGCGGCCTCGGTGGCGTAGAGCTTGGCGATCGAGGTCTCGGTGGTACTCGGCTTGCCGGCGTCCTTGAGGTAGCCGGCGCGGTAGACGAGCATCCGCGCGGCGTCGGTGTCGACCTTCATGTCGGCGATCATCGCCTGCACGAGCTGGAAGCTGGCGATCGGCCGGCCGAACTGCTGGCGCTCCTTGGCGTACTTGACCGACTCCTCGACGCAGCCCTGGCAGATGCCGACGCAGCCGGCGGCGACGCTGTAGCGCCCGGAGTCCAGCGAGGTCATCGCGATCTTGAAGCCGTCGCCTATCTCCCCGAGCATGGCGTCTTCGGAGACCTCGCAGTCGAGCAGCGAGATCGAGGCCGTATCCGAGGCGCGCAGCCCCATCTTGTGGTGGATCTCCTGGGGCTGGAAGCCGTCGTTGCCCTCCGTCTCGACCAAAAAGCAGGCCAGCCCACGATGGCCCTGCTCGGGGTCGGTCTGGGCGAAGATCATCGCCAGCTTGGCGTGGTTGCCGAGCGAGATCCACATCTTGGCGCCGTTGATCACCCAGCCCGAGTCGGTGCGCTTGGCGCGGGTGCGCTGATTGGCCGCATCGGACCCCGTGTCGGGCTCGGTCAGACCGAAGCAGCCCAGCCATTCGCCCGAGCACAGCTTCGGCAGGTAGCGCTGCTTCTGCTCCTCGGTCCCCCAGCGCAGAATCGCCGAGCAGACCAGCGAGGTCTGGACCGAGATCACCGTCCGCATCGCCGAGTCCCCGCGTCCGATCTCCTCCACGATCACGCCGTAGGTCAAATAATCAAGCCCAGCGCCGCCGTAGTCGCGGGGGACGATCGCGCCGAGATAGCCCTGGGCGGCGATCTTCTGCACCAGCTCGAGATCGAAGCGCTCGCTGCGATCGTTCTCGCGGGCCCGCTCCACGATCTCGTTTTCGGTGAAGGCGCGCGCGGTCTCGCGGATCATGTCCTGTTCGTCCGTCAGTTCGAAGTCCATGCGCGGCACGCTACAGGAGCACTCCGCGTGGCGGACTCCGTAGACGCGGACCGGCCCCCGCCACACGAGCGACGGGGGCCGGAACAGGTCAGCCTGCTGGTCTGGTGTCGGTCAGCTGGTCGGCAGGCTCGTCAGCGCCGGCTGGGAGACGGCGATCGTCACCGGCGTCGAGGCGCCACCGACGTTCACCGGGCCGCCGGTGATCCGGGCCCGGAACTCCTTTGACCCCTGCGCTCCGAACGTCCAACCGAACTGGAACGTCGAGTTGGCGTTGACAAAGCCCACCTTGACCGTGTGCCAGTCGCTGTCCCTGCCGAGCTTCTGCAGGTAGATCACGTGGCCGGCCTTGCCGGGCGAGACGTCGCCACTGAACGTGACCTGACCACCCACCGTGGAGGTCGACGAGCTCGCGCTCATGTTCACCACGTCCTGCACGCCCTCGAACAGCACCGCCGAGTGACGCACCGGTGCCGACGCGGTGCGGGCCTGGTACAGCTCGTTCGTCGTCGACTGGACGGTGATGCTGTAGCTGCCGTCAGCGCCGGTGACGGTCGACTGCACCACCTTGAAGGGGCTGACCCGTGGCACGTGCGCAAACAGCTGCACGGTCACCCCAGGCTGGGGCGTGGTGGTCCCGGGCATGTCAAGGACACCGGAGATGGTGGCCTGAGTGCCGTTGCTCACGATCGGATCGTTGGTGGTGATGGTGAACCCGGGTACCTGCGTCTGCTGGACCGTGATCGCCACGGGATCCGAGACCGCGGCGGTGTTGCGACGGTCGCCCCTGAAGCGGACCCGCACGTCGCGCCCGCCGGGCGTCCGCCAGGCGTGCGAGATCGAGTAGTTGGAACCGGGCCCGATCCGGCCACGGTCGACGGTAGTCCAATCGTCGCTCGATCCCTTCTGGACCTGGAGCAGGACCCGCTCCCCGGCGTGGTTGGGGGTCACGTGGCCCGAGAACACGATCGGGTGGCGGGTCAAGCCGGTGGGCGAGCTCGCCGCCAAGCTGATCAGAGCCTGCACCCGTTCGTGCACGGTCCGGCTGTGAGTGGACCCGGGGCCCCGCACGAACCAGCTGCGATTTGTTTGCACGATGTCGCGCAGCCGGATGAACTCATACCGGCCGGCCGAGTCGGTACGGGTCCTCTGGATCACGGTGAAGAACGGCCTTGGGTTGATGCGGTGATACAGCGTGATCGGCTGATCGGCGTGACCCGGGCCCTTCAGCTGGCCGTAGATCAGAACCGGGTCGCCGGCCTGGATCGAATGTGGCACGGCGTGGATGGTGAGCCCGCGGTTGTGCTGGGGGGCGGCTCCGGCGATGCCGGGAACCGCTGCAAACGCCAACGTCGCGATCCCGGCTGCGAGCACGGTGATGCGAGAGCGCATGAAGCTCCTTTCCCTGCTGGTTGCTTATTGCCTCCGCCGGATTCCGGCCCGCCCATGCGGTGGCCTATGTGACACCCCTCCAACACGGCCTCGAGCGCAAAAGTTTCGCTGTTTTCGTGTGGCGCGGCGGGCCGGCGCGGTTAGACTCGGGCGCGGTGGATGCCTTCGCCATCGTGCTGCTGGGAGCCTTGGCCGCGTTGATCCTGTGGCTTGTGATCCTCGGCAAGTTCTACCCGGGCTCGGGACTCGAACAGCTCGGACTTCGCTCCGCGCGCCAGATCACCGAGGAGCGCGAGGAGCTCGAAGCGGAGGACCTCAGCCAGATGCTGGCGGCTCACAACGAGCGCCGGCGCCGGCGCGGCCAGCCCGAGGTGACTGCGGGTGACCTGGAGCGCCAGGTGCACAACGACATGGCCGAAGTGCAGCGCCGTCGCCAGCAGTACCTGGCCGACCGCGAGCTCGACCAGTTGCTGGAGGCCACCAACGCCCGGCGCCGGGCACGAGGGCTTCCCGAGCGCACCCGCGACGACGTCAAGCGCGAGTTCGGCGGCGATCCGGCGGCCGAGGGCTGATGGCCACGGCGCCCGCGCCCGGGACACGCCGCGCCGGCGGGGACTGACCTGGCGCGCTGCCTGATCGTCGGCTGTGGTTGTCGCGGGCTGTCGCTGGCGCGGGAGCTGCGGGCCTCGGGTCACGCCGTCCGCGGGACCACCCGCAACCCGGCCCGCCGGCCGGAGCTTGAAGCCGCCGCGGTGGAGCCGTTCATTGGTGATCCCGACCTCGTTGGAACGCTTGCGCCGGCGCTCCAGCACGTCACGGTCGCCTGCCTGCTGCTCGGATCGGCTAGCGGCACACCGGAGCAGCTGGCGGCGCTGCAGGGAACCCGTCTGGACATGCTGCTGGAGCGGATGCTCGACACGACCGTCCGGGCGGTGGTCTACGAACGATCCGGGACCGTGCCCGACGAGATCCTGGCCGGCGGCGCCGAGCGCGTCCGTCACGCCTGCGAGCGCTCGCTGATCCCCTTCGTGCTGCTGGACGCCGATCCGTCAGACCACGGGCACTGGCCGTTGCTGGCCGCCGCGGCGGTTCAGCGCGCGCTGCTCGATCGGGCCCCAGCGCCGGGCGCGCCCGGCTGATCTTGGCGCCCGCTCGGCTGATCTTGGCGCCCACTCGGCTGATCTTGGCGCCCGCCCAGCTTCCCCCGAGCCGTCGGCTGAGCTTGGCGCAGCACCGGCCCGATTCGCTCGAACAGATCGGCCAGGATCCGCGCCGTGGCTCCCCAGATCAGCTTGCCGTCGACCACGTAGGTGTCGGTGCGGATCGGCAGCCCGCGGCGGATCAGGCGCTGGCGCGAGTAGCCGGCCAGTAGCTCCGCCAACGGCAGCTCCAGCACCTCGGCCACCTCACGCGGGCTGAGCTTCCATTTCTGGCCCGGGTCGATCAACCCCACAAACGGATACACGCGATAGCCGGTGGCGATCGTCGGCGTCGGCTGCAGGGCGCCCACGATCTCGACCGACTGCGGCGCGAGGCCGATCTCCTCGTGGGCCTCGCGCAACGCGGTCGCGATCAGGTCGGGGTCGGTCTGATCGTGGCGCCCACCCGGGAACGAGATCTCGCCCGGGTGACGACGGAGGTCGTCGCGGCGGCGAGTCAGGACGGCCCGGAGCTCTCCCTGCTCGAGGTACAGCGCCACCAGCACCGCGGCGTCGGTGCGCCCTGTCACCTCCAGCGCGGCAGCGTCGGCCGGCGCCAGCAGCACGCGCCCAAGGTTCTCGCGGATCGATCGCGCGCCCCTTGCCATCGACTGACTATAGGCATCAGGTGAGCGGATTGAACAGCAGGCCGGTCGGAACCTTGGGGAAGAAGTAGGTCGACTTCGGCGGCATGCTCTCCCCGGCGGCGGCGACCTCCTGGACACGTTCGATCGGCGTTGGCGCCATGAAGAAGGCGGCGTCGTAGGTTGCGCTCTGGATGTAATCGAGCGCCTGGTCGAAGTCACGCGCGTAGCCGAGGCCGTTGAGCTCGTCGATGTCATGGTCTGAGAGCTCGAGCGGACCCTTGAGGATCAGCGCCTCGAGCACAGCGGTGTCAAGCCTGCGGTAGGGCTCGGCTCGGTCCGGCAGGGCCGCGTCGGCGATCGCCGGGTCCTTGAGTGTCAACATGAACGGCTTGCGGAAGTGTGAGTCGATGTAGCCGAGCTTCACGGTGTGGTCCGGCTGGGGCACAAGCTGTCGCGGGTCCTCGAGCTCGGCGATCTCGAAGTCACGCCGCAGTGCATCCGCCAGTGTCTCGTGCTGGCGCGGAGTCAGCCCCCGAACCAACCGGTGGGTCGGAAACACTGTCAGGCCGGGGTCCTGGAGCGCCACCAGACACATCAGCACGTACCGGTGGGGGCCGTCGCCGCCGATCTCGTCGGCGTACACGCGCGCGGTCTCGTAGCGATGGTGGCCGTCGGCGATCAGCAGCTCGGTCTGCCGGAGGGTGTCGACGGCGACCGCGATCGCGTCCGGATCGTCGACGCGACCGAGCCGGTTGACGGTCCCATCGTCATCGACCGTCTGCGCCCACTCGGTCTGCGCCCGGTCGACGGCACTCCAGGCGGCTCCCGAGGGATCGGAGTACAGCGAGAAGATGGGGGACAGGTTCGTCCGCGTCGCCCGGGTGAGGCGCAGGCGGTCCTCCTTGGGGCCGGGGTGGGTGCGCTCGTGCGGCCGGATCCGCCCGGCGCCATAAGGCTCCACGCGCACGCGCGCGAAGAACCCCTGCCGCGTGCGGCGCCGGCCGTCGGGACCGGTGTAGTCCTGGGCCAGAGTCCACAGCGAGGGCGCCTCGTCGCGCACGATCACACCTTCCTGACGCCACTGATCGAACCGGCGCGCGGCCTTCTCGTACCTGTTCTCGCCGCCTTCGGGCAGGTCGACCCGGACGATGTTGTACGGCGAGCGGGCCTCCAGCTCCGCGCGCTGGTGCGGGTCGATCACGTCGTAGGGGGGCGCGACTACGGCCTGCAAGCCGTCGGTCTTCCCGGGGTCATAGCGCAGCGCGCTCAGCGGCTCGATCTCGGCCATGGCGAGGCTCGAGGCTACTCGACCACCAAGCGCCGCGGATGGCCGACGCGGCGGGGCGGTGTCACAACCCGGGCGGCCACTAGAATCCCGTGACCGCACGGGGCGTGGCGCAGCCTGGTAGCGCGCCTGCTTTGGGAGCAGGAGGTCCCCGGTTCAAATCCGGGCGCCCCGATCGACCGTGGCTGGCGTGGCCGCCGGCGGGACCCATGGAACGTGCTGACGTCCATTGCGGCCGCGGGCCGGTGCCGTCAGTTGAGGTCGCTTGACTCGTCGACGATGTGGACCATCCCGTCGCTCTGAAGCTCATCCAGAAACGCGATCACGTCCGCTGAGATCTGCTCCGAGGGGCCTGCGAACTCGAGCTCCAGAGCGCCGATCAGCTCCCCAACCCGGCGCGGCCGCTCCAGCAGCTCCCAAATTCGCCGCCCGATCTCGTCCAGCGCGACGTAGCTCTGTTTGGGCACGTTGAGGAACACGATCTCGCGATCGACCGGTGCCGAAGGCAGATCCTCGTTACGCGCGACTACCGATTCCAGCTCCACTGCGCTCCCCTCGGCGACGGTCGATGGTGCAGGCCCGCAAGCTCGGGAATGGTGTCACGGCGGCGCCCAGACGGACGGGCCACGGTGATCACCGGCCTGGGGTTTGATCACGATCCGGCCGAGGTAATCCCAATCTATGCATTTGCGGACCATCGTGGTAGGGGCGATCGCGAGTCTGCTCTTGGCGTCTTCGGCGGCAGCGACCGACTTCGCCCCTCCGAACCGGCCGGGCCCCGCGCTCTCGGTGCCGGCGGCCAAGCTGGCGGCGGCGCTTCGGTGCAGCGGCCCGCTGGGGGGTGCCGGGCACCCGCCGGTGCTGCTGGTGCCCGGAACCACGCTGAACCCGAGAACGGATTTCGGCTACGGCTGGGAGCCCGCGCTGGCCAAGCTGGGGTGGCCCTACTGCACGATCGACCTGCCCGGCAACGCGATGGCCGACATCCAGACCGCCGGCGAGTACGTCGTCTACGCCATCCGGACGATGCACGCCGGCTACGGCGGCCGGATCGACATCGTCGGCCACTCCCAAGGCGGGATGGTGCCGCGCTGGGCCCTGCGCTTCTGGCCCGACACGCGCTCGATGGTCGACGACCTCGTGGGGCTGTCGCCCAGTAACCACGGGACCGTGGACGCCAACGGGGTCTGCGCTGTGCCCTGCGCCCCGTCGATCTGGCAGCAGCGCAAGGGCGCCCGGTTCCTGGCCGCGCTGAACTCCTACGACGAGACCTTTCCCGGGATCTCCTACACCGACGCGTACACGCTCACCGACGAGGTGGTGGTCCCCAACTTCGGGCCGGCAGCCTCGTCATCGCTGCACGGCGGTGGCGGCGCGATCACCAACGTGCCGATCCAGCAGGTCTGCCCCACCGACGCCACCGAGCACATCGGCATCGGGATCTACGACAACACGGCCTACGCGATCGCGCTCGACGCCCTCACCCACCCGGGCCCCGCCGACCCGGCCCGCGTCTCACGCACGGCCTGTCTGGATCCGCTGATGCCCGGGATCGATCCGGCCAGCTTCCCCGCCAACTACGCCGCCACGCTCGGCGCCGTGGCCACGACGCTGGCCTCCTATCCACGGGTGTCGGCCGAACCGCCGCTGGCCTGCTACACCACCGCGAGCTGCCCGGCCCAGCGGTCGCGCCGGGGGCGGCGACCCCACTAGACCGAGGTCGCGTTTACTCTCGTCGTGGGCCCCCGTAGCTCAGCTGGATAGAGCGACGGCCTTCTAAGCCGTGGGTCGCAGGTTCAAGTCCTGCCGGGGGCGCTGCGGGATTTGCTCGGCGCGTGCGCGGCGGCCGGCGAGAATGTAGGCGCGGGCCCGGCAGGCTGCGGTGTGCTGTGCCTCTCGGTAGTGCCTCTCCGCCGGGTAGGTCCAGTCGGCGATGCTCAACGCCGCCCAGGCGACGAGCAACAGCAGCGCGGCGATAAGCGGCAGCGCGTAAGCGAGTGCGGCCGACAGCTGACCACGGGGTGTGGCTACCAGGTAGACCCCGTCGGCGATGGCCACACCGACACCGGCAGCCGCTGGTATCCACCACAGGCGCTGACCCAGACGAGACGATCGGTGCTCGCGTAGATGGTCCTCGAACTGGTAGGGATAGGCCATTGCGTGACGCGTTGCGCGCGGCTGACACCGGCCCATCGTGTATTCGCGCTTGTCTTGCACTACCCTGCCGCCGCCGGCGCGGCGACCGGCAGCGGAGGCAGGCGCGCGCTCGTCCCGGCCGCCGGCGGTCGGCATCCCCGGCGGCCGCGTCCGCGCTGGTAGATTCATCTGCTCCACGGTGGGCGTAGCTCAGCTGGTAGAGCTCCTGGTTGTGGTCCAGGCGGTCGGGGGTTCGAGTCCCCTCGCTCACCCTCCGTAGAAAGTTCCGGTTAGCAGGTATTTTCTCGCTCTTTGCCGCGAGCTCATGGGCCTCGCGGGCTACGCCGTGAGCTGGTGGTCCCGCGCCGCGATGTCGGCGAGCTGACGTAGTGACATGCCGATCACCGCCTTCTGGCCGTCGAGGTCGAGCGCGTAGGCGTCGGGCACCTCGACGTGGACGGCGATTCGCGTGCCCCCTTGCTCGAGCCGCTCGAGCCGCCAGTCGAAGACGATGTCCGCCAGCGCGCAGGAAACCACAACCCGTTCAGCGTCGCGGCTCGAGGAGACGACGCGCGGCACGCCGAAGTCGGGGTGCTTGGAGGGAGCCGGATTGCCCTCGATCTGCATGCAGCCCCACCAGCGCGAGAACTGGCCGGGGTCGTAGAGCAGCTTGAACACGTCCTGCGGGGCCGCCACCGTCTCCGTCGCATCGTCGAAATTCGCCATCTCACACCTCCGTCATGGTTGTCGTCTAGGCCGTGGCTGTCTGGAAGCTTGCGAGTTCGGAGAGGACGCGCTCGAGCTCACGCTCGGGCTCGACGAGGCCGAGCCCAGGATCCCCGTCGAGCGAGCCCGCGGAGTGGTTGGGATCCGCGGGCTCGCAGGAGAGCATTGACCGCCGTGGCTGTCAGCCGGGGCCGCCGGCCGTCCCGGTCGTCCACGCGGGCGGTTCGTAGGCACGGCCAGGAACGGCACCGATGCACAAGACGCGTAGGCCGTCGGGACCGCTGGCCAGGACCCGTCCGGTGCCGGCGTCGACCCGGACGAGATGGTCTGAATCGAGCGGCAGTCGCTCGTTGCCGATCACGACCGCCCCGGCGCCGGCGAGCGCGACGTAGAGCTCTTGCTGGCCGCTGTCCGCCTCGTCGTGGGACTCGGTCGTGTAGTCGGGGGGCAGCTGCATGATCTGCGCGCCGAACGCCGTGATCCCGAGCCCAGCACGCACGAGCCGGGCGAAGCCGTCCCAGAGCTCTGGGAGCTCGTCGAGCCGACGTGCCGCGTAGGAGTCGGTTGTGGTCGGCGGGGCGCTCATGCCGTCACCGACCCCATGTTACGCGCGAGGACCGCCATCGTACGGTCGTGCTCCTCGACCGGGCTGAACTCGATCAGCTCTACCGGTTCGAGCGTCTGGAGGAAATGGCCTGGGCGTAGGTGGTACGCCTCGCCGGCCCGGACGATCTCCTCGGGCCCGTCGAGATAGGTGACCCGGACCGATCCACTGAACAGGTAGCCCCAGTGGTCGCACTGGCAGCGATCGTTGGGCAGCCCTTTGAACGGCGATTCGTCGGGCGGGAAGTGCCCCGGCATCGACTCGAACGCGATCCGGATCCCTCCCGCGTCGATCGAGCGGCCGGTGTACTCGCCGATGACCATCGGCTCCAGCTCATCCTTGGATGTGTGCATGGAGAACTCTCCCTTCGTTGGTGATGACCGCCGCCGCTCTGTGGCGGCGCTTGATGAGAAGCAGCAGGCAGGCGACGCCGATCGCGGCGGGTCCGAGGCCGGCGACCAGTAGCGCGAGGCGGGGGCCGAGCGCGCCGACGACGATCCCCCCGAGCACGAGCGCGCCGAGCTCGGCGCCGTTGCGCGCCCCGTTGTAGGCGGCGAACGCGCGGCCGCGCAGCGCCTCGGGCGCGCGCTCGTGGATCAGCGTGCGGAGCAGCACGTTCTTGACCCCGTGGGCAACGCCGCCGAGTGAGAAGCCGATCAGGGCGATCCACACGACCGTTGCGAGCGCCCCGCCGGCGATGCCGAGCCCCTGCAGAACGACAGCCGCGAGGCCACCGGCTGCGAGATGTGCTCGCCCAACGCGGTGTGCGAGCCCAGCCGAGCCGGCCGCCATGCCGACGGTCCACGAGCTCAGCAGCACTCCGTACGCGAGGCTGCCGCCACCGAGCACGCGGGTGACGAAAAACGGCTCGGCGGTGGCGGAGATCGAGAACAGCGCGAGCGCGGCGACGGCGCCGCCGAGCGTGATCTTGAGATCGGGCTCGCGCCGGAGGAACGCAAATCCCTCGCGCGCACGCACCGGATCGTCGGTGTCCGGGGCACGTTCCGGCTGGCGGCGAGCTCGCAGCAGCACCGCCGCGAAAGCCACGACGACGAACGAGATCGCGTTCAGCGCCAGCGCAAGCCAGAGCAGGCCGGCTGCGCCCAGCGCGCCGCCGACGAGCGGGCCGGCAGTGAAACCGAGCGAGCGGACGGTCTCCATCAGCCCGTTCGCCCGCGCCGCGTCGATGCCCGGGCCGGCTGCCGCAGGGACCAGGGCGAACTCAGCCGGCTGACTCACCGCCACTCCGAAGCCGAGCACGGTCATAAGCGGGAGCAGCGCCCCGAGACTGTCCAGGCCGGCGAGCATCGCGGTCACGGTCGCTGCTTGGATGAGTGAGACGACGATCAGGATCCGGCGGTTCTCGAAGCGGTCGACGATCGCGCCGGCCACGCCCGCGGCGAGGACGACCGGTCCCCACAAGGCGAAGATGAGCGCCGAGACGGCAAGCGGCGAGCCGGTGCGCTGCTGCACGTGCAGGATCAACGGGAAGATCGCCATGAAATCGCCGAGCGCGGAGAGGCCGGCCGCCCCGGCGAGGAGGCGAAGGTCGCGGCTGTGTGGAGTTGACATGGCACCGATGCTCCCGAGCGACCGTTCGGGCACCGTTCGGCGCCCGCAAATTGTGGGCTCGGGGCTTGCGCCGGCGCGGTTGTATGCCGCACAGTTCGCCCGATGTTGGATGTCCGACTAGCAGGCGGTCTTCAGCTGCGGGTGGACGGCGAGCAGATCGGCCTGCCCGCGTCGCGGCGGGCGCGCGCGGTCCTCGCCGTTCTCGCGTTGAACCCCGGCCCACAACCGAGGGCCCGGGTTGCGGCGCGCTTTTGGCCTCACGTGCTCGACGAGTCGGCGCGCGCCAGCCTGCGCGTGGCCCTGACCGAGTTGCGCCAGGCGCTCGGGCCAGCCGCCGGCCATGTGGTGGCAACGCGGGACACAGTCGCCCTGGAAGGGCCTGATCTCACAGTCGATGTCCGCGATTTCCAGCGGGCACTTGCCGATGGCGATGCGGCGCGGGCACTCGAGGCCTGCGACGCCCCGATCCTGGATGACTTCGAGGAGGAGTGGGCGATCGAGGCCCGCGACGAGCATGCGCAGCAGCTCGCCGGCGCGCTCGAGCGGGCTGCCGCCGCCGCGTCCGATCCAGCGGAGGCGGTTCGGCTGACGCGCGCCGAGGTGGCCCTCGACCCGCTCGCGGAAGCGCCCAACCGTCGGCTGATCGAGCGGCTCGCCGCGATCGGCGACCGTGCGGCTGCGCTGTCCGCCGGCCGCCAGTTCGGCGAGCGCTTGCGCACGCAGCTCGGCATCGCCCCCTCGCGCGAGACCCGAGCCCTGATCGAGGAACTCCGCTGCCAGCAGACGGAGCCCGTGCCGCCACCGCTCGGCCTGATCCGCTCGCACGAGACCGTGTTCGTCGGCCGCCGCCCCGAGCTGGCGCGGCTGCGCGCCTGTTGGGGCGGAGTGCAGATGCACCGCGATCGCCGGATCGCGCTGGTCGCGGGTGAGCCCGGGGTCGGCAAGACGCGTCTCGCCCAGCAGTTCGCGTCCGCCGCCCTCGAGGAGGGCGCCACTGTGCTCCTGGGTCGCTGCTCCGAAGAGCCGCTGGCGCCGTTCGAGCCCTACGCCGAGGCGCTGTCGCAAGCTGGCGTCGCCGGCGCGCTGGAGCCCGGTAGCGGCGGCGGCGACGCCGGCGCGCGACACCGACTGTTCGACGCTGTCGACTCTGCTCTGACCGATCTCGCCGCGCGCGGTCCGCTGCTGCTCGTGATCGACGACTTTCACTGGGCCGATCGCGGGAGCTTGCTGCTCACGAGCTTTCTGCTGCGCTCGAGCCGCCCCCGACCGATCCTCGTCCTCGGCACGTATCGGGACACCGAACTCGGCCGGCGCACCCCGCTGACAGCGGCGCTGAGCGAGCTGAAACAGGGAGGCGCGCTGGACCGGATCGACCTGCACGGCCTGCCGCGGGATGACGTGGCAGCACTCGCCCGCTCGATCCTCGGCAGCGATGAGCTCGCACCACGTGTCCATGCGCGGACGGACGGCAACGCATTCTTCGTCGAGGAAGTGCTGAGGGAGCTCGCCGAGTCCGGACCACACGTGGTGCCGGAGAGCGTCCGGCACGCCGTCGGCGTTCGGTTATCACGCATGGGCGAGGACGCGAACGAGCTGATCGCCGCCGCCGCGATCCTCGGCCTGGAGCATGACGCTCGCGCCCTGCAGCCCACCGCGGGACTCCAGGCGGAAGCCGCCGAAGCGGCGCTCGACGAGATCCTCCGCGCCCGTCTATTGCGGCCCACGCCGATCTCGCAGCGGTTCGAGTTTGCTCATGCGCTCGTTCGCGAGGCGGTCCTCGACGAGTGCAACGTGCTGCGCCGCGCCCGCTTGCACCGACGGGCCGCTGACGCCCTCGCCGAACTCGGCGAGGAACGCCACCTCGAGGAGATCGCGATGCACCTGTTCGAGGCCGCGTCGACAGCCGATGCCCGACACGCAGCCGAGATGCTCCTCCGAGCCGGGCGCCGAGCGCTCACGCGACTTGCCTACGAAGACGCCGCGGAGTGCTTCGCCCGAGCCACTCAAGCGCTCGAGCTCGCGGACGCCGACGAAGAGTCCGGTCCGGTGTTGCTCGCCCGCGGCGACGCGCTCCTGCGCGCGGGCGAGCCAGAAGCAGCGCGAGCAGTTTTCACTCACGCCCGTGCGATGGCGCTGCGACGCGGCGACAACGGGCTGCTGGCGCAGGCGGCGCTCGGCTTCGCCGGGCTGGGAATCGCGATCGTCGACCTCGACGCCGACGCGATCGGGCGCCTCGAGGAGGCGCTCGAGCGTGCCGAGGACCCAGCGCTGCGCTCCCGCGTCCAGGCGCGCCTCGCCGTCGAGCTGTATTACGCACCTGACCGCACGCGTTCAGAGCGCCATAGCGCGCAGGCCGTCGCCACCGCGCGCGCGTCCGCCGACAAGCGCGCGCTCGCGTCCGCCCTGAGCGCGCGACACGTCGCGCTGTGGCGGCCCGACCGCGTCGAGGAGCGCCTCTCAGTCGCCGACGAGATGATCGCTGCCGCGCGTGAAGCCGACGACCGCCACGCCGAACTGCAAGCCCACAACTGGCGCGTTGCGGACCTCTTCGAGCTCGGGGAGATGACGGCCTGGCGCGAGGAGACAGCACGGCATGCGCGGCTCGCCGCGGACCTTCGCCTCCCTGCCTTCGAGTGGTACACACCGCTGTGGTCGGCGACAGAAGCGATGCTCGCCGGCCGGTACGCCGATGTGGAACGTCTCAGCTTCGAGGCTCAGGAGGCCGGGGTGCGCGCCGGCGATCGAAACGCCGAGCTGTCCGCCGGCATCGTGCGGTTCTGCGGACAGCTCGAGCGCGACGCGTTCAATGAGATCGACATCGAGTTCGTCGAGGACAGGATCGCCAACTCGCCGGCCGGCATCGCCTACCGCGGCGGGTACACCTGGATTCTCGCCGGGCTTGGCGAAACTGAGCGCGCGCGCGAAGAGCTCCATGCGACGATGGGATTCACGCATGCCTTCGACGCGAACTGGCTCTCGCTCCAGGCCGAGCTCGCGGAGGCGAGCGTGCTGGTCGGAGATGCCACGTTCGCAGCCACGCTGTACGAGCGGCTCACGCCGTACGCCGGCCGACCCGTCACCGCCGGCCGCGCGATCTGCAGCTACGGAGCGGTCGACCACCGACTCGGCCGTCTCGCCGCGCTGCTCGGCCGCGATCGTGACGCCGTACGCCACCTCAAAGCCGCGATCCGGCTCAACGACCGCTTCGGCTGCGTCGTCTGGCGGAGGCGCGCCGAACAGGACCTATCCCAGCTCGTCCACGAGGGGCCACCCGTCGCCTGAGCCCACCAACCCAGGCAACGGCGCCAAGAGCTGGCCCTGGTAGGCGTGCCGCGGGTGCTCTCTGCTCCTCGGCCACGCCGAGAGCCAGCTGCTCCTTGAGGCGTTGGCCCTCGATGTCTGGGTTGGGCACGTGCCGCTCAAACCACTGTGAGTGGAACCAGATCCTCCGGCCGACGATGGCCATGACCGCCGGCACCAGCGTGAGCCGGACGACGAATGCGTCGATGAGAACGCCGATGGCGAAGCTGAAGGCGATCGGCTTGATCGCGACGTTGCTGGTCGTCATAAACGCCACGAAGATCGAGAACATGATCAACGCTGCCGGCATGACGACCCGCACCGAGACGCCGGTTCCACGTCTCACCGCGTCTCGGGCGTCGCCGGTTTTCGTGAAGTGCTCCTTGATCCGCGAGACCACGAACAATTGGTAGTCGCTGGAGAGACCGAAGATGATGGCCAGCAGGATGATCGGGAGGTAGCTCAGGGTCACCGAGGACTTCGTGATCCCGAGCAGGCTCGCTCCCCAGCCCCACTGGAACACGGCCACCTCGACCCCGAGCGCCGCCGCCATCGACAACAGGAAGCCGAGGATCGACATGATCGGCACCCAGACCGTCCTGAACGCGAGCGTGAGCAGGATGAACGCCAGCGCGACGACCCCACGGGCGCGATTGCCCCCAAGTTCCACCACTTCAACCTCAAGACGACGCGGCTGCAGGAGATGATCGACTTCTACTGCACGCTTGTCGGCGCCGAGGTGACCTTCCAGGACCAGGTCGGCGCCTGGCTGTCAAACGACGAGGCCAATCACCGGATCGCGCTGCTCGCGTTCCCCAACTTCGTCGACGACCCCGAGAAGGACACCCGCACCGGTATGCACCACTCCGCATTCGAGTACCGGGACTTCGAGGAGCTGAACGCCAGCTACCTGCGCCTCAAGGAGGCCGGGATCGTGCCGGCGCTGTGCCTGGATCACGGGATGACGCTGTCCTACTACTACGCCGACCCCGACGCCAACAACGTCGAGCTGCAGGTCGATTGCTTCGGCGACTGGCGCAAGTCCAGCGACTGGATGCGCAGCTCCGATGAGTTCAAGGCCAACCCGATCGGCCAGTTCGTCGACCCGGAGCGGATCGCGGCCGACCACGCCCGGCGGGCTGAGCTTCGCGGAAATCCACGCGAAGGCGATGTCCGGCGGCTACGCGCCCGACCAGGCCCCGGTCGAGATCCCGGGGATGTCCTCATGAAGCTCTGCCGCTTCGACGCCGGCGCCGGGGCACGCAACGGGCTCGTCGAAGACGGACACGTGATCGATCGAGACGAACCCACACGCGACATTCGCTAGACGAAGTCCAGCTCTTGGCCCCTGTGCGGCCGCGCAAGTTCCTGGCGATCGGACTCAACTACGCCGATCACATCGCCGAGAGCGGCATGGAAGCACCCGAGTACCCGGTGTTCTTCAACAAGCAGGTCACGTGCGTGGTCGGCCCCGGCGACGACGTACACATGCCGCGCGTCTCGGACTTGCTCGACTACGAGGGCGAGCTCGCGATCGTGATCGGGAGCCGCTGCCGCCACGTGCCCGAAGACCAGGCACACGAGGTGATTGCCGGCTACACGATCACCAACGACGTCTCCGTGCGCGACTGGCAGCTGCGCACACCGACGATGACGATGGGCAAGTCGTTCGACACCCACGGCCCGCTCGGACCCTGGCTGGTCACACCAGACGAGCTCGGCGATCCGCACGAGCTCCCGATCCGGACGTTCGTCAACGACGAGCTGCGCCAGGACGGCAATACCCGCGAGATGATCTACAACTGCTTCCAGCAGGTCGAGCATCTGTCGCAGGCATTCACGCTCGAGCCGGGTGACGTGATCGCGACCGGCACGCCCGCCGGGATTGGCGCGGTGCGCCAACCGTTCCCCGACGGGCTGCTCAAGGTCGGCGATGTCGTCCGGATCGAGATCGACGGCATCGGCAAGCTTTGCAACACGGTCGTCGAGGAGCCCGACGGCTACCTCGCCCACGAAACCGAGGCACAGGCTGCATGGGCGCGCTGACTGAAGAGCTAAAGGAGTTCCTCGACGCCAACACGGTCGGCGTCCTCGCCACACTCTCCCCGGATGGCAGGTCCCGCCAGTCACTCGTGTACTTCGCGCGCGACGATCAGCGACTTCTGATCTCCACGCTCGCGGACAGGCTCAAGAGCCGCGACGTGCTGCGCTCGGGGTGGGCGTCGCTGTGCGTGATGGGACACGAGCCGCCCTACCCATCGGCGACGTTCTCCGGGCCCGCCGAGATCCGCACGAAGGACATCGGCGGCCCAACCGCGATGATCGCGCAACGCATCACCCGCGCTGATCAGCCACCAGAGCCAATGAGCGACGAGGCGCTCGCCGAGGTCGGCCGAGTCGTACTCGCGCTCACCATCGACCGAGTCACCGCCGCGAGCCACATCAACATTCGAGAACAGAAGGACCGATGAGCGCGCGGCACTTGTGTCGAATCCATTGGAGCTGCCCTGCTCGGTCGCCCCGGACCACAAGTACCGCGCCGCAAGCACAGCAGGTCTTCGTCAGAAGCCGACCGCGGGACCTGCTTGTCGCCGTGGTTGTCGCGCGAACCGCGGACGTTGTATGAAGGTGATAACGGGTTAACCAGGCTGCGCCCGGCCCCCGGTCTCCGATCGCGATGTTGGCCGAGAAAGCGGACTATAAGTCCGGTTTCTCGGCCAGGATCGCTGGTCAGGCGGTGAGCGGCCTCGCAGCCTGTCCTCGATCCGAACTTCAGTCCCGAGCAGCTGGCTCACGGTTGTCAACTCGTGATAGCCAAACACATTCCGGCGGGTTTGCGCGACAACCACCGCCAATTCGGCGACCGGTGCGCTGTACGGAAGGATTCCCTACGAGCTTGAGCGCCGCGGTGACATGCCCTGCTTCCCACACAAGGGACACCCCGGGGCCGGGTTGGAGCTTCGTCTCCGGCTAGCAGTGCATAGCCCAGACGGACGAGACCCAGCAGCGCTGCTGATCACAATCCGCATCGCTCCCAGCGTAGAGGGCTAGCATCGGCGGATGGCCGCGAGCACGTCGCTTGACCCTGACGTCAGAGAGCTGTTGACGGCTCGGAACATGGCGCACGTCGCGACTTTGATGAACGACGGCGCGCCGCACGTCTCGCCAGTATGGATCGAAGTCCTGGACAACGATCGGCTGGCAATCTTCTCGACCCAGGCTCACCTGAAGATCCGCAACCTGCGGCGCGATCCGCGGATCGCGATTTCGGTCGCTGACGAGCACAACCCATACCGCTCGGTGGTCATCCGCGGCCGCGTGGTCCAGGAGCTCAGCGGCGAGCCCGCGATCGAGATCATGGACCGCCTGAGCCGCCGATATACCGGCGCAGACTTCCCCGTCCGCTCCGCAATCGTGATGGTCATCCAACCCGAGCGCGTCCGCCTGCAGAATCTGCCCTTCGACCACCATCCAGCCAACCCAGCCGCATAGCGGCTGCCCCCTTGCGTCGCCGACGGCTGCACGGCCACCCGTTCTACGCCCACGGCTGCACACGGCGTTGACGTCGCGCACGGACCTGTGTCGGCCGTAGGTCGCCAAGCTGGGACGCTTGAGCGCAGTTCGCTAGCCTGGCTGACAGCTTGCGGTTGCGCCTAGGGTTCCGTCGCCGCCCACGTGCACAAGGGCGTGCGGGCCTGGACCGAGCGGCGCCAGCCGGCCGGGTCGGTCGGTGACACCTGACGGGATAAAAGCCCTGAGGGCCTCTGTTCGTCTGCTCGGAGGTCCCTATGCCGGTTGTTCCCATCGTCCTCGTCGCCGCCGCACTTCACGCTACGTGGAACGCGCTGGTCAAGACGGTCACCGACCGGCTGGCGCTGATGGCGGTCATGGGTGCCACCACCGCGGCCATCTGCCTGCCGGCCGCGGTGCTGGTGCTGGCGCCGCGGTCGATTGCCTGGCCTGAGCTGGGCGTCTCGGCGCTGCTGCACACGGTCTACAACCTGCTGCTGATCGAGGCTTACCGTGACGGTGAGTTCAACCAGGTGTACCCCGTCGCGCGCGGCACCGCCCCGCCCACGGTCGCGATCGCCGCCGCGCTGGTGGTCGGCGAGACGCTGAGCCTGGGCCAGGTCGTTGGGGTGCTGGCGATCAGTGGAGGATTGTTCTCGCTCGCCGCCGGTCAGCGCCACGGATCGAGGCGCGCCCTGGGCTTCGCGGTCCTGACTGGCCTGGCGATCGCTTCCTACACGGTCATCGATGGCGTCGGGGTGCGGAAGGCCGGTTCGACGCTCGGCTACATCTCCTGGCTGTTCTTGGCCAGCGGGCTGCTGATGCCGGTCGCGCTGGTCGTCGGCCGGAGGCTCACACAGCAGCCGCCGCGGATCGCCCGCGAGCTGGTCGGGCGCGGCGCCGTGGCCGGGACCCTGTCGCTGGTCGCCTACGGGCTGGTGCTGTGGGCCCAGACCAGCGGAGATCTCGCGGTGGTGGCGGCGCTGCGAGAGACCAGCGTCGTGTTCGCGGCGATCATCGGCGCGGTCGCGTTGCGGGAGCACCTGCCCCGGCGCCGAATCATCGCCAGCGTCGTGATCGCCGGCGGCGCCGCACTCCTGGCACTCGGCTAGGCCGGACCCGGTTCAGCGCCGCGGGCGCTGGTCCGGGCGCAGCGGCGTGCTATCCCGGCCCCGGAACGCCACAGAGATCGGCCAGCACCTGGCCGGCGGCATGGACCGGCAGCGCCCAGGTCTGGAGCCCGACGATGCCGTCCGCCTCGATGCCGCCCGAGCTCTGAGCGCCCTTCACCGCGGTGGCGGTGTGGGGACCGAAGTCGCCGTCGAGGGCAAGCACGGGATTCGACTCAGGCGCGAACGAGCCGCGGCCCTCGTTGAGCGCCTTCTGCAGCTTCTCGACCACGGTTCCGCGCGACCCCTCCGAGAGCGTCGGCGGCTCGGGCCCGTCGCCGCCCAGGGCGCCCCAGGTCGCCGGGCCGACGATCCCATCCACGGCGAGGTGGGCGCTGCCCTGAAACTCCTCGACGGCGTGCTTGGTGACGGGTCCGAAGATGCCGTCGATCTGGTTGTCGCTCAGTGTCCGGCGGACGAGCAGGTACTGCAGCCACCTGACGGTGGATCCGGTTGCGCCTTCCGAGATGGTGGGAGGAGGCATGGATGACTCCGATCTGAGTGGTTTGCCAGTACGCCGCAAACCGCGGCGGCCCCTTCGTGCCCGGCAACCATACGCCACCGCCACCCCCAAGTCCACGACGTCGCTTGTCACGTTGACAAATCGGACAACGCATGAGATCGTCCGTCCGTCTCAGCCGGGTGAGAGCAAAGGGGGGTACCTGTTGAAGCCGCTGGCGCAGTTACGCCCCCGCAAAGCGGGGCGGCATCGGCGTGGGCAGAAAGCATCCCGGCGAGGCTGTCACCCCGCGGCTCGGCGGACACTCCTGGCGCTGGCGGTCGTAGTCGCCGGTCCGCTGCTGACCGGCCAACAGGTGGCCCTCGCGGCGACGGCCAACGTCCAAAGCCGCGCACCGGCTGTCCGTCCGCCGTTTCGCCTGTCATGTCCCTCTCTGACCTTGTGCGTCGGGGCCGACGGTGCCGGCCACGTGCTGGTCGCTACCGACCCGGCCGGGGGCGCCAGTGCGTGGACGGTCACAGACGTCGACGGAGCGAACCGCATAAACGGCGTGTCATGTCCGTCGCGCTCGCTATGCGTGGCCGTCGATGGTGCCGGCAATGCGCTGGTTTCGACCGATCCGGCCCGGGGCGCCGGTACGTGGCGGACCACCAACATCGACGGGACCACGAATCTGTCCGGCGTCAGCTGTCCGTCGCGCTCTCTGTGCGTCGCCGTGGGCGGCAGAGACGTCGCTGTATCCACCGATCCCACCTCCGGCGTCTGGAATGTGCTCCTGGGCGCCGACCGGACGGTGGGCCCCGAATGCGGTAAGTACGCGCCGGGCGAAGGGTGCAGTGCCTCCCTCACCGGCATCTCCTGCGCCTCGGCCTCATTCTGCGCCGCGACCGATAGCTGGGGACAGGTCATCAGCTCGACCAATCCCAATGGTGGCTTGAATGCGTGGAGCCGGGGCGGCCGCGCCGAGGGGCCGGATCTCAGCGATCTCTCCTGCCGCACCGAGTCGGCCTGCTTTGGGGTGTGCTCGGTCGGCTTCGGCCTACTGGGTCAAGACTGTCCCGGCTCGGCCTACGGGGCTGGTGACGTGGTGGCGTGGCGACCGGGCAGCTCCTCGATCTCTTCCACGATCGCCTCCAGACCGTTGGCGGCGATCTGGTGTCAGGCGAGGTCGTCCTGCTTCGCATCCGACAGCTCCGGGCGCATGGTGGCCTCGACATCGCCTGGCGACGGCGCACCTTGGTCGACCGTGCTCGCGGGCGCGAGCTCGAGCCACCGGTATGACCCGATCGATGATGTCTCGTGCCCGTCCTCCTCCTCGTGCGTCGCGATTGACAACGACGCCAATGTGTCTGTCTCCGGCTCATGGACCAGCACCCCCAGCTCTCGGCTCGCGAGATCGACCACAGCACCCCGCTTTCACAGGGCCGCGAGCTTGCCGGCCGCCAAACCGAAAGCGCCTCCCACCCCGCCCGCCTCGTCAAAGCTGCCGTCGCTCGGACCGGGCGAGTCCTCGTCAAGCACCGCCGCCTTCCAAGCCCAAGCCAATGACACGGCCGCGGCCGCCACTGGAGTGGGCTATGGCCTCGCTGACCCGACGCAGGGGATGCCGGCCAATGTGGTGTTCGCGACCTGCACCATCGACGCCGTGCCGTGTCCAAAGGCCGACCTCCAAGGGTGGTTCAACCGGGCCACTCCCAATGCGTTCTCTGCACTCCGCAGCTCGCTTCCACTCGGCTACCTGCGCCTGTTCGTGCCCTACGACGCGCTGCAGACCGCGAACGGCAACACATGCATACCGTCCCCGGCCAAGACCGACGGTCGGGGATATCAGGCCTTCGAACAGCTCGTCTGGGCGGTGCAAGGCGCGCAGGCCGACGGGCTCACACCGGTGGTCGCTTTCACCAACGGCACCGGAATCGGCGGAGTTCCTTCGATTCCAGACCCCAGCTACGGCACCGCCGCGGCCAATCCGTTCGCCGGCTGGACAAATGCTGCTCGGGACTATTCTTGCGGCGTGTCCGGGATCATGCGTTCGATCGGCGTGGTCAAGATAGGGAGCCATCCGGTTGTCAAATGGGAGGTTTGGAACGAGCCCAACGGCGCCGGCCAGTTCAATGGCGCCCTGAGCAACGAGTGCAACTCGAGCACCAGTCCGTGCGGTGGCGTCTACAACTCGGGCGGATACCTCTGCTACACCAACTTCGGTCCCTGCGGACCGCTGGAGGCGGCCGGGCTGTGGGCGCTAGCCAACCACGCCGCCACGGTTCAATTCGGCCCCGGGAACTACCAGTTGGCCGCCATGACCGTGTCCAACGCGCAGAACTCCCCCTACGAGACCAGCTACGAGCAGGCCATACAGGGGTCCTTTAGCTGTACGAAGGGCTACTACTGCTCGCGCATCGGGCCGAGTGTGTGGTCGATTCACGACTACGACGAGCCGTCCAGCGGCGTTCCCTCGGCGACTGCGGACATCAAGCGCTTCGCGACCACTCTCAACAGCCATTGGGCAACCAATCAAACCGTGTGGATCACCGAGACCGGTGTGGCGCTCGAGGACGGCGCCACTTCGGATAACAATTGCAAGCTATCGGCCTCGAACTGCGGACCGACCAAGTCGAGCAACTGCGCCGTCGGCCCATACCCGCAGGTCGACAACAAATTCGGTGCCTGCGTCGACGCCATACCGGACGCGCAGGCGGCAGGCGCGGGCAGCATCCTGGACCTTGCGGCGGCCGCCGCCAGCGATACTCAGAACGTCACCCAGATCGACTGGTACGAGTTTCAGGCGCTGAACCCGAGCAGTGGCTGGGACTCGGGCTTGGTTTCGCCACCGAGCGGCGGCTATGCGTCGCCCGACGGCGTCTATACGGCCAATCGACCCAGTCTGTGCGCGCTGGAGCAGATCGATCAGTCCAACTGCAGTGGCTCGACGATCGATGCCTCCGACTGGAGCACGAACCAGTATCAGGCCGCGAACCCGTAACTGGTGAACTGACCACGTCGTTGTAGGGGAGCTCGATGTCGGCACTGTTCTCGGTGCCGACGTTGCGATCCAGCTCGCCCACCGGATCGCCGGATCGCCGGATCGCCGGGTCTCCGGGTCATAAGATCGCCAGGAGAGTCGCCCACAAACGACAGGAGGTAGAGAGCATGGGTAAGAGCGTCAGCATCCGCCGCAAGGTCGGTCCCGCCGAAGTGAGCGGCGCGCACCTCACCGGCGCCCGGGCCATCGGGGCCCGCGTCATGGGCCCGTCGGCGATGGGGCCGCTGGCAATCGCGGTCTCGGCGATCGGCGCACTGGCCATCGGGCGCCTGGTGATCGCCGACGCGGTGATCCGCCGGTTGCGCGCGCAGGAGATCGAGATCGGCTCGCTGAAAGTGAGCGAGCTCGAGGTCGCCGGTCAGCGCTGGCCGGCCCCGCAGTCCACGGCCGGCAGCACGCCGGAGGGGGCGTGACCGAAGTCGGCACGCACAACCTCGGCCGCCTGGCCGAGGAGTCGTTTGAGCGCAAGGGCGACTACCGGTCGCTGCTGTTCGAGGGGCGCTGGCATCGCTCCGGGGAGCTGTTTGAGCGCTCCCGGCGGATGGCCGCCGGGCTCGCCGAGATCGGGGTCTCGCCCGGCGAGCGGGTCGTCGTCACGATGGCCAACTGTCCCGAGGTGGCCGTGGCCTATCAGGCCCTGTGGCGGTCCGGAGCGGTGGTGACGCCGGCCACCTTCCTGCTCCCGGCGGAGGACCTTCGCCACGTGATCGCCGATGCCGAGGCCTGCGCGGTTCTGACCACGCCCGAGTTCGTGCCCAAGGTAAAGCAGGCGATCGCGGGGCTCGACTGCGTCCGGTCGGTGATCTGCACCCAGCCGGCCGGCGACGGCGTCCTAGCACTGGACGAGCTCGAGGGGGCCCAGCCGACTCCGATCGTCCCCCGCCAGGACCATGACCTGGCCGCCCTGCTCTACACCGGAGGGACCACGGGGCGGGCGAAGGGGGTCATGCTCTCGCACGCCAACCTGCATTTCTCCGGTCAATCCGCGCACGATGCCGCCCACGTCACGGGCGTCAACCGGGCGCTCACCACCCTCCCGCTGTCGCACGCCTACGGGCTGCTGGTGACGATCGCCGCGATGCACTCCTCGGAGGCAGGGATCTCGGTGCTGCTGCGCTGGTTCGATCCCACGGCCTTCCTGGGGCTGATCCAGGAGCACCGGCTGCAGCTCAGCGCAGTGGTGCCGTCGATGCTGCAGATCCTGCTGGCGGAACCGCTCGAGGACTACGACCTCTCGACGCTGCGCTACCTCAGCTCAGGAGGGGCTCCGCTGTCGCCTGAGACCGAGGAGGCGTTTCGGCGGCGGGTGCCGTCGGTGTCGATCCGCCAGGGCTACGGCCTCACCGAGACGGCCGCGCTGATCTCGACCAACCCGGCCGGCCGGGAGCATCGGGGCTCGGTTGGAACACCGGTGCCAGGAACCGACGTCGAGATCCGCGACGAGCACGGGCGATCGTTGCCCGCCGGGGAGATAGGCGAGATCTGCTGCCGCTCCCCAGGGGTGATGCGGGGCTACTGGCGCTCACCGGAGGCCACCGCCGAGGCGCTTCGCGACGGTTGGCTTCAGACCGGCGACGTCGGCTACCTCGACGAGCGGGGCTATCTGTTCATCGTCGATCGCAAGAAGGACCTGATCATCCGCGGCGGCTTCAACGTCTATCCCCGCGACGTGGAGGACGCGCTGGTCGAGCACCCCGCGGTGCAGATGGCCGGGGTGGTCGGCCAACCGAGCCAGATCCACGGCGAGGAGGTGGTCGCGTTCGTCTCGCTGCACGCCGACGCCGATCTCGATGCCGATGAGCTGGTCGATTGGGCGCGGCAGCGCATCGGCGGTTACAAATACCCCCGTGAGGTGCATCTGGTGGACTCGGTGCCGCTGACGCCGGTGGGCAAGATCGACCGAAAGGCGCTGCGAGCGCTGACCGTCCCCGGCGGGAGTCCCGCCAGACACGGCGGCTGATGCCAGCGCGCGCGGGCGGGTTATGATCGGGCCGTGCCCGAGCGTCTGTACTTCACCGACTCCGATCAGGCCAACGAGCTGATCGCGTCTGACCCGATGGCGCTGTTGATCGGGTTCGCGCTCGACCAGCAGGTGCAGGTTCAGAAGGCGTTCTCGGGGCCGCTGGCGCTCCGCGAGCGCCTCGGCGCGATCGACGCCGCGACGCTCGCCTCGGCCGATCTGGAGCCGGTGTTCCGCGAACGCCCGGCCATCCATCGCTTCCCCGGTTCGATGGCCCAGCGGGTTCACGATCTCGCCGTTTACGTGCGCGACGAGTACGACGGAGACGCCGCCCGGATCTGGACCGACGCCGCCGACGGCGACGCCCTGCGGGCCAACCTCTCGGCACTACCCGGATTCGGCGAGATGAAGGTCAAGGCGCTGGGGGCGGTGCTGGCCAAGCGCTTCGGCGTCGCCGCCGCCGAGGACCTGGTCCCGTGGCATCCGACGCTGGGCGACGTCGACTCTCCGCAGGCGCTGGCCGACTACCAGGCGGCCAAGCGGGTGCACAAGGCCGAGTGGTCAAAGGCCCGGGCGCGCTCCTAGCCCTCGCGGTCCGTGCTGCCCCGCTGCCCGCGCCGCAGCGATTTGCCTACGCCCGGCAGCGAGGGCTCACCGGGACGTTGTCCGACGGCGCCGGCGGCGGATCGCGCTTGCAATAGATGACCCGCCGTGCGGTCTCGTCGATCACGCCGACGAACGGGTAACTGACGCTCCCGGCCACCGCGGTGCAGCCGAAGGCTCGCCGTGGGCCCGTCTGCGGGCCGCGGGCGCGGCAGCTCGTGCGCTGAAGCGGACCGGCCAGCTCGCCACGGGCGATCCGGCGCTTCATGCTGGCCTGCACCACCCGGGCGGCGGCCTGCGACGGAGCCGCCGCGGCCGTCAGCCGGACGGTGTGGGGCGCTTGGTCCTGAGCCACCAGGATCTCCGCCTCACGGTTGGCCTGCACGTCCGAGGCCGGATTGGTCGATCGCGGCGAGTCGGTGTTGTTGTTCTCGACGTAAAGGACCAGCGCCACTAGCACCGCGATCGTCACCACGCCGGCAACCGCGAAGCGCTGCCACAGCGGGCGCCGCAGATAGGCGCCGGGGGCGCGTGGGGGAGGGGAGGCGTCGGCCACGCGATCTAGGCTACGCAGTGGCGGAGGTCAGGTGGCGTGCGACGATGAGGTCGATGCTGTTCGAGGACCGATCCCGCGCTGAATCCTTTGGAAGCTTGGCCGAGCTCTACGACCGGGTTCGCCCGTCCTACCCGCCGGCACTGCTCGACGAGCTGCTCAGCGACGGTGCGGTGGACGTGCTCGACGTGGGCTGCGGAACCGGAATCGCCGGGGCGCTGCTGGCGGCGCGCGGCTGCTCGGTGCTGGGCGTCGAGATCGACGAGCGGATGGCTGAGCTGGCCCGCGCCAAGGGGCTGACCGTGGAGGTCGCGCAGTTCGAGCGCTGGGATGACGCCGGACGGCGCTTTGATCTGATCACCTCGGGTCAGGCCTGGCACTGGATCGAGCCCGCAGCCGGAGCCGAGAAGGCCGCCCGGCTGCTGCGGCCCGGCGGCCGGATCGGCCTGTTCTGGAACCTGGGCGATCCCTCGTCTGCGGTGCGCGACCGGCTGGCCCCGATCTACGAGCGACTGGAGCCCGAGCTCGAGAGCTATTCCGTGGTCCTCGGGGCCCGCTCCGGCCGCCAGAGCGAATCGGTCTCCGGCCTGGAGGGATCCGGGCGCTTCGGCGAGGTCACGGTGCGCCGCTTTCCCTGGAGCCGGCGGTATGACACCGCCGCCTGGCTGGCGTTCCTGCAGACCCACAGCGACCACCACGCGCTCCCCCCGGAGCGCAGGGAGCGACTGCTCACCGCCGTCGGCGCGGCGATCGACGAGCTCGGCGGGTCGTTCGAGGTGGACTACGAGGCGGTGCTGGTGTCCGCGCCCCGGCTCTGATCGCCCCCGGCCCGCCCCAGGGGCCGCTGGCGCAGGCTCGCTGCCCAGGCCAGAGCGATCAGGAACAGGCCGACCGCGAATGCCACCCACGCGCCGAGGTTGCTGGAGGCGCCGGAGACGGGAGCCGGCGCGGGCGCGGCGCCGGGGACCGCCAGGCGATGTCCGGCCCGGGCAGCGAGGCTCTGCACCGCGGTGAGCGCGGCCGTGGCCAGGCGCGACCCCGTGCCGGGAGCGGGCACTCCCGCGGGACCAGGAAGCGAGCGTCCCGCCCGGGAGACCCCGAACCCGTTGGGCATCACCACCAGCAGCGTCCCGGGGTAAACGAGCGACAGCTCCTGACCCAAGAAGCGCGCGTAGCTGCTCGGCCGGCGCCACAGCGCGCCGATCGACCCCAGATCGGATGGGGTCGCGATCAGCGCCACCCGGATCCGGTAGCCGCTGCGCCGTGCCGCCTTCACCAATGAAGCCAGCCGCTGTTGCTCTGCGACCGCGATCGCGCCATCCGAAGGCAGGAACAGGCTCTGCGCCGCGAGCACGTCGCTGGCGGGGTCTCCGTCGGCCCTGGCAGCCGGGGCGCGCAGCACGAACCCCAGCGCGCAGGCGAGGACCAGCGCCGCGGCCAGGAACCGCAGAGGCGCAGGCTTGGTGTGCGTAGAGTCAGCCAACGGATGAGCCCGAAGTCGCGCCTCGCCGAGTCTAGGTACTGCACCCGGGGACCGAGCTGGAGGGTGGCGTCACGATCGGTGGTCGCCGGGCTGGCGGTGGCCCTGCTGCTGCCGGCAGCGGCATCGGCTCACGGGCCGGTGGACCCGGCCGCGTCGAGCTACCTGGCCAGGATCGCCAACGCTCCGCCCGGCACGGTGGCCAAGGTAATCGACGGAGACCAGCGGATGTGGCTGCAGGTGAACCCCGCCGAGACGCTGGTGGTTTTCGACTACCGCGGCGCGCCATATCTACGCTTCTCCGCGCTGGGCGTCGAGGTCAACCGCAACTCCTCGATGTACTACCTCAACCAGGTGCCGGCCCAGATCCCGCCGCCGCGGCTGGGAGCGGCCACGCCACCGCGCTGGAGCCGAGCCGGCAGCGGCCATCAGTACAACTGGCACGACGGGCGGCTGCACGCCCTGGCCAGCACCGCCCGCACTCCGGGTACCACCTATCTCGGTCACTGGACGATCCCGGTGAGGGTCAATGGGGGCGGGGCGGCGATCGGCGGGGGCCTGTTCTACGCCGCTCACCCCTCGATCGTCTGGTTTTGGCCGATCGTCGTGGTGGCGGCGTGCGTGCTGGCGGTGGTTCGGCTGCGCCGTCCCGAGCTGGACCTCAATGCGGCTCGCGCGCTGGCCTTCGCGGCACTGGGCGCCTTCGTTCTCGCCGGCGCCGGCCAGCAGCTCCACGGCCGGCCGAGCAAGTCCGTCGGCCAGCTGGTCGTGCTGGCCCTGATGCTGGCGTTCGTGGCCTGGGGACTGCGCCGACTGGTGCTGCGCCGCCACGGCTGGTTCACGTTCTTCCTGATCGCCGTGGCCGCGATCTGGCAGGGAGCGACGCTGCTCACGGTGCTGCTGGACGGCTTCGTACTGGTCAACCTGCCGCCGTTCGTGGCCCGGGCGGCCGTGGCGGTGTGCTTGGCGGCAGGGATCGGTCTGCTGCCGCTGGTGTTCCGGATGGCCGAGCGGCCGGCCCGCGCGGGGCGGTCACAGCCGGCCGCCGAGGAGGACCTCGACGACGAGCTCGACTGGGACGACGAGCACGCGTGGAGGGTCTGAGGCTGGCGGCGGCGCGGCGTTGGATCGCCGTCGCCGGGGCGGCGGTCGCGGTCGCCGGAGCCCTGGCGGCCTGCGGCTCGCACCATCGCACCACGACCGCCAGGTTCATCGCCCCGGGGACCGGGATCCCGCCGTCGCTGGCGCGCGAGGCGCGCCCGATCGGCCAGGGGCCACGGTTTCACCCGCCGGCCACGGGGCCGGTGGCGGGCCGCTGCAGCCCGCGGCTGGGGAAGCGTGACGGGGTGCACGTTGAGCTGTTCGCCGCCGACCGAGTGCTGCTTGTGGCGGCCGGTATCGGCACTCGCCCGCCGCTCGCATTCAGCGAGGGGCGGATCTCCGACGCCCGCTGCTACGGCGACCTGGTGACGCTCGAGCCGACCGGCGTGGTGCTGATCCGGCGCGGCCTGAAAATCCGTCTGGCGACGCTGTTTGCCGCCTGGGGGCAGCCGCTGTCGCGCCGGCGACTGGCCTCGTTCGCCGCCGGTCCGGGGACCGAGGTGGCGGTGTTCGTCAACGGGCTGCGCTGGACCGGCGAGCCGGGCGCCGTCGTGCTGTCTCGCCACGACGAGATCGTGCTCGAGGTGGGGCCCTACGTCCCGCCGCACCCGACCTACACGTTCCCGCCCGGCACCTGAGTGGTGTCAGCGCAAAGAGACCGCATGCGGGGCAAGGTGTGGTCGTTGGAAAAGCGGCTGGCCCCAATCTCCGACAATGACACCATGGAGACGCCCGCAGCCCCCGCCCGCATCAGCGATCAGATCGAGGGCTGGCTCCATCAGAAGGGAGAGAAGACGCTCGGCAGCCTGGTGGTCCTGTTCGAGCGCAAGAGCTTTGCGGTGATCTTCCTGTTCCTGCTCGGGGTGCCGGCGCTGCCGCTGCCCACCGGGGGAGCGACCCACGTCCTGGAGGTCATCGCGATGCTGCTCTCTCTGCAGCTGATCGCCGGGCGCCAGGAGGTGTGGCTTCCCGAGCGCTGGCTGCGGATCGAGCTGGGGGGCGCAAAGCAGCAGAAGTTCGTCAACGGCCTGCTCAAGGTGATCCGCTGGTTCGAGCGCTGGACCCGGCCGCGTCTGCGCGGGGCGTTCGACCATCGCGTCAGCAGCTCGGTGTTCGGATTGCTGATGTTGCTGCTGTCGATCGCCGCCTTCGTGGCGCCCCCGTTCTCGGGCCTGGACACGCTCCCGTCGTTGGGCGGGGTGGTGGTGGCCCTCGCGGTGCTGGTCGAGGACTTCGCGTTGGTGATCCTGGGGCTGGCGATCGGCGTGATCGGCGTGGCCCTGGAGATCGTGATCGGCAGGGCCGCCCTGTCGGGGATCGAGAAGCTGTTCTAGAGCCCAGACGCGGCGTCAGAGCGGGGTGCTCGAGCGTCAGTCGCCGAGCGGCTCGGACCCGAGCGTCCGGGCGGTGCCGGACTTGGCCACGGTCGCCTGCTCGGGCGCGGTGCGCAGCAGGCGGTCGCCGACGGTCGACGTGACTCCGAACCAGTAGTGCTCGTTCTTGAAGTGGTGCAACCGATGGCCGCGCCAGATCGAGCGGTAGTACCACCCCCGGGGCCGGTAGGGCGTGTGAATCAGGAAGTGGCACCACTCGTAGGAGCCGAGCAGCGCATAGCTGACGATCAGCCCGGTCGCGGCGTGAGCCACCCGGTCGCCGCCCAGAACCAGGTGGATCGGGAACGACAGCGCCCACACGACCAGGGCGATCTGGGCGACGAAGAGGACCACGGCGTAGGTCGGAATCAGCACCCCGCCCAGCTCGGCCGGGGCCTCGTGGTGGGCGCGGTGCTCGCGCGCGGCGATGAACTCGTAGCGCCGGCCGGCGATCCGGACCGGGCGAGCGTGCAGCAGGTAGACGTGGATCAGCCACTCCACCACCGGCATCGCGGCGATCACCAGGGCCGCGACCACCAGGTCGCGCCAGTCGAAGTGTCCCAGCAGCCCGCGCAACGCGATCGACGCCACGAGCGCCGAGGCGATCAGCGGGGGAGTGGCCTGGCGCACGAACAGTCGCCAGCAGTCGGCGAGTGTGAGCACGCTGGGATCGCGGCGGGGCACCGATGTCGGCCCCGCCGTCAGGGGGTCGCCACCGCGGCTATCGACCCCGGCCGGTCTGGCGGTCAGCGGTTCGCCCGGTTCCATGCTCCGGATTCTTGCATGTTGCCGCAGGCCGGTGGCCAGCGTTCAGATGGTGCGATTCGACGCCCGGAGAGGTAGGTTTGACCTGGCGTCAGACTGACGAGCCAGGAGAGACGGTGCACACATGGCCGTGAAGGCTGGGGACCTCGAACTGGATCTGATCGAAGGGTTTGGCGAGTGCGTGCGCCAGCGGCTGGCGACCGAACCCGCCGCCTCGTATACGGAGTTCGTGCGCCAGTACTACCGCTGGGTGCCCGCCCCGGACCTGGCCGATCGCGAGCCGGGGAATCTCTGCGGGGCCGTGGTCGCGCATTGGCGGACCGCCAGGCAGCGTCATCCCGGTGAGGTCAAGGTCACTGTCTACAACCCTGAGCCGGAGCGCGACGGATGGCGCTCCCCGTTCACCGTGGTCGAGATCGTCGGTGACGACATGCCGTTCATCGTCGACTCGGTGACGATGGAGCTCAGTCGCCAGGGATACGGGATCGAGCTGCTCATCCACCCGGTGATGCGCGTCGTACGCGATCACGACGGGGAGCTGGAGGAGGTGCTCGAGCCTGGGGCCGAGGCGCCCGGAATGCTGATCGAGTCGGTGATCCACGCCGAGGTGACCCGGGAGTCGGACTCCGACCGCCTGTCGGTCCTGCGCGCCGGCGTCGAGCTGATCCTGGAGGAGGTCCGGGCAGCGGTGGAGGACTGGACGCCGATGCGCGAGCGCACCGCCGAGCTGGCCGCCGGGCTGCGGCGGGACCCGCCGCCGGTCGATTCCCACGAGCTCGCGGAGACCGAGGCGTTCCTGCAGTGGCTGGCCGACGATCACTTCACGTTCCTGGGCTACCGCGAGTACGAGCTCGGCGGCCCGCACGGATCCGAGCTGCGAGCCATACCGGGCTCCGGACTGGGCATCCTGCGCGGGTCCTCGGCCACCCCCAGCAAGCGGCTCAGCGCGCGGGCCCTGGAGCTCGCGCACTCCGAGCACCCGCTGGTCCTGACCAAGGCCAACTCACGTTCCACGGTCCACCGCCCGGCCTACCTCGACTACGTCTCAGTCAAGCGCTACGCCGCGGACGGCGAGGTCGTGGGGGAGTGCCGATTCCTGGGCCTGTACACCACGATGGCCTACAAGAGCAGTCCCCGGGCGATCCCACTGCTGCGCGACAAGGTTGAGCGAGTGATGGCGCGGGCGGCGTTCCCGCCTGACAGCCACGATGCCAAGGGCCTGATCGACATCCTCGAGTCGCTGCCGCGGGATCTGCTGGTTCAGATCCCCACCGACGACCTGTTCGAGATCGCGATCGGCATTCTCGGACTGGGGGAGCGCCAGCGAGTGCGACTATTCGTGAGCCAGGACCCGCTGGACCGGTTCGTCTCCTGCACCGTGTGCCTTCCCCGCGACCGGTTCAACACCCGCAACCGGGAGGCGGCGGGAGCGATCCTGGCCGAGGCGTTCGGCGGCGGCCAGGTCGACTGGCGCATCTATCTGTCGGAGTCGGTGATCGTGCGCGTCGACTTCGTGGTGCACACCCCGGACGGGGTGCCGGGCGGTTACGAGGTGTCTGCGATCGAAGCGCAGATCGTGCAGGCCACCCGCGCCTGGAGCGACGATCTGCGGGCCGCGCTGATCGTCGCGCACGGCGAGCAGGAGGGCTTGTATCTGCACCGCGAGTTCGGCAATGCCTTCCCGCCGGGATACCAGGCCGACTGCGACGCCCCCGCGGCGGTCGCCGACATCGACCGGATCCGCGAGCTGGAGCGCACCCGTCGCCCGATCATCTCGATCTACCGGCCCGACGCGGCAAGCGACGATGCGATCCGCTGCAAGCTCTTCAGCGCCGCCAAGGTCTCGCTGTCCGACGTGCTGCCGACGTTCGAGCACATGGGCGCCAAGGTCGTCGACGAGCGCCCTTACGAGATCACCCCCCGGGATCGAGCGCCGGTGTGGATCTACGACTTCGGGCTGCGCTGTGCGACCCGGCAGCTCGAGCGGTTCGCGGACGCCTTCGCCGAGGTCTTTCTGGGCGTCTGGAGCGGGCAGTTGGAGGACGACCGCCTGAACGGCCTGGTGCTGGCGGCCGGGCTCAGCGGACGCGAGATCACGGTGATCCGGGGCATCGCGCGTTACCTGCGCCAGGCCAAGATCGCCTTCTCGGAGCGGTACATGGAGCAGACCCTGGTCGCCAATCCGAAGGTCGCCATCGGCCTGCTGCGGCTGTTCCGTTCCCGCTTCGATCCGGACCGCCGCGACCCGATCGCCGCCGAGCGCGTGGCGAGCGTGATCGAGAAGGCGATCGACGAGGTCTCGAGCCTCGACGAGGACCGCATCCTGCGCAACTTCCTGGCCGTGCTGCGCGCGATGCTGCGAACCAACTACTTCCGCCTCGACGAGGACGGGCGCCCCCGGGGCTTCCTCTCCTTCAAGCTCGACCCCACGGAGCTGCCGATTCTGCCGCTGCCACGGCCGCGCTACGAGATCTTCGTCTACTCACCACGGGTAGAGGGGATCCATCTGCGGGGCGGGAAGGTAGCGCGCGGCGGCCTGCGCTGGTCGGATCGCCGCGAGGACTTCCGGACCGAGGTGCTGGGGCTGATGAAGGCTCAGATGGTCAAGAACGCGCTGATCGTGCCGGTCGGTTCCAAGGGCGGCTTCGTGGTCAAGCAGCCCCCGGCAAGCGACGATCGCGAGGCCCAGGTCAGGGAGACGATCGCCTGCTACCGGACGTTCCTGCGCGGGCTGCTCGATCTGACCGACAACTACGCCGGCGACGAGGTGGTAGGGCCGCCCCGGGTGGTCCGCTACGACGACGACGACCCGTACCTGGTCGTCGCTGCCGACAAGGGCACCGCGAGCTTCTCGGACATCGCCAACGAGATCTCGGCCGAGTACGGGCTGTGGCTGGGAGACGCCTTCGCCTCCGGGGGTTCGCACGGCTATGACCACAAGCAGATGGGAATCACCGCCCGGGGCGCCTGGGAGTCGGTCAAGCGCCACTTCCGCGAGCTCGGAACCGACATCCAGAACGAGGACTTCACCGTCGTCGGGATCGGGGACATGTCGGGGGACGTGTTCGGCAACGGAATGCTGTGCTCGCGCCACATCCGGCTGCTCGGCGCGTTCAACCACCAGCACGTGTTCCTGGATCCGAACCCCGACCCGGAGGCCAGCTACGCCGAGCGCCGGCGCCTGTTCGAGCTGCCGCGCTCGACGTGGCGCGACTACGACCAATCGCTGATCTCCGCCGGCGGCGGGGTGTTCGAGCGCAGCGCCAAGAAGATCCCGATCTCCAGCGAGGTGCAACGGGCGCTCGGTATCGACGCCCAGTCGCTGCCACCGGCCGAGCTGATCAAGGCGCTGTTGCGCGCGCCCGTCGACCTGCTGTTCAACGGCGGCATCGGCACCTATGTCAAAGCCGGCGAGGAGTCCAGTGCGGACGCCGGGGACCGCGCCAACGACGCGGTTCGCGTCAACGGCGGGGAGCTGCGCTGTCAGGTGGTGGGGGAGGGCGGGAACCTCGGCTTCACCCAGCCGGGCCGGATCGAGTACGCGCTCAGCGGCGGCCCGGAGCACGGGGGCGGTGCGATCAACACCGACGCGATCGACAACGTGGCCGGGGTCAACTGCTCCGACCACGAGGTCAACATCAAGATCCTGCTCGACGAGGTCGTGGCCGAAGGGCAGATGACCACCGAGCAACGCAACGAGCTGCTGGTGGAGATGACCGACGCGGTCGCCGACGGGGTGCTCTACGGGTGCTACACGCAGACGCAGGCGATCAGCATCGCGCTGGTGCAGGCCGTGTCGATGATCGGTGTCCACGGTCGCCTCATCCGCCACCTCGAGCAGGTGGCGGGGCTCGACCGCGAGCTCGAGCATCTCCCTGACCCCGAGACGATCGCCGAGCGGCGCAAGCAGCGACGGGGGATGGTCGCCCCCGAGCTGGGGGCGATGATGGCCTACTCCAAGATCCACCTCTACGAGGCGCTGCTGGACTCCGATCTGCCCGACGATCCATACCTCAACCACGATCTGGAGCGTTACTTCCCGGCGCCGCTGCCCGACCGCTATGGCGAGCAGATGCGCTGCCACCGGCTGCGGCGCGAGATCATCGCCACGGTGGTTGCCAACCAGCTGGTGGACCGGGGCGGGACGACGTTCGCGTTTCGCCTGACCGAGGAGACGGGCGCCAGCACCGCGCAGCTGGCACGGGCCTACGCGGTCGCCCGCGAGGTGTTCGAGATGCGCTCGTTCTGGAGCGCGGTCGAGGCGCTCGACAACAAGATCGAGGCGGGGACCGTGCTGCTGATGCTGATCGACGGCCGGCGGCTGGTCGAACGCGCCACTCGCTGGGTGGTGCGCGCGCACCCGCAGACGATCGACATCGAGGCCACCACGCGGCGCTTCCAGGACGGCGCGCGCACCCTGGCCAGCGCACTGCCGGAGGTTCTGGATGGCCTGGACCGCGATGCATTTGCAACGCGCCTGGCCGAGCTGGAGGCCGGCGGGGTGCCGCCGGAGCTTGCTCGGCGGGTGGCCAGCATGCCGTCGTTGCTGTCGGTGTTCGACATCGTCGATGACGCGGCGGCGACGGGGCGGCCGCAGCCGACCGTGATGCAGACCTACTTCACGCTGGGCTCAAAGCTCGGGCTCGACTGGCTGCGCGACCGGATCCTGGAGCTGCCGCGAGCCGATCGCTGGCAGGCGCTGGCCCGGGCCGCGCTGCGCGACGACCTGTATCTGCTGCACCGAGCGCTGACCCGCGAGGTCCTGGCGACCGCCGGATCGGGGCAAGGCAGCGAGGCGGCGATCAGCGCCTGGGAGCAGCGCAACGAGGGGCCGATGCAGCGGGCTCTGAAGGTGCTCGAGGACGTCAAGGAATCGCACTCCTACGACACCACCACGCTTCCGGTGGCTTTGCGGGAGCTGAAGAACCTGACTCTGGAAGAGGACTGACCCAGCAGTTACTTGACCGATGCGGTGCGGCTGTAGAGCACGGTGTTCCCGGGCCCGGTCCAGGACATCCGCAGCTCACCGGCCGACGGCAGCGACACGTGCGTGGTCAGAAAGCCCTCGGGATTCGACGAGCTGACCGTCGTCAAGTTGGTCCAAGTCGTCGAGCCCCGGGCCTGGAACTGCAGCAGGGCGGTGCGCGGCGCGTTGAGCGGCCGGATCTGGGCCCAGACGAAGACGTGGGGGCCGTGCTTGGGGTGAGGCAGCCAGATCGGGAGCTCGAACGCGTAGTAGGCGGGCTTGGGTTGCTGTGAGCCGAAGAACAGCAGCCCCGACTGGAACGTGGCCCAGTAGGGCTTGGAGCCCTTGCGGTAGTGCGGGTTGGGACCGGCGTCGACGAGCAGGAACTGCGAGAACGCGGGGACCCGGCGCTTGCCCCAGGCCATGTACTCGCCCTCGTTGAGGTACTCCGCCTGCTGGGCTTGGCTGAACTTCACGTAGGGGCTGGGATTGCGGCTCTGGATGCCCCACTCGGTGATGTAGATCGGAATGCCCGGGCGCTTGTGGTAGGCCCGGCGCGCACGGTCCAGGGTGGTCTGGATCCGCGCCAGATTGGACAGCGTGGCCGAGTTGGGATCCCGGCGATGAAAGCTCGGCGGGTTGACGAAATCGTAGGGGTGGTGCGCCCACCCGGGGGCATCGAACAGCGCCGGATTGGCCCGCACGAACCGGCGACGACTACCTGACTTGGGACAGCCGATGTTGGTCGCCGCTTTGCCCTTGAGCGGCTTGTAGTTGGTGCCCGCGCAGTAGAAGGCCCGGGTGAAGATCAGCGGATCCATGCTGGCGCCGTAGCCCTTGTGGCTGGCGCCGTAGGCGGCGGTCTCGCCGATCAGGATCGTGTCCCGCCGGTGGCCCGTGGCCACCAGGCCCCTCCAGGCGGCGTTGACCATGGCGCGGTAGATCGCGGGCGAGGCTGGCACCTTCTTGCCGCCCCTGATCGTCTTCCACTGCGGCGTCATCCAGCCGCCGATGTTGGGTTCGTTCCAGATCCCCCAGTAGCTGACCCGGGGCAGTGTGCTGCTGGCACCATTGACGCCTGCAGCGACGTAATGGCCGTTGTAGCGCTTGGCGACCGCCTGCACGAATTGTCCAAAGTCCTTGGCGTTGGGGTCGTGCGAGTAGCGGTAGCCCTGGGGCAGTTGACGGGGCGGCGTCGCCCAGGTGGGCGCGGGCGCGGTCGGCTGGAAGTAGACCTTGATTCCAACCTGGCGGGCTACCCGGTCCAGGAAGTCCCACCGAAACCAGACCCCGTTCGGATAGGCGGCGGGGTTTGTGGCGTTGAACCTGGGACGCTTGCCGGAGGTCGGGTGCGGGGCGATCAGGCTCCACACCACGGAGACCCGGACCCGGTCGACGCCCATCGCGTGCAGCGTCTGCAGCGTTCCGGCCACCTGCTGGCTGGGGGCGTAGATCAGCTGCTGATCGTCTTGGAGGATCATCTCCTGGCGGCTGGACGCCAGCGCTCCGCCGGGGATCGCCAGGGCGAGGGCAAGGATCGTCGCGAGCACGCCGAGCAGAGTAGCTCTGGCTCTCATCGCGCCAGATGGTAGAGGGATGGGTGAGCGCGAGTGTCGGTACTCAGGGCCGGTCCCGGCGCGCCCCGTATCGCCCTCGCAGCGACGACCCGGCGAAAGTCATCACGTCGATGACGCCGCCGATCAGGAACGCGGCCGGCCCCGTGACCAGCCGCGCCGCCGGATCCCCGATCAGGCGCGTGGCGAGCCGGCGGAGCACTTGGTGTTCGCGGTGCAGACCACACGGCCAAGCTATCGTGGTTCCCTATGTCGTCACTGAAGACAAACGTGACCGAGCTGCCCGAGTCGCGCGTGCGCGTCGAGGCCGAGGTGCCCGCCGAGGAGGTCGAACGCCGCGTCCAGCAGGCCGCCCGCAAGCTCGGTGGCCAGATGCGGATCCCCGGGTTTCGCAAGGGCAAGGTCCCGCCTCCGGTGGTCATCCGCCGGCTGGGCCGCGAAGCGGTCCTCGACGAGGCGCTCCGGGCGTCGCTGGGTGGCTGGTACGTCGATGCCATCGACGGGGCCGGGATCACCCCGGTGGGCGATCCCGAGCTCGACGTCGGGGACCTTCCCGGCCAGGGCCAGCCGCTGGCCTTCTCGATCGAGATCGGAGTGCGCCCGCGGGCCAAGCTGGGGCAGTACAAGGGCCTGGAGGTCGGGCGTCGCGAGCCCCACGTGGAGGAGTCGGCCGTCGACGCCGAGGTCGAGCAGATGCGCGACCGCGTGGCTACGCTGGAGACGGTGGACCGCCCGGCGGAGAGCGGCGACCAGGTGGTGATCGACTACGTGGGGCGGATCGACGGCGAGCCGTTTGCCGGCGGCGAGGGCCGCGACCAGCTGATCGAGCTCGGCGGCGAGCGCCTGATCCCGGGCTTCGAGGACCAGCTGGTGGGCGCGTCGGCGGCCGATCAGCGCACCGTGGAAGTCAAGTTTCCCGACGACTACCCGGGGGATCTCGGCGGCCAGGACGCCACCTTCGACGTAACCGTCAGCGAGGTCAAGGCCAAGCGCCTGCCCGAGCTCGACGACGACTTCGCCTCCGAGGCCTCGGAGTTCGACACGCTCGCCGAGCTGCGCGAGGACATCGCCGGCCGGCTACGCGATGGCGATGAGCACGCGATCGAGCGCGAATTCGAAGAAGCCGTGCTCCAGGCCGCGGCCGACGAGGCCGAGGTCGAGCTGCCCGACAAGCTGGTCCACGCCCGTGCCCACGAGGCGCTCGAGCAGACGCTGCGGGCGCTGGAGCGACAGGGTATCTCCAAGGAGACCTACCTCCAGATCGCCGGCAAGGACGAGGAGGCGCTGGCCCACGACGCCGAGCCCGACGCCGCCGCGGCGCTGCGCCGCGAGGCGGTGATCGCGGCCGTCGTCGAAGCCGAGCAGATCGAGCCCTCCGATGAGGACCTGGTGCAGGCGCTGGCCCCGGCGGCCGAGCGCGACGGGTCCGATCCCGCCGAGCTCGTGGAGCAGCTGCGCAAGGCGGGCCGCTTGGAGAGCCTGCGTGAGGACGTCGCCGCCCGCCAGGCGGTCGAGCTGCTGGTCCGCGAGGCGGTGCCGATCAGCGTCGAACAGGCCAAGGCGCGCGAGAAGCTGTGGACCCCTGGCAAGGAGGACCCGTCGGCCGGATCGGGTCAGATCTGGACGCCCGGGTCGGACTAGACAACCCCAGACGTCGGCCTGCGGCCGCCGTCGCCATGGCCCCTCCAGGGGGCCAACTGGCGATTGCTACAGTCGGCAGGATTCCGGCGCAGGAAGCGAAAGAACCGAGGACATGAGCCCACTCGTACCGATGGTCGTCGAGCAGACCTCCCGTGGGGAGCGCGCGTTTGACATCTACAGCCGCCTGCTCAATGAGCGGATCATCTTCCTGGGCACGCCGGTCGACGATCAGATCGCGAACCTGATCGTCGCCCAGCTCCTGCACCTGGAGTCAGAGGACCCCGACAAGGACATCTCGGTGTACATCAACTCCCCTGGCGGATCGGTGTACGCGGGCCTCGCGATCTACGACACGATGCAGTTCATCAAGCCCGACGTGCAGACGATCTGCGTCGGGATCGCGATGTCGATGGGAGCGCTGCTGCTGGCCGGCGGCGCCGCGGGCAAGCGGATGGCGCTGCCGAACGCCAAGATCCTGATCCACCAGGTCTCGTCGAGCTTCCAAGGCCAGGCCACCGATATCGAGATCCACGCCCGCGAGATCATCGACGTGCGGCGCCGTCTGGACGAGATCATCGCCAAGCACTCAGGACAGGATCTGGAAAAGGTCCGCCGCGACACCGAGCGCGACTATTTCATGAGCTCCGAGGAGGCGAAGGACTACGGAATCATCGATCGGGTGATCTCCCAGCACTGAAGGCATTAGTCTTTTAGTTCTGGAGAGGCCGACCGGGTCGAGCTCTGGGAGGAGATTCATGGCACGTCCGACCGACTCAAACGAACAGCTTCTCTGCAGCTTCTGCGGCAAGTCGCAGCGGCAGGTCAAGAAGCTGATCGCCGGTCCCGGTGTCTACATCTGCGACGAGTGCATCGATCTCTGCAACGAGATCATCGACGAGGAACTCACCGCCCCGCCGAGCTTCGACATCGAGAACCTCCCCAAGCCGCGGGAGATCTACGACGTCCTCAACGAGTACGTGGTCGGCCAGGAGCAGTCCAAGCGGTCGCTGTCGGTGGCGGTCTACAACCACTACAAGCGCGTTCAGATGATGCAGTCCGATGAGAACGACATCGAGCTGCAGAAGTCCAACATCCTGTTGCTGGGCCCCACCGGCTGCGGCAAGACGCTGCTGGCCCAGACCCTGGCCAAGATCCTCAACGTCCCGTTTGCGATCGCCGACGCCACCGCGCTGACCGAGGCCGGCTACGTCGGCGAGGACGTGGAGAACATCCTGCTCAAGCTGATCCAGGCCGCCGACTACGACGTCAAGAAGGCCGAGACCGGGATCATCTACATCGACGAGGTCGACAAGATCGCGCGCAAGGCCGACAACCCGTCGATCACGCGCGACGTGTCCGGCGAGGGCGTGCAGCAGGCGCTGCTGAAGATCCTGGAGGGGACCACCGCTTCGGTCCCGCCCCAGGGCGGGCGCAAGCACCCTCATCAGGAGTTCCTCTCGATCGACACCACCAACGTCCTGTTCATCTGCGGCGGCGCGTTCGCCAACCTCGACCGGGTGATCGAGCGCCGGATCGGCCACCAGGGCGTCGGGTTCGGAGCCGCGATCCAGTCCAAGGAGCAGCGCGACCTCGGCGAGATGTTCGAGCACTGCCTGCCCGAGGACCTGATCCAGTACGGCCTGATCCCCGAGTTCATCGGTCGCCTGCCGGTGATGTCGGCGATCCATCAGCTCTCCCGTGACGAGCTGATGCAGATCCTGACCGAGCCGCGCAACGCGCTGGTCAAGCAGTTTCACCGCTTCTTCCAGTTCGACGGCATCGAGCTGGTGTTCGCCGACGAGGCGCTGTCCTCGATCGCCGACAAGGCGCTCGAGCGCGAGACCGGCGCCCGGGGGCTGCGCTCGATCATCGAGGAGGTCCTGCTCGAGGTCCAGTTCGAGCTCCCCTCGCGACGGGACGTGCAGAAGTGCGTAGTAACCCGCGAGACGATCGACAAGGGCACCTCGCCGACGCTGGTCACGGTGGCGGCCCCCGACGAGGACGAAGCCGCGGCCTAGTCGCGGTTTGCGCTCAACGGCGCGGAGGGCGGGTTGGGCTGGGGAAGCCGAGTCCCGGGAGGCACGAACGTAGGCTTTTGCGCCCACCTCCGGCCCTCCCAGGAGGCGTGATATCGATGGCCACGGAATCCGACGCCAGACCGACACGGTCGGTGCGTTGGGCCGGACTGGGCGCAAAACCACACGCTCCTCGTCCTCAGTCGGTTTTTCGGGCTCGAGCGCGCCCGAGCCCACGTAATGCGCCCCGCCTAGACTCTCGGATCCGATGAGCGAGCTGGAGTCCAGAACCCGATACAACCCCGCCGAGGTCGAGCCCCGGATCGCCAAGAAGTGGCTGGACTCAGGGCTCTTTCACCCTCCCGCTGAGGGCGAGGCGAAGGACAACTACTCGATCGCCATTCCGCCCCCCAATGTGACCGGGGTGCTGCACATGGGCCACGCCTTCCAGGACTCGATCATGGACACGCTGATCCGCTACCACCGCGCGCGGGGAAAAAGGACCAAGTGGATTCTCGGCACCGACCACGCCGGCATCGCCACCCAGACCCAGGTCGAGCGCCAGCTCGAGCAGGAGGGCACGACCCGCGAGCAGCTCGGCCGCGAGCGCTTCGAGCAGCGAGTGTGGGAGTGGCGCCAGGAGCACGGGGGGACGATCATCGAACAGCTCAAGCGGCTGGGCGCCTCGTGCGACTACGCCGAGGAGCGGTTCACGCTCGACGAGACCTACGCCAAGGCGGTGCTGAAGGTGTTCGTCGCCCTGTATGAGAAGGGCTACATCTACCGCGACCGCTACATGGTCAACTGGGATCCGGGCACCGGCTCGGCGATCTCCGATCTCGAGGTCGAGCAGCGCGAGGTCACCGACACCCTCTACTACATCGACTACCCGCTGGCCTCGGGAACGGGCGCGCTCACCGTCGCCACGGTGCGGCCGGAGACGATGCTCGCCGACACCGCCATCGCCGTGCACCCGGAGGACGACCGCTACCGGCGGCTGATCGGCGAGACCGCGGTGCTGCCGCTGGTGGGGCGCAAGCTGCGGATCATCGCCGACGAGTACGTGCGTCCCGAGTTCGGCACCGGCGCACTCAAGATCACCCCCGCCCACGATCCCAACGACTTCGAGATCGGACGCCGCCACGGCCTGGCCCAGCCTCAGGTGATCGGCGAGGACGGGCGGCTTACCAGCGAGGCCCCCGAGCGGTTCGCGGGCATGACCGTCGACGAGGCCCAGCAAGCGGTGGTGGCCGAACTGCGCGAGCAGGGCCTGATCGCGCGAACCGAGCCCTACGTCCACGACGTCCCGTTCTCGCAGCGCTCGGGCCAGCGGATCGAGCCGCTGATCTCGCTGCAGTGGTTCATGGGCATGGAGGAGCTGGCCCGGCCGGCGATCGACGCCGTGACCAGTGGCGCGATTCGCTTTCACCCTGAGAACCACGCGCGGGTGTACTTGGACTGGATGGAGAACATCCGGCCCTGGTGCATCTCGCGCCAGCTGTGGTGGGGCCACCGGCTCCCCGTCTGGTATCGCGGACTGGAGACCTACGTTGGGAGCAAGCCGCCCCGCGGCGATGGCTGGACACAGGATCCCGATGTCCTCGACACCTGGTTCTCGAGCGCGCTGTGGCCGTTCGTGACCCTCGGCTGGCCCGATGACACGCCTGAGCTGCGGGCCTTCTATCCCACCAACGTGCTGGTCACCGCCCGCGACATCGTGTTCCTCTGGGTGGCGCGGATGATCATGATGGGGCTCGAGTTCACCGGGCAGATCCCGTTCGCCGACGTGTACGTGCACTCGATCATCCAAGCGCCCGACGGGCGGCGGATGTCGAAATCGCTGGGAACCGGGATCGATCCGCTGGACCTGATCGAGGGAGGGCCGCGGCCCCCGGTGTTCGCCCAGGGATCGAAGCCGCTCGATGACACGGGCGCCGCGGGTTCAACCAGCCGAGCCGGCGACTTTCCCGCCTACGGCGCCGACGCCCTGCGCTGGGGACTGCTGGCCATGTCCTCGGGCCAGGACGTGAAGTTCTCAGAGGACAAGCTCGCGCAGGGCCAGCAGCTGACCAACAAGCTCTGGAACGCCGCCCGGCTGATCCTGCTCGGCCTGGGGGGAGAGGACTCCGACGTCCGCGCGGCGGTCGCGCCGAGCGCGCCCGAGGACCGCTGGATCCTGTCGCGCCTGCACCGCGCCAAGGCGGAGGTGTCGAGCCGGATCGAGCGCTATGACTTCTCCCACGCCGCGCTGGCGGTGTACGACTTCATCTACGGCGAGCTGTGCGACTGGTACCTGGAGCTGATCAAGCCACGGCTGCGCGAGCGCGAGCCTTCGCTCTCCCAGACGCTGCTGTACGTGCTGACCGAGACGGTGGCGCTGGCGCACCCGCTGATCCCGTTCGAGACCGAGGAGATCTATGGTCACATCCCGGGCGCCGAGGGCCTGCTGGCGGGCCGGGTGAGCGGCGACGCGGCCACGGTCGACGAACGCGCCGAGAGCGAGATCGGGAAAGTGATCGCGGCCGTCCAGACCGTGCGGACCTGGCGCGACACGGCCGGGGTCAAGGCCGGAGCGGTGGTCCCGGCCAAGCTCGCCGCCGCGGGCTATGAGACCACGGCCGAGCACCTGTCTCGGCTGGGCCGCGTGTCGTTCGCAAACGGCGGCTCCAGCCGCGAGACGGTGGCCACGGTCCCGATCCCGGGCGGCGCCTTGGAGATCCTGGCCGGCGACGGGTTCGACGCCGGGGCGGCGCAGGAGAAGCTGCGCCAGCGGCGCGCCAAGCTCGAGGCCGAGATCGAGCGCGCCGAGCGCAAGCTGGCCAACGCCGGCTTCGTGGCCAAGGCGCCGCCCGACGTGGTGCAGGCCGAGCGCGCAAAGCTCGAGCGCCTCCGCGCCGAGCTGGAGGCGCTGTGAGCGCGCCACCCGGATCCGGAGCTCGACCGAGCCCGCAGCGGGGGGTGCGGTGAACCAGGACGAGGCCGAGCGCTACCTGCTCTCGCTGGAGCTCTTCGGGATGCGGTTCGGGCTGGATCGCATGCGGCGGCTGATGACCGCGCTGGGCCACCCGGAGCGGCAGTTTGAGTCAATCCACGTGGTCGGTACCAACGGCAAGTCCTCCACGGTGAGGATGATCGCGGCCATCCTGTCTCACCACGGACTGCGGACCGGGGCCTACCTGTCACCGCACCTGCTCTCGTTCGGAGAGCGGATCCGGGTCGAGGACTCAGACCTCGGCCCCGACGAGTTCGGCGCCGCTGTGGGGCGAGCCGCGCACGCCGCGGCCTTGGTCGATCGCTCGGCCGCTCCCGACGACCGGGTGACGCAGTTCGAGGCGCTGACCGCGGCGGCCTACTCGGAGCTGGCCCGGCGCGACGTCGAGGTGGCGGTCGTCGAAGCCGGACTGGGCGGGCGCTTTGACGCCACCAACGTGATCCCATCCAAGGTGCAGGTGCTGACCAGCGTCGGCCTCGAGCACACGCGCTGGCTCGGTCCGACCCTGGCCGACATCGCCGGCGAGAAGCTCGACGTGGTCCAGGACGGCGCCACCCTGGTGCTGGGGCACGGGCTCGACGCCGGGGTTGAGCGGATCGCCGAGCGGGTGGCCGGTGAGCGGGACGCCCGGATCGTCCACGCCGGACTGGACCCCGGGGTCGCCGTCGGCGCGCCGGGCATGTTCCAGCGTCGCAACTTCGCGCTGGCCCGCGCCGCCGCCGAGGCGTACCTGGGCCGGCTGGACGAGCGGGCGGTGGCGGCGGCGGCCGCCGAGGTGCGCGTTCCCGGCCGCCTGCAGCCGGTCGCCGAGTCTCCGCTGACCCTGCTGGACGGCGCCCACAACCCGGACGGGATGCTGGCGCTGGCGGAGTCGCTGCCCGAGCTGGTGCGCGGACACGACCGCGTGGTGGCCGTGATCTCGATACTCGACGACAAGGACGCCGCCGGGATGCTGGCCATCCTGCTGCCGGCCTGCGATGCGATCGTCCTCACCAGCAGTCAAAATCCACGGGCTTTGCCTCCGCCGACGCTTCATTCACTGGCCACCCAGCTGGGCGGCCCACCCTCGGAGATCGTCCCCGTCCCCGAGCGCGCGCTGGAGCGAGCCCGCGGGCTGGCCGGCCCCGGCGGCGTGGTGATCGCCACCGGATCCATCTACCTGATCGCCGACCTGCTGGCGCCGGCCGGGCGAAAACGCGCCTCGATCTTGTGAACGACCCCGACGATCAGCCTCGTTTCCTGGCCATGATCGGGCTGGTGGCGCTGGTCGTCGCGGTTGTGATCTTGGTCTTCTTCGGTATCGGGTATCTGTTTGGCCGAGCGTTTCTGTAGTAATTGATCGCTCGTGCCGACGAGGATCCCCAGCTCCGGCGGCGTATACCTCTAAGCGAATCGTCCCCAGCCCACTACACTCGCGTCCTTAATGCTGCCTTTCGCCATCTTCGGGATTCACAACAGCGCGCTCAATCTCGCCGTCGAACTGGTCATCCTGTTCCTGGTCGTGATCTGGCTGGCGCTGGTCTACTGGACCTACGCCGATGCCCGGCGCAGGATCGCCGACCCGCTGCTGATTGGCTGTGCCACCGCCGCGTCGCTGTTTCCGTTCGTCGGCACGATCGTCTACATGATCGTCCGCCCGCCCGAGTACCTCGACGACGTGCGCGAGCGCGAACTCGAGATGCAGGCCGCCGAGGCGCGGCTGGCCGAGCTCGGTTACCACCTCTGCCCGCACTGCGACTACGAGGTCGAGAAGGACTTCCTGCGGTGCCCCAACTGCATGCGCAAGCTCAAGGATCCGTGCATGTCGTGCGGCAAGCCGCTGGACCCCACCTGGAAGGTCTGTCCGTTCTGCGAGGCCGAGATCGGCGTTCAGGCGCCCGCTCCCCGGCGTCAGCGTCGCCGGCGTGAGAGCCCGTCGGAGCAGCCTGCGGCCGAGCAGCCGTCGACCACCTGATCGCCAACTCCAAGCCAGGGAGACCAGCCGTCCATGGAGCGCACGCTCATCCTCGTCAAGCCCGATGCCTTCGCCCGCAACCTGACTGGGGAGATCATCGCCCGCTTCGAGCGCAAGGGCCTGCGGCTGGTCGCGCTGCAGATGATGACCATGGGTCGCGAGCTGGCGGCCCGCCACTACGCCGAGCACGAGGGCAAGCCGTTCTACGAGGAGCTGGTCAGCTTCATCACCTCAGGTCCGCTGGTGGCGATGGTGCTGGAGGGTGAATCCGCGGTGGTGGCGGCACGACAGGTGATCGGCGCCACCAACCCGCTGGAGGCGACCACCGGCTCGATCCGCGGCGACTACGCGGTGGCGGTGGGACAGAACATGGTCCACGGCTCCGACGCGCCCGAGTCGGCGGCGCGCGAAGTCGGCCTGTTCTTCGGAGATCTCCCCTAGGTCAGCTGCCCGAGCTGCGCCTGATCCTGGCCTCGCGCTCGCCGCAGCGGCGGGCGATCCTGGAGCAGATCGGCGTGGCCTTCGAGGTCCGCGTCGCCGACGTGCAGGAGCTCGAGGCGGGCCCGGCGGACGAGGTCGCGCTCGAGAACGCCTACCGCAAGGCGGCCGCGGTGAGCACCGCCGGGGCGGACGAGATCGTGCTCGGCGTCGACACGGTGGTGGCGATCGGCGGTCGGATCTACGGCAAGCCGCGCGACCGCGACCACGCCCGCGAGACCCTGCGGACGCTGGCCGGACGGCGCCACGCCGTGATCAGCGGCATCTGTCTGATCGAGCCTGCCCGCACGCGCACGGCGGCGGCCCGGACACACGTCGACTTCCGCGAGCTCGACGAGGCGGCGATCGAGCATTACCTGGACACCGGGGAGTGGCGCGATCGCGCCGGCGGCTACGCGATCCAGGGCCGAGGTGGCGCTCTGGTGCGGGCGATCGAGGGCGATTACCTGAACGTGGTCGGGCTCCCGGTCGCGACCCTGGTCGACCTCATGCCAGGATTGATCTGAGAAGTCCCGTGGAGCATCGACCGCAGCGGCGCACGGTATCGTGCAGCCGCGGTTTTGGGGGTGACTTGTTTCCAGGGTTTTTCTCAGGTTGGGAACGCCCACGAGGGCCTCTGGCCGACAGGTGTTCGATACACTCGTTCGCGGACGGAGCTGGCAGCCCGATGCGGTCAGTTTGCTTCTCGCCGCCTCGTCCAACGCCTCCAGCTACCTGCACTCACTATGGGCTTTTTCACGTATCTGACCGGCTTCGGCGGCCGCGACATGGCGGTCGACCTCGGCACCGCCAACACGCTCGTGTACGTTCGCGGGCGGGGCATCGTGCTGTCCGAGCCCAGCGTGGTGGCGGTCGATTCGCGGACCGGTGAGGTGCATGCCGTCGGGATCGAGGCCAAGCGGATGCTGGGCCGGACGCCGGGCACGATCTCCGCGATCAGGCCCCTGAAGGATGGGGTCATCGCGGATTTCGAGGTCACCGAGGAGATGCTGCGCCACTTCATCCAGAAGGTGCATCAGAACCGCTGGGCGCACCCCCGGGTCGTCGTCTGCGTGCCCAGCGGGGTTACCGGGGTCGAGAAGCGCGCCGTGGAGGAGGCCTGCCTGTCGGCCGGTGCCCGCCAGGCCTACCTGATCGAGGAGCCGATGGCAGCGGCGATCGGGGCGGGGCTCCCGGTAGGAGAGCCGACCGGCTCGATGGTGGTCGATATCGGCGGCGGCACCAGCGAGGTTGCGGTGATCTCGCTGGGGGGAATCGTGGTTTCGCAGTCGATCCGAGTCGGGGGCGACGAGCTCGACGAAGCGATCATCAACTACGTCAAGCGGGAATACAAGCTGCTCATCGGCCAGCAGACCGCCGAGGAGGTCAAGCTGGAGATCGGCTCGGCGTACTCGATGTCCGAAGAGGTGCAGGCGGAGATCAGGGGTCGCGACATGGTCTCGGGATTGCCCAAGACGGTGATCCTGACCAGCGAGGAGATCCGCGGAGCGCTGGAGGAGCCGGTGTCCCAGATCATCGACGCCGTCAAGCAGACGCTCGACCGCACTCCGCCTGAGCTGGCGTCGGACATCATGGATCGTGGCATCATGCTGGCCGGAGGCGGATCGCTGCTACAGGGAATCGAGGAGCGCCTGCGTCATGAGACGCAGATGCCCGCGCACCTGGCGGAGTCTCCGCTGACGTGCGTCGCTGTCGGATCGGGCCGCTCACTCGAGGAATTCGAAGCGATCCACCGTTCAAGCAAGAATTCACGCAACCGCAGGCGCCGGTAGGTTCGACGTGGACCATCGGCTCGAGCGAAGCGAAACCTTGGAGACACAGATCTCGTGCATGACAAACAGGTACGGCGGCGACGGGCGGTACTTGCGCTCCTCGTCGGCGTCTCCCTGATCCTGCTGACCGCTTACTTCGGCGAATCGCCGAGCAGTCCGCTCCACAACGTCCAGCGCGGCATCGTCGAGGTGCTGTCGCCGATTCAGCAGGGCGCCAGCAAGGTGCTGACGCCGGTCCGCGACGTGGCGGGCTGGTTCTCGGACACGCTGCGCGCCAAGTCCGAGCGCGACCAGCTGGCCAAGCAGGTAAACCAGCTCCGCGCCCAGGTCGATTACTACCGTCAGAAGTCGATCCTCTCCGACCAGCTCGCCCACCAGGTCAAGCTCGACAACAGCATCGACATCAGCTCCTACCACGCGGTCACCGCCTCGGTGATCGCCCGTGACCCCACGCTGTGGTACCAGACGATCCAGGTCGACAAGGGTTCTGACGACGGCGTGGCGCTCAACGATCCGGTGACCGGCGACGGCGCCCTGGTCGGCAAGGTGACCACGGTCGACGCGACGGTGTCGGTGGTCACGCTGATCACCGACCACGCCTATGCGGTCACCGCCGAGGTCGAAGACCGGTATGGCGACACCGGCGTGCTCGTCCCAGCCGTCGGCAGCCCCAACCAGCTGCTGCTGCAGGACCTTCCCAACCACGCGCCGATCCAGGTCAACCAGCCCGTGATCACGGCGGGCTTCAAGTCGGGCCGGCTGGACTCCCTATATCCACCCGGGATCCCGATCGGGACCGTGTCCAACGCCGACCAGAACGAGCTGCTCAACAACCAGCAGGTCCAGGTCTCCCCAGTGGCCGATCTGCGCCACCTGTCGGTGGTCCAGATCCTCACCCGGCCCCATCCCGGAGCCGCCGAACGGGCGCAGGTGCCATGACGAGCCGGCGTCTCGCGTTGCGGCTCGTGGTGCTCGCGTTCGCGACCGTGGTGATCCAGCAGACCGCCGTATCGCAGATCTCGATCTTCGGCGTCAGCGCGGATCTGTCGCCGCTGGTCGTTATGTCGGTGGGCCTGCTGGCCGGGTCCCTTCCCGGGGCGATCATGGGCTTCGGGACCGGATTGATCGTCGACACGGTCCTGGTCCAGACCCTCGGCGTGACCTCGCTGCTGTACATCGCGATCGGCTACTGGGCGGGGCGCCTGCGCGAGCTGCGCGATCCGGCCCACGGGCTGGTCCCGCTGGCCGCCGGCGCGGCGGCGACGGCGATCGCCGGGATTGGGATGACGGTGATCCAGTTCCTGCTCGGCGTCGACTCGCCGGTCAGCCTCCTGCTGGCCCAGCAGATCTTCATCACCGTGCTGGTCAACACGCTGATCGCATTGCCGGTCTACGCGCTGGTGCGCAGGATCGTCCAGCCGGCCCTGCCCGAAGATCCGCGCCGTCGCCGGCGCCGCGCCTACACCACCGGTGGCCTCAGCCCGCTGCAGAGTCCCTCACAGCGACTGGGCCAGATCTCACGAGGTAGCCGGTGAGCGCGCCGCCTGAAGATCGCCGCCCCCCGCTGACCCCGCAGCTCGCGCTCCGGGTGACGGTGGTCGGCAGCCTGGCGCTGGCGCTGTTTGCGATCGTCTTCTTCCGGCTGTGGTTCTTGCAGGTCCTGTCGGGCGACCAGTACCTCAAGGCGGCGACCGTCAACCGGGTCCGCGACATCGCCATCCCGGCTGCGCGAGGCGAGATCGTCGACTCGACCGGCGCGGTCCTGGTCGACAGCCGCCAGTCGCGGGCAGTCCAGATCTCCCCGCCCGATCTGCCGCGCTCGCCGCGGGGCCGGCGGATCATGTACCGCCGGCTGGCCGGCGTCCTGCAGATGTCCACCAAGCGAACACGCTGCAAGATTCCCGGCGTCGCCGTCAAGCACCTGGCCACGATCCCCTGCGACGTCGCCAAGCAGCTGGCGGTCCTTCCCTACGCCAACGTGACCATAAAGACCGACGTCCGGCCCGCGGTGCAGTACTACGTCGCCGAGCGCCAGAACCAGTTCCAGGGCGTTGAGGTGCAGCAGATCTATTTGCGCCACTACCCGCTGCACGGACTCGCCGCGCAACTGTTCGGGACGGTGGGGCCGATCAACGCCGAGGAGGTCAAGCAGAAGGCCTACCGCGGCATCCCCAAGACCTCGATCATCGGGCAGTCGGGGCTGGAGGCGGCCTACGACCGCTACCTGCGAGGCAAGGACGGCAAAGACCGCGTCCAGGTCGACTCCCTGGGCCGCCCCACCGGCGACCTGTCGAAGACCAGCCCGGTGGCCGGTCACAACCTCGCCCTGTCGCTGAACGTGGGGCTGCAGCGGGTCGGCCAGTCGGCGCTGCAGGAGTCGATCGACTCCAACTACCCGGCCAACGGCGGCGCGTTCGTGGCCCTGAACCCGCAGGACGGCTCGGTCTATGCGATGGGTTCGCTCCCCACGTTCGACCCCAACGTGTTCACCTCCAACCTGAGCAAGTCCACGTACGACCAGCTGGTCAGCAAGGGTCAGAACTACCCGCTGCTCAACCGGGCGATCGACAGCGCCGGGCCGACCGGATCGACGTTCAAGCCGATCACCGCCACCGCGGCGCTTCAGTCGGGTGAATGGACCACCAGCGACACCTACGACGACACCGGCTCGTTCTGCACGTCGCCCGGGGTCTGCCGCCACAACGCCGGCGGGGGCGCCTCCGGCGTCGTGGATCTCGTCAACGCGCTCCGGGTCTCGTCTGACACCTTCTTCTACAATCTCGGCGCGCGGACCAACATCGCCAACCCGATCGCGCATCCGCAGGGCGGACCGCTGCAGCTGTGGGCCCATCGGTACGGGATCGGGCAGAAAACCGGGATCGACCTGCCCGGGGAGGACGCCGGGACGTTGCCCTCGCCGGCCTGGCGGTCCGAGAAGAACAAGCTGGAGTCCGAGTGCGATCGCGCCACCGGCCCGTTCAAGTACACCAACGGTCAGACCACCGGGCCCCACAAGCTCAAGGGCTGGTACCGCAGCCCCAAGCACCTCCCCGGTGGGTGCGGGATCGCCGACGGCACAAACCGGCCCTGGTCGATCGGCGACAACATCAACCTGGCCGTCGGCCAGGGCGACGTGCAGGTGACGCCGCTGCAGTTGGCGGTCGCCTACTCCGCGCTAGCCAACGGCGGCACGGTGGTCCGGCCCCACATCGGCCTCAGCGTCCAGGACGCGGCGGGCACGGTGCTGCAGAAGATCAACCCGCCGCCCTCGCGCCACATCAACATCGACCCGCTGTACCTGGAGACGATCCGGGCGGGCCTGCGCGCCGCCGCCTCGCAGCCTGGGGGGACCTCGGCCGACGTGTTCTCGAACTTCCCCGAGCAGGTCTACGGCAAGACCGGCACGGCCCAGTACAACGGCCAGCAGGACTACGCCTGGTATGCCTGCTTCGTTCCCGCCTCGGCAACCACCAAGCCGATCGTGGTCGTGGTGACGGTCGAGCAGGGTGGCTTCGGCGCGGTGGGTGCCGCACCGGTCGCCCGTCAGATCCTCTCCCAGTGGTTCTTCGGCAAGCCGGGCCCGTACACGGCCGGGAACTCGAAGACTCTATGAGCAGCCGGATGACTCAGATGGGCTCCGAACTCGGCGAGCCAGCAGGACGAATCGGGCGCTCCCCAATCGGGCGAGGCCGGATGCCGAGCGGGGAGCAAGCCCGATGGCGAGCGGAGCCCAGATGAGTGCGATCACTCCAGGCGAAGAGACCGCGGCCGCTCGCCGGCCGCACATGTTCCCCGACCCGCTGCTCCTGCTGGGCGCGGTGGGACTGATCGTCTGCTCGCTGGTGACGCTGAACGGCGCCACCCGGAACGCGGTCCGGGGCCAGCCTCACTTCTATGTCGAGCGCCAGGCGATCTACGCCGGGGTCGGCGTGGTGCTGGCGCTGCTGCTGAGCCGGATCGACTACTCGCGCCTGAGGGAATTCAAATTCGGCCTCTACGCGGTGATGATCGCGCTGAACCTCGTCGTCTACGGCATGCCGCCGATTCAGGGCGCGCGGCGGTGGATCCCGCTGCCGTTCATGCAGTTCCAGTCCTCGGAGTTCGGCAAGGTCCTGATCGTGGTGGCGCTGGCGGCGTTCGCCGTGGACCGATCGCGGCGTCTGCACGAGCGGCGCACCACGGCGCGAATCATGCTCCTGGCGCTGATCCCGGCGCTGCTGGTGATTCCGCAGCCGGACCTAGGTACCGGCATGGTGTACGTGGCGATCGGCTTCAGCGTCCTGTTCTTCGCCGGGACGTCGTGGAAGCAGTTGACCGGGTTGCTGGCGATGTTCATCGCCTCGATCGCGATCGTGCTCGCCGGCGCGCCGGCGCTCGGCGTCCATCTGCTCAAGCCCTACCAGGTGCAGCGGCTGACCGGGTTTTTGAACCCGTCTCACGACCCGCAGGCCCAGACCTACAACATCACCGAGTCGTTGATCGCCATCGGCTCGGGCCAGAAGACGGGTCGCGGCGTAAACGCGACCCAGACCAAGCTCAACTTCCTGCCCGCCAACGACACGGACTTCGTGTTCGCCGCGGTTGGGGAGACCTACGGATTCGCCGGTGCCGCGGTGGTGCTGTCGCTGTACGCGCTGCTGATCTGGCGCACCCTGCGGATCCTCACGATGTCCAAGAACCTGTACGGCACGCTGATCGCCGGCGGCATCCTCGCGATGCTGATGTTCCAGATATTCGTGAACGTCGGAATGACGATCGGGATCATGCCCATCACCGGCGTCCCATTACCCCTGATGAGCTACGGGGGTTCGTCGGTGATCGTCACGTTCATCGCCATCGGCCTGCTGCAGTCGATCTACATCCAGGCACGGATCGCGTCGACCGGCAAGAGCCGGGCGCTACTTTCATAAATGCCGCTGCGTTGTCAAACGGCGCGCGGCGAACCGCTTTTCACCAAAGGAATGAATGACAATTGAAGAAGCAAGTATTGGTCAGCGTCGATCGGGGGGAGACCCGCGTGGCGCTGATGGAGGCCACCGGAACCGTCCCGCCGCGCAAGGCGGGCTCTGGCTCGTCGCGCCGTCGACGTAGGCCCGCAACAACTTCCTCCGCCTATCGAGTCGCCGAGCTCTATCTGGAGCGCCGCGGAAACCGCTCGATCGTCGGCAACATCTACAAGGGCCGGGTCGACAACGTCCTGGCCGGACTCGAGGCCGCGTTCGTCGACATCGGCCTGGAGAAGAACGGCTTTCTGCACGTCGACGAGATCGTCTTGCCCGGCGTCGACGCCCCACGCCGCGGGCGGGGCGGGGCGCGCGAGGGCCGGAACATCACCGACATGCTCAAGCCCGGTCAGGAGATCGTGGTCCAAGTCGTCAAGGACCCGCTCAAGACCAAGGGCGCGCGACTGTCGATGGACCTCACGGTCGCCGGGCGCTACATGGTCTACGCCCCCTACGGCGAGGGCATCGGCGTCTCCCGGCGGCTCGACGAGAAGGAGCGCGAGCGACTTCGCAAGGAGGCGGCAAAGCTCGACCTGAAGGGCGCCGGGGCGATCATTCGCACGGCCGCCCAGGGCGCCAAGCGCCCCGACCTGGAGCGTGAGCTGGTCTACCTGTTCAAGCTCGGCGAGGTGCTGCAAAAGCGCGTCGAGGAGACCACCGCCCCGGCCCTGGTCTTTCAGGAGGCCGACCTCTCGGTCCGGGTGGTGCGCGACATCTTCTCGTCCGACTTCGAGCGGGCCGTGGTCGATGACCCCAAGCAGCACCACCGACTGGTGTCGTTCTTCTCCCGCACCGCTCCCGAGCTCGTGGAGCACGTCGAGCTGTGGGAGGAGGACACGCCGCTGTTCGAGGCCTTCGGGGTCGAGGAGGTACTGGCCTCGACGCTGTCGCGCCGGATCGATCTGCCCAGCGGCGGCTACCTGATGATCGACTACGCCGAAGCGCTGACCGTGATCGACGTCAACTCGGGGTCGTTCATCGGGCGTGGCAAGGGGGCGCGGCTCGAGGACACGATCACCAAGACCAACCTCGAGGCCGCCGACGAGGTGGTGCGCCAGCTGAGGCTGCGCGACATCGGCGGGATCATCGTCATCGACTTCATCGACATGGCGCGGGCCCGCAACCGCGACGCGGTCCTCAAGACGCTGCGCAAGGCGCTCGACGAGGATCGCACCAAGACCTTCGTGGTCGAGATCTCCCCGCTGGGGCTGGTCGAGATGACCCGCCAGAACGTCACCGACGGCGTCCGGGAGATCATGACCCGGCCGTGCCCGACCTGCGACGGAGAGGGCGTGATCAAGTCCGAGGAGACGATCGCGATCGAGTTCGAGCGCCGCATGCGGGACCTGGCGAAGGAGACCTCGTCCGACGCGATCCTGCTCCAGATGAACCCGCGTGTCAGCGCAGAGTTCACCGGCAACGAGGCGCGGGTGCTCCATGCCATCGAGGAGGAGACCGGGAAGTGGTTTCACTTCGAGGGCTCGGAGGGACTGCCGCTGGAGCACTTCGCGGTGCTGCTGGAGGGCAACCGCGAGCAGGTGCTGGAGCGGGCGCTCCCGTTCCGCGAGGGCGAGGAGGTCCACGTCGACATCGTCGAGCCCCACATGTACAGCCCCGGCGACGCGGTGGCCAAGATCGACGGCTACATCATCTCCATCCGTGGCGGCACCAAGTACGTAGGCGAGAAGCACATGGTGCGGATCGACGAGGTGGGTCGCACCCAGGCGATCGCCTCGCTGGTGGACGTTCCGGGCGCCCGCGACGGGGACGGATCCGGTGACCCAGACGATGAACTAGAATCGAAGCCTCGGCGTCGTGGCCGCAGAGGCGGGCGACGCCGTTCGGGCGCCAAGGCCTCAGTCACCTCCTCCCCCTCGGAGTAGCGCATGTACGCGATCGTGAAAACCGGCGGAAAGCAGTACCGCGTCGAGCAGGGCCAGTCGCTGCTGGTCGAGCGGCTGCCTGCGGCCGACGGGGACACGGTCGCGCTCGCGCCGCTGCTGTTCGTCGACGGCGGCGACGTCGTGGACGGCGACGATCTTTCGTCGGTGACGGTGCAGGCCCGAGTCGTCGCGCACGAGCGCGGCCCCAAGCTCCGGATCGTCAAGTTCAAGCCCAAGCGCGGCTACAGGCGGCGCACCGGCCACCGCCAGGAGCTGACCCGGATCGAGATCACCTCGCTGGCCCGCAAGGCCAGCCGCTCGAGGTCGTCGGCGGAGAAGGCTGCCGCGCCCGCCGAGGCCGGCGAACCGACTTCTACGCAGGAGGCCACCGATGGCGCATAAGAAAGGGCTCGGCTCGAGCCGTAACGGCCGTGACTCCAACGCCAAGCGGCTCGGCGTGAAGGTGTTCGCGGGCCAGAACGTGACCGGCGGCGAGATCATCGTGCGCCAGCGCGGGACCCGCTTCAAGCCCGGCGACGGCACCGGGATCGGCAAGGACGACACGATCTTCGCCAAGTCTCGGGGAACCGTGGCGTTCACCCGCGGGCGCCGCGGGCGAGTGATCTCGGTGGTCCCGGACGCCGAGACCGTGGCCGCGAGCGCCGAGAGCGTGGCCGCGGACGCCGAGAGCGCCGCCGCGGACGCCGAGAGCGCCGCCGCAGACTCTTAGCTACGGCGCCAGCGGTACCTCTGAGGTGCACAGCGGGCAGCGGCGCGCCTTGATCGGGATCGCGCTCGCGCATTCCGGACACTCCTTGGTGTCCGGGTCCTCCTTGGCGCGCCGCTCCATCAGCTTGTTGACCGGGGTGACCACGAAGAAGAACACCGCCGCCGCGACCGACACGAAAGTGATCAGCGCGTTGATGAAGGCGCCGTAGGCGAACCTGCTGCCGTTGATCGTGAAGCTCAAGCCCGCGAAATTCGGCTTGCCGAAGATCGCCGCGATGATCGGGGTCAGGAGGTCGGCCACGAGCGCCGCGACCAGCGCCGAGAAAGCGGTCCCGACCACCACCGCCACCGCCAGGTCGACGACGTTGCCGCGAAACAGGAACTTCTTGAAGTCTTGGAGGATCTTCACGGGACCCGGACCTTCAGCCGTCTTGCCCGGTCGGCCGCACCAGGATCTCGTTGACGTCCACATGCGCCGGCTGCGAGACGGCGAACATGATCGCGCGGGCCACGTCCTCGGGGTGCAGATACGACTTGGGCTGGCGGCTGAAGAACGGCGTGTCGACGGCTCCGGGCTCGATCACCGTGACCCGGACCCCGGTGCCGTTGAGCTCCTGGCGCGCCCCCTCTCCCATCGCCGTGACCGCCCACTTGGTGGCCGAGTACAGCGACCCCTCCAGCGCCTTTCGGCCGGCCACCGACCCCGTCAGCAGCAGGTGGCCCCGGCTCTCGGTGAGCGCGTCGATCGTCGCTCTGATGGTCAGCGCCGCTCCGTAGACATTGGTTAGGACCATCGACCTCCAGTGGTCGACCGATTCGGACCGGAAGCCGCGGCGGGCCCCGAAGCCGGCGTTGGCGAACACCACGTCGATCCGGCCGAAGCGCTCGAGCGCGGCGGCGGCGAGCGCCTCCTGGTCGGGCCATTCGGTGACGTCGCAGCGCAGGGCCAGGGCCCGTTCGTCGCCTCCCAGTTCGGCGGCCAGCTCGTTGAGTCGCTCGACGGAGCGGGCGGCCAAGACCAGCCGATGGCCCGCTTCGGCGGCGGCGCGAGCGGTGGCGGCGCCGATCCCGCTGGAGGCGCCGGTGATCAGGAATACCGGATCGGACATATTTGAGGTGGCCATCATGCACGATCGCGCGCGAATCCACGTCCAGGCCGGCGGCGGCGGCGACGGAAGCCTCAGCTTCCGCCGCGAGGCCCACGTGCCCAAGGGCGGCCCCGACGGGGGCGACGGCGGACGCGGCGGCGACGTGGTCCTGGTCTGCGATGACTCGCTGCGCGATCTGGAGTCCTACCGGCGCCGCGCGCACTTCAAGGCCCGGCGCGGCGGCCACGGCGAGGGCGCCTTGCGCCACGGCGCCACCGGGGAGTCGCTCGAGCTGCGGGTTCCGCCCGGCACCGAGGCGGTGATAGAGCGCGACGGCACCCGCCACGATTTCGTGGCTGCCGGCCAGCGGGCCGTGGTCGCCCGCGGCGGTCCCGGCGGCCGCGGCAACAAGCGCTTCGCCGGGCCCACCCACCAGACGCCCAGGTTCGCGGAGAACGGACTGCCGGGTGACGAGACGTGGATCACGCTGCAGCTCAAGCTGATCGCCGATGTGGGCCTGATCGGACTGCCCAACGCCGGCAAGTCCTCGCTGCTGGCCCGGCTGACCCGTGCCCAGCCGAAGGTCGCCGGCTATCCGTTCACGACCTTGGCGCCGGTGCTCGGCACGTTGCAGAGCGACGATCGTCAGCTGGTGATCGCCGACATCCCGGGTCTGATCGAGGGCGCCAGCTCCGGCGCCGGGCTGGGCCACGAGTTCCTGGCCCACGTCGAGCGAACGCGGCTGCTCGTCCACGTGCTCGATCTCAATCCTTTGGACGGCTCGGACCCGGTCGTCAACCACGGCACTGTCGAGCGCGAGATCGCGCGCCACGACCCGCGGCTGGCGGCGCTGCCGCGCGTGCTGGCGCTGTCCAAGGCCGACCTGGTCGACGCCGAGACCGGCGAGACCGAGCGCGAGCGTTGGCAGCAGCGGCTCGGTCCCGAGGTGCCGGTGCTCCTGACCTCCTCGGTCACCGGTGCCGGCTTGCGCGCGCTGTCGGCCGAGCTGCTGCGGCGAGTGCCGGCCGCCGAGCAGACGGCGCCGGCGACTGTGGCCGGTGAGCTGGCGCCCGAGGGCGAGCTGGCCGAGCACCGAGTTTTCCGCCCCGCGGACTCGCGCTCCTACCGCGTCAAGCGCACCGGCGAGGGCACCTTCACCGTCGACGGGGCCGGGATCGAGCGGCTGGTGGCCCGCTACGACCTCGACAACGAGGAGGCGCTGGCCCACCTGGAGCGGCGGCTGCGGGGGATCGGTGTGCTGCGGGCGCTCGAGGCCCAGGGCTTTCAGGCCGGCGACGACGTGCAGATCGCCGGGGTCGTCTTCGAGCTCGACCCAGATACGTAGGAATGTGTAGGATCCCGCGCCGTTCCACGGACGGGATGCCCGCATTCCGCGCCGTTCCACGGACCGGAATGCGAGAGGAATGCGTCGCGCCGTAGCCATCATGGCTGGCCTGGCCGCCACGCTCGTTGTCACGGGCGTGTCCGCCGCGAAGGTGCTCAGAGTGGGGTCCTATCACGGGGTCAAGGGCCAGTACACGTCGATCCAGGCGGCCGTCAACGCGGCCAAGCCCGGTGACTGGATCCTGATCGGGCCGGGCGACTACAAGACCGACCCCAGCTCGATCGTCGCCCCCAAGGGCCACTCCAACTTCCCCGCCGGGGTCCTGATCACGAAGCGCAACCTGCATCTGCGCGGGATGAACCGCAAGACCGTGATCGTCGATGGCACCAAGCCCGGCTCGGCCCGCTGTAGCTCCAAGGCCTCGGCGCAGAACTTCGGGCGCCGCCAGACCTCGCGGCCCGGCGCCTCGGCCAGCGGGTACGCCCGGGTCGCCGCCGGCAAGCCCTCGGGTGTGAACGGCCTGATGGTGTGGAAGGCCGGCAACGTGTCGATCGAGAACCTGACCGCATGCAACTTCCTCGGCGGCTCGGCCGACGCGGGTAACGAGATCTGGTGGAACGGCGGCGCGGACAGCGGCAAGGTTCAGGGCCATGGGTTCTACGGCGCCTACCTGACGACGACCAGCCGGTACCTGAAGGGCAAGTCCAAGGCGGGCGAGTTCAGTGCCGCTCAGTACGGAGTCTTCTCCAGCAACTGGAGCGGCGGTACCTGGGATCAGATCTACGCCTCGAACTTCAACGACTCGGGCATCTACATCGGCGCCTGCCGGCAGGTCTGCGATCAGACGCTCAACCACGCCTGGGCGGAATACAACGCTTTGGGCTATTCGGGCTCCAACTCCGGCGGGCAGCTGGTGGTCAAGAACTCGGAGTGGGACAACAACGAAGAGGGCTTCAACACCAACAGCCAGAACGGCGACAACCCGCCGCCGCAGAACGGCGCCTGCCCGCACAACGGCATCAGCCCGATCACCCACACCCACTCCTGCTGGGTGTTCATGCACAACTACGTCCACGACAACAACAATCCGAACGTTCCCGCCGCCGGCTCGGCGGCAGCGGGTCCCGTGGGAACCGGCGTCGTCGACGCGGGTGGACGCAACGACACGATCATGGACAACCGAATCGTCAACAACAAGGCGTGGGGCGCACTGATCGTCAACTACCCGGACTCTGGCCCGCCGTGCACCGGCGGCACCAAAAATTCTCCCCTGCTGGGCAAGAAGAGCTGCCTCTACGACGAGTGGGGCGATGCGCTGATCGACAACACCTTCACTCACAACGGCGGATACGGGAATCCAACCACCGGTGACTTCGAGCAGCTGAACTTCGAGTCGCATCCGAGTAACTGCTTCAGCGGCAACGTCGATACCTCGGGTACCCTCTCGCCGGGCGCCGTGAAGCTCGAGCAGACCTATCCGGTCTGCACAACCACCCCGGTCGCGCCGAACCTCAACCTCCCGTTTTTGAATGAGGTGCTGTGCGACTCCATCATCAGCGTCCCGCCGTTCGGGTGCAAGCCGGGCGACCATTACCCGCGGGTCACGCACATCGTCATGCACCCGCTGCCGAAGAACCTCAAGACGATGCCGAATCCGTGCAAGGGGGTTCCGGGCAATCCGTGGTGCCGGCGTCGTAAGACGTGATCCGATAGCCGCTCAGGGGGGCGTCTCAGGCACTCGCCACTGCCGTCAGAACGCTGGGGTGATTGAGGCGCGGAGCGCTGGCTGAGGCGCGACGCGATTACGGCATTGGCGAGTGCCTGACCCGCCCCTGGGGCCCTCCAGCTCGGCCCCCGGGGCCCTCCGGCTCGGCCGCCGAAGCTGCTCCCGCCCCGGGGGCCGGTCGCACCTCGGGCGCGACAAATCCACGGCGCGCAACCGGATTTGTCACCAGGAGCTCGCCTGAGCCGCGGTTGGCGACAAATCCAACATCCGCCGCCGGATTTGTCGCAGAGTCGGGTCAGAATGCGCGCCAGACCGGGGGTCCGGACCGCTCGCATCGGCGAGACGGTCACCGGGGCTCAGGCAACAGCCAACCCTGTAATTGCGCCGCACCTCAGTGGCCGCTGCCCGCCTCGGGGCCACAGCGTCTGGAACGGCCAGCGGTGAGGGCGGAGGGGCGCCGCTTGCCCGGCCCGCCAACAGGCGCGATTCGGCCCGCGCGTAACCTCTTCCGCCGTGAGCTGTCTGGTGGTCAAGCTGGGATCAAGCCTCGTCGCCGACGATCGTGGCGAGGTGCGCGCGGATGTGCTGGGCGGGATCTGCGACCAGCTGGCCGAGCTCCACCACAGCGGCCGGGCCCCGATCGTCGTCACCAGCGGAGCCATCGCCCGGGGGATGGGGGTGATGTCACTGCCACTGCGGCCCCGCGCGATCGACGAGCTGCAGGCGGCCAGCGCGGTCGGCCAGGGCAAGCTCTACGGGGTCTATGACGAGCTGCTGCGAGCCCGCGGGGTGCCCACCGCCCAGGTGCTGCTGACGTTCTTTGACATGAGCGCCCGCACCCATTACCTCAACGCCCGCCAGACGCTGCGCAAGCTGCTCGACTGGCGCGTGGTGCCGGTGATCAACGAGAACGACACCACCACCACCGACGAGATCTCGTTCGGCAACAACGACTTCCTCGCCGCCCAGGTCGCGATCCTGCTCGGCGCCGAGCTGCTGCTGCTGGCGACCGACGCCGAAGGGGTGTTCACGGCCGATCCGCGGCTTGACCCCGGCGCCGAGCTGGTGCAGGAGGTGCCGGACTTCGCGGCGCTCGACCGGCTCGAGATCGGGCACACCTCGTCGCCGCTGGGCTCGGGCGGGATGCGCTCCAAGGTGGTCGCCGCCGAGATGGCCACCGCCGCCGGGATTCCGACCGTGATCGCCAACGGGCTGGAGCCCGGCACGATCTCGGCCGCCGCCGCGCGCGAGCCGGTGGGGACGCGCTTCCCGGCTCGGGAGGGCCGGTACTCGAGCTTCAAGCTCTGGCTCAAGTACGCCAAGCCGGCGCGGGGACGGGTGCTCGTCGACGCCGGCGCCGCCCGGGCGCTGCGTGAGGGCGGGACCAGCCTGCTCCCGGTGGGGGTGGTCGAGGTCAGCGGCGCCTTCGAGGCCGGCGACGCGGTCGAGATCGCCCACGGCGAGCAGGCGGTCGGCAAGGGAATCAGCAACTACTCCGCGGGCGAGCTGCGCCAGGTCCGCGGCCTGCAGTCCACGGCGGTGCGCGAGCTGCTGCCCCGGGCCAGCGAGGAGGCGATCCACCGCGACTATTTCGTGCTTGCGTAACCTGTATCGACCATGGCCACAACCGCCACAGCGACCGCCGACACCTGCGCCGCCGCCAAGCGAGCGGCGCGCACGCTGGCGACGCTGGGCTCGGACATAAAGGACCAGGCGCTGGAGGCGATCGCCGTCGCGCTGATCGCCCACCAGGAGGAGATCCTGGAGGCCAACGCCCGCGACCTGGAGCGAGGACGTGAGACGGGCCTCTCCGACGCCCTGCTCGACCGTCTGCAGCTGACCCCGCGCCGGGTCGCCGAGATGGCCGCCGGCGTCCGCAAGATCGCCGCGCTGACCGACCCGGTCGGCGAGGTGATGGACGGCTCACGGCTTCCCAACGGACTGCAGCTGCGGCGGGTACGGGTCCCCATCGGGGTGATCGCGGTCGTCTACGAGGCGCGGCCCAATGTCACCATCGACGCCGCCGCGCTGTGCCTGAAGTCTGGCAACGCGGTGGTGCTGCGAGGATCGAGCTCGGCGGCCCATTCCAATGCCGTGCTGGCATCGGTGGCCGCCCGGGCCGCCATCGCGGCCGGGCTGCCCGAGGGCGCGATGGCCCTGCTGGCGAGCGGGGAGCGCGACGAACTGGCAGAGCTCGCCACCCAGAGCGGGGTCGTGGACCTGATCATCCCCCGTGGCGGTGAGGGGCTGAAGGCGGCGCTCAAGGGCGTGGCCACGGTACCGGTGATCTACGCCGCCTCGGGCAACAACCACGTGTTCGTCGATTCCAGCGCCGATCTGGACTCAGCCTACGAGATCGTCATGAACGCCAAGCTCCAGCGGCCCGGGACGTGCAACGCGGCCGAGAAGCTGCTGGTGCACGCGGAGATCGCGCCGACGTTTCTGCCCGGGATGTTGAAGGCCCTGAGCGACGCCGGCGTGGTCTTGCACGGCGACGAGCGGGCCCGCGCTGCCGCCCCGGGGATCGAGGTGGGGGTCGCCGGGGACGAGGACTGGGACACCGAGTACCTGGCGCCGGAGCTGGCCGTCGGCGTGGTCGACAGCCCCGACGAAGCCATCGCCCATATCAACGCCCACGGCAGCGGCCACTCGGAGGCGATCGTCACCGGCAGCACGGCGGCGGCGCGGTCGTTCCAGCTCGGAGTCGACGCGGCCTGCGTGTACGTGAACGCCTCGACCCGGTTCACCGACGGGGGCGAATTCGGCAAGGGCGCCGAGATCGGCAACTCGACCCAGAAGCTCCACGCCCGTGGCCCGATCGGCCTGGAGGAGCTGTGTACGTTCAAGTACCTGGTCGAGGGTGCGGGCCACATCCGAGCGTGAGCGCCGTGCACGTGCTCGGACCCGGGTGTGGGTCAGATCCCAGCGCGAGCGCTCCCTGAACGCCGGTGCGGATCGGAATCCTCGGCGGAACGTTCAATCCGCCACATCTCGGACACCTCGTGGCCGGCCAGGAGGCATACCGTGAGCTCGAGCTCGACCGCGTGATGCTGATCCCCGCTCGCATCCCTCCGCACAAGCCCGTCGAGCACGAGCCCGGGGCCGAGCACCGGCTGGCCCTCTGCCGGCTGGCCACCCAAGACGACGATCGGTTCGAGGTCTCAGAGCTCGAGCTCGAGCGCGACGGACCGTCGTACACGGTCGATACTCTGGAGCAGCTGAGCTCTAACGCGCCAAACAACGAGCTGTTTCTGGTCGTCGGTGGCGACATCGCGGCCGGATTGCCCGATTGGCATCTACCCGAACGGGTGCTGGAGCTTGCCCACCTGGCCATCGCCAAGCGCCGCGGGACCACCCGGGACTCGGTGCAGGAGGCGCTGGCGACCCTTCGCGGAGGCGACCGGGCGCGGTTCTTCCAGATGCCGCGCATCGGCGTCTCCTCGACCATGATCCGCCGGCGGGTCGCCGCCGGCCAGCCGATTCGATATCTCGTTCCCGACCGTGTCGTCGACTACATCGAGCGCCACGAGCTCTACGGAGGTCCCTCCAACACATGAACCCCGAACAGATGGCGTCCACGATCGCCGAGCTCGCCTCGGACCGCAAGGCGCTTGACATCGTCACCCTCGATCTCCGCGGAATGATCGGCTACGCCGACTACTTCGTCATCTGTACGGGCCGCAGCGACCGCCAGACCCGGGCGATCCACGACGCCATCCACGCCGGGATGAAGTCACAGCACTCGATGCTGCCGGCCCGCACCGAGGGGCTTAGCGAAGCGCGCTGGATTCTGATCGACTACCTGGACGTCGTGGTCCACATCTTCACGCCGGACACGCGCGAGTACTACCGGCTCGAGCAGCTGTGGGGCGAGGCGCCCTCGATGGCGGTCGGAGCCGGCGCTGGCGCCTAGCTTCTAGCTGGCGGTCGGAGCCGGCGCCTAGCTTCGAGACCCGGCGCGCTACAGCGCCGTCATCAGCTTCGGGGCCACTTCCTTCTTGCGGCTCATCACCCCGGGCAGCTCGATCGTTCCATTGGAGTGCTCGGCCCCGAGGCTGCGGGCCACCGCCGCCACGTCGCCGGCCACGAGCATCTCGGTCCCCTGCTCGAGCACATCGGTGACCATCAGGGCGTACAGCGCCAGCTCCCGGTCCTCGCGCTCCTCGCGCAGCGCCTGCAGCAGCTCGTCCCTGCGCTCCAGCAGCGCGCTGCCCACGACCTCCACCTGCGCGATGCAGATCTCCTGGCCGCCGCGCACCTGGTAGCGCTTGGCGTCACGAGAGATGATCTGCGCGGCGCTCACCTCGGAGACGTCGGCAGTGGACTCGAACATGTCGCGGCCGAGCTCGTGGGCGTCGATCGCCAGCACCCGCTCCAGGTACTCGACCACCGCGTGGTCGCGCGAGGTGGTCGTGGCCGAGTTGAGGATCACGGTGTCCGACAGCACCGCTCCCAGCAGCATCGTGGCCGTGGTGCGGCTGGGCTCCATGCCGTTCTGCCGGAAGCGCTCCACGACCAGCGTCGCCGTCGAGCCGACCGGATCGAACGTGGCGGTGACCGGAATGCGAGTCTCGATCGAGCCGATGTGGTGGTGGTCGAGGATCTCCAGGATCTCCGCCTGGCCGATCCCGGATGCGCTCTGGGCCTGCTCGGCGTGATCGACCAGGATCACCTGGCGGCGCGGCGGGGCCACCAGGTCCGAGCGGGTGATCAGCCCCACCGGGTGGTTGTCGGCATCGATGGCCACGGCGGCGCCGTAGTGCAGCTCCTTGATCTGCTCTGACATGTCGTCGACCAGGAAGTCGGGCGTGACGGTCAGCGGATCTCGCTCCATCAGCGCGCTGCACGGCGCCGCCAGCGTCACCATCCGGCCTGAGACATAGCTGTCCAACGGGGAGATGATGATCGTGGTCCCCCGCTCGCGGGCCCGCTGGAGCACCTCGGCCGAAGGCTCCACCGAGTTCGAGAGCACGACCAGCGCCGCGCCGCAGTCGATCGCCAGCAGCTGGGCCGCGGGGCGGTCGCCGACCACCACCACGTCACCGTCGGCGATCCCGGTGTCGGTCTGGGCGTCCATCGATTGCACCCACACGCGGCCCGAGAGCTCGCGGTCCGAGCCGCGGATCAGCGCGCCCTCAAGCACCGAGGCCACCGCGCTGGCCCGGGTGGGGGCGTCCTCGAGGGTCGAGGTGCGGCGGGTCTCGCGGACGTAGCGCCGGGCCAGGGCGCGCTCGGTCAGGACGCCGGTCAGGGCACCGTCTGAGTCGACGACCGGCACCAGCTCGAGATCCGCCCGGGCCATCTCCAGGCCCGCCTCGCGCAGCGGAGCGTCCTGCTCGGTGACCGGAAAGCTGGTCTGCATCACATCGCGGGCCCGTGGCATCACGTGGGGGAGGAACCGGGGCGCGTCGGCGCCGGATCGCTCCAGCAGCCAGCAGGTCTGAGCGTTGCACTCGCCGAGCCGGACGGCCACGTAGTCGTTGCGCGGATCCAGCCGGCGCTTGAGCTCGGCGTAGCCGATTGCCGACGCAATCGAGTCGGTGTCCGGGTTGCGGTGCCCGGTGACGTAGATCTCGGCCACGACCGCGATTATCGCCCAGGTCCGGACCCCGAGTCCCGACGGCGGCCTGCCGACGAGGATCAAACTCAGGCAGCGCGAGCGCAGTAGCGATACCGTGCCGTCCACGTCCGGGGGTAGCGGGCTGAGCCGCCCCCGAGTTCGCCAGAGCCAAGCAAGGAGAGACAGCGGATGCCCGCAGCCCCGACAATCCTGCCGACCCAGATAACCCAAGGCACCGCGCCCGGCCTCAACTACCGGCTCGAGGGCGAATTGGTGCCGGTCCTGCACATGGCGCTCGACGGACAGGTGCCGGTGTACTTCGAGCACCACGTGCTGCTGTGGAAGTACCCCACCATGCAGATCGGTCTGCACCCTCTCAAGAAGGGGCTCAAACGGCGTGCCTTCGGCGGCATGCCGCTGCTGCTGATCGAGGCGCAGTCGGCCGGCGAGATCGCCTTCAGCCGCGACGCTCCCGGCCACATCGCGGCGCTGCACCTGCAGCCCGGCGAGGGGATCATGGCCCGCGAGCACCAGTTCCTGGCCGCCACCGGGAACGTCCAGTACGACTACAGCCGGATCAAGGGCTTCGCCAACATGCTCTACGGCGGCGGCTTCTTCGTCGACCACTTCTACTCCGGCGACCACGAGGGCGTGGTCTGGATGCACGGCTACGGGAACATGTTCGAGAAGGTGCTCGAGGCGGGCGAGACGATCGACATCGAGCCCGGCGGCTGGGTCTACCGCGACCACTCGGTGGAGATGACACAGGAGGTCTACGGGTTCAAGACCGGCCTTCTCGGCGGCGGGGCCGGCAACCTGGTCTTCAACCGCTTCACCGGCCCGGGCCGCGTGGGGCTGCAGAGCGCGTACTTCCACCCGCCGGTCCAGGAGGGCTCGGGGGGCAATGCCCAGCGAGAAGGTGGAGGCGGCCTGATCGGCGGGATCGTCGGCGGCATCTTCGACAACTAGCGACATGGCTCACCAACCTGGCTATCTGGGCGAGCACCCGCTCCCGTCCGGGATCGTGGGAGCGCTGGGCCTCGGCGGCTACCAGCTGCTGGCTGACCTGGCCGGCGTGGGCGCCGGGCGGCTCGGCCCCCAGGCGTTCCTGCTGGTCGCTCCCGACCCCGACCCGGCGCTCCCCGACGCCGGCACGCAGATCTCGCTGCACCACCGCCGGCTCAAGGACGAGGCCGAGTTGTCGTCGTTCACGCAGCTCGCCGCGCAGCTCGGTTACATGCGCCTGTCGGGCTACCGGCTGGCGCTCGAGCGCCACGGTCTGCGCAGCAAGATCGCCGTCGTCAACCCGGCCACCGGCGCGATCGCGGTGACGATTCCCGACAAGCATCCCGGGGGGATGCTGTCCTTCGGCGGCGGCAACAACGCCGCCCGGCTGCTGGCCGGAGTGCGGTCGCTGCCGCCGGCCGGGCCCCCGCCGGACCTCGAGAACCCCGAGCTGATGCGCCAGGTGCTCCTGGCGCTGGCGTTGCGCGACGAGTCGGTGGGCGGGGCCGAAGCGGCGGAGCTCGCCGACCGGGCGCTGGAGCTGGCCCGCGCCAACAAGGCTCTCGATCCGCCGGCGGCGCTCGAGGCGGCCAGGAGCGAGTCGTAGACAGCCGGGGCTTGAGCTAAAGCGCACTAGCGGGGGGGTCGATACCAGGGGCGTGACTCACCCCACCAACCCCCCTTGCGCCGGCGCACGGCTCACGGCTCGGGGCACCGGTTGCCAAGCTCCAAGTTGAGCAGTGAGCAGCGTCTTTCGCTGATCGTCGAGACCCAGCGCGAGATCGCCGCCGCCAACGACGGCCTGGAAGCGGTGATGACGCTGATCGCCGACCGCTCGCAGGCGATCACCGGCGCCGACGGCGCGATGGTCAACCTGGTCGAGGGCGACATGCTCCACACCCGCGCGGTGACCGGAATCGCCGGCGTGGTCAAGGACGCCCAGCGCCCGATCGCGTCCTCGGTGGCTCGCCACGCCATCGACAGCGGCCAGCCGCTGCTGGTGGAGGACGCCCCCAACGACCCGCGCATCAACCAGGACCTGCGGTCGATGATCGGCGACCAGTCGCTGATCTGCGTGCCGCTGTTTCAGGGAACCGAGGTGATCGGCACGTTGAACGTGATGAGTCGCTCCCGGCAGGACCGGCTCGACGAGGACGACCGCCAGACCCTGGAGATGCTCTCGATGGTGCTCTCGGCGGCCGTCAGCCGAGCGGCCGAGTTCGAGGCCCGGCGCGGGCAGGCGCGCGCGTTCGGGAGGTTTCGGACCCTGTTCGACGGCGCGTCGATCGGGATCCTCAGAATCGACGGCGAGTGTCGGGTGCTCGAGGCCAACCCGGCGCTCGAGGAGATGCTCGGCGCGACCGCCGCCGAGCTTGAGCAGCTCTCGTTCACCGACTGCATCGCGCCGGCACACCGCCGGCAGGCGCAATCGCGGTTCGACGACCTGATGTGCGGACGGCGCGAGTCCTTTCAGCTGGAGACGCGCTGCCAACGGCGAGACGGAAACCTGGTGTGGACGCTGCTGCGAGCCGTCCGGGAGAGCGCCTCCGACCAGGAGCCGGCCTCGGCGATGATGATGGTCGAGAACATCAGCGAGCGAAAGCGCGCCGAGCACGAGCTGGTCCGCCAGGCCGAGCTCAACGAGTACCAGGCGTTGCACGACCCGCTGACCGGGCTTCCCAACCGGGTCCTGTTCAAGGAGCGCATCGAGCACGCCATCGCACAGGCCGAGCGCAACCTGACCCGGCTGGCCGTGGTGCTGATGGACCTCGACCGCTTCAAGGAGGTCAACGACTCCCTCGGCCACGCCGCCGGCGACCAGCTGCTGGCCAAGGTCGGAGTCAGGCTTCGTGGTGCCGTCCGGGCCTCGGACACGATCGCCCGCCTGGGCGGCGACGAGTTCGCCCTGCTGCTCTGCGACCTGGCCGAGCCAGAGGACGTGGCGCCGCTGATAGAGCGGGTCCGGGCCGCGCTGGAGCGTCCGATCCACATCCAGTCGCTGCCGCTGGCCGTGGAGGGCTCGATCGGGGTGGCGGTGTTCCCCGAACACGGAGACGCTGCCGAGCTGCTGATCCAGCGCGCCGACGTGGCGATGTACGAGGCCAAGCGCGACAACACCTCGCACTCCTACTACGACGCGACATCGCACGAGACCGACCTCGGCCGCCTGACCCTGGTCAGCGAGCTGCGGCGGGGGCTCGACCGCCACGAGCTGGTGCTCCACTACCAGCCCAAGCTGGCGCTCGAGGACGGAGTGGTGCGCTCGGTGGAGGCGCTGGTGCGCTGGGCTCACCCCACCCGCGGCCTGCTGTGCCCCGACGAGTTCGTCCCGGTCGCCCAGGAGACCAGTCTGATCGGCCCGCTGACCCTGCAGGTGCTCGACGAGGCGCTGCGGCAGGCCCGGTCCTGGCGCGACGGGGGAGTCGAGCTGGGGGTGTCGGTCAACCTGTCGATGCGAAACCTGCTGGACCGCGAGTTCCCCCGCCAGCTGGCCGGCCTCCTGGCGCGCTGGGAGACCCGTCCCGAGATGCTGGGGCTGGAGGTGACGGAGTCTTCGATGCTCGCCAACCCGGCGCGGGCCAAGTCGGTCCTGTGCGAGCTCTCCAAGCTCGGCGTGAGGCTCTCGATCGACGACTTTGGGACCGGCTATTCGTCGCTCTCCTACCTGCGTGAGCTGCCCCTGGACGAGATCAAGATCGATCGCTCGTTCGTCATCAACATGGGCACCGAGGTCAACGACGCAGCGATCGTCTCGGCGACGATCGACCTCGGGCGCAACCTGGGGCTGGACGTGATCGCCGAGGGGGTCGAGTCACGCGCCATCTGGGATCAGCTCCGCCTGTTGGGCTGCAAGGTCGCCCAGGGCTACTACATCAGCCGGCCGCTGGGATCCCGGGAGCTGCTGGAATGGGTCACGCGGCGGGGGACCGGGACATTCGTGTCGGTGGCGGCGTCCGCCGCGCGCAACGGACGCCGACGGGCGGAGGGGACCAAAGCGAAGAAAATGGAGCTAGCCGGGCTCGAACCGGCGACCTCCTCGCTGCCAGCGAGGCGCTCTCCCAGCTGAGCTATAGCCCCTCCGAGGGTCGCCCCCAAGGGTAGTACATGACCCCGGGAGCCGCCGGCGCGGCGATCAGCGCCGCGGGATGAATTCGGGCACGTCGGGGACCTCGTCGCCGTCGGAGGACTCGAACCGAGCCCGGGCGCTCGCCCAGGCGCCATCGGACCGCGGGCGGCGATTTGGCCCGGAGGACCGCGGAGCCGGGGTGCCCGAGCCGCCCTCGGCGCGCTCGATCCGTCCCATCATCTGCTTGTGCACGCTGTGCACGTCACGGAGGATCAGCTCAGCGTTGGAGCGCAGCGAATCTCCCATCTGGCGCAGGTTGGCGGCCAGCTCGAGCCCCTCCTGGCGCACCTCCTCGGACGCCGACCGCGCCTCGGACATCAGCTCGCGGGCGTAGCGCTCAGCCTCGCGCTGGCTGTTGGCGGCGGCCTCGGTGGCCTGCTCCAGGGTCTCGTCGGCGTTCCGCTGGGCGTTGGCGACGATCGTCAGCGCCTCGGATGTGGCGGCCGTCTTGGCCCGCTCGGCCTGCTCGCGCCCGGTGCGCTTCAGCCGGTCGGCCTCGGCCCGCGCCGAGGCCAGGATCTCGGCGGCCTCCTCCTCGGCGGCGCCGACCCGATTGTCAGCCGCGCGCTGGCCCTCGGCGATCCGTTTGCGAACCCGCTCCTCGGCCTCGTGCTGGATCCGCTCGGCGGTCTCCTCGGCCGCCGTCAGGATCGTGGCCACCTTCTCAGCCGCGGAGGACCGGGTCGGTCTGGGGCGCTCGGCCGCAGCGGTCCGGCTCGGTTTGGGGCGCTCAGCGCCTGAGGTCTGGCTCGGTTTTGCCCGCTTAGCAGATGATTCTCGGTTTTCGGCCACGCGGGCATGGTAACCGCAGGGCGCCGAGGACCCGCAACATCGGCGTCGCCGGCCGGCAGTAGGGATGCGCAAGTAACCTCACTTTCAGCACATGTCCGACCGCCGCTATGACCCCAAGCAGATAGAGCCCCGCTGGCAGGAGCTGTGGGCCCGGGAAGGCACCTGGGAAGTCGCCAACGACCCCGACCATCTCGACGCCACCGAGAAGTCCTACATGCTCGAGATGCTGCCCTATCCCAGCGGTGAGCCCCACATCGGCCACCTCAAGAACTACGCCCTGGGCGACGCCATCGCGCATGTTCGGCGCCGCACCGGGCACCGCGTGCTCCACCCCATGGGCTACGACGCGTTCGGGCTGCCGGCCGAGAACAACGCGATCAAGACCGGGGTCCATCCCCGAGTGGCCACCGACCGCTCGATCGCCGCCTACCGGTACTGGTTTCACCGCTGGGGAATCTCGATCGACTGGTCGCGCGAGTTCGGCACCCACGAGCCGAGTTACTACCGCTGGACCCAGTGGATCTTCCTCAAGCTCCTGGAGCGCGGGCTGGCCTACCGCAAGGAGGCCGCGGTCAAGTGGTGCCCATACGACCAGACCGTGCTGGCCAACGAGCAGGTGATCGACGGGCGCTGTGAGCGCTGCGGCCACCTGGTCGAGCTGCGCCAGCTCGAGCAATGGTTCTTCCGGATCACCGACTACGCCGATCGGCTGCTGGACGACCTGCACGCGATCGACTGGCCTGAGCACGTCAAGGCGATGCAGCGCAACTGGATCGGCCGCAGCGAGGGGGCCGAGGTCACGTTTCGCTGCGAGGACGTCGATCCCGCCCACCCAATCGACTACGCCGTTTTCACCACTCGCCCCGACACGCTGTTCGGGGCCACCTTCTTCGTCATGGCCCCCGAGCACCCCGATGTGTTCAAGCTGGTGGCCGGCACCGACTACGAGGCCCGGGTGCACGAGTACGTCAACCGCGCGCTGGCCGAGTCCGCCGAGGAGCGAGGAGCCGCCGAGAAGCCCAAGACCGGCGCGCCGTTGGGGCGCACCGTCACCAACCCGGTCAACGGCGAGCAGATACCGATGTTCGTCGCCGACTACGTGCTGATGGAGTACGGGACCGGAGCGGTGATGGGGGTGCCGGCGCACGACCAGCGCGACTATGAGTTCGCGCGGGCCTTCGAGCTGCCGATCCGGCCGGTGGTGGTGCCCGCCGGGACCGACGAGCTGCCCTCAGACCAGGCCTTCACCGCCCACAGCGACGACGAGCGGCTGATCAACTCCGACGGATTCGACGGCCTGGATGCGGTCTCCGGACGCGAGGCGATCGTCGCTTGGCTGGACCGCGAGGGGTTCGGACACTCCTCGGTCAACTTCCGCCTGCGGGACTGGCTGGTCTCCCGCCAGCGCTACTGGGGCTGCCCGATCCCCGTCGTCTACTGCGACCAGTGCGGCCTGGTGGCGGTGCCCGAGGAGGAGCTCCCGGTGCGGCTGCCCGAGATCGAGGACTACCAGCCGCGCGGCCGTTCGCCGCTGGCGGCGGCCGAGGACTGGGTCAACACCACTTGCCCCAGCTGCGGCGGCGCGGCCAGGCGCGAGACCGACACCATGGACACGTTCGTCGACTCGAGCTGGTACTTCCTGCGCTACTGCGACGCCCGCAACGACGAGGCCGCGTGGGACCGCCGGGTGCTGGCCTCCTGGATGCCCGTCGACCAGTACATCGGCGGCGTCGAGCACGCGATCTTGCACCTCATGTACGCGCGCTTCTTCGTCAAGGCCCTGGCCGACATGGACCTGCTCGACGTCCAGGAGCCGTTCCAGGCGCTGTTCACGCAGGGGATGATCCTCGGCTCGGACGGCAACAAGATGTCGAGCTCAAAGGGCAACGTGGTCGCGCCCAGCGCGATCGTGGAGCGCTTCGGGGCCGACGCCATGCGCTGCTACATCCTGTTCGTCGGCCCGCCCGATCAGGATGCCGCCTGGTCGGACACCGGACTGGAGGGCGTGTACCGGTTCCTCAGCCGGCTGTGGCGGCTCGGCGACGGCTTCGCCGCCCGCCCCGGATCGGCCGAGCCGCCCAACCACCCCAGTGGTGACGCCTTGACCCTGGTCCGCAAGGCCAACTGGGCGATCGACAAGGTCACCGACGACATGCGCGGGCGGTTTGCCTTCAACACCGCCATCGCCGCCGTGATGGAGCTGGTCAACGAGATCTACCGCTATCCCGGCGCCGACGAAGACGCGCGGCGGTTCGCCACCGCCACCGCCGCCTCGCTGCTGTTCCCATTCGCTCCGCATCTTGGGTCCGAGGTCTACGAGCAGTGCACCGGGCGGCGGGTGTGGGAGGACCCGTGGCCGGATGCCGATCCCGACATGCTGGTCGCGGAGACGTTCGAGCTGGTCTGCCAGGTCAACGGCAAGGTCCGCGATCGCGTAACCGCCACCACCGGTGCGCCGCGAGAAGAGCTCGAGCGGCTCGCGCTGGCCTCCCGCGGCGTGCAGAGCCACGTCGACGGCCACCAGGTCGTCAAGCTGATCGTGGTGCCCGACAAGCTGGTCAACGTCGTCGTCCGCTAGTTGACTTCACCCGCCAGCACGAGCGGATCGGCTTGACCGGGCCCTACATCGCGGTCGTTGGCGCCGGGCAGCCGACACCCGCGCAGGCCAGCGCCGCCGAGGCGGTGGGCCGAGGGCTGGCCGCGGGCGGCGCGGTGGTCGTGACCGGAGGGGGCGGGGGAGTCATGGCCGCGGCCAGCCGGGGTGCCGCCGAGGCCGGCGGACTGGTGCTCGGAATCCTCCCCGGCGAGGACCGTGCCGCCGCCAACGAATGGGTCGCGGTGGCGCTGCCCACGGGCCTCGGCGAGCTGCGCAACGGCTTGATCGTGCGCGCCGCCGACGCGGTGCTGGCAGTCGGTGGGGCCTACGGGACGCTGTCGGAGATCGCGCTCGCGCTGGTCAACGGCGTGCCGGTGGTGGGCCTCGATAGCTGGGCGATCGACGGGGTGCAAACCGTCGATTCGCCCGCCGCAGCGGTGCGCCGTGCCCTGGAGCTGGCGGGCATCCGGCGCGCTCCTAAACTCGGCTGATGGCCACCTTCAAGGCGGTGTACCTGATCCACGGCGACGACCACGGGCGGATCGCCGAGCGCCGAGCCCGCCTGCGGGGGCTGGCCGAGTCGATCAGCGGGACCGAGGGGCTGGAGCTGTTCGAGGGGGAGACCGCGACCCCCGACGCCGTGGCGGCGGCGCTCGACGCGATGACGCTTGCGCTCGGCCGGCGGTTCATCATCGTCGACGGCGTGGAGCGCTGGAAGGACAAGGACCTCGACGGGGTCGAGGCCGCGCTGCGGGCGATGGCGCCCGAGACCACGGTCGCGTTCTTCGCCCGCGAGGACAGCCGGACCCGGGCCCCGGACCGGCTGCACGCCGCCGTCAAGGCCGCCGACGGCGACATCAGCGCCGAGAACAGCGTCAAGCCGTGGGAGCTGCCCAAGTGGGTGCTGGCCCGAGCCGGCGAGATGGGCCTCGAGCTCGAGCCCGACGCCGCCCGGGAGATCATCCGGCACGTCGGCAATCGCCAGCAGCGGCTGCTGCGAGAGCTCGAAAAGCTCGCCCTCGGCGTCGAAGCGGGCGTCCGCCTCGACGCAGCGGCGGTCGACGAGCTGACCGCTTCGTCGGCGGAGCGCAGGTCCTGGGCGGTCGCCGACGCTCTGGTGGCCGGTGACGGGCCGGAGGCGGTGCGCGCCTACCTCGGACTGCGCTCGCAGGGCGAGCGTGTCTCCGGCTTGATCTACTGGATCTCGCAGCGGGTGCGGGTGGCCCACGACGTGGCCGCGGCGCTGGACGCCGGTGAGCCGCCGGCGCAGATCAAGCGTCGGCTGCGGCTGCCCTCGCGGGCCGCCGATCGGCTGATCGCCGATGCGCGCCGCAGCGGCGCCGATAGGCTGCGCCGGGCGATCGTGGAAATTGCGGACCTCGAGCTGGCGTCTCGCGGCGGCGGCGTCGGCGCGGCGAGCGAGGATACGGCGGCGCTGGTGGCGATCGAGCGCCTTACGGCTTCACCGTCGTCCTGATCACCAGGATCACTGCGGCGATCACCACCAGGATCACCAGCAGCGCCAGCAGCCGCCCGGCCCAGTTGCTCTGCGAACGCAGCGCCGGGTTCAGCGGCCGCTCGGGTCGCGGAGCGGGATGCGACCGGGACACCGGTGCCGGCGGCTCGCGGCGGGTGGGCGACTCGCGGCGGGTGGATGGGTCGCGGCGGGTGGGCGCCTCGCGGCCGGCGGGGGGCTCACGGCGGGCAGGGGGCTCGTGCTCGGGCTCCCGCCGCGTCCGGGCCGGGGGGACGGCCTCCGACTCGGCCGACACGAACGCGCTGAACTCCTGAGTCTGGGGCGCTGCCGCCGGTGCCCGCTCCCGGGCCAGCTGGGACCGCAGCCGCTCTGATCGCGCGCGTTCCTCCGAGAGCTCGCGGCGCGCGCTCTCCAGCTCGGCCGACTTGGCCTCGAGCTCGGCCGCCGCAGTGTCGAGCTCGGCCGACTTGGTCTCGAGCTCGGCCGCCGCGATGTCCAGCTCGGCCGACTTGGTCTCGAGCTCGGCCGCCGCGGTGTCCAGCTCGGCCGACTTGGCCTCGAGCTCGGCGGATCGAGTCTCCAGCTCCTCCAGGGTGGCGTCGCGGCGCAGACGTTCGCGCTCGAGCTCGTCCTCGTCGCTGATGCGCAGACTGCGCTCGCGTTCGAGCTCTTCGCCGGCGCGGGCTCGCTGCTCGCGCTCGCGCTCCAGCTGCTGACCCACCGCGATCAGCCGGGAGTTCAGCCGCTGGATCTCCTGATGGCGCTCGCTGAGCGTCGGACCGCCCGGAGCGGCATCCGCGCGCGTGGGCGAAGCGCGCAGGATCGCGGCGCTTGACCGCTTGCGGCGCGGCCGCCGCGGCGATAGCACGCCGTCTCCGAGCTTGACGGTGATGTCCGGCGCCACCGATAGCTCGAGCTCCGCGACCTCATCGACCTCCGCGTCCAGGGCAAACACCGCTATCCACTGTTCGCCGTCCTCGGCCGCCCAGGGCTTGTGCTCGAGCTCGGCGAGCCAGCGCCGCTCGCTGCCGCCGCTGACCTGCGTGAGCGCCGGGCGGACGAACCTCCGTCCGCGCACCCCGTACCAGCGGCCCTGAACCTCCAGCCGTCCCGGCTCGGTCCGGATCACTCGCTCGACGTCGAAGGAAATTGGACCCTGACCTGCCGTCCCGGGATCCGATGTTTGGCTCGCCATCCCTGTCCTCATTTAGCCAGGCCCGGACGCTGTATCGATTTTGTTGCCGTTAAGCCGGCGTCCGGTCACCGGGCAAACGACAATTCTGCCGCACCGGGCGTGAAAATGGGACGGGCCGTCAGCTGCCGCGCCGCAGCCGGGCCGCGCGCGACTTCTTGCGCGCCCCGCTGTTGCGATGCAGGGCGCCGCGCTTGACAGCCTTGTCGATCGTCCGCACCAGGACCCGGTGCTCGGTCTCGGCCACCTGGTCGTCGCCGTCGGCGACGGCGCGCTCGAGGCGTCGGAAGTAAGTCCTGATCGTCGAGGTGTAGCGGCGGTTCTCGAGCCGCTCGCGCTCGGAGCGCAGAATCCGCTTCTTCTGGGAGTGAATATTGGCCATGACAAAAAGCAGCCGCGGGTGACCGCGGCGACGGCGCGTACTATAGCGCGCCGTGTCCGCCCCGAGCACGTTTCCGGGGGAGCAGCCGCCGTCCGCGCCGCCCCCGTCGCCCCGCCGGCGGCTCGCTCTCAACACGGCCATCTTCGCCCTCGCCACCGCGCTGTCGCGGATCGCCGGTCTGGGCCGCGAAGTCGTGCAGGCCGGCTTCTTCGGCACCACCGCCGCGGCCTCGGCATTCACCGTCGCCTCGCAGGTCCCCAACCTGTTCAGCAACCTGTTCTCCCAGGCGGCGCTGTCGGCGGCCTTCGTGCCCGTGTTCACCGAGCTGTTGCAGGAGGGCCGCAAGCGCGAGGCGTTCCGGCTGGCCTCGGAGCTGTTCTGGCTGATCCTTGTCGTACTGGGCGGACTGACGGTGGTGTGGATGGGGGTCGCGGACCTGATCGTGCCGCTGTTCACCGGGACCCTGAGCCCATCGGCAACTTCGCTGACCGTCGGGCTCTCGCAGGTGCTGTTCCCGGTGGTGCTGCTGCTGAGCCTGACCGGTCTGCTGGTGGGGATCCTCCAGGCCTACGACGAGTTCACGATCCCGGCCTTGGCGCCGGCGGTCTGGAACGTGGTCATCGTCGTGCTGATGGTCATCCTGCACGCGCATTTCCACGGCCAGAACACCGTCTACGCCTACGCCATCGCCTGGCTGGTGGCGACCGTGGTCCAGCTGGCAATGATTGCCGCGGCGCTGCCGCGCGTGGAGTTTCACCTCTCGTTCACGCTCAACTGGCGCGATTCCCGCGTGCGTCAGGTGCTGCTGCTGTTCCTGCCGGTGACGATGAGCATCGGCATCATCAACATCGACATCTTCCTCAACGCCGGGCTCGGAACGCTCGTCTCGCCGCACGTCCCGGCCGCGATCAACGACGCGTTTCGGATCTACATGCTGCCACAGGGGATCTTCAGCGTGGCCGTGGCCACGGTCCTGTTCCCGACCCTCAGCCGGATGGCCGTACACCGAGACGTGGCCGGGATGCGTCGCACCGTGGGCAACGGCATCCGCCAGATCAACCTGCTGCTGATCCCGTCGGGAGCGCTGATGGCGGTGCTGGCGGAGCCGATCGTCCGACTGGTCTACCAGCGAGGGGCATTCGGCAGCGGCTCCACCGACCTGGTGTCCACGGCGCTGTTCTGGTTTTCCTTCAGCCTCCCGTTCGCCGGGGTCAACCTGCTGCTGGGGCGGACCTTCTTCGCCGTCAAGCGGCCGTGGATCCCGACCGCCCTGGCGGCGATGAACTTGGTCGTCGACCTGATCGTCTCGCTGGCCCTGTACAAGCCGCTGGGGATCTCCGGGCTGGTGATCGGCACGGTGGCGGCCAACGTGGTCATGACCTGGCTGCAGCTGCGCCGCCTGCGAGCCGGATTCAACGGCCGCCTGGAAGGGGCGCAGACGGCGATGATCACGGTGCGCATCCTGGTGGCCACCGCGCTGATGGCCGCGGTCGGCTATCTGGTCTGGAAGGGGCTGGACAGCCTGCTCGGCGTCTCGCTGGTGGCTGAGATCCTCTCGATCGGGATCGCCTTGACTGCCGCCGGCGTCCTGTACGCGTGGCTCGTGTTGCGGATGCGGATCCCCGAGGCCCGGCAGATCCAGGCTCTGGTGATGAGCCGCCTCGGCCGGGGATAGGGGACTCCACGTCCGTTCGGTCAGGTGGGGCTTGCAGAGCGGGCCACTGCCGTGTTCGTACCCTTGAGAGCGCATGGCCGACCAGGCTCACATCCGCAACTTCTCGATCATCGCCCACATCGATCACGGCAAGTCGACGTTGGCCGACCGGATCCTCGAGCTGACGCACACTGTCGATCCCCGGTCGATGCGCGCGCAGCTGCTGGACTCGATGGACCTCGAACGCGAGCGTGGGATCACCATCAAGTCCCAGGCGGTCCGGGTGTTCTACGAGTCGGCTCGCGACGGCCAGACCTACCAGCTGCACCTGATCGACACTCCCGGTCACGTCGATTTCACCTACGAGGTGTCGCGCTCGCTGGCCGCCTGCGAGGGAGCGCTGCTGGTCGTGGATGCCTCCCAGGGAGTGGAGGCGCAGACCGTCGCCAACACCTATCTCGCGGTGGACTCGGGGCTCGAGCTGATCCCGTGCCTGAACAAGGTCGACCTGCCCGGCGCCGAGCCCGAACGGGTGGGGGATGAGATCGCCGAGCTCCTCGGCGAGCCGGCCGACAGCGTGCTGCGGATCAGCGCCAAGACCGGGGAGGGGGTGATCGAGGTGCTCGACGAGCTGGTCGCCAGGGTGCCGCCGCCCGCCGGCGACCCGGAGGCCCCGCCGCGGGCCCTTATCTTCGACTCCGAGTTCGATCAGTACCGCGGCGTCATCGCCTACATCCGCGTCGTCGACGGCACGTTCACCAAGGGCGAGGCGATCCGCGCCATGCAGGCCGGGACCGAGGCCGACATCGATGACATCGGCTTCTTCACCCCCCAGATGACCTCGGCCGGCGCACTGCACGCCGGCGAGGTGGGGTACCTGATAACCGGCGTCAAGGACGTGACCAAGCTGCGCGTCGGCGACACCCTGACTACGACGCGCGGGTGGGCGGGATCCGATTTGGAGCCGCTGCCGGGCTACCGAGAGGTCAAGCCGATGGTGTTCTGCGGCCTGTTTCCGATCGATTCCGACGACTACCCGGGCCTACGTGACGCGCTCGAGAAGCTGACGCTGAACGACGCCGCCCTCAGCTGGGAGCCCGAGACCTCGGATGCGCTGGGGTTCGGCTTCCGCTGCGGGTTCCTGGGACTGCTGCACATGGACATTGTCCGCGAGCGCCTGGAGCGCGAGTACGACCTCGAGCTGCTGGCCACGATGCCCAGCGTCGAGTACGAGGTCACGCTGACCGACGGAACCGTGCTGCCGGTGCACAGCCCCAACGACATGCCAGACCCGGCGCGCGTGGCCGAGGTCCGCGAGCCCTTCATCCGCGCCTCGATCCTGACGCCGAAGGAGTACGTCGGGCAGATCATGGAGCTCTGCCAGGAGCGCCGCGGCGAGCACGCCGGGATGCACTACTTGTCTGCGGAGCGCCTGCAGCTGACCTACGACCTGCCGCTGGCCGAGATCGTGCTCGACTTCTTCGACCAGCTCAAGTCCCGCACCCGCGGCTACGCCTCGCTCGACTACGAGCTGACCGGTCTGCGCGAGTCCGACCTGGTCAAGCTCGACATCCTGCTCGCCGGCGACCCCATCGACGCGCTGTCGATGCTGGTCCACCGCGCCAAGGCCCAGTCGGCCGGCCGTACCCTGGTCGAGAAGCTGCGCGAGAAGATCCCCCGCCAGCAGTACGACGTCCCAGTCCAGGCCGCGATCGGGTCGCGGATCGTGGCCCGGGAGACGATCAAGGCCTACCGCAAGGACGTCATCGCCAAGTGCTACGGCGGCGACATCACCCGCAAGCGCAAGCTGCTCGAACAGCAGAAGCGCGGCAAGCAGCGGATGAAGCAGGTCGGGCGCATCGAGGTGCCCCAGGAGGCCTTCCTGGCCGTGCTCGAGCTCGGCGAGAAGGGCTAGCGCGGTTGCCGAGGCCGGCGCGATCTGGCGGCTTCACCGTCGAGCTGGCCGACCAGGCGGATCCCGAGATCGGGCGCGAGCTGATCCGCGTCCGCCACGGCGACGGCAGCACCGAGGAGCTGCAGCTGCACGACTACGCGCGCCTCTACTCGCTCCCGGGCGCCTACGAGGAGATCGTCCAGGACCGGCTCGGCTGCCGCTCGCCCCGCCAGCTGGCGTCGCTGCTGGCCGCGGCCGCGGACCGGATCGGCTGGCAGCGCGCGGAGGTCCGGGTGCTCGACCTCGCGGCCGGCAACGGCGTCTCCGGGGAGGCGCTGGCCGCCGAGGGGCTGGTGCCGGTACTCGGCACCGACATCGTCGAGGCCGCACGCGAGGCGGCGCTCCGCGACCGGCCAGGCCTCTACGAGTCGTATCTGACGCTCGATCTGCTGGCGCTCTCGGAACGGGAGCGGGCCGCGATCCGAGAGTTGAGGGCCAACGCGATCAGCTGCGTGGCGCCGGTCGGCGATGGCTCCGAGCAGCTGCCCCCGCGGGCGTTGCTGGCCGCGGCGGCGCTCCTGGAGGGCGATGCGCTGGTCGTCCACATGCACGACCCCACGGTCGGCGATCCCGACGCGATCACCGCCGAGCTGTGGGCGGACGGGCTCGGGGCCGGCGTCCGCGCCCGCGAGCTCGAGCGCCGGCGCTACGTCCACCGCTACACGGTCAACGGCGAGCCCTACGAGATGGTTGGCGTGGTCTGGCGGCTGACCCGGTAGCGGGCAGCTGCCACGGCGACCACTCGCACACTAGACCCAGTGGCCGCCCGGACCCCGGCGAGACGGCCCCAGGCCGCGGCGGCCGTAGTAATGCCACGGCCCGCGCGCCATGCGAGGCCGTCCGCCCAGCATCAGCACCACCAGCACCAGGACCGACCACACGATCGTCGCCGCCAGCAGCATCGCTGCGGTGACCGCGAGCGCGGGAATCAGGAACACCAGCAGAACCGGGTTGTCGCGAACCACCGTCAGCGCCCAGCCGCCGCCGCGGCGCGCCGGCGTCCGCCGGCTTCGCGAGGCGCCCGGCAGGTCAGAGACGGTGGCGTAGAGCTCGTCGTAGGTCCGCGCCTTCAGCGCCGTGCTGACCCGCTGCTCGAGCTCCTCGGCGGCGATCCGACCCTCGGTGGCGGCTTTGCGCAGGCGGTCGACCACGCTGTCGCGGTCGGCATCGGATGCTCTGAAACTGCCCGCCTTGCTCACTCCAGGAAAGCTAGCGCGCGCCGCAGGCCTCCGCAAATGATCGACCATCTGGCTGGTGCTCGATCGAGCCGCTACGGGTCTTCGGTCAGCGCGCGGGGCACCACCGCAAAAAACGCCACCACGATGAAGCCGAACAGGCTGACCACGCCGATTCCGTGCGCCCACGGCGCAGTGGCCACGTTGAGCAGCCCCACCCCGATGATCAGCAGCGCCACTGCCAGCCTGGCTCCGAACGCCGGGCGCAGCGCCTGCGCCGCGGCAGAACCCGGGTGGACCTCGTCGCGGTGGGGATCGAAGCGCCCGGTCAGGGTGAGGCGGAACAGCAGCCCCAGGGACGGGAACAGGATCACCGCGCCGCCGATCACCGCCACCACCAGCGTGACCAGTGAGTCGTGCGAGGCGGCGGCCTGGTGCACGCTCAGGCCCGGCAGCAGCGTCGGGTAGCGAGCCAGAGCCCAACCGCCGATCACCGCCGCCACCGCCAGCGCGGCGCTGTAGCGCGCCGCCTCGAACCGCCGGCCCCAGACCAGCCCCAGGGTCGCCGCGCCGGCCAACACCGACGCGATCATCGCCGCCAGCGCGCCATCCCGGATCAGCTCCTCGAACAGCGAGTGGGCGTCGGATTCGATCACCGCCAGGCCCCCGACCGCGATCGCGCCGGCGATCACCCCCGCCGCCAGGGCCCGCGTCCGGAAGGCCCGCTCGAGCTCGGGGTGCCCGATCCGGGCCGCATCGGCGGCCAGGTACACGGCCGCCAGGTAGGCCGAGCTGGCCACCGCCAGCACTCCGATCAGGATCGAGGTCGGGTTCAGCCAGCTCGTGACCAGGCTGCCGGCGGCGTTGCCGACCGGGACCCGCTCGGACGCGATCCCGCCGGCGGCGGCGCCAAGCGCGAACGGCGTGATCAGCGACGCCACCGCGAACACCGTGTCGACCGCCCGGGTCTCTCTCCGGCGCGCGGTACCGGAGCGCAGCGCGTAGCTGGCGCCACGCAGGATGATCCCCAGGGCGGCGATGAAGAAGGCCACCGCCAGCGTCGAGGCGATCGAGCCGAAGAAGACCGGATACGCGGTCCAGGTCACGGTCAGCACGAAGATCAGCCACACGTGGTTGGCCTCCCAGACCGGTGCCATGGAGTGATGCGAGTGCTCGCGGATCCGGTCTGCGGACTCGCCCCGACCCGCGAACAGCAACCAGAACCCGGCCCCGAAGTCCGCCCCGGCGAGCACCGTGTAGAGCGCCAGCCCGGCGAGCGCGAACACAAGTGGGAGCGTCTGCAGCATCGAGGCTCAGGCCACGGCCGGGGACGGAGGCGACGGAGGCGACTCGGCGTCGATCTGGTCCAGCGGCGCCCGCGCCAGGCGCCGCAGGATCCAGAACACCGCCCCGGCCAGCGCCGCGTAGGTGACGACCAGCGCCCCGTATCCCACCGGGATCCCGCCGGCGCCGGTCACCGCGTCGGCGGTCGGCATCACCTTGTAGACCACCCATGGCTGACGCCCGACCTCGGTCGTCACCCAGCCGGCGATCAGCGCCACGGTCGCGGCCGGTCCGGCCAGCACGACCGCGCGATAGAACCACGCCGATGTCGGCAGCCTTCGTCGGCGAATGCGGACCACCAGGTACAGCAGCCCCAGCAGCGCCAGCAGGGTCCCGATGCCGACCATCGTCTGGAAGGCGAAGCGGACCACGTTGATCGGCGGGCGCTGGCTCGGCGGCACCGTGTCCAGCCCCTGGATCTTGGCGTTCCAGCTGTGGAACGCCAGCAGCGAGAGCAGGTGCGGGATCGCGATCCCGTACTTGACCTGGCCGTCGGTGTACCAGCCGAGGACGTGCTCGGAGGCCCCGTCGGTGGTCCTGTAGAGCCCCTCGATCGCCGCCAGCTTGACCGGCTGGGCCACCGCCACGTCGCGCGCGACCCAGTCGCCCACCAGCACTTGGACCGGCGCGGCCACGCAGGCGATCGTCAGCGGGATCGTCAGCGCGATCCGCTCGTAACGCCCCCACCGCCCCCGTAGCCGCCCGTAGGCGTACGCGGCGGCGACCAGGAACCCGGTCACCATGTAGCCGGCGATATACATGTGGATCAGCTCCGACCACAGGTAGCTGTTGGCGAACAGCGCCTTGAGCGGATTTATGTCGACGACCTTGCCGCCGACCAGGTGAAAGCCGCCCGGGTGGTTCATCCAGGCGTTGACCGAGATCACCATCAGCGAGCCGGTGAAGCCGGTGATCACGATCGGGATCGCGCTGGCGAGGTGGGCCCGGGGCGAGAGCCGGTCCCAGCCGTAGATGTAGATCCCGATGAAGATCGCCTCCAAAAAGAAGGAGAACCCCTCGATCGCGAAGCCGAGGCCGAACACCCCGCCGAAGGTGGCGGTGAAGTTCGGCCACAGCAGCCCCATCTCGAAGCTGAGGATGGTGCCGGTGATCACCCCGACCGCGAACAGCGCCACCATCACCCGGCTCCATCGCCGGGCCAGCGTCCTGTACACGGGGTCTCCGGTGCGCCGGTGCAGCCACTCCACAAACACCACCATCGCCGGGAACGAGATCCCGAAGGCGACCAGCGGGATGTGCACCGCGAAGGACAACGCCTGCATCTGCCGGGCCTCGAGCAGATACCGCTGATGGACCGGCGTCAGGGCCGCAGCGAGCAGATTCATGCCTTGCGGGCGGACGTTACCGGTTGATCCGGGATCCGCCGGGCCCGGGTGCACGACAGATGGGAGAATCGACGGCCATGGAACTTGGGCTGGCTGACCGCGCCTGCGTGATCACCGGCGGATCGGGCGGGATCGGCCGCGCCACCGCCAAGCGGCTGTGCGCGGAGGGCGCCAGGGTGCTGCTGGTGGGGCGCAGCGAGGACCACCTGGCCGAGGCGGCGCGCGACTGCGGCGGGGCCCAGTGGCTGGCCGCGGACATAACCGTCGCCGACGCCGGCGAGCGGGTGGTGGCCGAGTGCCTGAAGCGCTTCGGGCGCCTCGACGTGCTCGTCAACAGCGCCGGCATGAGCAGCCACAGACCGCTCGCCGAGCTCGCCGACGACGACTACCGGGCCCACTGGGAGCTGCACGTCATGGCTCCGATGCGGCTGATGCGGGCGGCGATCCCGGCGATGGTCAAGAGCGGATGGGGGAGGGTGGTCAACGTCTCCTCGACATCGGGCAAGCGACCCAGCCAGACCAACGTCGCCTACTCGGTCTCCAAGGCGGCCGTGCTCTCGCTGTCGCGCGCCTACGCCGACGCCTACGCGCGCGAAGGAGTGCTGGTCAACGCGGTCACCCCGGGCCCGATCGGCGACGATCTGTGGCTGGCGCCCGGCGGCCTGGCCGACCAGATCGCGCAGGGCACGGCGAGCACCCGCCAGGACGTGCTCGAGGCCTCCGCCTCGGGACTCCCGATCCGCCGGCTGGGGGAGGCAGACGAGGTGGCGGCGGTGATCGTCTTCCTGTGCTCGCAGGCGGCCTCAAACGTCGTCGGCGCCGCCTGGTCGGTGGACGGCGGTGCTGTCCCGGTGATCATCTGAAGCGATCGCCATAGACTGCTGCGGCGATGGCGGTCAGAACTGAGGCGATCGGCAAGACCTACCCGCCCGTCCTCTATGCGGTCGGGCGCGAGAAGGTCAAGGAGTACGCCTTCGCGGTCGGCGAGACCAACCCCATCCACATCGACCACCAGGCCGCGCGCCGGGCCGGGTTCGCCGACGTAGTGGCCCCGCCGATGTTCGCGGTGGTGTACTGCGGCCGGGCGATCGGGCCGCCGATCCTCGACCCCGAGGTCGGGATCGACTTCGCCTTGATGGTCCACGGCGGCCAGGAGTTCCGTTGGGGACCGCTGGTCGTGGCCGGCGACGAGATCACCACCACCCTCACCGTCAAAGACATCTCCGAGCGCGGCGGGATGGGCTTCTACGTGTTCGAGACGGTGTCGGAGAACCAGCGCGCGGAGACCGTCTGCACCGGCACTTGGAGCAACATCGTCCGAGGAGGCTGAAAACGCGGTGAAGTCCGGCGACGAGTTCGAGCTCAAGGTGACCCCCGACCGCTACATCACGGTTCGCTACGCCGGGGCCTCGGGCGACTTCAACCCGATCCATATCGACGAGGAGTTCGCCAGGCAGGTCGGGCTCCCGGGACGGATCCTGCACGGTCTGTGGACTATGGCCCAGGTCGCCCGCGCTCACACCGAGGCGCTGGGAGGCCCGGACAAGCTCGAGCGGCTCTCGGTCCAGTTCCGCGGCATGGGAATGCTCGAGCAGGAGATCACCGTCCGCGGGACGATTGCCAGCATCGACAGCGGCCGGGCGCTGGTCAGCTCCGAGGCCGAGCAGGGCGGCAAGCGGATCATCCGCAACGGCGAGGCGGAGATCCGCCAGGACTAGTCAGCCGGCCGGCGGGGATGGGGTGGGAATTGAGCTCCGGCCCCTACCTACAATCTGAAAGCGATGTTGACCGATCGCCAAGAACTGGTGCTGCGCCGGCTCGTCGAGGAGCATCTCGACGGCGGCCTACCCGTGGGCAGCAAGGCGCTCAGCGCCGACTTCGAGTGGGGGCCGTCCACGATTCGCCACGAGCTCGCCAACCTCGAGGAGCTGGGCCTGCTGGCCCATCCGCACACCTCGGCCGGGCGCGTCCCCACCGAGGCCGGCTACCGCTACTTCGTCGACCGCCTGCTGCCGGAGCAGACCAGCGGGCCGGCGTTGTCGCTGTCGCTGGTCCGCCGCGAGGTCGACGAGGCGATGCGCGTCACCACCGAGACGCTGTCGCAGGTCACCGACCTGCTGGCGATCGTCAGCGCGCCTCCGATCGAGACCTCGACGATCCGCCACATCGAGGTGCTGGCGCTTCAGCCCCAGGTCCTGATGGTGGTGGTGATCACCTCCACTGGAGGCGTGTCAAAGCGGCTGTTCACCTTCCCGCGCCCGGTCGACACCGGTCTCGCCGATTGGGCCGCCAGCTATCTCAACGAGCGGCTGGTCGGCCTCGGCCTGGGGGCCCGGATGCTTCACCAGCGGCTGCACGACCCCTCGCTGAGCACCACCGAGCGCGAGTTCCTCGACGCGCTGGCGCCGGTGTTCACCGAGCTAGAGGAGTCGGCGCTGCAGACGCTGTACATCGAGGGAGCGGCCAAGCTGCTGACGATCGAGCGGTTCGCCGACGTGTCGGACCTCAATCTGCTGATGGACATGCTGGAGCGGCGCGTGGCCCTGCTGGCGGTTCTGCGCAATGCGCTCAGCGCCCCCCGCGACGTGGCCGTCCGCATCGGCGCCGAGAACGAGGCCCCGGCACTGCGCTCGCTGGCGCTGGTCGCCGCCAGCTACGGTCTGCCGCAGCGGACCCTCGGGGCCGTGTCGGTGATCGGCCCGCTGCGAATGGACTACGCCCAGGCGATCCGCTCGGTCAGGGAGGCCGCCTCGCAGCTCTCGAGCTTCGTCGCCGACGTCTACGAGACCCGTTGAGGCGGCACCAGCGATGAGCGCTTCACAGATGCCACGTGACTACTACGAGGTGCTAGGCGTCTCCCGGGACGCCGACGACAATGAGATAAAGAAGGCCTTTCGCCGCCTCGCCCGTGAGCTGCACCCCGACGTCAACAGCCACGATCCCGAGGCCGAGAGCAAGTTCAAGGAGGCCGCCGAGGCCTACGAGGTGCTATCCGACGCCGACCGCCGCGCCACCTACGACCGCTACGGCCACGAGGGATTGCGCAGTGGCGGCTACGCCCCGAACTTCGAAGGCTTCGGCTCGGTGGCCGACATCTTCGAGGCCTTCTTCGGCGGCGGCGGTGGCGGCGCCTTCGGAAGCATTTTCGGCGGCGGCGGCGGACGGCCCGGGGGGCCGGTTCAGGGCGGCGACATAGCCGTGGCCGCGGAGATCGATCTGCCTCAGGCGGCCCACGGCGTCGCGGTCGAGGTCAGCTTCGACGCGGTGGCGCTGTGCGAGCACTGCCGCGGTAACGGCGCCGAGCCCGGGACCCCGATCGAGACCTGCGCCAAGTGCGGCGGAACCGGGCAGCTGCGGGCGGTCTCCAACACGCCGTTCGGGCAGGTGGTCCGGGCGGCCGCCTGTGACGTCTGCGGAGGCGACGGCCGAGTGGCTCGCGATCCCTGCCACGAGTGCCGGGGCCGGGGCCGCAAGGCGGAGCGCAAGAAGGTGTCGGTGGATGTACCGGCCGGGATCGACGACGGCCAGCGGATCCGCATCAGCGGCCGTGGCCACGCCGGCGACCACGGCGGGCCTCCCGGTGATCTCTACGTCCAGGTCCGCGTCCGCGAGGACCCCCGGTTCGTCCGCCACCAGGACGACCTGGTCACGGTGGTCGACGTCGCGGCCCCCCTGGCCGCGCTGGGGACCACGGTCGAGGTGCCGACGATCGACGGTCCGGTCGAGCTCGAGATCCCGCCCGGAACCCAACCCAACGAGACGCTCCAGGTCCGCGGCCAGGGTATGCCCGCGCTGCGCGGGCGCCACCGCGGCAACCTGCAGGTGGTCGTAAACGTGGTGATCCCCAAGCGCTTGCGGCGCGACCAGCGCGAGCTGCTGGCGCAGCTGTCCGACAGCCTGACCGAGGACAACCTCCGCACCGAGGAGGGTGTGTTCGGGAAGCTCAGGCGCGCCTTCGGCGGTTGATCCGGCTCGCCATCCGGGTCGCGCCCCAGCAGGCCGAGCTGGTCCTCGCCGAGCTGCTGGAGCTGGCCCCCGGCGGAGTTGAGGAGTCCGCGCTCGCCGATGGGTCGATCGAGTACGCCGTCTACGGGGCGCCCGGTGAGCTGCCGGCCCTGCCGGATCTCGAGGCCGCCGCCGGCGACGCCCTGATCCAGGTCCGCACCGAGGAGATCGCCGACGACTGGAACGAGCGCTGGCGCCAGTTTCACCGCCCGCTGGTGCTCGGCGACCGCCTGACGGTACGCCCGCCGTGGGAGCCGCCGGGCGGCACAGCGCTCGACGTCGTCATCGACCCCGGACAGGCGTTCGGCACCGGCGCGCACGCCACCACCCGCCTGTGCCTGGAGCTGATGCTCGACGAGCCGGCCCGAGGCTCGTTCGTCGATCTCGGCTGTGGCTCAGGCGTGCTGGCGATCGTCGCCGCGCGGCTGGGCTGGGCACCGGTGACGGCGCTCGACAACGACCCCGCCGCGGTGCAGGCCACGATCGACAACGCGCGGGCCAACGGCGTCGAGCTCGCGGCGCGCCACTTTGACCTCCGGACCGCCCAGGTGCCCGAGTGCGATTTTGTGGCGGCAAACGTCTTGGCGTGGCCATTGCGCACTTGGGCCGCGTCCCAGCGTCGGCTTGCGCGGGAGTTGATCCTCAGCGGTCTGCTGGCCGAGGAGGCCGATGGCGTACTGGCCGCATTCGCCGCCCGGGGCTTTCGCGAGCGCGGCCGTCGCCGCCGCGGAGAGTGGACCGCGCTGCGGCTCAGCGCGTAACCGGGTCGCGCGTGGACAACGGGAGGGGCGCGAATCTTGTCCACGCGGCCCATGCCGCCCGGAAAGCGGTGGCGCATCCTTGGGCGCGTCGCTTGTGATTCTCCGGTCCACGCTTACTCCAAGGAGGTGAACAGTTGCCAAACCCACTCGCGATCGGCGTGACTCTCGGTGGCCTGCTCCTCGACGTCATCGTGCCGCGGCCCAAGCCTCGGGCTGGACTACCGGTAGAGCCCTCTCTCCTCTCTAGCCGTGCCCTTCCGAGGACACCGCAGCGCGACGCCGCGATCGAGGCGTACGACGGTCCGCCGGTCGCGAGCGGCTATCGCAGCTGAGCCGGACCCGGTCGGACCCACCCCACGGGCGACACCCACCCGCGCGACACCCACCCCACGCGCTACCTTCTCGGGCGCGTGGCCTCGTTCGCGGTCAAGTTCCTCGGCTGCAAGGTGTCCCAGGCGGATGCGATGCTCGCCCGCCGCGCGCTGCTCGCCGCCGGTCACACGGAGGTGCCCGAGGCAGAGGCCGACCTGCACGTCATCAACACGTGCTGCATCACCAGCGAGGCGCAGGCCAAGTCGCGCCAGTCGGTGCGCCGCTCCCTGAAGGGCAAGGGCGCCCAGCGGGTGTTCGTGGCCGGCTGCGCGGTCAACCTCGACCCGCGCCAGTTCGATGAGATCGACGGCGGGGTCAAGACGTTCGTGGGGACCGCCGAGGACGCCGCGGCGGCGATGGTCGGCGGCGACGGCGCTCAGGCCTGCGCCGATCTCGAGCACGGACTGCTGGCGCGCGGCCACGCCGCCACGGCCGAGCTGCCCTCGCGCACCCGCGGCTTCGTCAAGGTCCAGGACGGCTGCGACTCGAGCTGCGC
>DASXZB010000021.1:0-9278 GCA_036502145.1 Solirubrobacteraceae bacterium | reverse complement strand
AGGTCCACGCGCCGTACGTTGGCGACGCCCAGGGACTCGCGTACCAGCGCGAAGTGCTGGTTGGCCAGCCCGCTTCCGGCCCGCCGTGACTGGGCCGAAGCCACCCCCTGCCAGTCCTGCTGGCGAGTGTCGGGCAGGTCGAGGCTCACCACCTCGTCCGCGCCGCGCCGGGCCAGCTCAAACGACCAGAAGCCCTCGCAGGCCGCGGCATCCAGGCACCGCTTGCCGGCCAGCGAGTCGGGCAGCGGCAGCTTGGCGACGACCCCGCGCAGGTCGAAGTAGCCGGCCGTGACCACACCGCCCGGGAGCTCGAACGTGTGGTACCACGGCGCGAGCCGCTGCACATCTCGCGCCAGGTCGGACATCGAGGGCGCCGACTGTATCCGACCGCCCCGATGCGCCACACTTGTAGGCATGAGCGCCCAGGATCCTGAGCAGCGCGGCGCTGGGATCGGGCGACCGCTGCTGGCCGGATTCGCGGCGCTGGTCCCGATCGTGCCGATCGTGATCGCGCTGCTGCTCAGCTCGGGGGGCGGCGCCAGCGCGGGCACCGCGAGCGGCACCGCCAGCTCACCGTTCAAGCCGCTCGAGCCCGCGGCGGCCGCGACGGCCGCGACGCCGCCCAACCTCCTGCTGCCGCCCGGCAGGGGAGCGCTGGTGGCGGTGGTCGCGCACCCCACGGCGATGCGCTCCTCTCCGGGAGGCCACGTGTACACCAAGGTCCCCACCCGCACCGCCTTCGGCTCACCCCAGGCGATGTGGGTGGTGCGGCTGTCGGGCTCGTGGTTGGGGGTGGTCAGCACGCTCGCCGGCAACGGCAAGGTCGGCTGGATCCCGGCCAAGGACGCCTCGCTGAGCCGCAGCAGCTGGCGACTGACCGTCTCACTGTCCAGGCGCCAGCTGACCGTGCTCGACAACGGCAGGGTGCGTGCGCGCTACACGATCGCCATCGGCTCACCCGCCGCGCCGACACCCACGGGACGGTTTGCGGTCACCGACCGCCTCAACACCGGCAACCCCGGCGGCCCCTACGGCTGCTGCATCCTGGCGCTGTCGGCCAAGGCGCCGCACGCGATCTCCGATTGGGCGGGAGGCAACCGGATCGCGATCCACTCAACGCCTGAGACCTGGAGCATCGGCAAGCCGGTCAGCCATGGCTGCATGCGTCTCACGTTGGCCGAAGGCCGCTGGCTGCTCGATCACATCCCGTTGGGTACGCCGACCTTGGTCCGCGCCTGAGCCGTTTGCTCGCGACCGCGCCGGGTATTCACTGCGCGTGGTCGAAGTAAGGAGGTAGCAGGATGCCGCCACGTGGCGTGAAGGAGGGCACCAAGCGGGCCCGTCAGTATGAGCATGTCAAGGCGAGCGAGCGCGACCAGGGCGCCAGCGAGGGCCGAGCCGAGGAGATCGCGGCCCGGACCGTCAACAAGGAGCGCGCCCGCTCCGGCGAGTCGCAGACCCGGTCGCGGACCTCGGTCCAGGACAAGTCCTCAGGACAGCGCGGGGGCGAGCGCTCGGGGACCAGCCGCCCCAAGGGCCGCACCCGCGACCAGCTCTACAACGAGGCGCGAAAGCTCGGCGTCGAGGGCCGCTCGAAGATGGACAAGTCCCAGCTGCAGCGCGCGGTCGACGGCCGCAAGTCCTAGCGGACCCCGCCGGAACCGGCTGAGCCACCTCGCGGGTCACCGGAGCGATAACGCGAGCGGGGTCGCGCCGGGAGCGCGTCCTCCTCGCCGCTGGCGCGCCTGAGCTTCTCGATCGAGGCTCGCAGCAGCCGTGAGACCTGCATCTGCGAGGTCCCCATCCGCCGCGCGATCTCCGACTGCGTCAGGTCGCGGCCGAAGCGGAGGTAGAGGATCATGCGGTCCGATTCCGATAGCGACTCGACGCCCTTGGCGATCACGCTCAGGTACTCGGCCTGCTCGAGCCGCTCGTCCTCGGCGCCGAGCATCCGGGCCGGCGTCAGCGGTGCCGAGTCCTCATCGTCGGAGCTCTGGTCAAGCGGCGCGGCGTGCCGGGCGTGGTAGGCCTCGATCGCTTCCAGCGTCTGCTCCTCGCTGGCGTTCAGGGCCTTCGCGAGCTCGGTCAGCGAGGGCGAGCGCCCCAGCCGCGAGGACAGCTCCTCGGTCACGCGGGCCAGCTCCACGGCCCGTTCCTTGACGCCCCGGGGGACATGCACAGCCCAGCCGCTGTCGCGGAAGTAGCGCTTGAGCTCGCCAAGCATGGTGGGCGTGGCGTAGCTGGTGAAGGCGAACCCTCGGGCCGGGTCGAACTTCGCAATTGCCTTGAGCAGGCCGACCGTGGCGACTTGGGTCAGGTCCTCCAGCGGCTCCCCGCGAGAGTGGTAGCGGCGAGCGACGCTGCGAGCGAGCGGCTCGAACCGGCGCACCAACTCCTCCACCACCGCGGGATCCTGTCCTTGACGGTGAAGCCGGAACAGCTCATCGGTGGAAAGCCCGGACAGCTGATCGCGACCGGGAGTCACGGCTGTAGCAGGAGGCGTTCAGGCACGCGGCGATCCGAAATGGCAGGCACGTCGTTCATACAGCTGATTTGAACGACGGTTTGCGCCGGCAGATCGCGGCCATAGCCTCCCATCGTGCCCTACTGCGCATTCAGAACGGTCTTGGAGACCGTCCCGACGCCCGCGCGATCATATCGGCCTGACCAGCGGAGTCTCCCCAGTCCGCTCAACCCGCGAGTACGGGCTCCCCGCCGTCGCTGGGCCGGTGGAGCACGAACACCTCGACTTGGAGATCCTGCGCCAAGTCGTTGGCGCTCATGAAGGAGCGCACCCGGCGGCCCAGAGTGGTCTCGACGGTGGCGATGAGCGCGTTGCGCATCGCGTCCTGGAGACCGAGCCGGCCGGCCGCGACCAGGTCGCCCTTGTCGTTCTCCTCCAGCGTGTGCTCGGCCTTGGTGTAGCCGCCCTCGAGCAGGCAGACCACCACGTCGCCGTCGATCGTGACCCTGGAGTTTGTGGGGCCGCGCCCGACGAACTCCTTGTGCAGACGCGCCATCGAGTTGGCGATCTCGAGCGACGGCGTCGTGGGGACCTCGACCGCCTGGGCGGACCGCTCCATCTCTGAATCAAGATTCTGTTCGAGCATCTGCAAGCCGTCCCACCCGGTGCAAGCACCACAGCTAAAGAGGCGATTGTATTCCCTTACGCGCGGCCGTCAGAGGCGAAGCGTCAGCCGCTGCGATCTAGGGTACCCACTGCGCTGAATGTCACTCGTGCAGCCATTGCGCCACGCGCTCGAGGTCGGCGACGAACTCGTCCATCGCCTCCCCGCGGGCGGCATCGTCGCGCTCGCGGAGGATCGCCGACGGATGGGTGGTCAGCGTGACCAGCTCCGCCAGGTCTGAGTCCATGGGCCGGCCGCGATCGCGTCCCACCCGGACCGAGGAGCCGAGCAGCGCCTGGGCCGCCGTGGCGCCGAGGCACATCACGGCCTCGGGTCTGACGAGCGCGAGCTCGGAGTCGAGCCAGGGGCGGCAGGCCGATACGTGGATCCGATCCGGGCGCTGGTGGATCCGGCGCTTGCCCCGGGCCTTGTAGCGAAAATGCTTGACCACGTTGGTCACGAAGACCTCGGACCGTTCGATCCCGGCGCGTTCGAGCCCCCGGTCCAGGACGCCGCCGGCCGGGCCCACGAACGGATGGCCCTCGACGTCCTCGCGATCGCCGGGCTGCTCGCCGATCAGCATCAGCCTGGCGTTGCGCGCCCCTTCGCCGATCACCGCCTGGGTGGTGCCCTCCCACAGCTCGCAGGCACGGCAATCCTGAGCCGCCTCGCGCAGCGACCGCAGGCTGAGCCGGGCAGGGATGGGAGGGTCGGGGTGCTCGCTGATGGTGGACATCGCGCTGCCTACGAGTTACCCGGACCATGAAACCGGCACGCATCGGCTGCTCGGGCTGGAATTACGACGACTGGCGCGGTCCGTTCTACCCGCCCGGGGAACCAAAGCGGCGCTGGCTGGAGCTCTACGCCGAGCGGTTCGACACCGTCGAGGTCAACACGACCTTCTACCGGCTGCCCAAGCGAGACGCCGTCGCCGCCTGGGTGACCCAGACCCCTGAGCGGTTCACGTTCGCCGTCAAGGCCAGCCGCTATTTGACCCACATCCGGCGCCTGCAGGACGTGACCGACGGCGTGGCCCGGTTCTACGAGCGAATCGAGCCGCTCATCGAGCACGACCGGCTGGGGCCCGTCCTCTGGCAGTTGCCGGGGAACTTCCGCCGCGACGACGAGCGGTTGCACAACTGGCTGCAGGCGCTGCCCGACGGGATGCACACGATCGAGTTCAGGCACCCCAGCTGGTTCGTACCCGCCGTGATGCGCGAGCTCCGTGCGCGCGGGGTAGCGCTGACGATCGGCGATCATCCCCAGCGGCCGTTTCAGTCCCACCAGGCGACGGCGAGCTGGCGCTTCGTGCGCTTTCACTACGGGTCCCGGGGCCGCGCGGGCAACTACTCGGCGACCGAGCTCGAGACCTGGGCGCGACGGATCGCCCAGTGGCGACGCCGCGAGATGGTGTTCGCCTACTTCAACAACGACTGGCGTGGCTTCGCGCCGGCCAACGCCCGGACGCTGATCAGGCGGCTGGGCTCAGGCTGAGGAGTCCGGGGAGAGCTGCGCGCGGTCGATGGGAAGGCCGAAACGCTGCTCGAGCTCGCGGTCGTCGAGGTCTTCGCGGTAGAGCCGCTCGCCCTCGGGATGCGAGAAGATCACGATCCGGTCGGCGGGGAAGGTCAGCAGGGCATCCTGAACGGCCTCGAGCGGGTCGGCCTCGCCCGTGTCGGCGCTGGCCGAGACCCCTTCCGATCCCAACCGGTCCAGGGTCTCGCGGCGGACCGCCTCGGCTCTGGCGATCGCCTGGTCGGCGTCGGAGAACCAGAACCGCAGCGCGCTCTCCTGCAGCGCCGGGGCCACGATCATGACCTCCGAGTCCTTGGGGTCGACATCGCTGCCCATGGCCGCCCGCAGCTGATCGGCCGAGATCGGCTCGCTGGTCAGGACGAGCAGCTTCATCGGGTCAGTGCCTACCCATGGGCGGGCTGGACAAACCGGTTACCCCCGCCCTCGTCAGGGGTATGCCCGGACCATGCGTGAACCGTGGAGCGGGGTTCCAACGCCGGGTCCGCCGGCGCCGGATCCCAGGCCGCCCACGCCTGCCCCCGGGCCGTTCCCGGGTCCCGACCCCGCACCGCCCACGCCGGGCCCCAGCCCCGGCCCGCCGGATCCTCCGGGCCCCAACCCGCGGCCGATCTAGCCGCCCGCCGGCCTCATCTCGAGTACAGCGACTCGAACAGGTCGGCAAAGCGCTCGTTGACCACGTTGCGCTTGACCTTCAGCGTTGGCGTCAGCTCGCCGTCCTCGATCGACAGGTCGCGGTCGAGGATCTTGAACTTCTTGATCTGCTCGACCTGTGCGTAGTTGGTGTTGGCGCGGTCGAGCTCCTTCTGGACGAGCTCGTTGACTTCCTCGCTGGCGGCGAGCCCCGCCAGGTCCTCGGGCAGGCCGTGCTCCTTGGCCCAGGGGACGATCTCCTCCTCGTCGAGCGTGACCAGGGCGACCGGATAGGGACGGCGGTCTCCGTGCATCACGGCCTGGGAGATGAACCGTGACTGCTTGAGGTCGTTCTCGATGTTGGACGGAGTTAGATTCTTGCCGCCGGCGGTGATGATGATGTCCTTCTTGCGCCCGGTGATCGACAGAAAGCCCTCGTCGTCGAGCTCGCCGAGGTCCCCGGTGTGCAGCCAGCCGTCGACGAGCGTCTCCGCGGTGGCCTCGGGGTTGCGCCAGTACTCGCGGAAGATGTTGGGGCCGCGCAGCAGGATCTCCCCGTCGTCGGCGATCCGCACCTCGACCCCCGGCATCGCCCGGCCCACGGTGCCGAACTTGATGTGGTCAAGCGTGCCCACGGTCCCCACCGCAGTGGTCTCGGTCATCCCCCAGCCCTCCAGCACCGGCACGCCGCAGGCATAGAAGAACTCCAGGATCTCGGGTGCGATCGGAGCCGCTCCGGTGACCGCCTGATGGATCTGGCCGCCGAACAGGTCGCGCACCCGGGAGAACAGCCGCTGGTCGGCCTCCTGGAAGGCCTTCTCCATGTCGTCGGAGACCGGTTCGCCGCGCTCTCGGCGACGGCGCACCTCGACTCCGAGCTTGACCGCCTGCTGGAAGCGCTCCCGATCCTCATCGCCGCCCTGCTCCTGGAGCTTCATCGCGGCCGTGTACAGCTTCTCGAAGATCCTCGGAACGGACGGCAGGTAGGTGGGATGGGTCTCGACGAGCTCCCCGAGGATGGCCCGGGTGTCGGCGCCGAAGTAGACGATCACCGTGCCCTGGTCATAGGAGGCCAGCTGCGAGGTCAGCGCGAAGGCGTGGGCCAGCGGGAGATACAGGTAGGTGGTCTCGCCGGGCTGCACGAACTGCAGCTCCTCGACCATCTCGCACACCGACATCGCGTTGCGATGGGTCAGCACCACGCCCTTGGGTGGCCCGGTGGTGCCCGAGGTGTAGATGATCGTGTAGGCGTCGGTGGGCTCGATGGCGTCGCGGCGAGCGGCCAGCACCGAGCTGTCGCCGCCGCGTCCCCGTTCGCGCAGGTTCTCCAGGGAGATGTCGCCGCACCCGGGTTCGATCCCGATCGTGGTCTCGAGCTCGGGTAGCTCGTCGCGCACCTGGTCGACCTTCGCCAGTTGGGCCGCGTCCTCGCAGACGACGGCCCGGGCGCCGGAGTTGCCGAGCACCCACTGGCACTCGTGCGGGGAGTTGGTCGGGTAGACGGGAACGACGACGCCGCCGGCGGCCGAGATCCCGTAGCTGGCCAGCGTCCATTCCAGGCGGGTGTCGGCCAGGATCCCCACCCGATCGCCGGCCTCGATGCCCAGCTCGATGAGCCCCAGCGCGATCTCGTCGATGGCCTCGGTGACCTCGCCGTAGGTGAGCTCACGCCACTCGCCGTCGGACTTGTATCGGGCCGCCGGCCGGTCGGAGAAACGCTCGGCCGCCGACGCCGGCAGGGCCGTGACGGTGCTGGCAATCGCCCGGGTGTCCGATGTGGTCTCGCTCATCCTCTCTCCTTTGACTCTGCTCTCCCTCGGTGCAGCCCGGTGCTCTCGCTCTGTCCGGCAGCCGCGCGCGCGAAACACTCTCGCAGGTCTGGGCGCTATCGGTTCTCGCCCGCCCGCAATCCGGCCGCCAATCCGGCCGCGAGGGGCCCGCCCGGCTCCGCCCGCCCGCTGCCGACTGTCGACAATGCACCGGATTGTCGATTCCTGGTTATGAGTCGCGCCTGCGGAGGTACAAAGACTCTGGAAGTGGGGGCGACACCGCAGTCGTCCCGGCGGGAGTCGCCCACCTCATGCCCGCCGGGATGTCTTTCCCCGGCGCGGCCAGATCGCCCGTGTACCGGCCGATGGAACGCGGTGCCCGACCAGTCCGCATCCTGACCTCGGCAACGAACTGGACGCGAGCCGCTAACGCGAACTTCAACTCCTGCCGTCAATCGGAGTTTAGGGTCCGTGGGGACATGCGTTCTGTCTGGCGATGGCTGACCTACGTGCCCCGTTTCGTGCGCCACTACCGGCACCGGCGCAAGGCCGGGTACTCCCTGTCGCACGCCCTGCGCAGCACCCGCGACCGGATGCTGAAGCCCGACGCCTGAGGCGCCGTGGGTCGCGTCCAATCCAGACGTCGCGCGCAACACGGCACGTTTCGGGCGTCATCCTGGGACGTGATGCATTCTGGTTCGGCTCACCACAACCCAGATGACCCACGTCTGGCAAAGCTGGCCGCGGAGCAGCACGATGCCGGCGCCGCGCCAGTCCGGTAGCGCGCCCGGCAGGATTTGAACCTGCGACCTTCCGCTCCGGAGGCGGACGCTCTATCCCCTGAGCTACGGGCGCTTGGATCCGCAAAGATCGCGCCCAGCTTACCGTGGACATCGCGATCATCTCGGATACCCACATGCCGCGCGGCGCGCGGCGGCTCCCCGCGGCGTGTGTCTCGCGGCTGCGGTCGGCCGACCTGATCGTCCACGCCGGGGATCTGAACACGCTGGACGTGCTCGACGAGCTGCGGTCGCTGGGCGAGGTGGTGGCGGTGCACGGCAACGTCGACGAGGGCGCGGTCCGGCGGACACTGCCCGCGTCGGCGACGGTGAGCGCCGGCGGATACCGGCTGGCCGTGATCCACGACGCGGGACCGGCCCGGGGGAGACTGGTGCGGCTTCGCGCCCGGTTTCCCGGTGCCGACGCGGTGATCTTCGGACACTCGCACATTCCACTGCTGGAGCGCTCGCCGGAGGGGTTCGTGATCCTCAATCCGGGCAGCCCCACGGAGCGCCGCCGGGCCCCGCACCACACGATGGCGATCGGCCACGCCGACCACGGCGGCCTGACCTTCGAGCTGGTGGTCCTCGACTGACAGACTCAGCCGGGGATGGACCTCTCGATCTTCTTCGCCGGTACCGGCGGCTCGGCTCCGACCGCCCGGCGCGGGCTGCCCTCGCTGCTGGTCCGCCGGGGCGGCGATCGGATCATGTTCGACTGCGGCGAGGGAACCCAGCGCCAGCTGGTCAGCACGATCGGGCTGGCCGATCTGGACGAGATCTTCCTGACCCACTTTCATGCCGACCACTGGCTCGGCCTGCCGGGGATGCTCAAAACGTTCGACCTGCGCGGGCGAGAGAAGCCGCTCGCCGTCTACGGCCCGCCCGGGGTGCAGACCCTGCTCGGGCTGGTGCTGCGAATGGCGGGACGCGTCGGCTTCGAGCTCGAGGTGGAGGAGCTGGTGCCGGGTGACGTCCTCGGGCGCGACGGCTACCGGATCGCGCCGGTCGAGGTCTCGCACCGTGGCGCCGCGCTCGGATATGTTCTGTTCGAGGACAACCGCCCCGGTGTCTTTCAGCCCGAGACCGCGGTCCGGCTGGGGCTCGAGCCCGGCCCCGAGTTCGGTCGCGTGCAGCGCGGCGAGACGATCCGCGGAGTGAGACCGGACCAGGTCCTGGGCGAGACCCGGCCCGGGCGCAAGCTGGTGCTCTCGGGCGACACCGCGCCGTGTGACTCGCTGCGGATCGCCGCGCACCGTGCCGATGTGCTGGTCCACGAGGCCACGTTCGCCGACGAGGAGCGCGACCGTGCCGCCGACACCGGGCACTCGACCGCGGCCCAGGCGGCCACCCTGGCCCTCGAGGCCGAGGTCGAGCTGCTGGCGCTCACCCACGTCTCGATGCGCCATCCGGTGGCGCTGCTGCGCGACGAGGCC
>DASXZB010000020.1:0-31706 GCA_036502145.1 Solirubrobacteraceae bacterium | reverse complement strand
CAGCGGGTTGGCACCCAGGATCAGCAGGTGGTCGGTGCGGTCGACGTCGGGAACCGCCACCGTGGTGGCGCTCCCGAACATGAGCGCACTTGACATCTGCTTGGGGAACTGGTCGACGGTGCTGGCCGAGTAGTTGTTGCGGGTGGAGAGCGCCTTGAGCAGCACCTTGCCATACAGCAGCGCCGACAGGTTGTGGGCGTTGGGGTTGCCCAGGTACACCGCGACGGCGTTTCGGTCGGCGGCCAGGATCGGCGACAGCCGATCGTCGATCAGCGCGAATGCCTCGTCCCAGCCGGCGGGGCGATGGGTTCCGTCGCTGTCGCGGATCAGCGGGGTGCGGACCCGGTCGGGATCCTCGTGGAGCTGGCGCAGCGCCGTGCCCTTGGGACAGATGAAGCCATGGCTGAACACGTCCGCCTTGTCGCCGCGGATCGAGACGACCCGTTCGCCCTCGAGCTCGAGCTCGAGGCCGCAGGTGGCTTCGCACAGCGGGCAGGTGCGCAGGGCGGTGGTGGCCATCGCAGGTGAACCTTACGGGTCGAGGTCGGGGCTGGCCATTACCTCTGAGGTGGTGTCGGCCCGTACACTGCCGCCGCCGTGACCAAGGGCAAGCGAGAGGCGATCTCGGACTGGCTGATGGTGCTGGGCGGACCACTCCTGCTCGGATCGTTGTTTCTGACCTGGAGCCACCAGTTCTCACCCCAGTTCCTGGCCCAGTACGGCAGCTCGGCCGCGCTGCGGGGCGTCCCTCGTGACCCCACGGCCTGGCAGCTGTACTCGGCCGCCGACGTGCTGCTGGCGGCGCTGGCGGTCGGCCTGGTGGCGGCCGCGCTGCGGGGCACTCGCAATGCCCGGGTGGCGTTGGTGGTCCCGCTGGTGGTGGCGGTGGCGTTCACGATCCACGCGCTGGCCGCTCCCCCCACCAGCGGCGCTGACATCTTCAACTCCTCGCTGGGGCGCTATGTGGCCGACTTCCCGGCAGCCGGGCCGGGGGAGGTGGTGGCGCTGGTGGCGCTGGCGCTGGGAGCTGCCGGGGTGCTGCTGTCGTTCACGGCCGATTAGGTCCCGCGCGGGTTCCTGGCGCCGCGGCCCCCGCGCCCGGGCCGGGGCCGGGGCCGGGGCCGGTTCTATCCTCGAAGCGGATGTCGATAGTCCCCGCTGACCGGCGCCGCGAGCTCCCCGACGAGCCCGGCGTCTACCTGTTCCGCGACCGCCGCGGCAAGGTCATCTACGTCGGCAAGGCGAAGTCGATCCGCAAGCGGGTGGCGTCGCACTTCTCCAACCCCAGCACCCGGGCAGGGCGCGAGATCCTGGAGATGATCGACCAGGTCGAGGCGCTGGTCGTGCACACCGAGTCCGAGGCGCTGCTGGTGGAGCAGAACTTCATCAAGCAGTACAAGCCGCGGCTGAACATCCGCCTGCGCGACGACAAGTCCTATCCCTACATCGCGATCTCGCTCGACGAGGACTTCCCCCGGGTCTACTTCACCCGCGAGCGCCACCGCCGCGATCGCGCCTACTTCGGGCCCTACAGCAACGCCAAACGGGTCCGGGCCACGCTCGAGGTGCTCGGCAAGGTGTTCATGTTCCGCTCCTGCGACGGCCCTGAGCCGGGCCGGCGCAGCGGCTCGCCGTGCCTGGACTACTACATCAAGCGCTGCGAGGCCCCGTGCGTGGGCTACGTGAGCAAAGAGGAGTACCGCAAGGCGATCGACGGGGTGATCGACTTCCTGTCAGGTCGCTACAAGGAGATCGAGCGGTCGCTGGACTACGAGATGCGTCTGGCGTCGGCCGAGCAGCGCTTCGAGGACGCGGCCCGCGAGCGCAACCGCCTCAAGGCGATCCGCTCGCTGCTGGAGCGCCAGCGGGTCGCCCACGACGGCGCCGGGTCATTCGACGCCATCGCGGTGGCGGTCTCGGACACCGAGGCCAATGCCCAGGTGTTCCAGGTCCGCGACGGCGTTCTCTCCGACCGCCAGAGCTTCTATCTCGACAACGCCGCCGACGCCTCCGTCGCCGAGGTCGCGGAGGCCTTCGTCCTGCAGTACTACGCCAGCGCGATGTCAGTGCCCCAGCTGCTGATCGTCCAGCGCGAGGTCGGCCACAACACCGCGCTGGCCGAGGCCCTGACCGCCCGGCGCGGGGGCACGGTCGAGATCCGGGCCGCCGAGCGCGGCGACAAGCGCCGGATCCTGGAGCTCGCCGACCGCAACGCGCGCCTGGCGCTCGACCAGGAGAAGCTGCGCTCCGAGCGCCGCCGCCAGCAGCGGGTCGAGGCGCTCGACGGCCTCCAGCAGGCGCTGGGGCTGGACACGATCCCGCTGCGGATCGAGTGCTTTGACATCTCGACGCTGATGGGGACCAATACCGTCGCCTCGATGGTGGTGTTCGAGGGCGGCGCGCCCAAGAAGTCCGACTACCGCCGCTTCAAGGTGTTCACGGTCGGCGATGGCGCCATCAACGGCGGCGGCGAAGGACCCGACGACTTCGCGGCGATGGAGGAGGTGCTGGGGCGTCGCTTCGCCCGCTGGGAGCGCCAGCGCGACTTCTCGCCCCACGACAAGGACTACGACCCGAGCTTCGCGGCGCTGCCCAACGTGGTGGTCATCGACGGCGGCAAGGGCCAGCTGTCGGCGGGGCTCCGAGCGCTGCGGGGGTTCCGGGACCGCGGGGTCACGGTGATCTCGCTGGCCAAGCGGATCGAGGAGGTGTTCATCCCGGGCCGGGAGGCGCCGCTGGCGCTGGCCCACGACACTCCGGAGCTGCAGCTGCTGCAGCGCGTTCGCGACGAGGCGCATCGCTTCGCGATCACCCACCACCGGATCCGGCGCGACCGGGCCATGACCGCCTCCGTGCTCGACGATCTGCCCGGGGTGGGCCCGGCCCGAAAGCGGGCGCTGTTGGCCCACTTCGGATCGCCCGACGCGATCCTCGCCGCCTCCCGGGAGGAGCTGGCCTCGGTGCCGGGCTTCCCCGGCAAGCTGGCCCGCGAGACGTATCGCGAGCTGCACAAGACCGGCGTTTAGCCGGCGGTCAGCATGGTGGCCGACCCGGGCGCCAGGGTGACCGAGTAGGCGCCCGCGACCGGCGACACCGGGGTGGTCTGCGGCGGCCCCGGGAGGACTCCGGTCGAGGTCTCAGGCCCGAAGGTCTGGCCGCCGAGGGTGACCCCCGAGGTGGCGCTCACGCTCGGCGCGGCCAGCGTCTGCAGCGACGCTGCCGGCGGGGCGCCCGGCAGTGTCAGCAGGACGTTGTGCGGGTTGGCGGTGTCCTTGTTGATCAGGACGACCCGGACGGTCCCGTCGGGGCCCACGGTGGCCCAGAACTTGACCGGCCCACCGGGTGCGGCGACCCTCAGCAGCCGGGCGCCGGGCGGGAACGCCTCCGAGAACATCAGCAGGCCGTAGTACTCGGGGTGCACGAACGCCTGCCAGTTGCCGGCGGCGTCGTGAGAGGGGCTGAACAGCTCGTAGTACGAGCCGGGGAGCATGTGGAAGTTGACCCCGTCGACACCGACGCTGGCCATGTTGAACATCGCGTCCAGCGCCCACAGCGCCGACGCGAAGGTGTCGCTGACCCCCGGCGCGCCCTTGCAGGAGGCCGAGTTCATCTCGGCGACCCGGAACGGAAGCTTGTGCTTGTGGGCGACCCTGACGAACGAGGCCAGCCCCTGGGCCAGCCCGCTCGACGAGCTGTCGGCGAGCAGATTGGGGATCGAGGCAAAGCCCTTGGTCCCGGGGTCCTTGATGCAGGCCCGCAGCGGATAGCGGTGGTAGGTGACCACGTTCAGCCGCGGCTCGGCCGAGATGAAGCGGCCCAGCTTGCCCATCCACGCAGGCCCCGAGGTCACCGGCCCAGCCAACGGCATCTGCGGCAGCGCTCGGCTCCACTGTGAGAACTGCTGGGTGTAATCGGTGAAGTCGTACTTTCGGTTGCGAGAGCGGTAGGTGTGGCCGCGGCGGTCGCTGTACCAAGGGAACACGCCGTACAGGTCGGGCTCGTTGCCGATCTCGAAGGCGTCGATCAGCTTTCGGCCCACCCCCGCCAGCAGCGCCCGCCCCTCGGCGGCGGCGATCGCGGGCCGGCCGGCAGCGAGGTTGATGTCAAGGATCAGCTTCGCGCCCAGGTCGGTGGCCAGCGCCTGGGTGGTCCGCATCCAGCCTTTGGTCAGGCGGTAGTAGATCCCGCCCGGCGCGATCATGCCCCGGATCGGCCACCAGGTGCCGTCGGCGCTGTTGCCTCCGATCCGCACGATCGGGGCCTGGCCCGGCGCCAGGCCCTTGAGAAGCGCCACCAGCACCGGGTCGATGGCCCGGGGATCTCGGCCGGTGTACTGATGCAGCGCCCGGTACTCGAACGATGCCCCCAGAAATCCCGGGGGCATGGCCTGTCCGGTGGGCGTGGCCGAGACGCTCGCGCTGAGCAGATCGGCCCGCGCGACGGCAGGTCCAGCCAGCGCGAGTCCGAGCGCCGCCACGAGGGCGATACGAGCGCGGCGGCGAAACACGGGCGCCATGGTGGCACACCGCGGGACACCAGCGGGCCGCACCCCTACGACCGCACGGACACACGCGGGTCATCCCTTGTCCGCGGGGCCATTCAGACTTAGAGACCGTGGAAGCATCGGCGCTCACCGATCTGGTCGTGATCACCGGTTTCTCGGGCGCCGGGAAGTCGACCGCGATGGCGGCCTTCGAGGACGAGGGCTACTTCTGCGTCGACAACCTGCCCTCGGAGATGATCCGCTCCCTGGTGGAGCTGTTCATGCACCCAGGCTCCAAGGTGGGCAACGCGGCGGTGGTGTCAGACGTGCGCGGCGGCAGCTACTTCGAGGGGCTGGCGGAGATGCTCGACGACCTGCGCCGCAGCGGCGTCAAGCATCGGGTGCTGTTCCTGGAAGCCGACGAACAGACCCTGCTCAACCGCTACAAGGAGACCCGGCGCCGCCACCCGCTGGCGCCGAGCGGCAGCGTCGTCGAGGGGATTGCTCGGGAACGTGAGCTGCTGGCTCCGCTGCGCGAGCGGGCCGACATCGTGATCGACACCGGCGGCATGACCGCGGCCATGCTGCGCCACAAGCTCGCCGAAGAGGTGCTCCCCAGCCGGGCCCGGGGCCGGCTGGCGGTGACCCTCCAGAGCTTCGGCTTCAAGCACGGCCCCAGCCGCGACGCCGACCTCCTGTTCGACGTCCGCTTCTTGCCCAATCCCCACTACGAGCCGGGGCTGCGGCCGCTGACCGGCCACGATCCGGCGGTGGTGGCGTTCATCAACGCGGACGGTGAGCTCGATGACTTCTATGCCCAGCTGACTCCGCTGCTGGACTACCTGCTCCCGCGGTACCTGGCCGAGGGCAAGGCGCATCTGGTGATCGCGATCGGCTGCACCGGCGGGCGCCACCGCTCGGTCGCGATCGCCGAGCACCTGGCCGAGCGCTACCGGAGCGGCGACGGCTACCTGGTAGACGTGCTCCACCGCGACGTCACCCGCCCGGCATGACGGGGTCAGCGGGGGGTCGGTTGCGGCGGGGTCGGGCCGCCGTGCCGCGATGATCGACCACGTCGGCTTCGAGGTCGCCGACCTCGAGCGCACGACCCGCTTCTACGACGCCGTGTTCAGGGCCCTGGGGGCCCGCCGGCTGCTGGAATCCGACCACGCCGTGGCCTATGGCATCAACGGCCCGCTGGTGTGGTTCGTGGTCCGCGGCCGTGAGTCCGCTCCCGGCTACGGCCACCTGGCCCTGCAGGCGCACGGCAAAGCGGCCGTCGACGGCGCCTATCAGGCCGGACTCGGCAACGGCGGCCGCGGCGACGGGCCCCCCGGACAGCGGCCCCAGTACGGACGTCGCTACTACGCGGCGTATTTGCTGGATCCCGATCGGTTGCGCGTCGAGGTCGTGTCGCGCCGCTGACGTCGGAGCGGGCGGCTCCCGGCGCGAGCAGCTAGCCTGTCGCGGGCCGGGCCGGGAGTCATCGCCGCGGACCGGATTTTTCGTTTCGACGTGGTCCCCACGAGCAAAGGAAGGACGCATGGCGGTACGTGTCGGAATCAACGGCTTCGGGAGGATCGGCAGGAGCGTGTTCCGGGCCGCCCACGAGCGCGGCGCCGACATCGAATGGCTGGCGGTCAACGACCTCGTCGACCCCAAGACGATCGCCCACCTGCTCAAGTACGACTCCAACTACGGGCCGTTCCCCGGCACCGTGGAGGCCACCGACGCCGGGTTCTCCGTCGACGGCAAGGAGATCCGGGTGCTGGCCGAGCGCGATCCCGGCTCACTGCCGTGGGGCGACCTCGGCGCCGACGTGGTGATCGAGTCGACCGGGCTGTTCACCGATCGCGAGAACGCCTCCAAGCACATCGAGGCGGGCGCCCAGAAGGTCGTGATCTCGGCCGTGGCGACCGATCCCGACACCACGGTGGTGCTGGGGGTCAACTTCGACGAGGACTACGACCGCGAGCGCCACCAGGTGATCTCCAATGCGTCGTGCACCACCAACTGCCTGGCGCCGGTCGCCAAGGTCATTCACGACACGGTCGGGATCAAGCACGGGCTGATGACCACGACCCACGCCTACACCGCCGATCAGCGGCTGCAGGACATGCCCCACCGCGACCTGCGCCGGGCTCGCGCGGCAGCCGTCAACCTGATCCCGGCCTCGACCGGCGCGGCCAAGGCGATCGGGCTGGTGATCCCCGAGCTCAACGGCAAGCTGCACGGCATGGCGATCCGCGCTCCGGTCCCGACCGGGAGCGTCGTGGACCTGACCGCGGAGTGCGCTCGCGAGACCTCCATCGAGGAGATCAACGGCGCGCTGCAGGCCGCAGCCGAGGGGCCGATGAAGGGGCTGCTGGTCTACACCGAGGACCCGATCGTCTCCACCGACATCGTCAAGAACCCCGCCTCGTCGATACTCGACTCGCAGCTGACCGCGGTGATGGACGGGACGATGGTCAAGGTGATCGCCTGGTACGACAACGAGTGGGGCTACTCGAACCGAGTCTCGGACGTGGTGCAGCGGTTGCTGTGAAGACGCTCTCGGACCTCGGCGAGCTCGGGGGCCGGCGGGTCCTGGTGCGCGTCGACTTCAACGTGCCGCTCGATCACGGCAAGGTCGCCGACGACACCCGGATTCGGGCCGCCCTGCCCACGATCGAGGAGCTGCGAAAGCGCGGCGCCGCGCTGGTGCTCGTCTCGCATCTGGGCCGCCCCAAGGATCGTGAGCCCGAGCTGTCGCTGCAGCCGGTGGCCGAGCGCCTGTCGGAGTTGACCGAGGCGTCGGTGAAGCTTGCGCCGGGGGCCCAGGGCCGCGAGGTCGAGCAGTTGGCCGAGAGCCTGCACGGCGGCGACATGCTGCTGCTCGAGAACATCCGCTTCGAGCCCGGCGAGACCGACAACGATCCGGAGCTGGCCAAGCGGCTGGCCGCGCTGGGCGACGCCTACGTTGACGACGCGTTCGGGGCCGCGCACCGGGCCCACGCCTCCACCGACGGGGTCGCGCGGCTGATCTCAGACCACGCCGCCGGGCGGCTGCTGGAGCGCGAGGTGAAGGCCCTGACGGGGCTGCTGTCGGACCCCGCGAGGCCGCTGGTGGCGGTCCTCGGCGGGGCCAAGGTCAGCGACAAGATCGGCGTGATCAACTCGTTTCTCAGCGCCGCAGAGACGATCCTGATCGGCGGCGCGATGTGCTTTCCGTTTCTGGCCGCGCAGGGTCACTCGGTGGGTGACTCGCTGTGCTCCGAGAAGGACGTCGAGCTGGCCGGCCGCACCATCGACAGCGCCTCGGGGGCCCGGGCCACGCTGGCCCTGCCCAGCGACCTGGTGGTGGCCGAGCGCTTCCACGCCGGCGCCGAGCCGCAGCCGCTCGACGGCGTCGACGTCCCCGATGGGCTGATGGGGCTCGATATCGGGCCTCGCACCGCCGATGCCTATGTCAGCCTGATCACCACCGCGGGCACGGTGTTCTGGAACGGGCCGATGGGGGCGTTCGAGCTCGAGCCGTTCTCCGCCGGTACGCGAGCGGTGGCTCGCGCCGTGGCCGCGGCTCCGGGAGTGACCGTGGTCGGCGGTGGCGATTCGGCGGCCGCGTTGACCCGCTACGGCCTGGCCGACGAGGTGACGCATCTGTCGACCGGAGGCGGCGCCGCGCTGGAGCTGATTGAAGGCCGTGAGCTGCCCGGCGTGGAGGTGCTGCAGTGAGCGCTCCCCAGCCGAGCGGCGAGCCGCGGACACCGCTGATCGCGGCCAACTGGAAGCTGCACAAGACCGTGGAGGAGGCCGAGGCGTACATCGGCGCGCTGCTGCCGCGGGTGTCATCGGTCCAGCGGACCGAGGTGGCTATCTGTCCCACCTTCACCGCGCTGCAGGCGATGGTCGACTCGACCCGCGGTTCCCGGGTGACCGTCTACGCCCAGAACATGCACCAGGCCCCCGAGGGGTCGTTCACCGGCGAGGTGTCGGCGCCGATGCTCACCGAGCTCGGGGTCTATGGCGTCATCCTGGGCCACTCCGAGCGCCGGGAGATGTTCAACGAGACCGACAAGGCGCTGGCGCTCAAGGTCCCCGTGGCGCTCGACGCGGGCCTGCAGCCGATCCTGTGCGTCGGCGAGACCGAGGAGGAGCGTGACCGCGGCGACACCGAGCGCAAGCTCCGCCACCAGGTGCAGGAGGATCTGTCCCGGCTGGAGACCGAGCGGCTGGGGGACGTGATCATCGCCTACGAGCCGATCTGGGCGATCGGGACCGGAAGGGTGGCGACTCCGGAGGAGGCCGAGGACGCCGTTGCCTTCGTCCGTGCCCTGGTCGGCGATCGCTCGCAGGAGCAGGCGCAGAGGACCCGGATCCTGTACGGCGGGAGCGTCAAGCCGGAAAACGCGGCCGAGCTGCTGGCCCTGCCCGATGTCGACGGCGCGCTGGTCGGCGGCGCCAGCCTCGATGTCGAGTCGTTCGCGGCGATCGTCGCCGCCGCGGAGTAGGTGGCGGTTGTGGGGGCCGGATCGATTCCGGTGCCGCACGCCGCCCTGATCGTGCTCGACGGCTGGGGATTGGCCGAGGACGGACCGGGCAACGCGGTGTCGCTGGCCTCCACGCCGGTGTTCGACGACCTGTGGGACAGGTACCCGACCGCCACGCTGACCACCTGTGGGCGCGCGGTCGGCCTGCCGGAGGGACAGATGGGCAACTCGGAGGTCGGCCACCTGAATCTGGGGGCCGGGAGCGTGGTGGTGCAGGACCTGACCCGGATCGACATGGCGATCGCCGACGGTGAGTTGGGCTCAAACGACGTAGTGCGCGAGGCGCTGGAGGGGGCCGAACGGGTGCACCTGATAGGGCTGGTGTCCGACGGCGGCGTCCACTCGAGCCTGCACCATCTGCGGGCGCTGATCGAGCTGGCGGCGTCGCTGGAGGTGCCTGACCTGGTGGTGCACGCGTTCACCGACGGCCGCGACACGGCGCCCAAGTCCGGCGCGGGCTATCTGGAGCAGGTGCAGGGGTGGCTGTCGGGTTCCGGGGTGGGGCGGATCGGGTCGGTGGTCGGGCGCTACTACGCGATGGACCGCGACCGCCGCTGGGACCGGATCGCCCGCGCCTACGACCTGCTGGTGCACGGCCGTGCCGAGCACTCCGCCGACAGCGGAGCGCAGGCCGCCCGTGACGCCTACGAACGCGACGAGACCGACGAGTTCATCACTCCGGTGCTGGTCGGCGACGAGGCCTGCATCCGGGGCGGCGACTCGGTCCTGGCGATCAACTTCCGCCCCGACCGGATGCGGGAGATCACGCGCGCCCTGGCCGAACCGGGATTTGACGAGGTTGACCGCGGCGGGGCCGAGGTGGTCGACCGGTACGCCACGATGACCGAGTACGAGGAGGGATGGCCGTATCCGGTGGCGTTCCCCCCGTCGCGGCCGCAGACGACGCTGCCGGCGGTGATCGCCGCACGGGGTGAAGCTCAGCTGCACGTCGCCGAGACCGAGAAGTACGCGCACGTGACGTACTTCTTCGGGGGTGGGGAGGAGGAACCCTACGATGGGGAGCGGCGCGAGCTGGTGCCCTCGCCGCGCGAGGTCCCAACCTACGACCACAAGCCGGCGATGAGCGCGCCGGAGGCAGCCCAGGCGTTCGTGTCGGCGTGGCGCGAGGCGCCGCCGAAGTTCGGGATCATCAACTTCGCCAACGCCGACATGGTCGGGCACACCGGCGTGATCGAGGCCGCGGTGGAGGCGCTGCAGACGGTTGACCGCTGCCTGGGGCAGGTCGTGGAGGCGGTCCTGGCGTCCGGGGGCGCGTGCCTGATCACCGCCGACCATGGCAACGCCGACAACATGCTCGAGCCCGACGGGAGCCCCAACACCGCGCACTCGCTCAACCCGGTGCCGGTGATCGTCACCGTCGAGGGCCTGAAGCTGCGCTCCGGCGGGATCCTGGCCGACGTGGCGCCGACGATCCTGGCGCTGCTGGGGATCGAGCAGCCGGACGCGATGTCCGGCCAGTCGCTGATCTCCTCCTAGCTGGGAAGGGCGGGGCGTCGGATTGGGTCGGGGACCCGGTCGGTCGAACGGCGGCTGCGGGGGTCCCAGCCCGGGGGGCGGGGGGTTGCGGTCGGGCTTCGGTCATGGTCGCTGCCTGCTCTCCTAGAGATACCGTCGACGAGGTCGAACAGGCTCACCCGAATGCGGAATCTACCCAGCAGAAAACTTGACATTGCTAGACTGAGATTTCATAATGCAGTCAGCAAGAAGTTCCTGAGTCTTCAACGGAGGGATCAGATGGCACTTATCCGCTGGGAGCCGGCTCGCGAGCTGGGAACGATCCAGAACGAGATGAACCGGCTGTTCAACAGCTTTTTCGACACCCCCAATTCCGCTGCCAACCGCACGTATCAGCGCTGGATTCCGGCCATGGACCTGGTCGAGACCGACGGTGACTTCGTCTTGCGCGCCGACCTGCCCGGCCTGTCCGAGCAGGACGTCAACATCGAGCTCGAGGACAACGTCCTGACGATCTCCGGCGAGCGCAAGAGCGAGCACGAGCAGCGCAAGGAGGGGTATTACCGCGTCGAGCGCAGCTCCGGCAGCTTCCGCCGCTCGCTGACGCTGCCTGAAGGTGTCGAGCCCGAGGCGGTCAAGGCGACCTTCGACCGCGGCGTGCTCGAGGTCCGGGTACCGAAGCCCGAGCAGCGCAAGCCGCGCAAGGTGGCGATCTCGGTCGGCGACTCCGCGCCTCAGGCGATCGAGGGTTCGGAGACCACCTCGGAGACGAGCTCCCAGAACAACTCGGAGACCGCCGGGGCGACCGCGTAGGCGCCCCAACCGGCCAACCCGGCCAATCCGGCCATTCGGCCAACCTGCCCAACCCGGCTAACCCAGCCAACCCAACCATACGCAGACCCGGACCGGCTCTGACGCCGGTCCGGCACGGGGCCCGGCATCGCCAGACGCGAGCCGGGCCTCGTGTACGTTCAGCGCAGGATGCCGGTGTGGCCGAGCGAGTAGCGCCCGGGCTGAGGCCACACGCAGAGCCCGTGCGGACCCTCTCCGACGGCGATCGTCGCCCGCAGGCGCCCCGTCCGGGTGTCGATCGCGTACACGGCGGCGTTGTAGCGCCCACTCAGCCATAGGGTGCGGCCGTCGGTCGAGACCCCGCCCATGTCGGGGCTGGCCGGCAACGGGAGCTGCCAGGTCTTGATCACCCGGCGGGTCCTGAAGCTGACCACCGAGATCGATCCCGCGGCGCGGTTGGAGACGTACATCACCTTCGCGTCGCGGCTCGGATACAGGCCGTGGGCGCCGGACCCGGTGCGCAGGAAGCCGATCACTCGGAAGGTCGCCGGGGCGATCTCCCACAGGCCGCCGTTCTGCTGGTCGGCGACGTATACCGTGTGGCCGTCCGGGGAGAGCTTTACGTCCTGCGGGCTGGCCAGCCCGTTGCCCAGCTGGAGCGTGCGCATGACGCGCTGGGTGCGGAGGTCGATCTCGATCATGTTGCCGCTGAACTCGCAGCTGGCGAACGCGTAGTGGCCGTGCGCGGAGAAGTCCATGTGGTCCACGCCACGGCATTGCGGCACCGACAGCGTGTGGATCAGGCGCATCGTCGTCGGGTTGCGGAAGTCCAGCCGCTGGAGGCGCTCGGCGACGACGATCGAGTACCGGCCGTCTGGCGTGAAGTAGAGGTTGTAGGGGTCCTCGACCGGGATCGGACGGCCGGGGCGGCCGGTCCGCGGATCGATCGGGGTCAGGCTGTTGCCCAGGTCGTTGTCCACGTACAGGGTCTTGAGGTCATAGGACGGCGTCACGTGCTGCGGCAGCTCGCCGGTCGGGAACGACTCGACGACTCGCATTGTGCGCTGGCTGATCACGTCGACCGTGCCGCTCATGCTGTTTGGCACGTACACCAGCGCCGGGTCATGGCTCACCGTCGGGCTGAGGCCTCCGGGCCCGTCGGCGGCGTAGACATTCCCAGCCGATCCCGACAGCCGCGGCAGCGGCGCCGGCGCGATCCGGTGGAGCTTCGTCGCCCCACTGGAGGTGGGGTCGTGATCGGCCGACCCGCAGCCGGCGGCGACCAGCGCCAGCAGGGCCACGATCGCGGAAACGGCCGCACGACGGCGGGAAACGCGTACTGGCACGGGGGGAAGGGTTCCCGGATGGAGTGGGATCGGCATAAGCGATTGGTGAGAATCCCCACACCCCCATCCCGATCGTGTCGGCATCACACGCTCGTTGGCTAGGCTCGCGGGCATCCGCTCTCGCGCCACGATAGTCATCACGCTGGCGCTCGGGCTCGCGCTCGCCGGCGCGGGGTGCGGGGGCGCCGGCACGTCGACGAGCTCGAGCAGCGCTGCCGCTGCCCACCGCGGCACCCCTCACAAGGGGTCGGCGCCCGCCGGGGCGGTGAGGCTGGCCTACCGGCCGTTGTTCTCCCTGCGGGCGCCGCTTCGCGACCCGGCCAGCGCGGCGCTGGGGGGTGGCCGGTTCGTCCTGCTGGGGGGGCTGGACTCCGCCGACACCTCCAGCGACGGCATCGAGATGGCCAGCCTCCGCGGGCTGCTGCCGGGCAGCACGACCCTGCCGCTGGCCCAGCACGACGCTCAGGGCGCCGCTCTGGACGGAAAGGTCTACGTGTTCGGTGGCGGCTCACTGTCCGAGCTCGACCACATCGTGAGCTTCGATCCGGCGCGCCGCACGATCCAGACGGTGGGCACGCTGCCGCGAGCGCAATCCGACGTGGCCGTCACCAGCTCAGGCGGTACCGCCTATGTGGCCGGTGGCTACGACGGCACCAGCTGGCTGAACACGATCATCGCCTGGCGCCCCGGGTCGTCACCTCGTGTCGTGGGGCACCTGCCGGTGGGGCTGCGGTACGCCGCGGCCAGCGCGGTGGACGGTCAGATCATGATCGTGGGCGGCTCCACGCCTTCGGGAGCCAGCACCGCGATCTACTCCTTCGACCCCGGCAGCGGACGCGTCCGGCAGATCGGCCGGCTCCCACACCCGGTCACCCACGCCGGCGCGGCCACGCTGGGCTCCACCGTCTACCTGGTCGGTGGCCGCGGCGACAGCCTGGACGCCCAGACGGCGGACGTGTGGGCGATCGATCCCAGCAGCGGCGCCGTCCACGCCGCCGGGCGGTTGCCGCAGGCGCTGTCCGATACCGGCGTCCTGTCGGTCGGCAACGTGATCGTTGTCGCCGGCGGGCTCTCCAGGGCGGGGACCGTGGCCGGCGTCGGCGAGCTCGTCGCCCGCAGCGGGTGAGCGACTGGCCGGCTGACCCCACCTTGGGGGACCCGGGGCCGGTCCGGCCACGGGCGCTCAGCGGTTCGCGCGCTCGACCGCGACCACGTAGTCGGCGACGCGACGGAGCTCGGCGGCGCTGAGCGGCCTGCGGACCGGCATCTCACGGGCGAACTGGAGCATCACCGCCCGGCTGAAGCGCGCGGCACGCAGATCGCCCCCCTGGCGCTTTGGGGAGTCCACGCCGGTCAACGAGTGACAGGCGCTGCAGTTCTCGGAGAACAGCGCCTTGCCATCGGGGGGCGCGGCACTCGAACCGCCGCAGCCGGCGATTGCGATCGCGCTCAGCAGCACCGCCGATCTCGTGGCTCGGACCATCCGCAAAGGCTACGAGGAGCCGGTCAGGCGTTGGGTAGGGTCCGGGCGGTGTTCTCGGTTCGAGCCCGCTGTTCCCACACCCGCGCCCGCACGGGCACGCTTCACCTGGCCCACGGGGACGTGGCGACTCCGGCGTTCGTGCCGCTGGCCACCCGCGGAGCCGTGAAAACGCTCGAACCCCGCGATGTCGAGGGGCTCGGCTACGAGATGATCCTGGGCAACACGTTTCACCTCTTCCTGGCGCCCGGCCACGAGCTGATCCGCGAGCTTGGAGGGTTGAACGAGCTGATGCGCTGGGAGCGGCCGATCATCACCGACTCGGGCGGCTTTCAGGTCTTCTCGATGGGACATGGGGGGGTCGCCGACGAGATCAAGGGGCGCGGCCGGAGGTCCTCTCAGGGCGAGTCCAAGGGCACGATCCTGGCCATCGAGGAGCGCGGGGTGCGCTTTCGCTCCTACGTCGACGGCAGCCAGCGCTTCATCGGACCGGAGACCTCGATGGAGATCCAGGCCGCGCTGGGCTCCGACATCGCGCTGGTGTTCGACGAGTGCACGCCGTTTCACGTCTCCCGCGACTACACCGCGCGCTCGACGGAGCGCACCCACCGGTGGCTGCAGCGGTGCCTGGAATGGCATCGCGAAAACGGCGCCGAGACACAGGCCGTCTACGGAATCGTCCAGGGCGGCGTCGAGCGCGATCTGCGCGTGATCTCCGCCGAGGCGGTCGCCGCCTCCGGCTGCGACGGGATCGCGATCGGCGGCTCGCTGGGCCGCGACAAGGATCAGATGTATGAGGTGGTGGCGTGGTCGACGGCCGAGCTCGAGCGGCTGGCCGGCGACCGTCCCCGGCATCTGCTGGGGATCGGCGACGTCGACGACCTGATCGCCGGGGTGCAACTCGGGATCGACACCTTCGACTGCGCGATGCCGACCCGGCTGGGCCGCCACGGCGTCGCGCTGGTGCCGGACCCTGGCGCCGCGTGGCGGGTGGACCTGGTCAAGGCGCGCTGGCGGCAAGCAACCGAGCCGATTCTCGACGGCTGCCCGTGCCCGGCCTGCTCGGGCGGCTTCTCGCGCGCCTACCTCCACTACCTGCTGCGCGCTCACGAACTGACCGGCCTGCGGCTGATAACGCTTCACAACCTGAGCTTCATCGCCCGTCTGATGGCGGACCTGCGCGCGGCCATCGAGGCGCGTCGTCTGCCCGAGGTGGCGGCGGCACTCCTGGCCGGAGTCGCGCCGGGGGCTACTTCGTGTACTTGTTGACCAGGTCCTCGACCTGAGAGATCGCCGACTGGGCGTCCTGGGCGACGACCTTCTTGTAGTGCACGACCGTGTTCGACGTGCTGTTGGCGATGACCACGGCGGCGATCACGACCAGCGCGAACACCGCCAGCAGGGCCAGCAACCCCATCAGCCGCCTGAACCCGCGGCCGCTGCGGCGCCGGCGCTCCGGCGCGGCGGCGCGGCGGCTGTAGGCCGGCTCGGCACGCCGCGGCGCCCGTCGTGCCTCGGCCTGGCGGCCCGCGGCGCGGGTCTGCGCGGTCCGCGGCGGCGGCGTGCGGGGCGCCAACTGGGTCGCGGCGGTCGGAGCCCGGTCCTCGTCGAGCAGCTGCGTCGACGCGCTGGTGGCGAAGTCGGGGTCGGCCGCGCCGGGCGGGGAGATCCCGCGCGCCCCGTCGCTGAGCGCTTCTGCCAGCTCGAGTGCGTCGGAGGGCCGGGCCCGCTGGTCGATCGCGAGTGCCATCGCCACCGCCTGAGCGAGGGCGTGCGGAACTTCGGGGTTCAGTTCGTCGAGCGGGATCGGCGACTCCCGCTGCTGCTTGAGCGCCAGTTCCGACAGCGAGCTGGCCTCGTAGGGGAGCCGGCCCGAGATCAGCTGGTAGGTGACCACGCCCAGCGAGTAGAGATCGGCCCGCGGACCGGCCTCGTCGCCGCGCGCCTGCTCCGGAGACAGATAGGCGGCCGTGCCCAGGACCGAGCCGACCTGGGTGATGCTGGATTGGTCGGTGGCCCGGGCAATGCCGAAGTCGGCCAGCTTGACCACCTCGTTCTCGGAGACGAGCAGGTTGCCGGGCTTGACGTCACGGTGCACGACGCCGTTGCGGTGGGCGTACTCGAGGCCGCGGCAGGCCTGGGTGACGATCCCGACCGTTCCGCCCACGCCGAGATGGCCGCGGTCTCGCAGCAGCTCGGCGCAGGACTGGCCGGATACGTGCTCCATCACGATGAAATGCTGGTGGTGGCCCTGGTCGAAGCCGAAATCGAACACCTGGACGATGTTGGGATGCACCAGCCGGGCGGCGGCCAGCGCCTCGCGCCGGAACCGTGAAACGAAGGTGGGGTCGTCGGCCAGGTGCTCGGCGAGCAGCTTGATCGCGACGTAGCGCTCCAGGCGGCTGTCGAAGGCGAGGTGAACCGTGGACATCCCGCCGACGCCGAGGCGGCTCTCGATCCGGTATCTGCCGGCGATCGTAGTCGTGCCTGTCATTGCCCGTTTCCGTTGCCGCCCGTGCCAGTTGCACCGAAACCGGCACCGCCATTGGAGGATGTAGAACTAGTACTCGGCGCGGTCGGATTAGTTTCGGTGGTGCTGGTGGAGGTGCTGGTTGAACTGGTGGGGTTGGTGGCCGTGGTCGGGTTGGTGGAGGTGGTCGACGTCGACGTGCTGGTGGTGGTGCTGGTGGTGGTCGGGGTGGAGCTGCTGGTCGACGAGCTGGTGCTTGCGTTCCGGCAGTCCCTGGTGGCCAGCTCGCCGACGGTGGCGGCGCCCTGACCGAGGTTCTGCACCAGGGTGGTGCTGATCGTCGAGGGCAGATCGGCAACCTGGTTATTGAACGAGCGCGCGGCACTGGCCGCGGCGCCACAGTCGCCCGACTGAACGGCGGCGGAAACCGAGGAGAGCTGATTGCTCAAGTTGCTGGCCTGGTCGCTGGTGAGCAGCCCGTTACCGCCGCCGCAGGCGACAAGAAACGAGACCGCGAAACCGAGGCCGCCGGCCAGGAATGCTCGGGAGCCGTTGCCCATCCGGCGCCTGACTTTAGAGGCTGTTGCGGTTGCGTTGGGGTTAGAGCGCTCACACTCGCTCACTGGCCGTAGAGCAGGCGTTCGGCGAGCGAATCCGGTAGACGGGCGGCCCGGATCGCGGCCGCGGCGCCGGCGATGTCGTACTCGATCCGCCGGTAGGTGGCACGCCAGGCACCGGTATCGAGCTCCAGCCAGGCCGCTCGGGGGTCGCCGTCACGCGGCTGCCCGACGCTGCCGGGGTTGACCAGCCACTCGCCCTCGTCGAGCTCGAGCTCCTCATCGGCGGCCCGGGTCTGGCCTGAGGCCGCCGACCCGGGAAAGCGTGAGAACGACAGCGCCACATGGGAATGACCGATCAGCGAAACACGGTGTGCCTGGACATCCAGGCACAGCTCGGCCTGCAGCGGAGAGAGCACGTACTCCCAGACCGGATCCCGGGGGCTGGCGTGGTACATGGCCACCGACTCGTCGACGTTGGAGGGCTCGAGCCGATCCAGATAGGCGCGGGTCTCGGAATCGATCTCGTTCCTGGTCCAGCTGGCCGCCAGCGCCGCCCCCCGGGAGAACTCCTCGAGCGGCAACGTGCCCCGGACCCCCAGATCGTGGTTGCCGGCGAGGCAGATGGCGGCGTGGTCGCGGGCCAGCGCCACGCAGGCGTCGGGCTCGGCCCCGTAGCCGACCAGGTCGCCCAGGCACCAGAGCTCCTCGCAGCCCGAATCGGCGATCGCGTCGAGGACCGCCTCGAACGCCTGCCGGTTGCCGTGAACATCGGACACGATCGCTACGTGCATCTCTACAGTCTCGCTGGTGAGAGCCTCTTCGCGCCACCGGGCACTGCCGACGCTGCTGCTGGCCGCCGCCGTCGCCGAGGGCGCCCGCCGGCTGCTGACCCCGCGCTCGCGGCCGATCGAGCCCGTGCCGGTGGACCTGCGCAGCTACTTCAGCGACGAGGAGATCGAGCGGGGTCGGAGCTTTGCCCGGCCCCAGATGGCGCTGGGGATGGCGCGTGCCGCGGTCGAGCTGGCCTCGCTGTCGCTGGTGATCCGGCGCCCGCCGGCGGTGATCGCCCGCTCCTGGACGCGGCCCGTGGCCGGCGGCGCTGCGGTCGGCGCGCTGCTGTCGGTGGGTCTCTCGGCACCGCCGCTCCCGCTGGCGGCGGTGTCACGCCGCCGCGCGATCACCGCCGGCCTCGATACCCAGTCCTGGCCGGCCTGGGCCGCAGACCTGGCCAAGGCGAGCGCGATCGGCACCGCGCTGGCCGCCGCTGCCGGGGCCGGCGTGGTGGCGGCGACCCGGCGCTATCCCCGCTACTGGTGGGCGCCCGCGGCCGGCAGCTCGGTGGTCTTCGGGGCGTTGCTGGCGGCGCTGGCGCCGGTCGTGCTGGATCCGCTGTTCAACGACTTCACCCCGCTGCCCGAAGGCGAGACGCGCTCGGACGTCCTGGAGCTGGCCGCTGCCGCCGGCGTCAAGGTGGGCGGGGTCTACTCGGTCGACGCCAGCCGCCGCACCACCGCCGCCAACGCCTACGTGACCGGGCTGGGGCCGACCAAGCGAGTGGTGCTGTTCGACACCATGCTTGACCGCTACAGCCGCGACGAGGTGCGGCTGGTGGTGGCCCACGAGCTCGCCCACGTGCGCCACCGCGACGTGCTCCGCAACGTCGCCTACGTCGCGATCGCCGCGCCCGCCCTGGGGCTGGCCGTGCAGCAGTTCAGCTGGGCGCTGTCGCCGCAGCGGGGCACGCCGGCCACCTTGCCGGCCCTGGCGCTGGCCGCGGCGTTGGTGAGCGGGCCGATCGGACTGATCGGAAACCGGCTCTCGCGGGCGGTGGAGCGCCGGGCCGATCAATTCGCGCTCGAGCTGGCCGGGGTGCCCGAGGCGTTCGTGTCCTTCGAGCGCGCGATCGCGCTCCAGAACCTGGCCGACCTGGAGCCTCCGCGATGGGTCTCGCAAATGCTGGCGACCCACCCGCCGACGGCGGAGCGGATCGGCGCCGCCGTCGCGTTCTCCGAGCGGGCGGCGCCCGCCTAGCCGCCGGCGTGCGGGGCTGACGATGGCGACACTCGGGAGCGTCGTCCTGGCGCTCGCCGCGGCCGGCGCGCTCTCGGCCCGCGTCTCGGCAACCCGCCGGCAACCCCGGCGGCCGGCACCGATCACCAAGGAGCCCGCGTCCGCCTAGATGAGTAATTCCGCGGGTTGGCTAGGTGGTGAGGTCCGCGAACGTGCGGGTGGGCCGTCCGAGGTGGTGGTTGAGCCAGACGCCGGCGGCCAGGGCCAGGAGCTTTGTGGCGATGCGTGTTCTGAGGCCGTGGAGGGTGCGGGCGTGGTGGCGTTCGAGCCCGAGCTGGTCTTTGAGGGTCCAGAAGATGGATTCGATGCATTGGCGGATGGGCGCCAGGTGCGGCCGTGGGCCGGGTTCGTCTTTGCGGCGGGGTCTGAGGATCAGCGCTCCAAAGCGCGTGGCCACGGTGGCGTGCAGTTCCTTTCCGCTGTAGCCCTTGTCGGCGATGATGACCTCGCCGCCGTGCAGCCCGATCGGCAACAGCCTGAGCGCGACGTCGCGTTCTTTTTGGTCGGCCGGGGCGAGGATCGCGGCTCTGGGGGTGCCGTCGGGGGCGGCCAGCAGGTGCAGGCGCATTCCCCAAAACCACCGGCTATGGCTGCGGCAGTACCCATACCCGCACGCGTCAGCCAACGCCGAGCGGCGGGTCGTTTCCACCGACCGGCCGCATTCCACCGGGGTGGAGTCCAGCAGCACCAGGTTGTCGTGATACCCGGGGCAGTCCTTAGCAAAGACACCAATCAGCCACTCGATCGTGTCCGCCAGCCGCTGTCGGCGCTTCCAGTAGCCGGGCTGATGGGGCAGCCGCGGGAACAAGTGCCCCAACCGTTTTGCCGCGATCGCCAGAAACCGGGCGTCGTGGTCGATTCCCAACAGCACCTGCGCGACGGCCAGCGTGACGACCTCGGCGTCGGTCACGCTACGTCTGGCGTTCTTGAGCCGTTCGGGCAGGAGATCGTCAGCGGTGCAGAACACCGCTATGAGCAGCAGGTCGAGGTCGGCGAGCATCGTGGCCCTCCCGGGTCGACGGTGACAACTACGAGCACCGCCGACTTCGACCCTGCTGCTCGCTATTCCTGGAAACCCACCCCTTCCACGGCAATCACCGTGGAATCAACCATCTAGGGCCGTCGGCCGGTCGCGGGCGCTTTGAGCACGACGACGCAGTTCTGGCCCCCGAACCCGAACGCATTTGCCGCCGCCGTCCGCACCTCGGTCTGGCGAGCCTGCAGCGGCACGTAGTCCAGGTCGCACTCGGGATCGGGCGTGTCGAGGTTGATCGTCGGCGGGATCACCCCGTCGCGGATCGCCAGCAGGCAGGTCATCACCGACAGGGCGCCGGCGGCGCCGATCAGGTGCCCCACCATCGACTTCGGCGAGCTGGCGGGAACCCGCCTGGCGTGCTCGCCGAGCGCGAGCTTGATCGCCCGGGTCTCGGCGGTGTCGTTGGCCCGGGTGCCGGTGCCGTGGGCGCAGATGTAGTCCAGCTCGGACGGGTCGGTGTCGCTGCGCTTCAGCGCGAGCTCGATCGAGCGGGCGGCTTGAACCCCGCTGGGCTCGGGAGCGCTCATGTGAAAGGCGTCGCTGGTCAGCGCCCCGCCGGCCACCGAACCGTAGCCGGGGGCTCCGCGGCGGCGTGCGTGCTCGGCGGATTCGACCACCAGCACCACCGCCCCCTCGCCGAACACGAACCCGTCGCGGTCGAGGTCGAACGGCCGGCTGGCCAGCTCGGGCTCGTCGTTTCGCTCGGACAGCGGTCCCATCTTGGCCAGCCCGGCGAGCATCGTGGGCGTGATCCCGGCGTCGGTCCCGCCCGCCAGCACCACGTCGGCCTCGCCGGCCATGATCAGACGCCTGGCGTCGAGCAGCGCGTAGGTCCCGCTGGCGCAGGCCAGCGCGCTGGCCGACACCGGGCCGTGGGCTCCGAGGTCGATCGCTACCTCGCAGGCCGGCATGTTGGAGATCATCTCGGGGACCCAGTACTGGCTCACCTCGCGCGGGCCGCCGTCGAACATCGCCCGCACGTTGTCCTCGGTCTCCGGCAGGCCGCCCACCGCGCTGTTGACGAGCACCCCGACACCGTCGGCGTTGGCGGCGACGTCCAGCTCGGCGTCCGCGACCGCCTCGCGCGCCGCCGCGATCGCCAGCTGGGAGAACCGCGCCGTGCGCCGCGAGCGCTTGGTGCCCAGGAGCGGCTCGGCGTCGAACCCCTGAACCTCGCCGGCGATGCGGACCGGCAGGCTCGAGGCGTCAAAGGACTGGACCGTGCGAACCCCGGACCGACCGTCGAGCATCGCCCGCCAGGTCTCGGGGGCGGTGTGCGCCAACGGGGTCAGCGCCCCGATGCCGGTGATGACCGGATCGTCGCGACCGTCCCGTTCGCTCACGGGGCCTTCAAGGGTGCGTCCCGCTGCATCACGGGGTTTCCAGGAGTCCGTCGGCGGCCTCGCGCCGCGCCTGCTCGCGAAGCTGGTAGTGCAGCTTCTTGCCGGTGGCGGTCATCGGCAGCTGATCGACGAAGCGGTAGGCACGGGGCCGCTTGAACGCGGCAAGCATCGGATGTCCGTTGCAGTGCCGGTCGCAGGCGGCGGCATCGAGCCCCGGATCGGTGCGGACCACGTAGGCGACCACCACCTCTCCCCAGCGGTCGTCGGGGACCCCCACGACGGCGGCGTCGGTGATGCCCGCAAGCTCTGACAGGACCGCCTCCACCTGGGTCGGGTGCACGTTCTCGCCGCCGGAGATGATCATGTCGTCCCTGCGGCCGACGATCGTCACGTACTCGTCCTCGTCCCAGGTCGCCAGGTCGCCGATATACAGCCAGCCGTCGTGGAAGCGGGCCGCCTGCTCGTCAGGCTGATTGACGTACGCGTAGCCGGACTTGACTGACCGGACGATGACCTCGCCGACCTCGGTCCCGTCCTTGGCGACCAGATCGTGGGGTTCGGCGCGGCGGTCCTCGTAGATCCGGACCACCGCGACGTCGTCGTCGGTGCACGCCCGGCCGGCCGAGCCGGCGTGCGCGGGCAGGTCGCTGGGTCGCAAAAACGTGTTCCAGAACGCCTCGGTGGTCCCGTAGCCGTTGAAGATCCGGGGCGTCAGCAGCTCCTGGTAACGCAGGCAGGCCTCGCGATCGAGCGGCGCTCCCATGGTCACGATTCCGCGCAGGCTGCCCAGGTCTCGCGGTCGCTCGCTCTGCTCGGCGGACAGCAACGCCAGATTGGTGGGCGCCCCGATCAGGTACGTCAGCCGGTGCTCCTGGACCCAATCGAGCACCGTGGCGGGGTCGAACTGGCGCAGCGCCACCGCCTCGGCGCCCGCGTACAGCACGGGATTGGGACCGCCTGAGTACAGGCCGCCGCGGTGAAACCACGGCGTCATGTTGAGCGTCCGATCCTCAGGGGAGAGCGGGAAGTGCATGATCACGTCGTGCGCCGACAGGACGTCCACCAGGCTGCTCAGCGAGACGCCCTTCGGCATCCCGGTGGTGCCAGACGTGTACAGGCGGGTGGTCTCGTCGTAGATGGTGGTGTCAGGCGGCGCGGGGGGAGGGCCGGCCCCCTCGCGGAGCAGCTGCTCGAACCCGGTCACCTCGGATGAGGGCGGCCCGCCGACCTCGACCACCAGCTCGGGATCGTGGCCGGAGCGCTCCATGGCGGCATTGGCCGTATCGGCGAGGGAGTGGTCGTAGACGAACGCGCGCGGCCGGCTGTCGTCGAGCACATAGGCGATTTCTCCATGGGAGAGCCTGAAGTTGATGGGGGCGGCGACTGCGCCGAGACGCTGAGCGGCCAGCCACACCAGCACGAACTCGGGGCAGTTGAACAGCGAGAAGACGATCGCGTCGCCGCGGCTCACCCCGGCGGCGGCCAGCCCCGAGGCCAGGCGGCCGCAGTCGGCCCACAGCTGGGCGTAGGTCCAGCGGCGGCCCCCGGCGGGATCGCGCAGGGCGGGCCGGGAGGCGAAGCGGTGGCTGTTGCGCTCGACGCCCGCCAGATAGCCGAAGCGACTCTCGAATACCGCTCTGAACGCGCTGGGGTCATATCGGTAGGGCGCGGCAGCGCTCACGCGCTCGACCCCGGCGCGGTCGCCGGCGCGGGTGCCGGCCCGGTCGCCGGCGTCAGGCTGAGGCGGTCGCGAACCTCGGCCAACCGCTCGTACTGGAGCAGCGGCTGGCCGCCCAGCGGCATCAGCACGAGCTCCTGCACGCCGGCCGCCAGCTGCGCCTCCAGGTACTCCACGACCCGCTCCACGCTGCCGACGGGCGTCCAGCGCTCCACCACCTTCAGCGGCAGCCGGTACTGGCCATTGAGGTGTGCCTCGGCCTCCCGCCGCGCCTGATCGATGTCGTCGTCGACGTTCAGGCCTACCAGCATGGCCACCCCCGGCCGGGGCCGCCCGTGCTCCTCGGCCAGCTCGGCCAGCCGCGCGCTGCGCTCGGCCACCACCTCGGGCTCGAGCCACATCGGGAGCCACATGTCGCCGAATCGAGCCGCCCGGCCCAGCGCCGGCTCGCCACGGCCGCCCACGTAGACCGGAGGGATGGCGCTGATCGGCGGTTCCAGCGCACCGATCCGCAGCTGCAGGGTGCGCCCGGAGTGCTCGACCGGCTTTCCGTTCAGCAGGTCTCCGAGCACCTCGAGAGACTCATTCAGCCGCGCCCCCCGCTCGGCCACTGGGACGCCGGCGGCCGCGAACTCCTCCGGGAACTCCCCGCCCACACCGACGCCCAGCAGCAGCCGGCCGCCGGACAGGGAGTCGATCGTCACCAGCTGCTTGGCCGCCCAGGCAGTGGGCCGCAGCCCCAGCAGCATCACGCTGAAGCCGAGCTCGATCCGCTCGGTGACCGCGGCGGCTGCCGACAGGACCCCGGCGGCGTCCAGGCCCGGGGCCGGGCAGGCCAGGTGGTCGCCCACCCAGACGGCGTCGAACCCGAGCGACTCGGCCAGGCGGGCGGCCGCCACCACCGGCGGCGGCTCGCCCGAGCGCACCGCGTCGAAGCTCGGCAACAGGATGCCGCAGCGCGTCATCGGCGCTCCAGATCTCTGGTTGGCCCTCTCACGTACGGGTCCGGGGGCCTACTCGTCGTCCGCGGTCGAGTCCACTGACCCCGGGCCGGCTGCCCCGCCGCCGTACTCCGGCAGGTTCTTGATCCCCTCGCGGGTCTGCCACTTGGAGTAGTTGTCGTTCATCGCTTCGATCAGCTCGCGCATGAACTTGGGAGACAGGTTGACCCGGGAGACCACGACGCCCGGGATCTCCTCGTCCTCGACCTCGTGGTCGACGCGGGCGAAGGTGATCGTGAACTCGTAGTCGGAGTGGCTGACGTTGGCGAAGTTCGAGTACACGCCGGCCATGATCTCCGGCGAAAAGTGGATGTTGATGCTGCGCTCTGGCGGGTTGGGATCGTCCATATGCCCGTAGTATCCCATCGTGCGGATCGTCGTCGTCGCCGTGGGAAGGTTGCGTCCCCCGTACGCCGACGATGTACAGCACTACCAGAAGCTGATCGCGGGGCATACGCGGCTGGAGTTGATCGAGGTCAGAGAGGACGAGCACGTCGCCCGTCGCCTGCCCGCGCGGGCCTTTGTTTCGCTGCTCGACCGCGACGGCGAGCAGCCAGACTCGATCGCGTTCGCGCACTTCCTCGAGGAGCGCCGGCGCAGCGGACGCGACCTCTGCTTCGTGATCGGGGGCCCGTTCGGGCTCGACCTCGACCACGTCGACCAGCGGCTGTCGCTGGGCGTGATCACGCTGCCCCACCAGCTCGCCAGGGTGGTGCTGCTGGAGCAGATCTACCGCGGCCACAAGATCCTCGCCCGCGAGCCCTACCACTACTGACCTTTCTGGAGCCTCGCCCGCCAGCAGTATCACCACCGACCTCCGAGATGCCCCAACCGCAACGCACCGACCATTTCGGCCGCCGCCGCCGGGAGCTCGAGCAGCGCACCCGGACCCGGCGCGAGCTGCGGATGTTCGCTCGCCGGCTGACCATCCTGTTCGTCGCGCTTATCGCTCTGATCGTGATCGGGACCGTCGCCTTCTCGCTCTCGGAGGGCTCGTCGGTGGGGTTCTCGTTCGCCTGGACGCTCGACACCGTCACCACGCTCGGCGCGATCCCGGACCCGCACGACACGGTGGGGCGCGTGGTGGTCGTATTTCTGGAGCTGTTTGGCATAGGTACGCTGTTTTACGGGCTCGCGACGGTCGCGGAGTTCTTCGTCTCGGGCCAGCTCAGCGGGCTGCTCGAAGAGCGCCGGACACAGCGGATGATCGACTCCTTCACAGACCACTTCATCGTTTGCGGCTTCGGCCGGGTCGGCCGCCAGGTCGCGCGCGATCTGCGCCGGGCCGGCGTCGAGCACCTGACGATCGACAGCGACCCCCACCACCGCGAGACCGCCGAGGCGATGGGGGTGCGCTACATCGAGAGCTACGCCGCCGACGACGAGGTGCTGCTGCGGGCAGGGATCGAGCGGGCGCGGGCGGTTATCGCCTGCGTGGACTCGGACGCCGACAACATCTTCATCGCCTTGACCGCCCGTGAGCTGCGTCCGGACATCCTGATCGTTGCCCGGGCCTCCGCCGAGGATTCCGAGAAGAAGCTGCGGCGCGCCGGCGCCGACCGGGTGATCTCCCCGTACAAGACGTCGGGCTCGGAGATGGCGCGGGTCGCGCTGCACCCCCAGGTCGGCGGCGCGGTTCAGGTCGCGGACTACCGGCTGGAGGAGATCGATGTCGCGCCCACGTGCGCGGGCGTTGGCATGACCGTTGGGGAGGCCCGCGGCGAGGCAGTGATCGTGGCCATCCGGCGCACCGACGGCCGGCTGGAGCCTCAACCGGAGCCGCAGTCGCGGATCGAAGGCGGCGACATGCTGGTGGCGATCGGCGCGCCCGAGGCGCTCGAGCGGCTGGAAGCCGTGTTCCAGCCGGTGGCGGTGTCGAGCACGTGACGGGGCCGCTTCCGGAGCTTCGCGCCGCGGTCCGGACCGCCGCGGCGGCGGTCAAGGGCGACGGCGAGCCGCCCGCCCAGATCCGCGTGGAGCGGCCCAAGCGCGAGGGTCAGGGCGACTACTCGACCAACGTCGCGATGCTGCTGGCGCCCGTGCTCGGCGCCCCGCCCCGGGAGATCGCCTCGCGCGTGGGTGAGTCGCTGGCGGCCGCGCTGGGCGGCGAGCTGGCCGGCTACGAGGTCGCCGGACCGGGGTTTTTGAACTTGAGCCTGTCCGAGGACTGGCACCGCCAGGCGCTGCGCTCCATCCTGTTGGCGGGTAGGGCCTACGGCTGTGGGGGAGCCGATCCCCCGCTCCGGGTGCTGGTCGAGTTCGTCTCCGCCAACCCCACCGGGCCGCTGGTCGCGGCCAGCGGGCGCCATGCCGCCTATGGCGACGCGCTGTCGCGGATCCTCGCCCATCACGGCCACACGGTGTGGCGCGAGTACTACTTCAACGATGCCGGCTCCCAGATCCGGCTGCTCGGCGAGTCGGTCATCGCCCGGGCCCGCGAGGTCGACGTGCCGGAGGGGGGCTATCAGGGCGATTACGTGCGCGAGGTCGCCGAGGCGATCCCGGGCGTGGCCGAGATGTCGGTCTCGGAAGCGTCGGCGCGCGCGGTGGACCTTCTGCTGGCGCAGATCAGGGCCACGCTGGAGCGCTACGGCGTCCACTTCGATCGCTTCTTCAGCGAGCGCACGCTTCACGAGGGCTCGCCGTCGTATCTGGATCGCGCCCTGGCCCGGTTGGAGCAGGCCGGGCACAGCTATCGCTCCGAGGGCGCGCTGTGGCTGCGCGCCACCAGCTTCGGCGATGACAAGGACCGGGTGCTCGAACGGTCAGACCGGGAGCCCACCTACTTCGCCGCCGATGTCGCCTACCTGATGGAGAAGCGCGAGCGCGGCTTCGACCTGCAGCTGCTGCCGGTTGGCTCTGACCATCACGGTTATGTGGGGCGGATGAAGGCCGCGTTCGCGGCGCTCGGCGGGGACGATGCCGCCCTCGAGATGCCGATCCTGCAGTTCGTCCACCTGATCGAGGGCTCCGAGCGCGCGGCAATGTCCAAGCGCCGCGGGGAGTTCATCACGCTCGACGACCTGCTCGACGAGATCGGGGTCGACGCGACCCGGTTCTTCATGCTGCAGCGCTCGCACGACCGGACCGTGGACCTCGATCTGGAGCTGGCGCGGCGGGAGTCCGCCGAGAACCCGGTCTACTACGTCCAGTACGCCCATGCCCGGATCGTGACCATGCTGGGCAAGCTCGACGCCGAGCGGGTGGCGTCGGCGCTGGATGCCGGGGCGGACTGGGGGTCTGAGGAGCTCCACCCCGCCGAGCGCTCGCTGATCAAGGCGCTGGCGGCGTTTCCGGACGAGGTCGCCGAGGCGGCTGAGCGGCGCGCCCCGCACCGGATCGCGGTCTACGCGCTGGAGCTGGCCCAGGAGTTCACCGCCTTCTACCGTGACTGCAAGGTCGTCGGGGCGCAGCCGCAGACGTTGGAGTCATTCCGCATCGCGTTGTCGCAGAGCTCGCGCCAGACGATTGCCCTGGCGCTCTCGCTGCTCGGGGTCAGCGCGCCCGATTCGATGTAGCGGCGCTGGGTGCGCCTCGGCGCTTTCGGGGTGCCGGGGTCTCGCGTGGCCGGGGGCCTCGCGTGGCCGGGGGCCTCGCGTGGGCGGTGGCTCCTAAACCTGGCGCGCCAGGTCCTCGTCGAGCCTTTGGGCCTCGGCCGGATCCAACGGTGGGGCCGGGGCCGGCTGTGAGGACGCCGCCTGTCTGGCGCGTCGGCGCCATCGGGGGATCGTGAACACGATGACGGCGATGCCGACCACCACCAGCAGCGGGGGCACCACGTAGACGACCAGGTTGAAGCCGCTGGCCGGGGGCTTGCCGAGGACCGATGGGCCGTACTGGGACACGAGCTGGCTCTCGATCTGCTTCTTGGTCAGACCCTGGCCGATCAGCGCGCGGATGTACTGGCGCTCGGAGTAGGCCTCAGGGGACTGGGCGACGGCGAGCGACTCGTGGCAGGCGACGCACATGACGTCGTTCTCGATGTCGGTCAGCGACGCCCGGCCGGGGGCGGCGACGGCCGCGGCGGGGGAGAGGGCAGCTGGGGAGGACAGGGCGGTGACGAGCGCCACCGCTGCGATCAGGACCGTGATCTTGCTGGCCTTGGCGGTCACGCCGGCTCCGCGAGGATGTGCGGCAGCGTCTGCTTCAGCCACGTGCCGTTGAGCTGGTAGCGCCGCAGCGCCTGGATCCTGCCCTGGCGGTTGATCACGAACGTCTCCGGCACGCCGGTGGTGCCGAACGAGCGGACGAAGTTCCCGCTCACGTCGCGCAAGATGGGGTAACGGATGTGCTCCTGGCGCGCGAACTGCTCGGAGGCGGCGCTGTTGTCAAGGTAAGTCACACCGACGATCGTGGCATTGCTCTTGCGAAGCTGGCGCTCGGCGTCGGCGAGGATCGGCGCCTCGGCCTTGCACGGGTCACACCACGACGCGAACACGTTCAGCACGACCACCTTGCCCCGGAAGTCGGCCAGGCTCTCCTTGCGGTCAGAGCCCAGGACCGGCAGCGCCAGCTTGGCGTTCGGCGCCGCCGGGAAGGTCCCCTTGGCGACGCGGGCGTCGATCGAGGAGGTGGTCTTCTGGTTGGCAACCCCGAACGTCAGCAGGGCGAGCAACGCGGCCGCCGCGGCCACGATCAGCCCGGGGAGTACGAACCGCCGCATGCCGCAGCAAGGTTAGTACCAGGCGGTTTCCGGCGGGACGGTCAAGACCTGCCGGCACGCGGACGCTCCCGCCTTGGGGTTTTAGTATTCGGGGCGTTCGCGGACGTAGCTCAGTTGGTAGAGCGTCGGCTTCCCAAGCCGAAGGTCGCGGGTTCGAGACCCGTCGTCCGCTTCGTAGAGGGGGGGTTGTTCGCGGGCAACTGTCCGGACGACTTCCGTGCTCGATTTGTGGCTATTGGGCCGAGGGTCCGGGTTCCCGCGTCGGGCTCGGAGCGCGGGCAGGGTCGGCGAGACGAGCCGGCCGCTCCTCGCGACGCGCCGGGTCATAGCAGCGTCGATCGCGGGATGCCGAGCAGAGCGCTGCACGGTGCCGATCGGTCGATCAAGAATGCCGCTGCGTGAGGCGCTTTTCCCTGTAAAGACGAAGCTTTTGCCGGGCCCAATGCGCGCCTCCAACGGGCAACGTACGGCGACGAATGGGGTGGGGGATACTGGCTGACGGAGGGAGTGTTCCTGTCAGCGATCGGACGAGCAGCCTGTGATCGCTCGCCGATCGGCATGTTGGCCGAGAAACCGGAAAATACGTCCGGTTTCTCGGCCAACATCGCGGCGGCTCTGACCAGGTTTGGCTCGCCGACCTCGGGCGCGAGGGCGATGGCTGGCGCGTCGTAGATGGCGCCGTGCGACTGCGTGGCGGCGCCGCCGATCAGGACGAAGGCGACGCGGTGCCGGATGAGCACGGCGCGCTGGCAGCGCGAGCCCGCTCGACCTCGAGGACGGCCTGCAGCGCGAGCGTCTCCCGGCTCCGGCGTCCGCCGTCCGCGGCGTCGGCGTCGGCGTCGGCGATCCGCAGGAGATCGAGGACTCCGCCGACCTGGACGATGCCGCTCCGGAGGTCGATCGTCTCCGCGCCGCGCACCAGGTCCCTTGCGCCGGTCGTGCCGGGCGGGCTGGTGACCGAGATCCGCTGCCCCGCCGCCGACGTCTAGCCCTAGACGAACCCGTGGTCTCCGTAATCGCCTCGGGCCCCTCAGCGATCCCGGTCAGCACGGACCCCTCGCCGAGCGGCGTGAAGCCGAGGGTTGGCGGCGACGAGTCCCATCACCTGTCCGAGCACCGTCCGTGTCTGGTCTCCCGCCAGGCGCGCCGGCTGGACAGCGGTCAGGTCAGGAGAGCCCGGGTTGCCGGGCAAGCCCTGGTCTGATGCTGCCATCGTGCTCCTCCTTGGGTCCGTGGTTCAGTGGTCTTCTCGGGTCTTCATGCGAGCATGGACCACGGGTCCCCGGCGACTGGGGCCCTAGCCGAACGTGAACACATAGGCCTCGGCGTGCGGGGCGAGGAAGGTGATCTCAAGCGTCCGGTCGCGCACCTCGCCGGATTGCCGGATGAGCTGGTAAAGGCGCCCGTGCCCGAGCATCCCGGTGCCGTGCTCATCGACGTCAACCCCGTGAGACGCCCGCGGCGCCTCGCCATCGAGGTTGACGCGAAGGGAATCGGGTCGCGCCCATTGGAGGACAGGACGAGGTGCACGTCGCGCGTGGAAGCGGTACGCGATGCTTCCGCCCGCTTCGTCGAGGATGACGGGCGGCGCCGTCACCAGGTCGTCGCGAGTCTCAGCTACGTCGGCCGCTAACTGACACCCTTTATGTATCGAGGAGGACGTTATGTCTCACACGCAAGAAACCGCACAGGCCGGTGCCCCCGGGGATGCTCGGATCATCGAAGCGCGCCACACGTCGGGTCCGCACGGTCTTTCCGTTCCCGTGGTGGTGGTGACGCGGCCTCAGGGGCCTCGTCACAGCGCCCTATTCGGGAGCCAGAACAACTAGACCCCATGTCGCTCATCCCACGAACCGCGGAGTCCGAGGCAGCCACCTCAGCGGTATGGCAGCCCGCCGGAAGCAAGGCCTGAGTTGCACGATGATCGCTGCCGCTATGCCCCAGCACCTGCCCGGGGTCTTACACAGCCTCGAGCCGACGCTCGACCACTACGGTTACCTGGCGGTGGGGGGCCTGGTGCTGATCGAGGACTTCGGCATTCCCGTTCCCGGCGAGACCGTCCTGATCCTCGGAGCGGTCTATGCGGGCACTGGGCGTCTCAACGTCGTCCTGGTGGGTCTGCTCGGATTCTTCGCCGCCGTTCTCGGCGACAACATCGGGTTCGCGATCGGGCACTTCGGCGGCCGGCCCCTGATCCAGCGCTATGGCCGGTACATCTTCCTCACCCCCGAGCGGATCGACAAAGCCACGGGCTTCTTTGACCGGCATGGCGGCTGGATCATCGTCATTGCTCGGTTTATCGAGGGTCTGCGCCAAGCCAACGGGATCATCGCCGGCATCAGCGGCATCCACTGGGCGAAGTTCCTTGCCTTCAACGCACTCGGGGCGGCCCTCTGGGTTGCCGTGTGGACCAGCATCGGCTACCTCTCCGGCAGCCACATCAACACGATCTATAACACCGCTACTCGCTACACCACTTACCTCGTGATCGCCCTCGGCGCGCTACTGCTCGTCTACATCGCGCGACGCGTGATCCGCGCCCGCGCACTCCGCGCGGACCGAACTTGACTGGCGCCCCAGGCAGCATGCTCGCCCGGCGGGTCAGCGTCGGACCGCCGTTGGGGAGCTAGTCACACCGCTGGAGCGGCTCGCGTCCGGTTAGTGCGCCGCTTCCTGCGCGCGCCGCGGCAGCTTCCAGCCCGGACGAACGAAGTGGCAGGTGTAGCCGTTGGGGTAGCGCTCGAGGTAGTCCTGGTGCTCGGGCTCCGCCTCCCAGAAC
>DASXZB010000019.1:0-121486 GCA_036502145.1 Solirubrobacteraceae bacterium | reverse complement strand
ACGGCCGGCTGGCAGACGAAGGTGCCGCCGCTGCGGCCGCGGCGAGCCTGCACCAGGTGGTCGGCTTCCAGCAGCCGAAGGGCGTGCTGGATCGTGGGACGGCCCACGCCAAAGATCACCGCCAGCTCGCGCTCGGAGGGCAGCGACTCCCCGGGGCCGACCAGCCGCAGCGCGATGTGGCGGCGGATCTGCTCGGCCACATACTCGTGCGCCCGCAGCTGATGGATTGGCTCGAACTCGACCGACGGCGCCGCTCCGATCACGTCAACCGCCACCGACGGCCTCCCGCCGGCCGGCCACGCGATCCAGGAAGGCGTCGAACAGCCTCCAGGCCGCGTTCCGCGTCTGCTCCGCCCGGCGATAGGTCTCCGCGAGCAACCGGTCCGGATCGACGCCCTGCTCGTCGAGCTCGTGGCGATAGACCTCCACCCACGACTCCATGATGCCGGTGGTCACCTCGGGATGGAACTGCACCCCGAGGCTGCGCCCGATCGCGAACGCCTGGGGACCCGCCGGGCTGTCGGCGATCAGCTCGGCTCCCGGGGGCGCGGTGAAGGTATCGAAGTGCCACTGAAACCATGGTCCCTCGGCGACCACGGACTCGTCGCGGCTGCGGACCGGCAGCCAGCCGATCTCGGCCACCTCACCGCGGAACGACCGACCCCCCAGCACCCGCGCCAGGAGCTGCCCCCCGAAGCAGATTCCCAGCACCGGCACGTCGGCCTCGGTAGCTCTCGACAGGAGCTGCTTCTCGCGGCCCAGCCACGGAACCGAGTCGTCGAAGGCGGCGAACTCCGACCCCAGCACCACCAGCATGCCGTAATCGGTCGGCTCGATCTCCCGCTCCGCGACGTCGATCCGGTGGACGTCGAGCTCGGCGCCCCGATCCCCGAGCCACTCGATCACGTAGCCGCCCGGGGTGGGCGCCTCGTGCTGGACCACCAGCGCACGCAGCGGCGCGGCCGGGCTCATTGCGCGTCTCCGGCCGGAACCGGCTCGGGGACGGCCTTGCGCCCCGCCAGCTCGCGCTCGACGTCGGCAGTCACCTCGCGCACGACGGCCGAGAACCGAGCCACCATCTCCGCGAGCTCGTCGTCGCTGGTCGTAAGCGGCGGCGCGAACAGGCTCTGATCGCCCGCGTACCCGTCGCCGGTGGGCTGTGTCGACAGCGTGACCAGACCGTGCTCCAGGGCCACATCGTCGATCCGTCCCGCGACCCCGAGCTCGGATGGCAAGAACGACCTGCCGTCACGCGGGTCGACGTACTCGACCCCGAGCAGGAAGCCGTGCCCGCGCACCTCGCGGACCATCGCCAACCCGTCCAGCGCGTCGGCCAGCTCCTGGCGCAGGCGCGGCCCGCGCTGGGCCACCCGCTCCACCAGCCCCTCCCGGCGCAGCGCGTCGATCACCGCCACACCGACCGCGCAGGGCAGCGGCGCGCCGTCCCAGGTGTGCCCGAGGGTGAAGCGCCGCGACCCGGACTCGATCGCCTCGTACACCCCCCGGTGGCAGATCGTCGCGCCGATCGCGGCGTAGCCGGCCCCCAGGCCCTTGGCGGTGGCGATGATGTCGGGGGTGAAGGGCAGCTTCTCGGCGGCGAACCAGCTGCCGGTGCGCCCCATCCCGGTCACCACCTCGTCGAAGCAGATCAAGAACCCGTGGCGCTCGCGGCGCTCGGCGAGCCCTTCCCAGAAGCGCTGTGGCGCCATGTAGGCCGGCAGCGCCGCCGCGCCGATCACCTCGGAAAAGAAGGCGGCCACGTTTCCGGGACCGGCCTCGTCGAGCGCTCGATCCAGCGCTTGGAGGGCCTGCTCTCCGCTGGGGTCAAAGCGCCACGTGCTCGGCGGGATGTGGGACTGCTGCTGGATGTACGGAGTGAGCGGGCCCTGCAGGCCGGGGCGGCCGGTCAGCGCCAGCGTGGCCATGGTCGGCCCGTGGTAGGCCTGGGCGGGAGAGATCACCCGCCAGCGGTTGGGCTCGCCGCGCTCGACGTGGTAACTGCGGGCCATCCGTAGGGCGCACTCGTTGGCCTCGGATCCACCGGTCACGAAATGGACGCGGTCGAGTCCCGGCGGGGCCACCGAGATCAGCTCGCGGGCCAGCTGCTCCTGGGCCGGGTTGGTGAGCCGCTCGTTGTGGACGAAGGCCAGCTTCTGCGCCTGGGCACGGGCGGCCTCGATCAGGTCCCGGCGTCCGTGGCCGAGCGTCAGCGCCATCGAGCCGCCGCTCATCGCGTCGAGGTAGCGCCGCCCTCCGGCGTCCTGCGCCCACACGCCCTCGCCGCGTACGATCACCGGGTAGCGCCGGTCGAATTCAGGCGGTAGCACCCGAGTCGATGAGCTGTCAACCAGTGCGTCGGTCACGGCCGGTGTTCCTCTCCTAATTGGGCCTGGTCGAGGTCCTTATAGCAGTACAGTTACCGGAAGTCGAGGTCCGCCAAGAAGGTTGACGCGGCGGGCGGTCGATGATAAAGGATCGATCTTCGAACCATTAGTCGTTCTGAGCGGAGGGTGGTCGTGGCGACGAGCAGCGAGACGACATTGAAGGTGCTGGAGCCGGCGACCGAGGAGATCCTGGCCGAGCTCCCCCAGGCCGGAGCCGTGGAGGCCGACGCGGCGGTGGCGCGCGCCCGGGCTGCGTTCCCGGCCTGGCGCGACATGGCGCCCGGCGACCGCGCCAGGCAGCTGCGGGCCGTCGCCGACGCCATCGCCGCCAAGACCGAGGACCTGGCCCGCCTGGAGTCCCGCAACGTCGGTAAGCCGATCGGCGATGCCCGGGGGGAAATGGGGATGGTCGCCGACACCTTCCAGTACTACGCCGGGGCCCCCGAGCGGCTGCTCGGAGACACCATTCCGGTGGCCGGCGGGGTCGACGTGACCTTCCGCGAGCCGCTCGGCGTGATCGGGATGATCGTGCCCTGGAACTTCCCCCTGGCGATCGCCTCCTGGAAGGTGGCCCCGGCGCTGGCGGCAGGAAACACGGTGGTCCTCAAGCCCGCGGAGCTGACCCCGCTGACCGCGATCGAGCTGGAACGGATCGCGCTCGAGGCGGGCCTGCCCGAGGGCGTGCTCAACGTGGTCGTCGGTCCCGGCCGAGTCGTCGGCGAGCGGCTGGCCGAGCACCCCGACGTGGCCAAGATCGCGTTCACCGGATCGACCGCGGTGGGGCGGCGGATCGGCCAGCTGGCGTCGCAGTCGATCAAGCGTGTGACCCTGGAGCTGGGGGGAAAGTCGGCCAGCCTGATCTTCGCCGACGCCGATCTGAAGGCGGCCGCCGAAGCCGCCCCGCTGGCAGTGTTCGGCAACGCGGGCCAGGACTGCTGTGCGCGATCGCGGATCCTGGTTCAGCGCTCGGTGCTCGATGAGTTCCTCTCGCTGCTCGAGGGTGCCGTCAAGGCGCTGCGAGTCGGCGATCCGCTGGACGAAGCCACGCAGATGGGTCCGCTGATCTCGGCCGATCAGCGCCAGAAGGTCGGCTCCTATGTCAACGGCGAGGCCCCGGTCGCTTTCCGCGGCGGCGCCCCCGAAGGCGCCGGCTACTGGTTTGCGCCGACCGTGCTGTGTCCGGTCTCCAACGATGACCGGGCGGCCCGCGAGGAGATCTTCGGGCCGGTCGCCTCGGTGATCCCGTTCGATGGCGAGGAGGAGGCGATCCGGATCGCCAACGACACGATCTACGGGCTCTCGGGATCGATTTGGACGACCAACGGCGCCCGCGCCCTGCGGGCCGCCCGCGCACTCGACGCCGGGACGCTGTCGGTCAACTCCAACACCTCGGTGCGGGTCTCAACGCCGTTTGGCGGCTTCAAGCAGTCGGGCATCGGCCGTGAGCTGGGCCCCCACGCGCTCGAGCACTACACCGAGCTCAAGAACGTGTTCATCGCCACCGGGGAGTAGACACGCCCTCTGAGATCTACGAAGCCGGCGGGCTTGAGATCTAGTCAATCGGCGGGCGTCGGTACACGCGCGCGCGTCACGCCGCGGCCACCAGCTCCAACGGCTCCCCGCGCGGGTCTGCCACCGCCGGGCCCAGCAGCTCGAACAGCTGCAACGGCTCCCCGGCACCTCGGACCTGAAAGGTCCCCAGCTCGTAAAGCTCGAATGCGTCCTCGGCCAGCGCGGCGGTCTCCCCGCTGAGGTAAACCTTCCCCGGCGCCGCCAGGCTCTCGATCCGCTTGGCCATCCCGACCGCGTGGCCGATGGCCGCCACCCGTGGGTGCGGCGGGGCCACCAGCGCGCCGATCACGGCGTCGCCGGAGTTGACCCCGATCCGCACCGACAGGCCGGTCCCCCAGTGACGCTCGAATTCGGCGGCATAGCTATCGATCGCGTCGCGGAGCCAAAGCGCCGCTGCACACGCGCCGATCGCCTGCTCGGACTGGTCATTGCCCCCGGCGAACACCGCCACGCCCCCATCTCCGGCGAAGTTCTCCACCCAGCCTCCGAACCGCTGAACCCCCTCGGACATGATCGCGAACACGTGCTCGATCACCGTCCACCAGCTCTCGATGCTCATCGACGAGCACAGCGACATCGAGCCGACCACGTCGACCGACAGCGCCGTGACCCTCCTGCGCTGGACCGCGGCGCCGACGAACGGCGTGGTGGCCAGCGGAGTCTCGTTTACGACAAGCGTCATGCCGCCATAGTGACCACCAGCGAGCCCGGTGTCATCGTGGTCGCGACCACGATAGTTCCCCCGCGACGACCTCGTGGTCGGGCTCGCCCGGCGGCTACCCCAGCTTGAAGTCCATCTCCAGCTCGAAGGCGAAGCTCGCATCCTGGGTGACCAGCCCCAGGTCGTCGGCGATCGGATGGCTGTCCAGCGCGTTCACCGTCACCCGCCAATCGCGCTTGGACAAACGGCCGCTGATCCGATCCACCACCAGCGGCGCCTCGATCAGCTGGCTGGAGGAAGCGAGGTTCGGAGCGTCGGAGGCACGGAACTGCCGAAGGCAGATCTGCGGCGGGGCGTGCACGAAAGTGCGGGCGATCGCCGCCCACGGCAGCGTCAGGTGCGGACGCGGCAGGTCTTCGTCGACGAAGTGGCGGACCCGGGCCAGCAGGTGTCGGACAAACTCCTCGATGCTCGTCCACTCCTCGTCGGAGCCGCCGTTGGCCGGGGCGATCGGCGAAAACTTGATCAGCTCGTTCCACCCGGCCGCCTTGTCGGGACCGAAGTCGCCGCCGAACGCCTCGATCCCGAAGCCGGCCTGGCGCCAGTCGCCTGGCGGCGGTTCTGGGAACCTGCCCAGGGCCTTGGCGAAGCCGTAGATCTCGCGGCCCCCGCACAGCGAGACCGGGTTGTTGACCAGCAGGTAGGGCATGAACGTGCGAAGGTGCCTGGGCACGAAGATCCCGTGCTCCTTGACCTCGCACACCACGGGCACGGTCAGCGCGGCCTGCCACTCCGAGGCGTAGCCACGGGTGGCGAACTCCGGCGCGGTCGAGCAGATCCGATCGATCTGACCGATCATCAGCACTGCGTGGCTGCCGAGCGGGCGGTGCCGGACCGAATCGGTGGACGCTGCGTCCAGGACCCGCGCCAGCAGCGCCTGCAGCTTCGCGTGGTCGGCCTTGAGCACCATGGCCAGGAAGCTGGCCCCGCTGCACTGGAACTGGCCCGGGTAGGTCTCGAGCGCTCCGTACTCGACGAACGGCGGTTCCGGGCCGGCCTTCAACCAGGAGCGGTCCTCACCGGGAACGGGAGCCGGCGCCCCGGTCAGCTTCTGGGCGGCCTGGCGCCCCGAGGCCGCGGCGGACTCGACGCACCCACCGTCGATCCCGTTCTTGGTCCAGTCTCCGGCCAGGACTAGGTTGTCAAAGCCGGAGGCGTCGGACGGGATCCGGTCGTCGACGGTCCCGGCAGGCGTCAGCACGTAGAGCTCGGTGCCGGCGATGTTGGCCCGGTAGTACTGGTCGTCGCGCCGGTCGGCGCTGTCGCCGGCCAGCACGTCAGGGGCCAGCGCGCCGTCGGGTCCGACCCCCTGGGGCCACAGCGTCCCGATCGACTTCGACAGGAACTCCCTGGCCCCGAGCTTGACCCGTGCGGTCGCCTCCTCCTGGGTTTCGTTCTCGACCCGGTTGAGCACCCCGCACAGGTAGGCGATGCCCTGGACCCCCGCGCCCGGTGGCCAGGCTTCGGTTTCGAGCAGGTGGCTCATGTCGCAGTAGGTGTCCATCGGCTCGACGTAAGCGCCGGCCACCGAATTGACGCCGTGGGTCCATCCCAGCTTGTGGGTCGCCTTGCGCATCCACAGCTGAAACCCCTGGGTCGGCGTCGTCTTGGCGGTTTCGACCGCCTTACGGAAGGCCTCGTTGCGAACCATCAGCTCTCCGCAGAGCGGCTTCAGCGCCCCCACCGAGATTCCCAGCACCACCTGGTCAAAGTCGCTCCCGCGACGCAGCGTCCGGGACTCTCCGTTCAGCGGATTCGCGCCCTGCTCCAGCGAGGTCAGCAGTCCCGGTCCGGCCCTGGCGGCGCCGCTGCCGTCGGCCAGCTGATCCCAGAGCGGCTCGCTGGGCCAGCACCAGGGATCGCTGTCTGAGACCAGCGGCTTGTACTCGGCGGGCGGGTTGGCCGTCTTCATCTGCTCGACGATCTCGATCTCGCTGACGCTGTCGGAGTCAGGGTCGAGTCCCAGCCGCGTGACCGAGGTGAAGAACTCGAACTTGACGCCCCGCGCGCTCAGCACCCGGTAGAAGGGCCCGAACACGGCATCCCCCATGCCGGCCTGCATCTTGTAGAGGATCGACCCCGAGTGGCCGAACACCAGCCGCAGCAGCAGGCTGGCCGCGGTTCCGGCGGCGGCGCTGGGCTGCTGGATGTCGCCGTCCAGATAGGCGAAGGCCAGGTCGTAGATCGCGCGCAGCATCGGCGAGCGCCGTTCCGGCGTGGCGCCGATCGTGACCTCCCTGGCGCCGTTTCGCTTCAGCCACTCACACAGATCGAGATCGTTGATCGCATCCCATCCGTGCTCGAGCACGCCGTCGTTGACGATGCCCGCGGCGCCGGAGGCCCACGCATCCAGGGTGGTGAAGAAGAAGCGCAGCTCGGGATCCTTGTCCACCCACTGCTTGACGAAGTGCTCCCAGACGAAATCGCGAAACGCGGTCAGCAGGTCCACGTACGCGGGCGGATCGGTTCCGGTCTCGGGCGCGGCGGCGACCCGGCCGCCCTGCGCCGCGGCCCCTCGGGTGACCCGCCCGCTCTGGCGTGCGTGCGCCTGGGCCAGGCGCAGCAGGTGCTGGCCGCTGGCGTAGTGATGGGCCTGATGCGTGACGCTCAGCTGGTCGGCCACCGGCTTGAACTGCTTGCGCTCGGTGGAGCGGCCGTGGAGGAAGGCGCGCGCCAGCGCCAGCCAGAACGAAGGGCGCCAGAAGTTGCGCCGCACCAGCCTCCAGAAGATCTTCTGCCACCGCTGCAGCTGCCCGGACGCCAGGTCCTCGGCGATCTCCCAGAACCCCTTGGGGGCTCCGCCGTCGCCGGGCAGGCCGGGGTTGGGCGGGTCGCCGATCGCGAACTGGACCCAGTCGGCGCCCTGCTGATCGAAGGCCACGATCTCGTCGCAGCCCTTGAACGCGTCCCACACCGTCTCAAACGGCCCGTTGACGTTTCCGGTGTCGGCCAGCTCCTGATAGGCGTCGCGCATCACTGCGAAGGCGTTCTCGTAGAAGCCGAACCACACGTGGAGCCCGTGCTCCTCGATCCGCTGGGCGCCGCCGACGTTGGAGCGGCCGCTCGCTCCCTTGCCCCCCAGCCGCCAGCCGGGCTGGTAGACGGTGACCTCGAAGCGCTTGCCGAGCGCGGGCCGGGTGAGCTCGAACGCCGCCACCATCGCTCCCACGCCGCCGCCCAGCACAGCGACCTTGACCGGCTGGCCGCCGTCCGGCGGCGTGGACCCGTTCATGCGGTTCTCGTCCCCCTGCGGAGCCCTGTTCATGCCGCCACCGGGGTCCCCTCCAGCGCTCCGCTCAGCGCGGCCCGCGACTCGATGTCGAGCTTTCGGTACACGTGCGTCAGGTGAGTCTCGACCGTGCGCAGCGTCACGAACAGCGCCTGCGCGATGTCCTTGTTGGTGCGCCCCTCGGCCGCCATCCGCGCGATCCGCAGCTCGCCGGGCGTCAATGCCCCCACCCCGCCGAGGTAGTCGCGCCGGGGTCGCGTCCCGATCGCCGAGAGCTCCGAGCGGATCCGCTCCGACAGCGGGGCGGCGGTGCACCGGCGGGCCAGGTCGAGCGCGGCCAGCAGTAGCTCGCGGACCTCGCGTCGCCGCCCGGCACGCCGGCCCGACGCTCCCAGCTCGCACATCGCCTTGGCGTACTCCAGCCGGGCTGGGGAGCCGGCGAGCACCTCGGTGGCCTCGGCCAGCAGCTCGTCGTCGCGGTGCACGATCCCGCCGGCGCGGCAGGCGACGCCGATCCCCCGCGCGGTACCCGCGGTCCGGGCCAGGCCCAGCTCCTCGTCGGCGAGCTGCACCGCCTGGTCGCGCTCGCCGAGGTGCAGCAGGGCAAAGGCGGCGTCCGAGCGCCACGCCGACACGTTGGGGTTGAGCAGCCCAAACGGCTCCCAGCGCCGCCCGCTCTCCAGCAGATCGTCCGCGCCCTCGCGCAGGCGGCCCTGCGCGCAGCGCAGCCGGCCGCGGCTCTCCAGCAGGAACACGAACGTGACGTGACCCGGGAGCTCGCCCTCGGCGTCGGCGGCCTGCAGGAGCGCCTGGGCGGCCTCGATCTCGCCGCGCTCGCGCATCGAGTCGAGCAGGGTCGACAGCGCCCACGCCCAGTCGATGCTGTCGGGCATCGCGCTGTCGCGGGCGAACCGGTACGACAGCCCGGCCGCTCCGGCCGCCTCCGCCAGCCGCCCCGCGCGCAGCGCGGCCAGCCCGCCGAACGCCCCGCCGTTGACCATCAGGTGCTGGGAGCCCATCTGCTGAGCCAGCGCCAGCGCGGCGTTGCAGAGCTGACGGGGGCGTTCCAGGTCGTCGTTCCAGATCAGGGTGGCCAGGGCCACGAACGGAACCGAGGAGCGCTCCTCCAGCAGCACGCCGCCGTTGATCGCCTGGTCGGCGAGCCGCATGGCATCGGCGGCGGGGCCGCCCTCGGAGGTGATCCGCAACGCGCGGTGGACCACCACCAGCGGCTGGAGCTCGGCCGGGACATCGGTCTGCTCCAGCTGCTCGAGGCGAACGATCCCCTCGGGGCTGGCCGAAGGCATCAGCCAGGCCATCGAGAGCAGCTCGCTCTCGACCCGGACGGCGAGCGCCGGATCCGTGATGCCTTCGGCGAGGGCCGCGGTGGCGAACTCCGCCGCCTCGACCGGCCGGCCGGCGACCGCGAGCGCGCGGGTCAGCTCCAGTGTCCACGCCTCCCGGGTGGCGGGATCGTCGGCCAGCTCGGTCGCCCGCCGCAGGTGCTCGGACCACGCCGGATCGCGGTCGGCCAGCAGCGCATTGCCGAGATCGTGAGTGATCGCCGCCCGGTCGGCGGGGTCGCGGGCCTCGGCCAGCGCCCGCTGCAGATAGCGGGCCGCCAGATCCGGTGCGCCGCGGGTCTGCGCCTGCGCCGCCGCCGCCCGCAGCGTCTGCACGACGCGTGGGTCGTTCCCGGGCTCGACCACCAGCAGGTGGCGCGCCAGCCGGTCCGGCGCCGCCCCGTCGTCGGCCAGCAGCGCGAACGCCGCGCCGTGCAGCCGCAGTCGCTCGCCGGGTGGGATCGCCTGGTAGACCGCGGTGCGGACGACGGGGTGCACGAACTGGAAGCTGCGCTCGGCGGACAGGATCTGGGCGCTGATCAGCTGATCGATCAGCTCCGCCGCGGCGGCCGGCTTCCCCACCCCGGCGAGCTCAGCGGCGCCACGCAGGGAGGCATCGGCGTCGAGCACCGCCAAAGCCCTGGCCAGGGCCTCGGCGCGAGGGCCGTGCTGTCGCATCCGGGTCAGCACCGCGACGGCCACGTTGGCCGGCCCCAGCGAGTCGACCCGGTCGGCGCCCGCGGCGGTGGGCGGGATCTCCGCCCGGGCGGCGGCGTCGAGCAGCTCTCGCAGGTAGAACGGATTGCCGGCGGTGATCCGGTGGCAGGCGGCGCAGAACTCGGGCATCGCGGCGGCGCTGCTGGAGGTGACGATCTCGGCGACCCCGGCCGGACTCAGCGAGCTCGGCCGCATCACGGACACCAGCGGCTCCTGCTCGAGTCCGGCGATGATCCCGGTGGGATCGGGCTCACCGGCCCGGCTGGCCGCGATCACCAGCAGCGGCACTCCCTCGAGCCTCCGGACCAGGTAGGACAGCCACCGCAACGAGGGAGCGTCGGCCCAGTGGAGATCGTCGATGGCCAGCACCAGCGGCTGGGTCGCGGCCAGTCCGGCGGCCAGCCAGTAGAGGCCGTGCACCGCGGCAAACGGCGCGTCCATCGCCGTCGCCGACATTCCCTGCGGCTCGAACCCCAGCACCGGGGCGGCCAGGCCGGCCGCTCCCTCCAGCAGGCTGGCCCGTTCGGCAGCGTCGGCGGCCATCAGTGGGCCCTCGAACAGCTGGCGCACCACCCCGTAGGGAAAGTCTCGCTCGAGCTCGCCGCCGCGCGCCCACAGGACGTGCATCCCGCTCGCCTCGGCGCCCCGCAGCGCGGCCCTGATCAGCGTCGTCTTGCCGACTCCCGCCTCTCCGTGGACCAGCGCGCAGGCGCCGTTGCCGCTCGCTGCAGCTCGCACCAGCGCATCGAATCGAGCCAGTTCCTGGTCGCGTTCGACCAGATTCTCGAGCTGCGGAGGCATGAGTAGACACGAACGCTAACCACACTCCGCCACCGATGCCAGGCTTTCGACGGGGGGCGCACATAGAATCGACGGATGACCCAGAGTCGCGCGGGCGCTGAGGGTCGGGCGGGCGCCGAGGGCCATCCCCCAGCGACCCCGCCGCGCGGCCGGGCCGGGCGTCGAGAGCGGTCGGTGACCGTGGCCGGCATCCGTCTGCACATCAGCGAGCGCGGCGACGGCCATCCGGTGCTGCTGGTCAATGGGATCGGAGCCCACATGGACATGTGGGGTCCGCTGGAGCGCTCGCTGCCGGACATGCGACTGATCGCCTTCGACGCGCCGGGCACGGGCCGCTCGGCGACTTCGTACGTGCCGCTCAGCCTGGATCTGCTCACCGAGCTCACCGAGCGCCTGCTCGACCGCCTCGGTTACGACCGCGTCGACGTCCTGGGTTACTCGTTCGGCGGCCTGGTGGCGCAGTTCCTGGCCCGACGGGCTCCGGGCCGGGTCAGACGCCTGGTGCTGGCCGCCACCACGCCCGGGTGGGGCGGTGTCCCCGGGTCGATGTGGACGCTCGGTCAGATGTCGACGCCGCTGCGCTATTACTGGCGGCCCTACTACGAGACGGTGATCGGCGATCTGATGGGCGGCCGGGCGCGGGACGATCGCGAGTTCGTCCGCCACCACGGCGACGCCCGGCAGCTCAGCCCGCCCACCCCGCTGGGCTACCTGTGGCAGGTGATGGCGCTGATCGGCAACCCGGGCACCCTGGGCTGGCTCCATGAGCTGACCTGCGACACGCTGGTCGTGGCCGGCGACGACGATCCGGTGATGCCGCTGGCCAACGCGCTGCTACTGGCCCGCCACATCCCGCGGGCACGGCTGTTCGTGGCCGCGGGCGAGGGCCACCTGCTGCTGATGGACGGGATGAGCCGGGTCCTACCGGCGATCCACAGCTTCCTGAGCGCGACCGAGGCTCGCGAGTCGCCGGCCTGGCACGAGTCGACGGCGGTCGACCAGCCGATGCTCGACGCGGCGCTGGCGGTCAGCCGGGGCTCGCTGGCCAACCCCTGGGGGTTGCTCAGCGCCGCGGTCCGCGAGCTTCGCCGCTGGCAGGGCTCGGCACGGAGCTCCGGCTCAGTGCCGCGCCGTTGACTCCTGCTCCGCCCCGGATCAGTGCGACGCCGCGGACTCCTGCTCCTCCTCGATCGGCACCCCGAGCGCCTCGAGCACCCGCGGCACCATCGAGTAGAACCCCGCCGTCACCGTCAGCTCGACGCGCTGGCTGAGGTTGAAGTGAGCGGCCAGCTCGTCGTTGATCTCGTCGGGGACGCTGCCCTCGACGATCGCGTCGGTGAAGGCCAGCGCCGCCCGGGTCTCGGGGCTGAACGCCTTCGAGGTGCGCCACATCTCGAGCTCGGCGATCTCGTAGTCGGTCACGCCGGCCTCGGCCGCCATGCGCCGGTGCTGGTGCCACTCGTAGGGCGAGTGGTGCAGCGTCGCGGTCCGCAGGATCATCAGCTCGCGCAGCTGGCGAGAGGTGGCGCTGTTGCCGCGCAGCGCCCAGGCGAACGCGATCCAGGCCCGCAGGAGGTCCGGGGCGTGGGCCAGGCAGCGGTAGAGGTTGACCTGCTTGGCGCCGAGGTGATCGACCTGCGCGGCGATGTCTTCGGGCAGCTCTGCGAGGGGGATGGCGGTCACCGGGCTCCTAACGTGATCTCGATTGCGTTTGCTGGCGGCCGTTGCTCCGGCCCGGGCGCGCGCTCGTGGCCGGGCTGCTGTGAGCGCAAATCCACTCGGCGATCTGAGGGCGCGAGACCTTGTCGGCCTGGCGCCCCGCCACCAGTCCGACGTGACCGGACTCCAGGCAGATCTCGTCGGCGTCCTCGGATCCGACCAGCCCCAGCAGCGGCTCGGCCGCCCGCGGCGGGACGATCTCGTCGCGCCGGCAGAACACGTTCAGATACGGCATCGTGATGTCGGCCAGGCGGGCCTCGCCGGGACCGAACGGAACCACCCCGTGCAGCAGGCCGTTGCCGCGGATCAGACAGTCGACGGTCTGGCGAAACGCCGCGCCGGGGAACGGGATCTGGTCGCGGGCCCACTGGTTCATGGCCACGAAGCCAGTCAGCCACTTGTCGTTCCAGAGGTTCTGCCACACGTTGACCTGCTGGACGACGGGGTCGGTGGGCTTGAGTGACTGAAAGCCCTGATCGAGCACCGTGGCCGGCACCAGTCCCGTCTCGTCGATCACGTCGTCGGCGTCGAGCCGGCCCTCCACGAACATCTGGCTCATGAATCCCATCTGGCTGTAGTCACAGGGAGTGGTGAGCGTGACCAGGTTGCGGATCGGCTGGTCGGGTCGGGTCGCCGCCAGCAGCAGGGCCAGCACCCCGCCATAGCAGTACCCCACCAGTGTCACCTCCTCGGCGCCTGACTCGACAAGGGTCGCCGCCACGGCCCCGGGGAGGTACTGATCGACGTAGGTCTCGAGCGTGTTCTCGGCATCGGCCGGCCGGGCGGGCTCCCAGTCGAGCATGAACACGTCGAGACCCTGGTCGGCCAGAAAGCCGACCATGCTGTTGTCGGGCAGCAGGTCGAGGATGTAGCTCTTGCTGATCAGGCTGTGGACGATCAGGACCGGCGGGCTGACGCTGCGCTGCTGGGAGCGATACCGCCACAGCTTGCCCTGATCGCGCTGCCAGACCAGGTCACGGGGGGTGCGGCCGATCGGGGGCCGGTTCAGTCCCGCGTAGTAGGTGAGGCCGTTCTGGAACCTCAGCAGTTGGCGCTCTAGCAGTGACGGTGCCATCAGCGGCTGTCGCGGCTGTCGCGGCTTTCGCGGCTTTCGCGGCTTTCGCGGCTGTCCTGGCTGTCCCGGCTGTTGCGGCTGTTGGGGCTGTTCCGGCTGGGGGCGCGGCGCCGGGCGGTGCTGGCCAGCAGCGGGCCAGGCACGGGGTCGTGGCCCGGGCCGGGGGAGCGCTCCAGCTCCAGTCGGAGCTCTCGCACCTGACGCTCCAAGCCGGCGATCTGGTTCTCCAGCCGCTGCACGTCGGAGCCGGTCGACAGGTTCCAGGTCCCGAACCAGAAGCCCAGGCCGCGCCGCAGCTCCCGGTTGGCGCGTCGCTGCAGCTTCAAGACCAGGGCCAGACCGTCCATGAACGTCTGGCTCTGCAGCCACGATTCCGAGGCGCCGGCGACCGGCCGCTCGAAGGCGTCGAAGGTGGCCCGCCACAGCGGCGTCGACCTGCCATCCTTGGACTTCGAGGCGCGGGCGCCGTTGCTGGATGACTGTGGCATCTCCTACCCGCATACCCATTTCAGGGCCTGGTCCATCCATTCAACGAGGTCTGGCGTTGACCGTCGCATCGCACTGGAAGGTCGCCAATTGAGTTCGATCGGTGACCGCCGCGACGGACTCGAGCTCGTCGAGATCGCCGATTCCGCGGCCGATGCGGCGGCACTGGCGCTTCCCCCGCTGCTGATCCGCGAGCCTCTGGAGCGGTTCCTCGACGCCCACGGAATCGGTCAGGGTGCGATCGAGGCCCGCCAGATCGGCGAGGGCCACTCCAACGTCACCTACTGCCTGCGCCGCGGCGACGCCCAGGTCGTCCTGCGACGTCCGCCTCGCCCGCCGCTGCCGCCCTCGGCCCACGACGTGCTCCGCGAGGCCCGGATCATCGGCGGATTGGCTGACTCCGATGTCCCGGTGCCTCGCATCCTGGCCACCTGGAGCGACCCGTCACTGCTCGGGGTGCCGTTCTACCTGATGGAGTACCTGGACGGCGTCGTGCTGACCGACGCCACGCCGCCCGGTCTGGCGTCAGGCGAGCACCGCGCCGCGATCGCGGAGCTGATGGTCGGCGCCCTGGCGGCGCTGCATGCGATCGACACCAGCCAGGGACCGCTGGCCGGTCTCGGCAAGCCGTCGGGCTACTTGGAGCGTCAGCTGCGACTGTTCGGCAAGCTCTGGGAAGCCGGCCGCACCCGCGAGCTCCCGGTGCTTGACCGCGTCACCCGGTGGCTCGCCGACAACCTGCCGGCCAGCGGGCCCCCGGGGATCGTTCACGGTGACTACCGGCTGGGCAACATGCTCCTGACCCGGAGCGCCCCGGTCCGCCTGCTGGGGATCGTGGACTGGGAGATGGCGACGCTCGGCGACCCGCTCGCCGACCTCGGCTACTTGACCGCCCACCTGGCCCAGCGGCACCGCCCCGGCAACGTGATGACCGAGCTGCAACCGGTCACCCGGGAGCCCGGCTTCCCCGACGGCGAGTGGATGGCTTCGCGCTACGCACAGCTGACCGGGCGCAGCATCGAGGATCTGTGCTGGTACCGGGTGCTGGCGATCTGGAAGTCGGCGATCTTCCTGGAGCAGAGCTACAAGCGCTTTCTGTCGGGCAACGAGAACGACCCCTGGTTCGCCGAGATGGGCGAGGGCGTGCCCGAGCTGGCCGACCAGGCCCGCCGGGAGGCCGGGCTCTCGGCCTGACGGCTTGACGATCGCCCACTTATAAGGGCGTGGGGATCAGCGCCCGACCCACCGGGGCTTGGGAGGTGGGCGCTGAGGGCCGCGGGGGGTGAGCGTCAACCGACACAGCTCGCCGGACACGCCGGGTCGTGTCGGATTCCGCTCGCCCTGAATGGGGATCGCCAAATGACGACCGCCAACGCATGCACAACATCCACCGCCCGACGCTCCCCGCGGGACCTTGGGGACTTCGGCACGTATCCGATGCACAAACACCCGTCCCTCGCCGCAGCCCATGGGTCGGTGGATGTTGTGCACCACCATCGCCCGGGCCCTCACCGCTTCCCCCCTCCCCGGGCCCTCACCGCTCCCCCTCCCCGGGGCCCTCACCGCTCCCCCCTCCCCGGAGCCCTCACCGCTCCCCGGGCGAACACTCGCTGGCCTCCAACCGCCACCCCGGGCAACCCGGCAGAAACACCCCGCTGTTCGCAATGCGCCCAAACGTGCGAAAAGGGTTCGACGGCTGTTGTTTATGGGTAGCCCAAAAGGACAAGCACGTCGTCGAGACTTGCTGTCCGGGCTTGCTGCCTTGGCAGGGCAACCCGAGGGAGGGAAAGATGCAACCAACGCCTTCGCGACTGGAGTTGAGTCCGCTCAACTTCCTGCGTCGCAACGCCCAAACGCTCAAACAGCGACCCGCCGTCGTCCACGGCGAGCGCCGGCTCAACTACGCCGAGCTCGAGCAGCGCTGCAACCGGCTGGCCACCGCGCTGCGCGACCGCGGGCTCGAGCGCCACGAGCGAGTGGCGATCCTGGCTCCCAACTCCCCGGCTCTGCTCGAAGCGCACTACGGCGTACCGCTGGCCGGCGGGGTGCTGGTGGCGCTCAACACGCGCCTGAACTCCAAGGAGATCGACTACATCCTCAACGACTCCGGCGCCAAGACGCTGCTCGTCGACGCCGAGCTCAAGGAGCTGGTCGAACCGCTGGACCTCGGCCACATCGAGACCGTCGTCATCGAGGACACCGGCGAGGACGACGACCCCTACGAGCAGCTGCTGGCCGCGGGCTCTGAGGAGGCGCCCGAGAGCTGGCTCGAGGACGAGACCGAGCCGATCTCGATCAACTACACCTCGGGGACCACCGGCCGTCCCAAGGGCGCGATCTACACCCACCGCGGAGCCTTTCTGCGCGCCCATGGGGTGGCACTGGAGATCAAGCTCGGCTACGACTCGGTTCACCTGTGGACGCTGCCGATGTTCCACTGCAACGGCTGGTGTCTGACCTGGGGGGTGACCGCGGCCGGCGGAGTGCACGTGTGCCTGCGCAAAGTGGAACCGGGGCGCATTTGGGAACTGTTCGAGTCAGAGGGGGTGACCCACTACAGCGGCGCGCCCACGATTCACATGAACATCGTCAACCACGAGCAGGCCCACCAGCTCGAGCAGCACGTGACGGTGCCCACCGGCGGCTCGCCTCCCCCACCGGCGCTGCTCAAGAAGATGCGCGAGCTCAACCTTCACCCCATCCACCTGTACGGTCTGACCGAGACCTACGGTCCGGCGATGGGCTGCAGCTGGCAGCCGCAGTGGGACGATCTCGACCTCGAGCAGCAGGCCCGGGTCCTCTCGCGCCAGGGCACGACCTACAACGGCGCCGACCTGGTCCGGGTCGTCGACGAGCAGGCCCAGGACGTTCCGCGTGACGGTGAGACGGTCGGCGAGGTGGTGATGCGCGGCAACAGCGTCATGGCCGGTTACCACAACCAGGACGACAAGACCGAAGAGGCGTTCCGCGACGGCTGGTTTCACTCCGGCGACCTGGCGGTGTGGCACCCCGACGGCTACGTCGAGCTGCGCGACCGCTCGAAGGACATCATCATCTCCGGCGGGGAGAACATCTCGAGCATCGAGGTCGAGCAGGTCCTATCCGAGCACCCCTCGGTGCTGGAGGCAGCGGTGGTGGCGATGCCTGACGAGAAGTGGGGCGAGCGCCCCAAGGCGTTCGTCGAGCTCAAGGGCGATGAGGACTCCAGCGAGGAGGACATGATCTCCTTCTGCCGCGACCACCTGGCCAAGTTCAAGTGTCCGGCCGCGATCGAGTTCGGGGAGCTGCCGCGGACCTCGACCGGAAAGGTGCAGAAGTTCGTCCTCCGGGAGCGCGAATGGGAAGGCCGCGAGCGGGCGATCGGCTGAATGCACCCATCCTCCACAAGAACGGGGAGGCCGCCCCATGACTGACGTCTCGGTAACTACTGCACAACGACCTCCGGTCCGTGATCCGAGCCGTGTCTCCAAACCGGTCGACGCCAAGTCGATCCTGGCGCGACTCGATCGCCTCGACGTCTGGGCGATGCCGTTTCTGTTCGTGGGCATCATCGGCCTGGGGTTCCTGTTCACCTTCTACGACGTGTTCGACATCAACGTGTCGTTCATCCAGAGCTGCGTGGCGCTCAAGCCAGGGTGCACGCCGGCGAACGCACTGAACACCATCCGGGTGCCAATTGCGCTCAATCTCGCCGGGTACGTGGCCGGCACCCTGCTCCTGAGTCCCCTGTCGGACAAGATCGGCCGGCGCAACATGCTGCTGGCGACGATGCTGCTGACCGGCCTGGGCTCGCTGTGGAACGCGCTGGCGCCCGACTACACCAACTTCGTGCTGGCGCGGATCCTGACCGGCATGGCGGTGGGAGCCGACCTCTCGATCGTCAACACCTACGTCGGCGAGGTCGCTCCTCGCCGGGACCGGGCCAAGTGGACCTCGGTGATCTTCGTCAACTCGGCGCTGGGCGCGCTGCTCGGCATCTGGCTGGGTCTGTTCTTGACCACGCCGGCCGCGCCTTGGCCCCACGGGCTCCCGTTCGCCCAAGCCGGTCCCGGCTTCACCAACGGCTGGCGCTGGATGTACGCGGTCGGCGCGCTGCTGGCGCTGATCGCCATCCTGCTCCGCGTCCGGCTCCCCGAGTCGCCCCGCTGGCTGGTGGGGCAGGGCCGCCTCGACGAAGCCGATGAGGTGGTGCGCGATATGGAGGCGCGCGCCTCGCGCCACGGACCGCCGGCCGAACCGGCCAGGGACGTTCCGGTGGATGTCCGGACCGGCGGCGGCTACGCGTCGTTCGCCAGCGTGCTGGGCAACCGCGTCTACCTCAAGCGCGTGCTGGTGCTGATGGCGGTGTGGTTCTTCGCCTACGTGACGGTGTTCGCGTTCTCCGCGGGCGGGACCTCACTGCTGACCTCCCTGAACTATCCGCCGCCCGAGGCCGGGGTGATCATCGCCGTCGGGGCGTTTGGCTTTCTGGTCTGCGCGCTGGTCGCGGTCAAGACCGCCGAGCGGCTGGAGCGCAAGCTGTGGCTGCCGATCGGAGCGCTGATCACGATCGTCGGCAGCGTGCTGGTCGCCGAGGCCGGGACCAGCAGCCTGGTCGCGTTCATCGGGATGGGCGTGGTGTTCTTCGGCTTCAACATCTGGGTGCCGATGACCTACGCGCTGTCGGCCGAGAGCTTTCCGACCCGGGCCCGCGCCACCGGCTTCGGCCTGGTCGACGGGCTCGGTCACCTCGGTGGCGGGATCGGCGTGCTGCTGATCGCCCCGCAGATTCCCCACATGAGCGTGCTCGGTGCCTTCCTGCTCGTCAGCGGCTTCCTGGTCGTGGCTGCCGTGATCGCCCAGTTCGCGCTCAGCACGCGGGCTCGGCGCTTCGAGGAGCTTTCACCCTGACCTGGGTGAAACAGCGGGGTGGGGTCCTCGCAATTACCCCACCCCGCGCCGCTGCTGGCTCGGGACGGGGCGGGTGATCTGTCGCACCCGCCCCCGTCCCGGCACCGGTCCCTCCCGTCTCGGCCCCGGCCCATCCCGTCTCGGCCCCGGCCCATCCCGTCTCGGCGCCGGCCCGACCCGCCCCGGCTCGCTCCGCCTAGGCCCCCGGCTGCCTCACATCTCCTGGCCGCCGTTGACGGCCCACAGCTGACCGGTGATGTACGAGGACGCATCGGCGCACAGGAAGTGAACGACCCGGGCCACCTCGTCGACGCGGCCCAGGCGACCCAGCGGGATCTGAGAGCGAATCCGGTCGAGCACCTTCTCGGGGATCGAGTCGAGCATCTCGGTTTCGATGAACCCAGGAGCCACCGCGTTCACGGTGACGCCGACGCCGTTGGGGTCGAGCTTGTCGGCCTTCTTGAGGTTGAATGCCGCCTCGCGGGCCAGGGTCATGGTCAATCCGAACATCCCTGACTTCGAGGCCGCATAGTTCGTCTGGCCGATGTTCCCGACCTGGCCGACGATCGACGAGATGTTGACGATCCGGCCGGTGCCCCGCTCGAGCATGTGGTGGAGCGCCGCCTGTGACATGAAGAACGCACCGGACAGGTTGACGGCCAGGACCGTGTACCAGTCCTCAGCGCCCATTTTCAAAATCGGCTTGTCGGAGGTGATGCCGGCATTGTTGACAAGGATGTCCAGCCGGCCATGGGTGTCGATCACCTCTGACACGGTGCGCGTGCAGTCATCCGCCGAGCCAACGTTGCCCTGGTGGATGCTGGCGTCCACACCCATTTGCGCCAGCTCGTGCTTGAAGGACTCGGCGCGCTGCTTGTCACGGCTGTAACCGGCGGCGATCGTCGCTCCCTGATGGGCCATGCTGCGGCAGATCGCGGCGCCGATCCCCCGCGTCCCGCCGGTCACGAGCGCGACGCGCCCCTTGAGCTTCTCGCCACCCACAGTGCGTGGTGGATCGCTTACTTCGGTGGTTGCCATCTCTCATCCCTCCTTCGTGGTTTACGAGCGCTGTGCCAGCCACTGCACGATGTCCGGCCAGATCTCCTCGCGGGCCTTGGAGCCGGCCATCAGGCCGATGTGGCCGCCCGGCCGGTCGATGCAGGTCACGTCCTCGCTGGCGACCAGGCCGAGCAGCGGCTTGGTCCCCTGCGGCGGGGCGATGTGATCGGCGCCGGCGGTGACCACGAGCAGACTCTGGGTGACTTTCGAAAGATCGACGCGGCGGCGGCGCAGCCGCATCCGGCCCCGCACCAAGCTGTTCTCCTTGTACATCGAAGTGATCCAGTCGCGGTAGGCGCGGGCCGGGAACGGCGGGTTGTCGGCCACCCAGCGGGCCATCGGCTGAAACGCCGCGCGGCGGGCCTGCCCGGCCAGCACTCCCTCCCACAGGCGCCGGTAGGTGGTCCAGTAGTTGGTCACCGGCTTCATCAGCTTGTTGGCCCAGTCGATTGCCTGGCCTGGGATCGCCTTGTAACCGTCGGCCACGTAGTCGACGTCGAAGCTGTCCGGGGCGACCCAGGTTCCGTACAGCGATCCGTGGGTGTCGACGGGGGTGGTGAGCAGCGCCATGTTGCGCACCGCGTTGTCGGGCTGCCAGCCGGCGTAGATCAGCGACAGCGTCCCGCCGATGCACCAGCCCAGCAGCGTCACCTCGTCCTGCCCGGAGGCTCGCAGAACCTCCCGGATGCCCCAGTGAAGCTCGTCGCAGACGTACTCCTCCAGGCCCATCTCGGAGTCCTCCTCCTCGGGATAGCCCCAGTCGATCAGGAACACGTCAAAGCCTTCGGAGAGCAGGAACTCGACAAACGAGTTGCCGGGACGCAGGTCGAAGATGTCGGGCCGGTTGATCAGCGCGAACACCAGCAGGACCGGCACCTGATGCTTGCGGTTCTCGCTGCGGTAGCGGTACAGCGTGGTCTTGCGGTGCGTCCAGACCGGGTCCTTGGGACTGAGGCCGACCGCCGCATCGTTCTGGGTCAGCAGGATGTTGGCGAACTCGACCGCGGCCCGCGGCGTGCGGGCTAGCTGCTCGACGGGATTCATTTCGACGCGCGCGAGCCCCGCGTGGACCCGCTGCTTCGCTGCCGGCCGTTGGACGAGGAGCCGCGGTTGCCACGGCTGCTCGGGGTCGAGCGCCGCCCGGAGCCTCGACCCGTCTGTCCAGGCTCCTCGAGTGTCTCCTGCAGCCGCTCCACCTCCTGGAGCAGCAGCTCGAGCTTGTCCTCGGTCCGCCCCAGCTGGCGCGCCAGCCGCGTCACGTCGGACCGTCCGGCCAGGCGCAGGTTGCGCAGGATCAGATCGAAGGCGTCGGTGCCGATCTTCGTCAGCCCGACCACGTTCTCGGTCATCCGCGCCAGCAGCTCGCCGAAGCTGCCGCGTGACACCACCTCCTCGAACGCCTGTGCGGTGCGCTTCTCGGCGTCCTCGTACAGGCGCTGGACGTCCTCGGTGGGGCTACTGCGCCGGTCGTCGGCCATGCTGTTCTCCCTCCGGTGAGCTGTATGCGTTCCCAGACCCAGACGCTACTTCTTCTTCAGCGCCTCCCGAGCGGTCGAAGCGTAAAACCCGCCCAGTTCACGGGTGAACTTCGCCTGCGCCTCGATCAGGCTCTGCAGCCAGTCGACGGGAGTCGCGTTGGCGACCGACTCCTGGTAGCCGGCGATCGACGTCAGGGCCCGCTCGTAGGCGTCGAGATAGGTGTTGCCGGCCTTGCGCGCGTTCTCCACGATCCGCTCGTTGAGGTCGCGGATGCGGTCGATCGTTTCCTGAGCCGAACCGTCCTTGCTGCGCTGGGTGCTCGATTTGGTGGCCACGCTCACTCTCCCTCGGGTTTCTGTTGCCTCACTACGAGGCTGCCCCGGGGGCAAACGCCACAAACGCCTGAACAGCGGCGTTTTCTGGACGTCTGGGAGCCCGGCGAGCGGGGCGCTGCGATGGCGATCAGCCTGAACGCGCCCGCACCGCGCTCAGCAGCGGGGGCCAGTGCTCGCTCAGCGCCTCGCGGCCCATGAACAGCCCCAGGTGCCCGCCTGAGGTGGTGGCGCGCGTCACATCCTCTGCCGAGGTGCTGGCGTAGTCGGCGACCGCGAACACCTGATCGGCCGGGGTGATGTGATCGCCGGCTCCGGCGAGCAGATACAGAGGACACCTGATCCGGCCCAGGTCCACCGTCTGCCCGCGGATCGTGAGCTCGCCCGCGATCAGCTCGTTGTCGCGGAACAGGTGCTCCACGATCCACAGATAGAACGCCCCGGGGATCGCCTGGGTGTGCTTGAACCAGTCCTCGAACTCGCGGTAACGCTCCACGTGCGCCGGATCGTCGATGTGGGCCAGCAGCTGCATCTGGCGCCCGATCTCGTTGTCGGGCTTGATCGCGATGAAGCCCGCCAGCATGTCCTCGCCCCGCAGCACACCGCCCCCCGCCGCCACCAGCCCGCGGTAGAAGGCGAGGTTGCCGCCCGGAGCCAGTGACCGCAACGCGGCGTAGATGACCGGCTCGCCGCAGTGGAAGTCGATCGGGGCGCCGGCCAGCGTGAGCGTGTTGATGTGCTCGGGATGCAGCGCCGCGTAGACCGCGGCCAACCAGCCGCCCTGGCAGTCGCCGATCAGGTTCACGGTGCCGCCGACGTGGTCCACCGCGCGGGCGACGACGTCGAGGTAGTCCTCGATTCCGGCGTCCTTGGTGGCCGGCGTGGCGCCGATCCAGTCCAGTGTGTAGGCCCGCTCCAGCCCGGCTTCGCGAATCGCTCCCATCTGGCTCTGCTGCGGCGAGTAGTCAACGATGCAGGAGTCGTGTCCGGCCTGCGGCGGCAGCACCAGGGTGGGCACGATGCCGTTGGCGGTGGTGGTCGAGAAGTCGCGCAGGCGGGCCACCGGAGCCTCGAAGATCACCTGGTTGGGCGAGGTCCAGCTGGGCCGTCCGCGGCCGGCCATCGCGCCCCACCAGCGGACCCAGTCGTCGAGCAGGTCAAGCGGGGTGGCGCGGCCCAACCGGCTCGTCCCCCAGTCGGTCAGGCCCTCGATGGCCGCCGACCAGGCGCCGATCCCGTCCGCTAACGCGATTTCCTCAAATGACGGCACGCAGCTGGTTGACATTGCATTCCTTTCAGTGGTGGGCGTGAGAGCCGATACCCCGAATGAAGGCGCGAGCACCTTAGCAAGCATTTAGCTAACCAGCTTGCGCGCTAGCTGAAAGTCTGCTAACTTGCTAGCAGCAAGCAAGGAAACCAGGAGACTAAAAATGGCTACCACCACTAACCGCAATCGCACTGCAACCCCCGATATCGACGCTGCCGCCGAGCGCGTCCGTGAAGCTAACGACCGTATCACCGAGGCCGGTCGCAAGGTAACGGCCGCCTACCTCGACGGTGTCGAGCGCTACTTCACCGGCCTGGCCAAGGCCGAGCGCCGGTTTGGCGAGCAGACCCAGTTCGAGGCCGTTGGCCACCTGGTCAACGCCCACGCCAACCTGACCGAGGACGTCGTCAAGGCGAGCGTTTCGGCGACGCGCGAGCTCATCAGCGCGTAGCCTGCCCTGCGTGCCGACGGCACGCAACGGCGACATATCGCTTCATTTCGAGAGCACGGGCGCAGGCGCGCCCGTGCTCCTCGTCATGGGGCTGGGGATGGATGCCACGGGGTGGTGGCGAACCGTTCCCGTGCTCGCCGAGGCCGGACTGCAGGTGCTGGCGCTCGACAACCGCGGCGTCGGTCGCAGCGACCGCCCGCCGGGTCCCTACACCTTGGCCGGGATGGCCTCGGACGCGATCGCCGTCCTCGACTCAGCCGGGATTGAGCGAGCCTCAATCTACGGGATCTCGCTCGGCGGGATGATCGCCCAGGAGATCGCGCTGGGCTACCCGGATCGCGTCGAGCGGCTGGTGCTGGGGGCGACCACGCCCGGCGGCCCGTCTTCGGCCTCCGCCCCCGATGCCACGATGGCCTTCTTTCATCGCCGCGGGGAGATGCCCGCCGAGGAGGCGGTGTGGGCGTCGGTCCCCTACAACTACTCGGCCCGCACGAGAGCCGAGCACGGCGAACGGATCGCCCAGGACATTGGGCAGCGACTGCGCTTCCCGGTCGAGCCAGAGCCGTACGTCGCCCAGCTGCAGGCGGGCCTCGCCCATGACGCCCACGACCGCCTGGATCAGATCGGGGCGCCCACGCTGGTGGTCCACGGACTCGAGGACATCATGGTGCCAACGCCCAACGGGCGGCTCCTCGCCGATGCGATCCCCGGCGCCAGGCTGGCCGAGTTTCCCGAGACCGCGCACCTGTACCCCACCGACGAGCCCGCCGTCGACCGCGAGGTGGCGGCCTTTCTCACCGCCGGTTGACTTCCTCGGCGCCCGGCGACGTCCCCCAGCGCCGGGCGCGACGTTCCTCAGCGCAGGGGGCGCACTCACCGCCGGGTGAGGAACCTCGGGAGGTTCGACGGCTTGGCGGAATCCGGCGGCTGCGGTCTCGAGCGCTGGTAGAAGGAGTACGCCACCGGCACGAATACATACCCGGCCACGATGCAGAAGATCACCACCACCGGGGTGGACGCGAGCGCGACCGGCACCACGGCCGCCACCAGCGCCACCGGAACCAGCCATGGAAGCATCCACGTCTGCACCGGGGCTTTCATGTGACGTCCTCGCCGTCCTTGGCCGCCCGGCGCCGCCGCGGTCGCGCCGACCGCGTCCCGGTGAACGACTCGTAGATGTCGATCAGCGATTGGCGCTGACGTGCCGAGAGCTTGGGGTCGTCGCGGATCGCCTCGATCACCGCCGGCGGCTCGGCCTCCTCGGTGCTGAGACCCGCCTGCTTATACAGGGTGTCGGCCGAGACCTGCAGCGCGTCGGCGATCGACTGCACGACCTGCTCCGACGGGGCCCGCAGCCCCCGCTCGATCTGAGACAAATAAGGGTTCGAAATTCCGACCAGCTGCGCGAACTGGCGCATCGAGACCTCCGAGAGCTCGCGCTGGCGGCGGATGAACTCGCCGAGAGCTGAATCGTTGCTGTCCGCCACACGGCAAGGATACGGGCCCCAGCCGGGAATGATGAGGACGCCGGACCTGTCACCACGTTGACATTCCGGGTTTGTGCAACGGGGCCGATGGGAATCTCGACGCCATGGCGGCTGAGGCGGGAGACCGCCACACCGTGGAGCAGTCAGCGCGGCCGGCGCGTTCGGCGCGGCGTTGGTACTGGCTGTTGCTGCTGCCCTTCGCGGCCCTGCTCTACCCGCCGCTGTATGCGCACGACGCGCCGCACCTGTTCGGGATTCCGTTCTTCTACTGGTACCAGGGGGTGTGGCTGATACTCACCGCCGGGATAACCACGCTGGTGTACCGGCGCACGAGGTAGCGGCGATGGACAAGCACACCGTTCACCCCGCGGCGATCGTCGTCTTCTGCATCCTGTTCGTGTTTGTCACCGTGGTGGGGTTCGCCGCCGCTCGCTGGCGCAAGGCCGATCTCGGGCACCTGAACGAGTGGGGCCTGGCCGGACGCAAGTTCGGCACCTGGTTGACGTGGTTCTTGATCGGCGGCGACATCTACACCGCCTACACGTTCATCGCCGTGCCGGCCGCAATGTTCAGCACTGGCAGCGCGGGCTTCTTCGCGTTTGCGTACACCACGCTCGTGTTCCCGGTGCTGTTCGTGTTCGGCCCGCGCTTCTGGGCGGTGTGCAAGCGCCACGGATACATCACCGCGGCGGACTTCGTCCAGGGCCGCTTCGGCTCGAGCACGCTGGCGCTGGCCGTGGCGCTGACCGGGATCCTGGCCACGATGCCCTACATCGGCCTTCAGCTGGTAGGGCTCAAGACGGTGATCGCGGCGATGGGCATCCCGGGCGACTGGCCGATCATCGTGGCCTTCATCGTGCTCGCGGCCTATACCTACCAGAGCGGTCTGCGCGCGCCGGCGCTGACGGCGATCGCCAAGGACATCGCCATCTACGTCACCGTGACCGTGGCGATCATCTACATCCCGATCAAGCTCGGCGGCTTCGGCCACATCTTCAACGCCGCCGGCTCCGCCCTGCCCAAGCGCACCCCGCCGGCCGCGCTGGTCCCGGGAAAGAGCGCCGCCTACGAGACCTACGCCACCCTGGCCCTGGGCTCCGCGTTCGCGCTGTTCCTGTACCCGCACGCGCTCACCGGCGCCCTCAGTGCCGGCAGCGGGCACGCCATTCGCCGCAACGCGACGCTGCTCACGTTCTACTCGTTCGCGCTGGGGATCATCGCGATTTTCGGCTACATGGCGATCGCGGCCCACCTCAAGCCGGCCAACCCCAACTTCACGGTGCCGGATCTGTTCATCAGGTACTTCCCGTCCTGGTTTGAGGGGTTCGCTTTCGCCGCGATCGGCGTGGGGGCGCTCGTGCCGGCGGCGATCATGGCCATCGCGGCCGCCAACCTGTTCACGCGCAACATCTACAAGCAGTACGCGCGACCGCAGGCCGACGCCCGGGAGGAAGCGACGGTCGCCAAGCTGGTCTCGGTGCTGGTCAAGGCCGGCGCGCTGGTGTTCGCACTGTTCGTCTCCACCAAGTCCGCGATCGATTTGCAACTGCTCGGCGGAGTGTGGATCATCCAGACCCTCCCGGCCGTCTTCCTGGCCCTCTACACGCGCTGGTTTCATCGCTGGGCGCTGCTGGCCGGGTGGGCGGTGGGGATGGCCACCGGAACCATCATGGCGGCGTCGCAGAGCTTCAAGTCGGCCTTCCCGCTCTCGATCGGCTCGTTCAAGGTGACCATGTACTCGGCGTTTCTGGCGATCCTCGCCAACCTGATCGTCACCATCGTGCTGACCCCCATCACCCGCCGCCTCGACGGCCGGGAGCCGGTCGACGAGACGGCTGACGACGACTATCTCGACGTCAACGCCGAGTCCCGGGACGAGCCCGGGCTGATTCCCGCCTGACCGGGGACCGTCGGAGCCCGGTCTTTCAGCCGGCCGCCCAGCCGGTCCAGCGCTCGACGTCGACCGCCAGCACGGCGCCCACCGCCTGCTGCTGCGGGTAGCGCTCGCTCAACAGCGCGACCGCCCGTTGCGCCTCCGGCTGGTCCGGCTCGAGCACCCGGCCGAGGCCGTCCGCGCGCACCCACCACAGGGCATCCCAGGCCTCGTCGTCGTAGTGGTCGGCGAGCAGGCTGACGGCGGGGTTCTCCTCGACGTTGGCCAGCCGCCGCAGTGCCGTGGTGCGCTTGGGCTTGGCGTCGACGGCGCTGTAGATGCGCTCGCCGTCGACCGCAAAGACGATCGGCACCAGATGCGGCCTGCCGCGCGCATCGGCCGTAGCCAGCCGGGCGACCCTGGCGGCGGCGAAGCGGTCCCGGGCCTCGGCCTCGGTCACGACCCGGCGGCGGTCATACCCCAGGCGACGGGCGTGCCGCGGCGGTCGTCACGCCTCGCCGTTCAGCTCGGCGATCGCCGACTCCCATTGCTCGAGCGCCGCCTCCACCTGGCTCCGTCCCGCCGACGGGATCCAGCGCACGACCCGCCGGCAGCCGGCGTCGCGGGCCCGCTCCAGCGCCGCGGGATCCGGTGGGACGCCCATCAGCATCAAGTCGATCGGTCGATCGGCCTGGGCGCGCAGCTTCTCGGCGCGGTCGAAGATCCCGTCGTCGGGGGCGTAGTTGGGAAACCAGGCGTCGCCGAACGCGAGCACCCGATCGATGACGGTCGGCCCCATGCCCCCCACCAGGATCGGCGGATGGGGGCGCTGGGCGGGCTTCGGCCACGACCAGATCCGCTCGAAGTTCACGAACTCGCCCTGATAGCTGGCCTCCGGCTCGGTCCAGATCGCCTTCATCGCCTCGACCCGCTCGCGCATCAGCGCCATCCGCTTGCGGGGGTCGGTGCCGTGGTTGCTCATCTCCTCGCGGTTCCAGCCGGCGCCGACTCCGAACTCGAACCGGCCACCGGAGAGGTGGTCCAGCGATGCGACCTCCTTGGCGGTGGTGATCGGGTCACGCTCGATGATCAAGCAGATGCCGGTCCCGATCCGCAGCGTCGAGGTCGCCTCCGCGGCCGCTGTCAACGCGATGAACGGGTCATAGCAGTGGCTGTACTTCCGGGGCAGCTCGCCGCCGCCGGGGTACGGGCTGTCGCGGCTGGCCGGGATGTGCGTGTGCTCGGCGACGAACAGCGATTCGTGGCCGCGCTCTTCGATCAGGCGCGCGAAGGCCCCGGGGCCGACGGCGTCGTGGGTGGGGAAGTATCCGATTCCGAAGTCCATCTGGCCGAGTCTATTCAGGGACCAGGGAGCGGCCCGGCCGGGCCTCGAGCCGGCACGTCTGCGACAAACCCGCCACCACCGCTCGGCTTTGTCACCAGGCGCGTCTCTGGCGAGCGCTTCGCGGCAAATCCGGCGCGAGTGTCCGGATTTGTCGCAATTGCGCGCTGATGGGCCCAGCCGACCCCCGGTCGCCGGCGATCAAGGCCCGCTCAGCGGGCCTGCCGCTGTGCCCGGTACCAGAACGCTTCGCTAGTCGCTCCCTGAGCTCGCCGCGAGCGCGATCGCGCCCAGCACCCCGGCGCGATCCCCCAGCGCCGGCGCCACCAGATAGCTGTCGATCTGATCGCCGAGCAGCGGCGTCTGGAGGTAGCCGGCCAGCAGCTCGCGCAGCCGCTGTCCGACCATCGCCCGCAGGCCCTCGTGCTCCATGACGCCCCCGCCGGCGATCACCCGTTGCGGAGAGGCGACGGTGACGATGCTGAGGATTCCGAGTGCCAGGTAGTCGGCTTCCAGCGCCCAGGCGGGGTGGTCGGCGGGCAGCTCCTCGGGCGCGACGCTCCACCGTTGAGCCATGGCGTGGCCCGAGGCGAGCCCCTCCCAGCAGTCCCCGTGGGCCGGGCAGACGCCTTCGAACGGGTCGCGCCGGATGTCGCGGGGTATGCGGAGGTGCCCCACCTCGGGGTGCACCAGACCGTGAATCGGCTTGCCATCCACGACCAGCCCGGCGCCGATGCCCGTCCCCACCGTCAGGTAACAGAGGCTGTCCACGTCGCTTCCCGCGCCCCAGCGGTGCTCACCGACGGCGGCCGCGTTCACGTCGGTCTCAAACCGCACCGGTACTCCCAGGCGTTCGCTGACAACGGTGGCCAGCGGCGTGTGCTGCCACCCCGGTTTGGGGGTGCTGGTCACATAGCCCCAGGTCGGGGACCCGGGGTCGAGATCGACCGGGCCGAAGGAACCGATCCCGATCGCGGCGGGGGCTGGCGCGCGCTCGAAGAACTCCACGATCCGGTCGATGGTCTCCCCGGGCCGGCCGGTCGCGAACTGCACGTGGGACGCGATGTCATCCGGCCCCGAGCCCAGCGAACAGACGCACCAGGTCCCTCCGGTCTCGACGCCTCCGTACAACTCCGCCATGGTCGAGATGATGACCATCCCGAGCTGGCGGCGCTGGCCGCAGCGGTGATCTCGCGGCGGTCACGTGTCCGCGCGCGTACCACGGCTCCTGCGGCATTTCAGTTTTCACACCCCAGTTTGGCGGTAGCCCTGTGACTGAAAACGAGAAGGCAAAGGAGGTGTCCATGCTTCTTGTCCTAGCCATCGTCCTGTTGATCATCGCCATCGCCGGTGGAGTCATCATCCATCCGATCCTGTTCGCGATCGCGATCCTGGCACTGGTCGCGTTCTTCAGCGGCCGTCGCGGCGCCGCCTTGTAGCACCACCATCTCGTGGCGCCCGGGCAGGGCAGTCGGGCGGCGGGCTGGGCACCAGGCCGGCCAGCCGCCTCAGATCCTCACGTCGGAGCGTCCCCGGCTCGCGCCGTCAGGTAAGTGCCGGGCCGAGCCGGTGGCCGCGCAGCGTCTCCGGGGGCGAGCCGTTCAGGACCCAGACGCCGTCTTCCTGTCGGCTCAGCGCGCCGGCTCGGGTCAGGTCACCGATCGCCGACGTCACCGACGGGCGGTGCGCCCCGATCAGGTCGGCGAGCCGCTGGTGGGGCAGTGGCAACTGCAGCACCACGCCACCCGGTCGCACCTTTCCCCACCGTTCAGCCAGATGCCAGAGCGTGAGCAGCACCCGATCCTCGACTCGGGGATGGTGGGTGATGGCGAGCGTGACCGCCAGGGCATGGGCGCGCCGGGTCCCGCGGGCAAACAGCTCCAACCCCAGCTGCGGCCAAGGGTCCATCTTCTGCACCAGCTGATGGTTGAGGACCGCCATACGCGTCGGCTCGAGCACCAGCCAGTCAACCTCGGCATGGACGTGCAACCCATCGAGGTCCCACTGCCACGGCCGCAGCACATCGCCGGGGCCGAGCAGCTCGACGCACCGGCGGCCCAGCACCTCGACCTCGCGCGACAGCAGCCCGTGGATGATCAGGAAACCGTGGTGGTGGTGCTCGGACTCCACCGCCTCGGTCGGCGTCCACTTGCCCAGCTGGATGCTGCGCACCCGGGTCACCGCCTCCCGGCGCGCTCGCTCGCGCTCGGACTCGCTGAGCAGGTCAGCGAGATCGCTGTCGGCGTCGATGATGCTGATCAGATCGGGCACGGGCGGCTGATTCTCCCGCACAGCTGGCCGCTGCGAGCCGTCGGCCTACGGGCCGCCTGGGCCAGGTCAACCTCACAGTCCGGCCGTGCGCCATTATCCCCGCGCCGGGAGCGCGTGGGGCCAGAGCCTGTCATCCGTGAGGCTCCGACCCCGTGATTCCTTTCCGCGCTTGCTGCTTCCGTGCAAACCCAGCTGGCCTTCCTAGCCATCCTGTGACGCGGCGGACACGAGCGTTTTTGGGGCCGGATCCTTCGTCCCTGAAGGTCCGACTCCTCGATTCCGTTCTGTGCGCTCCTGGCTGCTGCGTCGAAGAGAATGATCCCTTCACCACCGCCTTGCCACCATCGGTCGTCCGGATGAATGCGAGGACTACAACAGGACCCCAATCGGACGATCTCCCCTGCACATTTGGGGGATGTGGCCGGATGGGGTCACGGTCGGCTCTTTAGACTGCACCGGGGTGCGAGCGCCGGAACGGATCACGGTCTACGTCGCCGACGACCACCCGGTCTTCCGGGAGGCGGTGGGGCGGGCGATCCAGTCGCGCCCCGAGTTCAGGCTCGCCGGGGTCACCGGCGACGGGCACGAGGCGCTGACCGAGATCCGCGAGCTCACGCCGTCGGTGGCGCTGTTGGACAACCAGCTCCCCTCGCTGGCCGGCATCGACATCCTCCGTGCCGTGCAACGCGACTCGGTGCCCACGCGGGTGATCATCCTGTCGGCCGACGACTCCGGGGCGCTGGTCTATGAGGCGGTGCAATTGGGAGCGGCCGGCTTCCTGACCAAGGTGGCGACCCTGAACGAGATCTGCGACGCGGTGGCCGCAGTGGCCCGCGGGGGAACGGTGCTGGCGCCTGAGGTCCAGTCGGGATTGATGGGCCAGGTGCGCTCGCAATCGCAGAACGACACCCCGGTCCTGAGCGAGCGCGAGTCGGAGGTGCTGCGCCTGATCGCCGATGGGCTCTCGGCGCCGGAGATCGGGACGCGGCTCTACATCAGCTCGTCGACGGTCAAGACGCACGTGCGCAAAGTGTTCGAGAAGCTCGGCGTGAGCGACCGCGCGGCCGCGGTTGCCGAGGGCATGAGACGTGGCCTACTGGAGTAGCCCGGCGTGCGGTCTCGCAGCCTGACCGGACTCGTCGTCGGGCTGTTCGGCGTCACCGTCCTGGTTGTCGGCGCGATCCTGGTCGCGCTGCTGCTCTCGGTGATCAACCTCCGCGACTCCGACCAGACCGTCCGCCGCTCCTCCGACCTGCTGTCCGAGTCGTTCGCCGACGAACGGTCGATCGTCGACCTCGACACCGAGCTGCGCGGTTTCCTGCTCACCGGCAAGTCGGCGTTCCTGGCGCCCTCCAGCAAGGACCGGGCCGCACTGCCCTCGGAGCTGGCCAGGCTCCGCGGCATGGCGCACGATCCCGCCGAGCGGCGGCGCATCGCCAAGATCGCGACCGGCATCAACAGCTACGTCGCTGGCTTCGCCAAGCCGGTGATCGGTTCCGGCTCCCGGCTGGCGAAGGCAAAGGCAGGCCAGGTGACGTCCCGTGGCGAGCAGTTGCTGGCCGCGGTCCACGGCAGCTTCAGGCAGCTCGACGCTCGCATCCAGGCCCTCAGCGAGAAGCAGCGCCGTAGCGCCAACGACGCCGCCTCCAGCACGATCCTGGTGGCCGCGCTGGGCCTGGGGGCGGCGATCCTGCTGCTGGCGGCGGTGGGCGCCTACCTGCTGCGGCGGGTGCTGCGACCGGTGCGCCGGGTGGCCGCGGCCGCCGAGCGTCTGGCCGCCGGGGAGCTGGACGCCCGGGTTCCGGAAGGCGGGCAGGGAGAGGTGGCCAGGCTCGGGCAGTCGTTCAACGCGATGGCGACCGCGATCCAGCACCACGACGAGCAGCTGATGGGAGTTCAGCAGCAGCTCGAGCAGGCGGCCGCGGCGGCCGAGGACGCGTCGGCGATGAAGTCCAACTTCCTGGCCAACATGAGCCACGAGACCCGGACTCCGCTCAACGGAGTGATCGGCATGCTGAGCCTGCTCTCGGACACGGAGTTGTCCTCCGAGCAGCGTGAGTACGTGGAGGTGGCCAGGACGTCCAGCGACGCCCTGATGATGGTCGTCAACGACGTCCTCGATATCGCCAAGATCGAAGCGGGCCGGCTCGAGCTCGAACGCCGGGACTTCGACCTGCCTGATCTCGTCGAGGCCGGCTGCGACATGGTCGCCGCCACCGCCCTGTCCAAGGGGGTCGAGCTGCAGTCCTTCGTCCACGACGAGGTCCCGCGCGCGGTCCGCGGCGACCGGATGCGCGTCGGCCAGGTAATCGCCAACCTCCTGTCCAATGCGGTCAAGTTCACCGCCGAGGGCGAGGTGATGATCGAGGTCAGCCTGGCCGAGCAGTCCGACCAGGCGGTTCGGGTGCGCTTCGAGGTCCGCGACACCGGGATCGGCATCGCGCCCGAGCGGATCGAGCAGCTGTTTGAGCCGTTCATCCAGGCCGAGGCCGGCACCACGCGCGAGTTCGGAGGCACCGGACTCGGACTGGCGATCTCGCTCGAGCTCACGCGCCTGATGGGAGGGATCATCGGCGCCGACAGCGAGCCCGGCAGGGGCAGCACGTTCCGGTTCGAGATCCCATTCGCGCCCGCACAGTCACGGGCCCAGCCGAGGGTGCCGGCGGCGGCGCTGCGCGGGCTGCACGTGCTGGTCGTCGACGACAACCAGACCAACCGCCGCGTGTTCGAGGCCTACGTCGCATCGTGGGGGATGCGGCCTGAGACGGCACGCGAGGCGGTGGAGGCGCTTTCGCTGCTGGAGCGCGCGGCCCGGTCGGGCGATCCGTTCGACGTGGCGCTGCTGGACTTCAACATGCCGGGCGAGAACGGCCTCGGGCTCGCCCGGCGCATCGGCGCTTCGCCGGCGCTGCACCAGACCCGCCTGATCCTGCTCACCTCCTCGATGCAGCTCGAGGGCGACGAGCGGCCCGAAACGATCGAGTACCAGCTCACAAAGCCGGTCCGGCAGTCGCGCCTGCTCGACGCGATCACCGCAGCGATGGCGGTCGAGATCCCCGACGGCGGCGATCGGCCCGGGACGGATCGAGCGCACCGCGCTGAGGCTCCTCGCACGGGCGCGCGGATCCTGGTCGCGGAGGATCAGGGCGTGAACTGGATGCTGGTGGAGCGGATGCTGAGCAAGCGCGGCCACAGCGCCGCCAACGCGGTCGACGGTCGTCAGGCGCTGGCGCTGATCGAGTCCGAGCCGTTCGACCTGGTGTTCATGGATGTCCACATGCCGGTGCTCGACGGCTACGACACGGCGCGCGAGATCCGCCGCCGCGAGGCGGCCGTGCCGGGCGAGCACGTGCCGATCGTGGCCATGACCGCCAACGCGATGCTGGGCGACCGCGAGCGTTGCCTTCAGGCCGGCATGGACGACTACATGGCCAAGCCGATCAGCCTCGACGTGCTCGACGAGATGCTCGCCCGCTGGCTGTCTCCGGCCCGCGGCGACGATGGCGACGTGCTCGACCAGGGACGTCTGTCCGAATTGCGAGCGCTGTTTCCCGGTCAGGAGATGCGCGGGATGCTGCGCGATCTCGTCACCGAGGTGGACGCCGAGCTCGAACGAATTGACGCCGCCGTCGGCGACTCAGATCAGGCCGAGCTTGCCGCCGCCGCGCACCGCATCAAGAACAGCGCCCGCATGGTCGGCGCTCACCGGCTCGCCGACGCCGCCGGGCAGCTTTCGCCTCCTGCGGTTGCCGCTGGCGGGGGTGAGGGGGCGGAGGGGCCCGCCGACTCGATCGACGCGATCGACCAGGGAGCAGTGGCAGCGGTGCGAGAGCAGTGGGCGGCCACGCGATCCGCGATCGACGCCGAGGTCGCCGAGGTCCGGGCCTGAGCGCCGCCACGGTGCCCGGCACCCGCGGGGCCTAGACTTCGCCGCCGCATGCCCGCGACGACATCCGGCGAGCAGATCGCCCGGCTGGGAGATCTCCGGCTCTGCTACGAGACTTTCGGCGACCCCGCCGCCCCGCCGCTGCTGCTGGTGATGGGCCTGGGCTCGCAGATGATCCTGTGGGACGACGAGTTCTGCGAACGGCTGGCCGCGGAGGGCTTCTGGGTGACCCGGTTTGACAACCGCGACGTCGGCCGCTCCACGATCCTGCGTGAAGCGCCGGTTCCCAAGCAGTGGCAGCTGCTGGTCCGCGACCCTCGTGGCGCCGCCTACTCGCTGGATGAGATGGCCGCCGACGCCGTCGGGCTGCTGGACCACCTCGGGGTGAGCGCGGCGCACGTGGTCGGCGTCTCGATGGGCGGAATGATCGCCCAGCTGCTCGCCATCAGGCACCCCGAGCGGGTCCTGTCGCTGGTCTCGATCATGTCGACCACCGGCAACCGCCGCGTCGGTCAGGCCCGCCCCAGGGTGGCGCTGCGCCTGCTGCGCAAGTCCCCGCGCGACCGCGAGCGATACATCGAGTCCCACCTCGAGACCTATCGGGCGATCGGCTCGCGCCAGCTCGACTTCGACGAGCCGGGCAAGCGAGACCGAGCCGGCCGGTGCTTCGATCGCGGCATCCACCCCGCCGGCAGCGCGCGCCAGATGGCGGCGATCGTCACGGCGCCGGACCGGACGGCGTGGCTTGGGAACGTGAACGTTCCCACCACCGTGATCCACGGCGACAGCGATCCGCTGGTCAACGTCTCCGGAGGCCGGGCCACCGCGGCGGCGATCCCCGGCGCCAGGCTGGTCATCGTCCCGGGGATGGGGCACGACCTCCCCCGCCAGGTGTGGCCACAGGTCATCGAGGCGATTGTCGAGAACGCCGCCAGGGTCGGCGCCTAGCGCGTAGCGCGTAGCGCCTAGCGCCAAGAGGACCGCCCCGGCCGGGCCTCGCGCCGGCACGTTTGCGACAAAGCCGCCACCGCGGCTCGGCTTTGTCACCAGCCGCGCCTCTGGCGAGCGGTTGGCGACAAATCCGGCGCGAGTGTCCGGGTTTGTCGCAAACCGAAGCGGCTTCCTCCGCTGTTGGGACTGTACTTTCGGGGCAGCTCGGCTCGCCGCCAACCGTGCCGTGCATTACGCCAAGTCGCGTTACGCTGTATGGCGTAATCACCTCGTGCCCACAAACGCCGCGGTGTTGCGACGCCGCAGCCCACGGCGAGCCCCTGGCCAACACCGTTATGCTGCTCAGCGTAACGCCATCTGGCATAACTAAAAAAATGCCCGGTCGTACCAAGCCCACCACCAATCCGTTTCGCTACGGCGATCTCGCCCTGGACGAAGCCTTCACCAATCGCCAGTCCGAGCTCAAGGAGCTCAAGTCCGACATGCGCAACGGCCAGAACGTCGTGGTGTTCGCCCCGCGCCGGTACGGGAAGTCCTCGCTGCTGTGGCGGGCCGTCCAGGAGCTGATCGGCCGACGCCAGGTGCTGGTCGCTCAGGTCGACCTGATGAAGACGCCGACCAAGGAGCGGCTGGCGGCAAAGCTCGCGGGGTCCATCTACGAAGACATCGCGTCGGGTCTGCTCAGAGCCAGAGACCGCGCCACCGGCGTGTTCCGGGGTCTGCGGGTGGCCCCGGTGATGACGCTGAACGTCGATGGCTCGGTGGGCTTCACCTTCCAGGCCGGACACGACTCGGATGACATCGACGCGACCATCGAGCACCTGCTCCGGCTGCCCGCCGCCCTAGGGGCCGACCGCGGGCGCCAGGTCGCTCTGGTCTTCGACGAGTTCCAGGAGATCGTCAGGATCGACCGCAACCTGCTGCCGCTGATGCGTTCGGTGTTCCAGGAGCAGCCCGAGGTGTCCCACGTCTACCTCGGCAGCAAGCGCCACATGATGGAGCAGATCTTCAACGACGAGAACGAGCCGTTCTGGCGCAGCGCCAAGCGGATGGAGCTCGACGTCATCCCGCCGGCGCAGTTCGCGAGGTTCCTCCGGGCTCAGTTCGAGCAGACCTCGCGCGGGGTCGAGGAGTCGGTGATCGCCGCCGTGCTGGAGATGACCCATGCCCACCCCTACGGGACCCAGGAGCTCGCCTACGCCCTCTGGGAGGTCACCGCCGCGGACACCACGGCCACAGAGGCACAGCTCGACGAAGCCCTGACCCGAGTCCTGCATTCCGAGAACGCCCACTTCCTGCGGATCTGGGAAGGCGCCTCGCGGGCGCAGCGGGTCACCGTGGAGGCGCTGGCCAGAGAACCCGGCCAGCCTCCCCTGGCCGCCGGCTACCGCCGCCGCCACAACCTCCCCGGGACCTCGACCGTCCAGAAGGCGCTCGAGGTACTGGTCCGAGACGAACTGGTCGAGCGCCACGGTCGGGGCTACCGAATCGCCGAGCCATTCCTGGCCGAATGGATCGTGCGCAGCGACGTGTAGGCCTCGGGATCTACGATCACTCCCATGCCGCGTCGGCCCTCGCCGCTTCCTCACTCCGCGGACGCCGTCGTCATCGGCGGCGGGGTGATCGGCACGAGCGCCGCCTTCCACCTCGCTGAGGCCGGGGTCGATGTCGTGCTCGTGGAGCGGGCAGAGCTCGGCAGCGGCTCCACTCGGCGCGCCGCCGGCGGGGTGCGAGCGCAGTTCTCCGATGTCCTGAACATTCAGATCGCCCGGCGCAGCCTGGCCGCGTTTGCGGACTTCGCCCGCCGCCCCGGCTGGGAGATCGACCTCAAGCAGGTCGGCTACCTGTTCGTGCTCTCCACCGAGGCCGACGTCGAGGCGTTCGAGCGCAGCGTGTCGCTGCAGCACCAGCACGGGGTCGATTCGCGGATGTTGTCGGCGCGCGAGGTGCGAGAGCTGTGCCCGCTGGTGGCCGGCGACGACATCCTCGCCGGGGCGTTCTCGCCCAGCGACGGGCACGCCACCCCGGAGGCGGTGGTCCAGGGCTACGCGTTCGGCGCCCGGGCGCTCGGCGCCGAGATTCGCGTCGGGTGCTCGGTCCTCGACATCAGCACCCGCGGCTCTGAGATCACCGAGGTGGTCACCGATCAGGGCGCGATCGCCACCGATACCGTGGTCTGCGCCGCCGGCGCGTGGTCTGGCAGCTGCGGCGCGATGGCCGGCGTCCCGCTTCCGGTCGTCCCGGTCAGACGCCAGGTCCTGTTCACCGAGGCGATCGACGGCCTGCCCGCCGAGCTGCCGTTCACGATCGACTTCGCGTCGAGCTTCTACTTTCACCGCGAGGGGCCCGGCCTGCTGATGGGGATGTCGGATCCCAACGAGACGCCGGGGTTCAGCGTCGAGACATCCGACGATTGGATCCCGGACTTGATCGAGGTCGCCCAGCGGCGAGCGCCGAGCATCGCCGAGGCCGGCATCCGCGGCGGCTGGGCCGGCCTCTATGAGATGACCCCTGACCACAACGCGATCATCGGCGAGGCCGCCACCGTCAGCCGCTTTCTCTACGCCACCGGGTTCTCGGGGCACGGGTTCCTGCAGGGACCCGCGGTCGGCGAGATCCTCCGTGACCTGGTCCTGCGCCGCCCCACCTTCGTAGACATCGCGCCGCTCAGCGTCGAGCGTTTCGACGCGGCGGCGCTGCGTCCTGAGTACAACATCGTCTAGGAGTCCCGCATGAGCTCGACCACATCCGCCGGCCCCCTTTCCGTCTCTGCGACCGACCAGCTCAGCGCCCGGGCCCGCCGGAGCCTGGAGCGCTGTGGAGTGCACCTGGGCGTCGATCGCCAAACGGGGCCGCAGATCGGCGCCCGGTCGCCGATCACCGGCCAGGAGCTGTTCGAAGTGCCCGCCGCCGGCGCCGCCGAGGTCCGGGCGGCGATCGCGGCCGCGGCCGATGCGTTCACCGAGTGGCGCACCGTGCCGGCCCCGGTCCGCGGCGGGCTGGTCAAGCGGTTCGGCGCGCTGCTGGGCGACCACAAGGCCGACATCGCGGAGCTGATCACGATCGAGGCCGGCAAGATCCCGTCCGAGGCGCTCGGCGAGGTTCAGGAGATGATCGACGTGTGCGACTTCGCGCTCGGGCTGTCGCGCCAGCTCGAGGGCCGCACCATGCCCTCCGAGCGGCCCAGCCACCGTTTGATGGAGACCTGGCACCCGCTTGGGGTGGTGGCGGTCATCTCGGCGTTCAACTTCCCGGCCGCGGTGTGGTCCTGGAACACCGCGGTGGCGCTGGTGTGCGGCGACAGCGTGATCTGGAAGCCCTCCCCGATGACGCCGCTGACCTCGATGGCCTGCTCGCGTCTGCTGGACCGTGCGGTTGAGGAGTGTGGAGGTCCGGCCGGCCTGCACCAGCTGGTGGTCGCCGACACCCAGGCCGCCGGGGTGCTCGTCGACAGCCCCGACGTGGCCCTGGTCTCCGCGACGGGATCCGAGCGCATGGGAGCCCAGGTCGCGCCGCGGGTGGCCGCTCGCCTGGGCCGCTACCTGCTCGAGCTGGGCGGCAACAACGCGGCAGTGGTCGCGCCGTCCGCCGATCTCGAGCTGGCCGCCCGGGGGATCGTGTTCGCAGCCGCGGGGACCGCCGGACAGCGCTGCACCACGCTGCGTCGCCTGATCGTCCACGAGGACGTGGTCGACGAGCTGGTGGGCGGCCTGCGTGACGTCTACGCGCGGCTGCCGATCGGCGACCCGTTCGCGGACGGGACGCTCGTGGGGCCGCTGATCAACGGCCGGGCCTTCGAGGGGATGGTCTCGGCGCTCGAGCAGGCGCGGTCCGACGGGGGCGAGCTGATCGCCGGCGGCGGGCGCCGTGAGGTCACGGGGTTTGCCGATGCCTACTACGCCGAGCCGGCGCTGGTCCGCATGCCCGGCCAGACCGAGCTGGTCCGGCGCGAGACATTCGCCCCGATCCTCTGGGTGATGACCTATCGGGAGCTGGGCGAGGCGGTGGCGCTGCACAACGGCGTCCCCCAGGGGCTGTCGTCGAGCATCTTCACCCGTGACCAGCGCGAGGCCGAGCGGTTCCTGGCCGCCGACGGCTCGGATTGCGGGATCGTCAACGTCAACATCGGCACCTCCGGGGCCGAGATCGGCGGCGCCTTCGGCGGCGAGAAGTCGACCGGCGGCGGCCGCGAGTCTGGCTCGGACGCGTGGCGCGCCTACATGCGCCGGGCCACCAACACGATCAACTACTCAGACGAGCTTCCGCTGGCCCAGGGCGTCAACTTCGGCTGAGCGGTCGAGTCACCGCTCGGCGGCGCCATCGGGCGCCGTTACGCCATCGGGGTCACTCAGCAGCGTGATCGTCTCGTCGCCGAACACGGCCCGGACCTCGAGATGACCGCCGAGCGCGGCGACATATCGGGCCACGGTTGACAGATAGACGTCGTCCTCCTGCTCGATCCGTGAGATGTTCGGCTGGCTGACGTCGAGCGCCTCGGCCATGGTCGCCTGGCTGACTCCCCGCCGGCGCCTCACCTCGGCGAGGCGCAGCTCGGCCTCCATCAGCCGCCGGTAGGTCGCGACTCGGTTCTCGTTCAGCGGCCTCTGTCCCCGGACGGTCCGCTAGCTCTTGGTGTTCCGGGCGGCGATGGTCCCTCCTCTCCGACCGGCCGCACGCACCGGTGATTATAAGGCAAGCATTATTGCGGCCAGCATGCCCAGAGCATCCGCTCCTGCCCGTGACCGAACAAGACGCGTTCGTGTCGCTACCGAGTCAACTTGGCAGCGAAAGCGTGACTTCTCAGACCACGCGCCCGGACAGCCGCACCGATCCCGCCACCGCGCCGATCAGCAGGATCACGCCGGCGATCGCGAACACCGCCGTGATCTCCCGCTTGCGCGTGACCGTGCCCAGCTGGCTGCCGAGCTGCTTGTAGATCGAGCTGAGCTCGCCGGCGCTCTTGGCGTTGAAGGCGCGCGCGCCAGAGACTTGCGCTATCTGACGCATCAGCTGGGGATCGGGCGGGACCGGCACCGGTGCGCCGAAGGGGTCGGGGTTGGCCAGCACCCCCTGCGGCGTCCCGAGCGCGACGGTGTAGATCGGGATCCGGTCCCGTTTCGCCACACGCCCGACGGTGACCGGGTTGGGCCCGGCGTTGGCCGCCCCGTCTGACAGCAGCACGATCGCCGAGGGCGGGTGGTTGGACACCCCGCCGCGCAGCAGTTGCAGCGCGAGCTGCAGGGCGTCGCCGGTGTCAGTGCCGCCGCCCGGCGACTGCGAGTTGATGATCGCCCGCGCCGCGGTGTGGTTGGTGACCGGCCCCTGGACCGCGTCTGCGGAGCTCGAGAACGCGACCGCGCCCACCCGGACCGAGCTCGGCAGCTGGTCGATGAACGTGTTGGCGGCGTTCACCGCGGCGCTCAGCCGGTCCGGCTGCACGTCGTCTGCGGCCATCGATCCGGAGTGGTCGGTGACCAGCATCATCGACGCCTCGCCGACCGACGCGTGGTAGGTGACGTGCGGCCGGGCCAGCGCCAGGGCCAGCGCGGCCAGGGCGGCCAGGGCCAGCGCGGCCGGGAGATGGCGCTCCCAGGCCGGCGAGACGGCGGCGGCCTCCCGCAGCGTCGAGACCGCGGGGAACCGGACCGCATAGCGCCTCGTGCGGCGGCGCATGTAGAGGTAGGCGGCCAGTGCAGCCGGGACCACGGCCAGCGCCAGCAAGCCCGTCGGCGAGGCGAAGCTCATCGCATTCGCCGCCCCAGCTCCACGAGCCAGTCCTCGTCGGTGGACAGGGTGCTGTGGTGCACCCGCAGCCGGCGCAGCTCGCTGGCCACAACCTCGCGGCGCTGGCGCTCGAGCGCGGCGAAGCGCTCACGGACGCGCCGGCGCGAGGTGTTGACCTCCACCCGCGCCCCAGTCTCGGGATCGACCAGCGCCAGGTATCCGACCTCGGGCAGTTCCGACTCGCGGGGGTCGAAGATCTCCACCGCCAGCACCGAGTGGCGAACCCGCAGTGATCCCAGCGGCCGCTCCCAGGCGTGCTGATCGCGGAAGTCGGATATGACCACCACCAGGCCGGGCTGGCCGGCGAGCCGTCCCGCTCGCCGTAGCGCGTCGGAGAGCGCCTCGGGGTCCTGGCGACCGTCGGGGGCGACCCCCTCGGCCAGAAAACGCCGCAGCGCCACCATCCCCGGCTTTGACCCCCGCGGTGGGAGCACATGGGGCTCGCCGGCTCCGAAGGCGATCAGCCCGACGCTGCCGGCTCGCCGAACGCCCAGCCGTCCGAACACCATGGCCGCCCCCTCCGCGACGTCGGCCTTCAGCCGCTGCGCCGTCCCGAACGCCATCGAGGGAGATAGATCGAGCACGATCCAAGTCGTCAGGGCCCGCTCGGGAACGTGCAGGCGAACGTGCGGAGTGCCGGTGCGGGCCGTCGCGGAGGCGTCGATGTGGCGCACGTCGTCGCCGGCCTCGTACGGGCGCAGCTGCGCCAGCTCGGTCCCGAGCCCCACCCCCGCGGCGCGCCGATCTCCCGGCAGGGTCCGCGTGACCAGCCGGGTGACGGCGAGGTCCAGCGCATCGACCAGCGGCGCCGCCAGCGGTCCCGGACCCTGACGCGCGGCCGGGGGTTGCAGAACCGTCTCGGTCACGCGCTCCTCAGCCAGTCGCTGCCGGTTTCGTGGGTGTCGGCCCGGATCAGGCGCTTGGCGCCCGGCTCGTCGACGGTGGCGAGCACCCGCTCCAGCAGCTCGTCGACCGTCACGCCGTCGCTCAGCGCGTCGTAGGACAGCACGATCCGGTGCCTGAGGACATCGGGCGCCAGATCGCGGATGTCCTCCGGCTCCACATGGCCGCGGCCGCGCAGCAGCGCCAGCGCTCGCGCCGCTCCGACCAGGCCGATGGGGCCGCGGGGGCTGGCGCCGAACTCGATCAGGTCCTCCATGTCCTTGAGGTCGTGGTTTGCCGGATGCCGGGTGGCGTCGGCGAGCGCGACCGCGTAGCCGACCACCGCGCGGTCGACGGCCACGGTCTGGGCGGCCTGGGCGTGGCTGTGGAGGTCAGGCAGGGCCAGGCATTCGCGCACGTCGACGGGATCACGCAGACTGCGCCCCACGACTGCGGCCTCCTCGCCGATCGTGGGGTAGTCGACGAGGATCTTCATCAGGAAGCGGTCGATCTGGGCCTCCGGCAGCGGGTAGGTGCCCTCTGACTCGATCGGGTTCTGCGTCGCCATCACGATGAACGGCAGCGGCACCTCGTAAGTGGTCCCGCCGATCGTCACCTGCTGCTCCTGCATGACCTCCAGCAGCGCCGACTGGACCTTGGCCGGGGCGCGGTTGATCTCGTCGGCGAGCAGGAAGTTGTGGAACACCGGACCGAGCTCGGTGTCGAAGCCGCCGGTGTCCGGTCGCCACACGCGCGTACCGATGAGGTCGGCGGGCCCCAGGTCCGGGGTGAACTGGATCCGGCTGTAGGAGCCGCCCAGGACCGCCGCCAGCGTCTTGACGGTCAGCGTCTTGTCCAGGCCGGGAACGCCCTCCAGGAGCACGTGGCCCCCCGCCAGCAGGCTGACCAGAAGGCGCTCCAGCATCGCGTCCTGGCCGACGATCACCCGCTTGATCTCATACAGCGCCTCCTGCAGGGCCTCGCGGGCCTCGCCGCGCTGCCGGTTGATGCTCTCCATGTCGGTCATCGTGTCTCCTGGTTTCAGTTTCTGGGGCTTTTGCGTGGGGCGGTCGTGTAAGAGGGTGGCTAGACGAGGCGGGCGAACCAGAACAGGGACAGGACACCGCCGATCAGCAGCAGCACCAACCCGCCGGCCGCGAAGCTCGAGGTGATCTCCTGCTTGACGTGTTTGTGGCCGAGTGCGGCGGCCAGGTGGGCGTAGACGGAACTGGCTTTGGCGCTGTCGGCGGCGGTGAACGCGCGCCCCCCGGACTGAGTGGCGATCTGGCCGAGCTCCTGTGAGCTCACCGGCACCGGCGCGCTGACCGTCTTGCCCTTACGGGTGATCGGGATCGTCCCGTTCGGCGTGCCCAGGGCGATCGTGTAGATCGGCACGTGCTGCTTCTTGGCCAGCTGGGCCACTTGCACGGGGTTGATCCCGACGTTCGAGGCGCCGTCGGACAGGAGCACGATCGCGCCGGGCGGCCGCTTTCCGTTCTGGCGGAGGTTGGTGAGCACGCGCAGGGCGATCTGAAGCGTCTGGCCGACGGCGGTGCCGCCTCCCCCGGGGTGAAGCTGCGTGATCGCCGACCGGGCCAGAGCGTGATCGGCGGTCGGCGACTGCAGCAGGACCGGCCGGCGGGCGAACTCCATCAAGCCGACCTTGACCGCGGTGGGCACCCCTTTGACGAACCGCTCGCCCGCGCTCTGCGCCGCCGCCAGCCGGGTGGGGTGCACGTCGGTCGCCATCATCGAGCTGCTGACGTCGTTGGCGAGCATGATCGCACCGCTGTTCAGCGGCACGGCCACCGTCCGCTGCGGCCGCGCCGCAGCCACGATCAGTGCCGCGATCGCGACCGCGAACACGATCATCGGCGCGTGCCGGCGCCAGCCGGGTCTGTGGGGTGCGAAGGAGGCTGTCAGGGCAGGGTTTGCAAATGCCGCGGCGGCTTGCTTGCGTTGGCGCTGCTGGCGCAGATACCACGCGGTGAGCAGCGGGATCGCGATCAGCGCGACCAGCGCCAGCGGCCAGATAAAGCTCACGGGTGCACGGACGGCGGCGCCGCCAGGGTGACGTTGACCTGCTCCAGCGCCGAGCCGTGACTGACCTCGACCGGGACCTGGTTACCGGAGTGAAGGCCCCGGACCGCCTCGACGATGCTGCCGGCGCCGTTGATCGCCCGGTTGTTGACCGCGACGATCACGTCGCCTGGGTTCAGTCCGGCAAGGTCGCCCTGGCCTCCCAGCTTCACCGTCTCGATCACGGCAGCGCCGGGCGGCAGCGTCTCGATCTGCATGCCGAGCCAGCTGACCTGCTGGGTCGGGCCAGCCGTAGAGGGTGTCGCCGGGATCACGGCCTGCGGGGTGGTGGGCTGGGGAGCTGTGGGCTGGGACGGCTGGGGGACGGTGGGCGAGGGCGTGCTCGGTCGGGTGGGCGTCCGCGGGGCCGGCGCGGAGGCTTGGGAAGTGGAGGCGGGGGTCTTGTGACCGGACGAGCTCAGCAGGGCGGTCAGCCCGATCGCCGCCGCGGCCAGAAACGCCACCGCCACCAGGGTGACCGGGAGCGCCCGCCGCAAACCCCTGCGCGTAGGCGCGGGCGGGCGGGGAGCCCGGACGGTCGGCTCCTCCTCCGCGGGCGCGGCCCGCCGTGTCGCGCGATCCGCCGAGGCGGACTCCGATTCGTGCTGCCAGTCACCTGACCAGAGATGCTTCGGTCCACTCATACCTTCCGCAGCAAGCTACGCCAAGTTGGTGAGAGGTTCTTAAGACGGTTCGAAGAGGCAGTGCACAAGCTCAGGGGTCACGGCGCGGCGCGGAATGCCCCGTGGTGGCGCGGTCGATCTGGTCTCTGGTCGGCATTCCGCCCCGGGCGCCGCGGTCGGCGACCGAGCACGAGCCGGCGACAACGGCTCGCTGCACGGCGGCCGGCAGCTCGTAACCCTGGGCCAGCGCCGCGGCGAACGCTCCGTTGAACGCGTCGCCGGCGCCGGTGGTGTCCACCGCCTGGGTGCGCGGCGCGGCGACAGCCCAGCTCTGCTCGCCGCTTACCAGGACCGCGCCCTGCGCCCCCAAGGTGACCACGACGGGAGCCCCGGTGACGCCGGACAGTTCACGCGCTGACTGCTCGGCGGAGGGAGCACCCGCTGACTGCTCGGCGGAAGGAGCACGCGCTGACTCCCGGGGAGGGCGATCGCCGCCCCCGATCAGCGCTTCCAGCTCGCCCGCGTTCGGGGTGAGAATGGGTCTCGCCTCCAGAACCGCTGCCGCCGGCGCCCGCGCCGGGGCGGGGTTGACGACGATCCACCTAAGTGCGGCCGCCGCGGCGCACCGCGCGGCCGCCACCAGCGGCGGATCGGGGATCTCGAAGTTCAGCAGGCAGACGGCATCCTCGGGCAGCTCGCCGTTGCGCAGCCACCGCTGCACTGCCGTCTGGTCGAGCTTGGCGTTGGCCCCCGAGGCAACCGCAATCTGGTTCTCGCCACCGTCGTCGACGACGATGCAGGCCACTCCGGTGCTCACGCCGGGGATGCGAACCACCCCTGATACATCGATCTTCGCCTGGCGCAGCTCCTCGAGCGCCTGCTCGGCGAAGTCGTCCTCGCCGACCGCTCCCAGGAAGCGAACCTCGGCCCCGGCGCGGGCGGCGGCCACCGCCTGGTTGGCGCCCTTGCCTCCGCCGTGGCGTTCGAGCGTTTCCCCCGCCACGGTCTCACCGGCCGTGGGCAGGCGCTGCACTCGAACGACGAGGTCGACGTTGAGCGAGCCCACGATCACCACCAGCCCCGTGCGGGTCGAGCTTGCTGGCGACGGCTCGGCTGGATCGTTAGCGGCCGTCACGCCGCCACCGCCTTACCCGGCTCGACCGAGCGGTGCCGCTGGCCAGGTCTGCGGAGCCGAGCATCCAGAAACGGTCAGCTGCAGTTGATCTGGATCTGGTGCAGTAGCCAGCCTCCGGACGTGGCCGCCCGCGCCAGGTCGACGGTTCCCGAGCAGTGCACGGTCCCGTCCGTGTGCACGGACGTGGTGCGGAGGGCTACGGTGGCGCTGTCGCCGGACTGGCGGACCAGCTGCGCCGAATCGAAGCTCACCGATTTCGTCTTCGCCTGCCCGGCCTGGAAGCTGTCGTAGCCGTTGAGCTGACTGCGGAAGGCGGGGTCCGCCAGCGCCCAGGCGGCAGCGAAGTTGTGCGCCGCCGCGAGCTGGTAGAACGACTCGACGGCGTTGATCGGCGTGGCGCCGGCCGTCGCGCCCGTCGATGCCGGCGTGCTCGACGATGCGGTGCCGCTGGTCGATGCGGAGCCGCTCGACGATGCGGTGCCGCTCGACGATGCGGTGCCGCTCGACGATGCCGAGGCGCTGCCGCCGGCCCCGGTGCCCTTCGCGCTGCCTGAGCCGCCGGTGGCGGCGCGGTGCCCGCTCCCACTGGAGCCGGCGGCTGCCGACCGGCCGCCGCCCGTCCCGTTGTGCTGAGTCCCACCCCCGCTCGAAAGCACCACCGCCACCACCGCGGCGGCCAGCGCCAGCAGCGCCAGGGCGGCGCCCAGCCCCCACCGGGAGCGCCCTTGCCGACCCGTCGCTCCGGTGCGCGTCTGACCGGCGCGAGTCCCCGCGGCGGCGGCTGGGGCGCCGCCGCGCCGATCCCCGTCCACCGCCCGCTGACGGGAGGCGCGGGTCGTGGGCGAGCGTGGCGCCTGAGCCACCTGAGCCGCCGCAGCCGGCGCGGACGTCCGGGGACGCGTGGGCACGGCCGGCTCCGGCACGGCGCGGGCTGGTGCGGGGCGGCCCGGCCCGGGGCGCTCCGGCGCGGACCGCTCCGGCGCGCGGCGGTCTGGCGCGGGGCGCTCCGGCGCGGACCGCTCCGGCGCGCGCGACGCCGCGACGGCCACCGGCGCCGGCCGCTTCCGGCGCGGTTCGGGTTCGGGCTCCCGCGTCGGCGCCTGCCGCGGCTCCCTGATCCGCGCCGTCACCTGCGGCTCGAGAATCTCCCCCAGCCTCCCCACGAAGTCACCGGCCGAGCGGGGCCGCTGTGCCGGATCGCGTGACATCGCGCGCTTGAGAAGCTCGGCCGCCGGGGCGGGCGCCTCCGGCCATGCCTCCCGGAGATCCGGCGCTGGCTGGGTGGCGATGGCGTGGGCGAGGGCCAACGGATTCGCCTCGAGGCGCGCTTTGCGTCCCGACAGTGCCTCGAACGCCACCGCGGCGAGCGCGTAGACGTCGACCGCCCCCGTCGACCTCGCGTTCTCGACCTGCTCGGGGGCCATGTACCGCAAGGAGCCGACCACCGCACCGGAGCTGGTGATGCGGGTGTAGTCGGGCATCGACGCGACGCCGAGATCGGCCAGCTTCACCACGCCACCGCTGCCGAGCAGGACGTTCGGCGGCTTGACATCACGGTGGACGATCTCGCGCGCGTGGATGGCGTCGAGGCCGGCGGCCACTCCGCCCAGGATCCTGAGCGCCTCTGGAGGGGCAAGGCGCTCTTGGCGTTCCAGCGCCTTGGCCAGCGTCTCGCCCTCGACGTACTCCATAACGATCACCACGTTCCCGTCCTCCTCGGTGATGACGTCGAACACCGAGACCAGGTTGGGGTGGCTGATCGATGCCCCGATCAGAGCCTCGCGGCGCAGTCGCAGGCCCCCGCGGTCATCGACCACCGTCATCCGCTTCAGCGCGACCTGGCGCCCGAGCAGCGTGTCCTCGGCCAGCAGGACGACGGCCATCCCTCCGGCTCCCAGCGTGGAGATCGTGCGATAGCGAGCCAGTCTGTCGGTCTGGGTCACCGTTATGGGCTACCCGGATCGAGCCCAGGGCAAAGAAACGAGGGGGCGGACGGCGGGAACGGGTGCGAACCCATCGCGGTCAGCACCAGTCACCCTCGCCGGCACCTGGCCTCGGGCACACGGCATCGGCACGGGGCAGCAGGCCAAATTCTGCGACAAACCCGCCAAAACGCGGCGGATTTGTCGCCAACCGTCCGCGAGACGTGCACCTGGCGGCAAATCCGAGCTGCGACGCTGGATTTGTCGCAAAAAAGCGCCTCCAAGTCCGCCGCACCGACGCACCGCCGCGCCGCAGCCGCCCCGACAGAGCTCACGCGTCCTGGTAGACGGTGATCTCCTCGGTGTAGAACTCGACCGCCGCACTGCCCTGCTCGTGCGGCCCATAGCCGGACTCCTTGGTGCCTCCGAAGGGAACGTGAACGTCGGCACCGGCGGTCTGCGAGTTGACGTGGAGGATCCCCGCCTGCAGCCGATCCACGCACTGCTGCGCGGTGGCCAGATTGGAGGTGAACACCGACGCCGAGAGGCCGAAGCGCACTCCGTTGGCGCGCTCGATCGCCTCGTCAAGCGAGTCGAAGCGGTACAGCGAGGTCACCGGTCCGAACACCTCCTCGCAGCTCAAAAAGGCGTCATCGGCGACGTCCTCGAACACCGTCGGCGGGATCAGGTAGGCGTCGGGATCGGCCCGCTCGCCGCCGGCGATCACCGTGGCGCCCTCATCGCGCCCGCGGGCGATCCCGGCCATCACGTCGTCGAACTGGCTCTCGTTGACGATCGGCCCGACCTCGGTCTCGGGGTCCGCCGGGTCGCCGACCTTGCCGGCGGCGATCCGGTCCAGCAGCGCGCCGCGGAATTCGTCATACACCGCGCTGTGCACGTAGATACGGCGGGTGGCGGTGCACTTCTGCCCTGCCGACCCGAATGCCCCGGCGTAGGCGGCCCCAACAGCGCCCTCCAGATCCGCATCCGAGGCCACGATCAGCGGATTGTGGCCGCCGAGCTCGAGCTGAACGCGCTTGCCGAGCCCCGTCGCCTGCTCGCGCACCCCGTGCCCAACCGCCACCGAGCCCGTGAACGAGATCGCGCTGACGCGGGGGTCCGCGACCAGCGGCTCCCCGACCTCGGACCCGCGCCCGATGACCACATTCAGGACGCCACTGGGCAGCTCAGCCTCCTCCAGCGCCCGGGCGATGTGCAGCCCGGTCAGCGGGGAGTCCTGGGCCAGCTTCAGGATGACCGTGTTGCCGTAGGCCAGGGCCGGCGCGGTCTTCCAGGTGGGGATCGCGGCCGGGAAGTTCCACGGCGTTATCAGTCCCACCACGCCGACCGGACGCCGGCGCGTGTACACCGTGGTGCCGGTCGCCGACTGCTCGAACATCTTGCCGACCGGCCGCCACCCTTCGCCTGAGAAGAAGCGCAGGATCGCCCCCGCCCGGGCCGCCTCGACGCGGGACTCGCGCAGCGGCTTGCCCATCTCGCGGGTCATGTCCTGGGCGATGTCCTCCACCCGCTCCTCGATCAGCTCCGCGGCGCGGGCCAGGATCGCGCCGCGCTTGGCCGCCGGCAGCGCCGACCACGCCGGCAGCGCCTCGGCGGCGGCGTCGACCGCCGCGGCGACGTCGCGTGGGTCGGAGCTCGGAAACTCGCCGACCACCTCGCTCGGTCGCCACGGGTTGTGGCGCTCGTAGGTGCGCTGGCTGACGCTCGGGCTCCACTTGCCGGCGATGAAGTTGGCCGGGCGGAGGTTGGAAATCGTCTCGGACATGGAATCTGTCCCTCCTGTCGCTAGTTGAACTCGGCGGCCGCGACGACGGGGTTGCGGAGCGTCCCGACGCCGCCGATGCGGATCTCCACAGACTGCCCCGGTCCCAAAGTCACATTGTCGGGAGGCACTATCCCGGTGCCCGTCAGCAGCACGCTACCCGCCGGCACCGGGTTGTCACGACACAGGAACTCGATCAGCTCACTCAGCGATCGTCGCATGTTCGCCGTCGACGTGGCCCCTTCGAACACCGGCTCGCCGTCGGGGCCGAGAATCCGCACCTCGATCTCGAACGGCGCGTCCCAGTCGGGCGGAACGTGCACCGCGGGTCCCAGCGCGCACGCGCGCGCGTAGATCTTGGCCTGCGGGAGGTACAGCGGGTTGGCGCCCTCGATGTCCCGGGATGAGACGTCGTTTCCGATCGTCACCGCCAGCGGCGCGCCGCCGGCGCCGAGGACCACGGCGAGCTCGGGTTCGGGGACGGTCCACGAGCTGTCGCTGCGCGTCGCGATCGGCTCGCCGGGCCCGACCGTGCGCCTCCCCGAGCAGTCCTTCAAGAACAGCTCCGGGCGCTCGGCGTCGTAGACGAGGTCGTAGACGTCGACGACCTCGCTCTCGCGCATGCGGGCATCACGGCTGTGCTCGTAGGTGACGCCCGCCGCCCAGGTCTCCGGTGCGCTGATCGGCGCCAGCAAGGTCCACGGCTCGGCCAGGGCGCAGGTCTCGGGATCGGTGACCGGGATGGTGTCCACGACCTCCTGGGCTTCCCCGTCCTGCAGCGCGGCGAGCATGTCGCCGGTGCCCAGCAGGCGCAGCTCGACACCGGCGAGGATCCCGACGCTGACCCGCCCCGACTCATGGCGCACCCGGGCCAGCCGCGACCCTGCGAAGGCGGCGCTCACGGCCGGCTCTCCGCGCACCACGCCGCGCCACCGGGGAATGCGTACTCGGCCAGCGATTCGGGATGCATCTCGATGCTGTACCCGGGCGTCTGGGGCGCCAGATAGCGGCCGTCGCGGATCCGGGCCGGCGCCACGAAGTGCTCGTGCAGCTCGTCGACGAACTCGATCACCCGCCCCGGGAGCTCACCGCCGACGGCGATGTAGTCGATCAGCGAGAGGTGCTGGACGTACTCGGACAATCCGACCCCACCGGCATGCGGGCACACCGGAATCCCGAATCGCGCCGCCAGCAGCAGCACGGCCAGCACCTCGTTGACACCGCCCAGCCGGCAGGCGTCGACCTGGCAGACCGCGAGGCCTCCGGCCTGCATCAGCTGCTTGAACATGGTTCGGTTGTGGCAGTGCTCGCCGGTGGCGATCCGGATCGGCGCCACCTCGCGGGCGATCCGGGCGTGACCGAGGATGTCGTCAGGGCTGGTGGGCTCCTCCATCCACCAGGGATCGAACTCCCCCAGCCGCCGGGTCTTGGCGATCGCCTCCTCCACGTCCCATACCTGATTGGCGTCCATCATCAAGAAGCGCTCGCTGCCGATCTCCTCGCGGATCAGCGCCGCGCGGCGCAGGTCGTCGTCGGGGTCGCCTCCCACTTTCATCTTCAGGTGCGTCCAGCCCTGCTCCACGGCGGCTCGGCAGCGCCTGCAGACCTCCTCGTCGGTGAAGCCCAGCCAGCCGACCGACGTGGTGTAGGCGGGGAACCCGTCGCGGCGCATCTCGGCCTCCCGCTGCGCCTTGCCAGCCATGCGGGACTCCAGTAGCTCCACCGCCTGCTCGGGGGTGAGGGCGTCGCTGATGTAGCGGAAGTCGACGCAGTTCACGAGCTGCTCCGGGGTCATGTCCACCACCAGCTTCCACAGCGGCTTGCCCTCGGCTGCCGCCCACAGGTCCCACACGGCGTTGACCAGCGCCGCGGTGGCGAGGTGGATGACGCCCTTCTCGGGGCCGATCCAGCGCAGGTGCGAATCGCCGGTGACCGTCCGCCAGAACCCGCGTGGATCGCCGGCCAGATCGGACAGGCGCCGGCCCTCGAGCAGGTGCGCCAGGGCGTGGATCGCCGTCACCACGACCTCTGTCCCGCGGCCGATCGTGAACGTCATCCCGTACCCGGTCAAGTCGCCGTCGGTCCGCAGCACCACGTACGCCGCGGAGTAATCCGGCGCGTCGTTCATCGCGTCCGATCCTGCCAGCGTGCGAGACGTCGGAAACCGTACGTCGACGGCCTCGACGCCGGTGATCAAGCAGTCCTGCACACGAATTCGTCTACCCAGCGGCGGGGCCCGCGAACCGAGGATCCAGGCCGCGTTTTCACGCCAATCGCCATGGGTAGGCGATTATCGATGAGGGTTCGAGACTCCCCGGCCTGGCCGACCACGGCGACCGTGGTGGGCGGCGGCCGGATGGGCTCCGGGATCGCCGAGGCGTTCGCCGCCGGCGGCGTCAATGTGCGCCTCACCGACGCCACGCCCGAGCTGGCAACCGCCGCCCGCGAACGCGTGATCGAACGCGCCCGGACCCACGCCGACCAAGGTCTGGTGGCCCCCGAAGCGGTGCAGCGCGCGGAGGCCATCCAGGCCCACCCCGAGCTGGCCGACGCGGTGGCGGAGGCACAGCTGATCCTGGAGGCGGTCACCGAGCGCGTCGAGGTAAAGCACGAGGTGCTGAGCGCCTGCGAGCAGGCCGCGGCGCCGGACGCGGTCATCGCCACCAACACCTCGTCGCTGTCGGTCGACGAGCTGGCTTCGCCGCTGCAACTTCCCGAGCGGTTTCTGGGGATGCACTGGTTCAACCCGCCGGAGTGGACCCCCGGCGTGGAGGTCGTGCCGACCGAGGCCACCGACGAGGCGGTCGTGGAGCGCGTGGTCGAGTTCCTGCGCGGGCTCGGCAAGTACCCCTCGGTGGTGGGGGCCGGAGTCGGGTTCGTCGCCAACCGGCTGCAGTCGGCGCTGCTGTGCGAGGCGGTTCGGTGCGTGGAGGAAGGGCTCGCCACCCCCGCGGAGGTCGATCAGGTGGTGCGGTCCTGCTTCGGCTTCCGGCTGCCGTTCTTCGGCCCCTTCCAGATCGCCGACATGGCGGGACTCGACGTGTACGAGGCGGTGCTCGAGCAGCACCGCCAGGGTCTGGGTGAGCGCTTCTTCGTCCCCGAGACGGTGCGCGAGCTGGTGGCTGACGGCAGCACCGGGACTAGTGCCGGCGCCGGCTTCTACAGCTACGGCGAGGACGCGCCCGAGCGCATCCTCCGCGAGCGCGATGAGCGCTACGCGGCGCTCGCCGAGCTGCTCGAGCGCCTGCCCCCGCAGCGGTTCGAGCCCGGGGGCTGATGCCGTGGTCCAGAGCGATGTCCTGGTGGTCGGCGGCGGAGCGATCGGCGGCGTCACCGCGGCGCTGATGACCGGGAAGGTGCGGCGGGTGATGGTGCTCGACGCCAACCGCGACCACGTCGAGCGGCTGCGCGATCCGGGCCTGCAATTCGACTGCCTGGGCGATCAGCGCACGGTGGCTCTCGACGCCTACGCCGACCCCGACGAGCTGCCCGCCGAGGCCGAGTTCGCGCTGGTGACGCTCAAGGCGGCGTACCTGGAGCCGGCGCTCACCCCGCTGCGCGAACGCGCGCAGACGTTCGTCTCGCTCGGCAACGGGCTCGTGCAGGACCGGGTGGCGGACCTGGTCGGGGGCGACCGGCTGCTGATCGGCACCGTCGAGTGGGGCGCGACGAATCTCGGACCCGGAAGGCTCGCCCAGACCACCCGGGCCCCGTTCGTGATCGGCGAGCCCGACGGCTCGCAGTCAGATCGGCTGCACCGGCTGGCCGCGGTGCTCGAGACCGCCGCCGAGGCGCGGATCAGCCCCAACATCCGCGGACAGGTGTGGTCAAAGCTGCTGATCAACTCCACCTGGTCGGGCCTGGGCGTGGTCTCCGGCCTGCTGTATGGGGAAATTGCCGACCATCCGGTGGGCCGGCGGGTGGCTCGCGCGGTGTGGCGCGAGGGGGTCGAGGTCGGGCACGCGCAGGGGCTCGAGCTTCAGAAGCAGATCGGCGTCCGTCCGGAGGATCTCGCCGCCGAGGACGAGGCCGTGGCCGACGCGGCGATAGACACGATGATGCAGCGCGTGGCGCCGACCAAGGCATCGATGCTCCAGGACATCGAGCGCGGCGTGCCCTGCGAGGTCGGAGTGATCAACGGCGCGGTCGTGCAGCGGGGGTCAGAGCACGGAGTGCCGACGCCCCTGAACGCCGAAATCGTCGAAATCGTCCGCGGCTACGAGCGCGGCGACGCAAGCCCCAGCCCGGACGCGTTCGAACGGCTCGAGGACCGGCTCAAGAGCCGGCCTCCACGCGACCCCTGAGCCCGAAAAACTCGCGGGCCTGGTCAGGCGTGGCCGGCGCGCGGTCAAACAGCGCCGCCAGCGCCACCGCCTTCTCGACCAGCTCGGCGTTGCTCTCGGCGCGCTTGCCCGCCGACAGCCTCAGGTTGTCCTCCAGCCCCACTCGGATCTGCCCGCCCAGCATGATCCCGAGCGCCGCCAGGTTGTACTCGGCCGGGTAGCCGATCCCCGCCGCCGACCACGTGAAGTCGGTGCCGAACAGCGACCGCGCGGTCCGCAGCATGTGCATCGCCTGCTCGAGCTCGGGCTGGTTTGCCCCCAGCACGCCGAGTACGAACTGGATGTGGACCGGCTTGTCGAGCAGCCCTCTGCCGAGCAGGTGGGCGATGTTGTAGAGGTGGCCGACGTCGTAGGCCTCCAGCTCGGGCTTGATGCTCCCTGCGCGCATCATCTCGCAGATCCGCTCCATGTCGGCGAACGTGTTCCGGAACACGTAGCCGCGGGTGTCCTCGAGGTACTCGAGCTCCCACTCCTCCCAGTCTCGGTCGCGCTCGCCGATCGGGAACAGCCCGAAGTTGATCGAGCCGGTGTTGAACGTGGCCATCTCAGGCTCGAACTCGGTGAGCACCGCGGCCCGCTCCTCGATGGTCATTCCCTGACCGCCGCCGGTGGTCGGCTGCACGATCACCGGGCAGCGCTGCTTGATGCCGTCCAGCACCTCGCGGAACAAGGCCAGATCGCTGCTGGGCCGGCCCGTATCCGGGTCGCGCACGTGGATGTGGACGATCGCCGCCCCCGCCTCGTAGGCGCCGACCGCCGACTCGATGATCTCCTCCGGGGTCACCGGGATCGCAGCGCTCTGGGTGGGCACGGTCATGCCGCCGGTGATCGCCGCCGAGATGATCACCTGGTTGGCCTGATCGGTAGAGGCCACTACGCCACCCCCTGCTCACGAGCGGCCACCACGGCCAGCAGGAGCACCACGCCGAACAGGATCTCCCGCGTCGCCTCAGACACCGAGACGGCGGTCAGCACCGATGTCAGCAGCGCCAGGAATATGGCGCCGCCGAACGTCCCGCTGTAGTGGCCCCGTCCGCCCAGGATCGAGGCGCCGCCGATCACCACGGCGGCGATCGAGGGAAGCAGGTAGGGGTCGCCCATGCCCAGGAAACCCTGGCTCGACGAGGCGGTCAGCAGGATCCCCGCCAGCACCGAGCACATCGCCGAGATCGCGTACACGCCGATGATCACCGCCGGGACGCGTACGCCGGACAGCCGCGCGACACGCTCGGAGTTGCCGACGGCGTAGGCCCGTTTGCCACCGGTGGTGCGGCTCATCGCCAGGCCCACGAGCACCGCGAAGGCCACCAGGCCGATCACGATGATCGGGATGCCGGCGACCTTGTTGACCATGATGTCACGCAGCAGCGGCGGCGCGCTGCCGGTCGGGGTGCCGCCGGTGCTGACCAGCACGACGCCCTGGATGACCGAGTTCATGGCGATCGTGACGATCACCGGGGCGATCCCCAGGAGCGTGACCGCGGCGCCGTTGATCGCCCCGATCACCAAGCCAATCCCCAGCAGCGCGGGCAATGCCCAGATCAGCGCGCTGTCGCTGCCGTTGGTCCAGCGGGCGATCATCACGCCGCCGAGCGTCATCACCCACGGAATCGAGAGGTCGATGCCACCGGTCAGGATCACCAGCCCCTGGCCGGCGGCGGCCACGGCGATGAACGAGGCGGCGGTGACGACCGCCCAGACGTTGTCGAGACTCTGGAAGCTGGATCCCACGATCCAGCGCGATCCGATCCACAAAGCGATGACCGCCACCCATACCGGCACCCAGGGCAGCGAGCGCAGGCCGCGGTTCAGGCGCTCAAGCGAACGGCGTGGCGTGCGGGTGGGAGCGGTGGTGGTGGCCATCAGGCCCGCCGCGGCCTCCACCGCCGGACCGAGGAGTTGAGCAGGACCGCGAGCGCCAGGACAATGCCCTCGACGATGCCGGTCCAGAAGGTGTCGATGCCCAGCACGAAGATCAGGGCGACGAGCATCGTGACGATGAAGGCTCCGATGATTGAGCCGATCGCCGACCCCTCGCCGCCGCCGAACCGCGTTCCGCCGAGGACCACGGCGATGAACGGCGCCAGCAGGAAGCTGGTCCCGGTGCCCGGGTCACCGCTGCCCGTCTGCGCCGTGAAGAAGACCCCGGCCAGGCCGTAGAACAGGCCGGCCAGCGTGTAGGTCGCGAGCAGCCGGCGCTCGATCGGAATCCCCGACATGCGGGCTGCCTCACGGTCGCCGCCGATCGCATAGATCGCCGCCCCCAGCCGGGTGCGCCGGATCACCAGCCAGGCGCAGGCCCCCAGGAGGATGACGATCAGCGCCCGGGGGATCACTGTGACCCCGGTCAAAAGGTCCTCGAAGCTGCGGGGTACCGAGCCGCCGGGCTGATCGAGGATCTTCAGCGAGATGCCGCCGAAGATGAACAGGGTGGCGATCGTGACGATGATCGATTGCAGCCGGACGTAGGCCACGAGCACGCCGTTGAGGAATCCGGCGGCGGTGGCGATCGCGACCGTCAGCACCACCCACAACACGTCGTTGCCGGCGGCTCCCGTCAGCCGCGTCGCCAGGACCACGTTGACCAGGCCGATGATCGCTCCCACCGAGAGGTCAAAGCCGCCGGTCAGCACGACCAGCGTCTCGCCGATAGCGGCCAGCGCCAGCGCCGCGGTGTCGTTGCTGAGGGCCTGGATCGTGAACGAGGAGAAGAGCGTCGCGTAGAACGCGTAGATGACCAGCATCAGCACCAGCACCGCGCCAGCCACCACTGGTCCCTCGGTCCACCGGCGGCGGACCGCCTGCAAGGGGGCGGCGGTGACGGCGCTCATGCCGCGCTCCGCTCGTGACCGACGATCGCGCTGAGCAGGTTCTCTTCGGTCAACTCGTCGCCCGCGAAATTCCCATTCACCCGGGAGCGGTACATGGTGATGACGCGGTCACACACGCCCACCAGCTCAGCGATGTCGCTCGAGTACATCAGCAGCGACCGGCCCTCCTCGGCCAGCGACTGGACCAGCTTGTAGATCTCGAGCTTGGTGCCGATGTCGACGCCGCGGGTGGGGTCGTACAGCAGCAAAAAGCGCGCCCCGGCCAGCACCCACTTTCCGATCACCACCTTCTGCTGGTTGCCGCCGGAGAGCACCCCGGCCTCGGCCTTGACCAGCTTCGGGTCCAGGTTGAGCTTCTCGGCCGTTTCGGCCGCCTGTCGGCGCACCCGGCGCTCGTCGATCCAGCCGTGCCTGGCCAGCCGGCCGAGCGACGGGATCGCCATGTTGGTGGCGATCGGCAAGGTCAGGAACAGGCCCTCGGTCTTGCGGTCCTCGGGGATCAGGGAGATGCCCACGCGGGCGTCGATGGCATCGCGCGGCGACTTGATCTTCACCGGATCGCCGTCGACGAGCACCTCGCCGCGCTGGGCGGGAAGGACCCCGAACAGGGCCAGGAACAGCTCTCGCTGGCCCTGACCATCGAGGCCGGCCAGGCCGAGGATCTCGCCCTCGCGCAGATCGACGTCGATGTCCTCGAAGGAGTCGTCGAGGCCGAGCCCGCGTGTCTGGAGCATCACCTTTCGGTCGCTGACCGGCCGCCGGTCCGGGTAGACCTGGTCAAGCGACCGCCCGAGCATCATCTGCACCACCTCGCCCTCGTCGACGTCGTCGATCGCGATGCTTCCGACCGTCTTGCCGCTGCGCAGCACCGTCACCTGATCGCAGTAGTCGCTGACCTCTCCGAGCCGGTGCGTGATGAACACCAGCGTGGTCTCGTCATCGCGCAGGCGCGACAGCAGATCGGTGAACCAGGCGGTCGCTCCCTCGCCGAGTGCCGAGGTCGACTCGTCGAGGAACAGCAGGCGCGGCTTGTGGCGCAGCGCCTTGGCGATCTCGACCATCTGCCGCTCGGGAAGTGTCAGGTCCTCCACTCTCCAATCCGGCGAGATGTCGTGCACCCCGGCTTCCTCGAGCAGCGCCTGCGCACGATTGCGCAGCTCACGCGGGCTGTGCGGCTCGATTCCCAGCAGCAGGTTCTGGGCCACGGTCAGGCCGGGGACAAGCGAAAGCTCCTGGAACGCCGTGCCGATGCCGAGGTCCGTGGCGCGGGCCGGGGTGGCGATCCGCTTCATGCGCTCGCCATGCACCTCAATCTCGCCGGCGTCGGGTTTTGTAATCCCGCTGACAACTTTCACCAGGGTCGACTTGCCCGCGCCGTTCTCGCCGATCAGGGCGTGAGCAGAGCCGCGCTCGATCTCAAAAGAGACACCATCGAGCGCCACTGTGGCGCCGTAACGCTTGACCACGTCACGTACTGCCAGTGCCAACCCCTCCATGTGTCAACCGGTACCCATTTGGAGTGCATAAAAACCATCGCCTGGGTAACTGACATGTATGCGGCGGATCCTGATCGTCCTGATCAGCCTGACGCTCGCGGGCTGCGGAGTTGCCCAGGCCAGCCAGCAGGGCGTGCACGGCAATCCCCACCGCGTGTTCAAGATCGCGCTCTCGATGAGCTACGTCGGCAACGACTGGCAGATCGAGGCCAAGAAGCTGGTCACCGCCGAGGCCGGAACCCCGCCCTACAACCACGAGGTCAAGCTCGACACCTATGTTGCCGGGGCTCAGGGGGCGGGCGGCGCCGACGTCAACAGCCAGATCGAGCAGATGCAGCAGATGATCGCCTCCGGCTACGACGCGATCGTGACCTTCCCCATCTCCCCCACCGCCCTCGACCCCGTGATCAAGCAGGCCTGCGACCGCGGCATCGTGGTGATCGCCTACGACGGCGCGGTGACCGAGCCGTGCGCCTACAACGTCCACATCAACCAGTTCGCCGCCGGACGCTTCACCGCCCAGTGGCTGGCCCAGGCCCTGCACGGCAAGGGCAACATCGTGGAGGCCAACGGCGTGCCCGGAACCTCGGTCGACACGCTGCGGCGGGCCGGGGCAGCCTCGGTGTGGAAGCAGCATCCGGGGATTCACGTGATCGCCCAGTTCCCGGGTCTTTGGGACCAGGCCGACACCCAGCAGGGCATGGCGAGGGTGCTCGGCGCCGACCACGACATCAGCGGGGTGTGGGCGCAGGTCGGCTTCGGGGCGCTGCAGGCCTACCGGGCCGCCGGCCGCAAGCTGGTGCCGATGGTCGGCGAGTCATCCAACGGCTTCCGCTCGGCGATGGCCAGCCACCAGGTGAACGGCATCTCGTACGGCTCGCCGCCGTACACCGGCGCCTACGCACTCAAGGAGGCGGTGGCGATTCTGCAGGGCCGCAAGATGCCCAAGCTGATGCAGGTGCCGTTGCCGCTCAACAGCGCCAATCAGCTCAAGCACTGCAGCAACGCGGCCCAGGGCTGCAACGTGTTCCCATCGAGCGAGGCACCCACCACCGGCTTCTTCGACGACTTCTACGAGCGCCGGCTCGCCCCCGAGCTGTGCCTGTCGGCGGCGATCACCGGCAACCCTTGCCCGGGCCAGCGGGCCAAGCCGCCCACCGGCCGCTCGTTCCCCTCCAACGCAACCTCGAGGGCGTGAACAGAAAATGAGCACCACCCACACCACCACACCGGCCGCGCAACTGGCAACCTCGAACGTGCGTGACGCACTGGCCCTGGCCACCGAGGGCCGGATCTACGACCTCGACTGCGAGCGCTTTCCCGGGATGCCGCTGTTCCCCGGTCACCCACCGTTTCAGGTGCTGGCGTTCCGGACCCCTCGCGGTCTCGACAACCAGGGTGACCAGGAGTGGCTGGCCGACAACGAGGTGAATTTCCACTGGCAGAGCGAGATGGTGATGGGGACGGTGCACTCCGGCACCCATATCGATGCGCTCTCGCACATCACCTGCGGGGCCGACCACGGGTGGTTCGGCGGCGGCACCGCCGAGCAGCACCTGGGCGACTTTGGGCCGCTGCGCGACGACGCCACCGAGATCCCCCCAATCATCACCCGCGGCGTGTTGATCGACATCCCCGGGTTCCGGGGGGTCGACGCGCTCGAGGCCCACGAAGCGATCGGACCCGACGAGCTCCGCCGGGCGCTGGAGCGCCAGGGCGTGGCGCTGCGCCCCGGAGACGTCGCGCTGGTCCGCACGGGGTACCTGTCGGGGTGGCCGGACGCTGACTTCATCGCCGCCCACGAGCAGGCCGGGATCGACCGCGACGCCGGCCTGTGGCTGGCCGAGCAGGGAGTGGTGGCGGTGGCCGGCGACACCGAGTCGCTCGAGGTGCTCCCGTCGACCGTGCCCGGCAACCCGCATCCGGTTCACATCGCGCTGCTGGTGGAGCGGGGGATCTACATCGTCGAGATGGTCAACTGCGAGGAGCTCGCCCGCGACCGCGTGTACGAGTTCTGCTTCGCCTGCCTGCCCGTGGCGATCCGGGGGGCCACCGGCTCGATGGTCCGCCCGGTGGCGATCGTCTGAGCGGGGCGGCTCGATGGTCCGCCCGGTGGCGATCGTCTGAGCGGGGCGGGCGCCCCGCGACCTACAGGTAGGTCACGGCCTCGCTGATGACCGCGGAGCGGCCCCGCAGGAAGTCGAGGTCGCAGCCCTCGTTGGCCTGCAGCACGTGCTCGGCGTAGAGGTGCCGGTAGCCGCGCTCGTCGCGCGACGGTGGCGTCCAACCGGCGCGGCGGCGCTCCAATTCCGACGGATCGAGCAGCACGTCGAGGGTCCGTTCCCGGACGCTGAGGCGAATCCGGTCCCCGGTCTGGACGAACGCCAGGGGACCGCCGATCGCCGACTCCGGCGCGACGTGCAGCACCACCGCGCCGTACGAGGTCCCGCTCATCCGGGCGTCGGAGATCCGCAGCAGGTCAGAGACCCCTTGCTTGAGCAGCTTGGCCGGGATCGGCAGGTGTCCCCACTCGGGCATCCCGGGGCCGCCTACCGGCCCGGCGTTCTTGAGCACCATCACCGAGTCGGCGTCGATCTCGAGCCCCGGATCGTCGACCCGTCCGGCGAGGTCGTTGATGTCCTCGAACACCACGGCCCGCCCCTCGTGCTCGTGGAGCCGCGGGTCGGCAGCCGAGAACTTCATCACCGCGCCGTCGGGGCAGAGGTTGCCGCGCAGCACGGCCAGCGCACCGGCCGACTGAAGCGGCTCAGAGCGCGGTCGGATCACCGTCTCGTCGATGATCTCGGTGGGGACCGAGCCGAGGTTCTCGCCGAGCGTCTGACCGGTGACCGTGAGCGCGTCGAGGTGCAGTTGCTCGCGGATCTGCTCGAGCACCGCCGGCAGCCCGCCGGCGTAGTAGAAGTCCTCCATCAGCCGCGAGCCGGCCGGCTTGAGATCGACCAGCCACGGGGTGCTGGCGCCGAGCTCGTCGAACAGCGATAGCGGGAGCTCGACCCCGAGCCTGCCCGCGTAGGCGAGCAGGTGGATGATCGCGTTGGTCGAGCCGGAGATCGCGTGCAGGCAGCGGATCGCGTTCTCGAACGCCTGGCGGGTGAGGATGTCCGACGGCCGCACCTCAGCCTGGACGAGCTCGACGATCTGCCGTCCCGCCGCCTCGGCGACGTGCGCCCGGCGCGAGTCGACGGCCGGGATCGCGGCGCCGCCGGGGAGCGTCAGGCCGAGCGCCTCGGTCATGCAGGCCATCGTCGAGGCGGTGCCCATGGTCATGCAGTGGCCGTGCGAGCGCGACATCGAGTTCTCGATCTCGGTGAACTCCTCATGGCTGATCCGGCCGCCGCGCAGCTCTTCGTTGTAGTGCCAGCAGTCAGAGCAGGACCCCAGCTCCCGGCCCCGCCAGCGGCCGTTGAGCATCGGCCCGCCGGTGACGACGATCGCGGGGATGTCGGCCGAGCAGGCGCCGAGGACCGAGGCGGGATTGGTCTTGTCACAGCCGGTCAGCAGGACCACGCCGTCAAGCGGATAGGAGCGGATCGACTCCTCCACATCCATCGCCATCAGGTTGCGGTACAGCATCGCGGTCGGCTTCATCAGCGATTCCCCCAGCGACATCACCGGGAACTCGCGGGGAAAGCCACCGGCCTGGAGGACCCCCCGCTTGACCGCCTCGGCGAGCCCGCGCAGGTGTGCGTTGCAGTTGACCAGCTCAGACCACGAGTTGCAGATGCCGATCACCGGGCGGCCGCGGAACGCTTCGTCGCTGACGCCGGTGGATTTCAGCCACGAGCGGTGCAGGAACCCGTCGAGGTCCTGGCGATCCAACCAGGCCGAGCTCCGGCGGCCGTTTGCGCGGTCATAGCCTCCGCTGCGCATGGTCGGCATGTGGGGGTCCTTTCTGAGGCGGTTGGCACGTCACTCTTTGCGCCGCTCACAGATACCCGTGGGGCCGGGGTCTGTACCGCCCGCCGCGATCAGGCCGGCGCGGCCAGCGGCTCCACCCCCAGGTAGCGCCGCTGGGCGTCCTCGTCGGCTCTGAGCTCGGCGGCTGTGGTCTCCAGGGCGATGCGCCCCGAGACCATGACCAGGATGCGATCGGCCAGCGCGGTGGCCATGCCGAGGTTCTGCTCCACCAGCAGCAGGCCGACCCCCTCGGCGACGAGCGTCCGGCAGGTCTCGATCAGCTCCTCCACGATCCGCGGCGCGAGACCCTCGGATGGCTCGTCCATCAGCAACAGGCGCGGGTTGGTCAACAGCGCCCGGCCGATGGCCAGCATCTGCTGCTCGCCTCCGGAGAGCTGGGTTCCGCTCACCTTGCGCCGTTCGGCCAGCCGCGGGAACAGCTCGTAGACGGAGTCCGTCGACCATCGACCGCGCCGCACCAGGGCGCCGCCGATCATCCGCAGGTGCTCGTCGACGGTCAGCGAGCCGAACAGCCGCCGCCCCTGAGGTACGTAGCCGATCCCGGCCCGGCAGATCCTGTAGGCGGGGCGCCCGGCCAGCTCCCGGCCGTCGAACCGGATCGAGCCCCGCGCCGTCGGCGGCTGCAGACCGGCGATCGCCTTGCACAGGCTTGTCTTGCCCATGCCGTTGCGGCCGATCAGCGCCACCGACTCGGTCCCCAGGGAGAACTCGGCGTCCTCGACCACCAGCGCCGAGCCGTAGTAGGCGCGCAGCCCCGTCACCTCCAGCAGGGGATCAGCGGGCGCCATGGCCGCTCCCGAGGTAGAGGTCGTGAACCAGCTGGCTGGCGCGGATCTCCTGGGGCGTGCCCTCCAGCAGCGTCTCGCCCTGGTGCAGCATGGTGACCCGCTGGGCGACGGTCAGGGCGACATCCATGTCGTGCTCGATCAGGATCAGGGTGACGTCGCGGTCGAGCTCGAGCAGCATCTTCGTCAGCACCACGCGCTCGGCCCGGGACAGCCCGGCCGCCGGCTCGTCGAGCATCAGCAGGCGCGGGGACGGCGCCAGCGCGAGCCCGATCTCGAGCTGGCGCTGCTCACCGTGCGACAGCGAGCCCGCCACGACCGTCAACCGCTCGGCGAGGCCGACCCGCTCGGCCACCTCGCGCGCCTGCCGGCGGCAGAGATCGGCGGAGCCACCGCGGACGGGACGGAGGTGGCCGCCCCGCGCGCCGAGCACGGCCAGATACAGGTTGTCCTCGACCGCCAGCCCGCCGAGGACCCGAGACGTCTGGTAGGTACGGCCCAGGCCGAGCCGGGCCCGTCGGCTCACCGCCATCGCGGTCACGTCGCGCCCGAACAGCTCCACGCGCCCCTCGCTCGGAGCAATGTCGCCGGCGATCAGGTTGAAGAACGTCGACTTGCCGGCGCCGTTGGGTCCGAGGATCGCCCGCCGCTCGCCGGGCACCACCTCGAAGTCGACGTTGTGCACTGCCGGCACGGCTCCGAAGTAACGGCTCAGCCCCCGGGCGCGGAGCAGCGGTGCGGCGGTTGCCGTCGCGGTCACCGCGCCACCTGCCCGGGCTTCAGGGCCGATGGCTGCTCGACGCCCGTGCCGGCCGGCTCGTCGGGTCGAGGCTGTCCGGGTCGATTCCGAAGGCGCGCCGCCGCTCGCTGGGCCAGGCCGCTGATCCCGTCGGGGCTGAGGATCAGGATCGCCAGCAGGATCAGGCCGATCCAGGTCTGGAAACGGGCCGTGATGCCGCGGGTGTAGGTGTCGAGCAGCGTGAACACCAGCGCGCCGATCCAGGCGCCCTCGATCCTGTACAGCCCTCCGATCACCGCGATGATCATCAGCTGGATGATCTGCGAGACCTCGATCGTGCCCGGGGAGATGCGGGTGTCGTTCCAGGTGCCGAGGACTCCCGCCAGCGCGGCGATCAGCGCTCCGACGGCGAAGGCCAGCGTCCGATGCAGGCGCACGCTGAAGCCGAGTGCGCGCATCCGGACCGGGTCATCCCGGATGCCCTGCAGGGCGAGCCCAAACGGGGTCCGGGCCAGGTACCGGATTGCCGCGTAGACGATCACGCTGCAGCCCAGGATGAGCTCGTAGATCGGCGCCGGGTGACGGACGGGATCGCCGATGAAGCCGGGACCGTGGACGCCGTTTATGCCCTCGTGGCCCCCGAACGTGTCGACCTGGGAGAAGAAGTAGTAGGTGATGACCCCCAGCGCCAGCGTGATCATCAGCAGATAGATCCCCTCGCTGCCGCTGACGATCGCCCCGAACAGGAGCCCGACCACCACCGTGATCGCGATCGCCAGCAGCGCGGCGAGAACCGGGTCCATGCCGCTGTTGACGATGAATCGCGCCATCACGAACCCGGCGATTCCGTACAGCCCGGTCTGGGCCAGCGACACCATCCCGCCATAGGCGGCCAGGAAGGTGAGGCTGCCGGCGGCGAGTCCGAGGATCAGCGCCCGTGAGGCGATGGCCCCGGTGAAGTAGGTGGTGAAGATCGCCGGAACGAGCGCCAGCGCCGCCACCACCACCGCCCCGCCGAAGGCGACGCGCGCGGCCCGATGCTGCGCCGGCTTCACGCCCGCCTTCCGAAGAACCCCGCCGGGCGCACCGCCAGCACCACCACCAGCAGGATGAAGGTGAGCAGGATCGAGTAGTTGGTGTACTGCGACGGGAGATAGACCGCCGAAAGCTGCTCGATCAGGCCGAGCGCCAGAGCGCCCACGGCCGCCCCGGGCAGGCTTCCCAGGCCGCCCACGATCACCACCACCAGCGAGCTCAGCAGGAACTGGTCATCCTGCCCCGGCGCCAGCGACAGGACGGTGCCACCCATCACGCCTCCCAGCCCGGCCAGCAGGGCGCCGATGAAGAACGCGCCGCCGAACACCAGCGGCAGGTTGATGCCCAGCGCCGAGGTCATGCCGCCGTCATCCACGCCGGCGCGGATGATCATGCCGAGGCGGGTGTGATGGATCACCAGCCACAGCACCAGCCCCACGACCAGCGCGGCGCCGATCATGAACAGGCGGAAGGCCGGATACTCGAGGTGGTAGATCCCCAGGCTGACTGAGCTCGCCAGCCCGCCGGGCGGGGTGAGCGTCTCCGGCGTGCTCCCGAAGTGGACGATCATCTGGTCGGCGAGGATCGTCGCCACGGCGATCGTGATCAGCGCCTGACGCAGGTCCTGACCCTGGTTCCAGCGCAGCAGCGCCTGGTGCATGAGGACGCCGACCCCTCCGACAATCAGCGCCGCCAGCAGAGCCGCCGGCCACCAGCCCAGGCCGTGGTTGACGAGATCCAGGGCCACGTAGCCCCCGAGCAGGTAGAGCGCGCCGTGGGCCATGTTGACCACGCGCATCAGACCGAAGATCAAGGTGAACCCGCTGGCGGTTATGAAGTACAGCCCGGCCAGGCTCAGCCCATTGAGGGCCACGATCACGAACTGCGGGACGTTGCCGTCGATCCCGAACCCCGCGTCGAAGGCCTTGATCGCCACCCAAACGATGCCAAAGGCCAGCAGGAGCCAGCCAAACGTGGCCGGGCCGCGGCGGGACAACACCGTGGCAGCGCCTCTCATGGCGGCGACTGTAACAAGTCCAACAAAAACGGGCAACGAGAATCGATTATTGATTTTTTGTGATTAGATTTTGCGGATCAGGCCTGAAGGCAGGCGACGGTACGCCGGGCGTACGCCGATCGAGGAGAGGGAGTGGTGATGGCAGACCAACAGTGGTGTCGGAGTCGCGGGCTTGGCCGCCGCGCGCTCGTCGCAGCGGCCTCCGTCGTCGTGCTCGCCGTCGCGGGATGTGGTTCGAGCAAGGGCGGCGGGAGCTCGAGCGCCAGCTCGTCAGCGGCCCAGACCAAGGCCTCGAAGGGGCCCGCGGCGGGCAGCTCCACCAGTCCCAACGCGATCAGAATCGGCGTCCTGGCGACGTGCGGTGGCCCGTTCGCGCTGTTCGAGTCCGAGGCGTTCTCGGGCGCCAAGTACGCGCTCATCAACGACGCCGGCGGCAAGGCCACTGGTACCAGCGCCCAGGCCGGCGTCTCCGGCGCGAAGATCGCCGGCCGTCCGGTGAGCCTGTTCTTCGGCTGCTCGGATGCCACCCCGGATGTGGCGGTCGCCGAGGCGCGGCGGCTGGTCGAGAGCCAGAAGGTCAACGTGCTGGTCGGCCCGCTGTCGGGCGACGAGGGCATCGCCGTCGCCAACTACGCCAAGACCCAGCCGCAGGTCACGTTCGTCAACGGGACCTCGGGCGCGCAGGGGACCACCCTGAGCGTGCGCGCGCCGAACTTCTTCCGCTTCGGCGGCGACGGCGCCCAGTGGATGGCCGGTCTGGGCGCCTACGCTTACAAGACGCTGGGCTGGCGCAAGGCGGCGATCCTGGGCGAGGACTACTCCTACCCGTACACGCAGGCGGCCGGCTTCCTGGCCGAGTTCTGCGGCCTGGGCGGTCAGGTGACCAAGCGGGTCTGGGCGCCGCTGACCACCACCGACTGGTCCTCCTACGTGGCTCAGCTGCCGCGTGACGTCGACGGCGTCCTGCTGCTCACCGGCGGCACCAACACGGTCAACGCGCTGAAGTCCTACCTCGGCCTCGGCGAGCAGATCAAGGGCCACGTGCTGGGCGGATCCTCGGTGCTCGATCCCACGGCGTTCACGGTCGGCGACCAGCTGGCCGGACTGACCGGTGGCTCCCCGGTGCCCCTGGGCGGGACCGGTGCCCAGTGGACCACCTACGTCAGCGGCTTCTCGAAGGTGTATGACAAGTCGCTGGCCCAGAGTCTGTTCACGGTCCTCTACTACGACGCCATGAAGGCGGTCATCCAGGGCGTGACCCAGGTCAAGGGCAAGCTCTCGGGCAACGAGCAGGCGCTGAAGGCGGCGCTGGCCAAGCTCACGCCGACCTTCCCCAACGGCCAGGTCAAGCTGGACGCCAACCGCAACTCGGTCCAGCCGGCCTACGTCGTGCAGGTAGCCAACAACGGCGGACTCGGGTTCAAGGTCCTGCGGACCGTCAACTCGGTCAACCAGGACTTCGGCGGCGTGTTCAAGCCCGGCCAGCCGGCCCCCAGCCGCACCGCCCCGGCGTGCACGAAGGGTCCACTCCCCAGCTGGGCGAGCGGGGCATAGTCCCTCCGACGACCTAGCCTTGGTGCAAGCGTATGACCGACACCACGCTGATCGCTGACGAGCTCGCGCGCTTCCGGCTCGACGGCCGCGTTGCGATCGTGGCCGGCGGCACCGGGGGCATCGGCAGCCGCGTGAGCGCGGCCCTGGGGCGGGTCGGGGCGCGGGTCGTGGTCCACGGCCGTGACGAGGCGAAGGCCGGCGCACTGGCCGAGCGCCTGCGAGACGAGGGAGCCGAGACGGCGTTCGTCACCGGCGACCTGACTCGCCGCGCCGACGCCGACCGCTGCGTGGACGAGGCGATGGCGGCCTTCGGGCGCGTCGACATCATCGTCAACACCGTCGGCGGCGGCGCCGGGGGCGCCCTGTACCCCGCCGAGTCCTATCCCGAGGAGGAGTGGGATCGGATCGTGGACCTCAACCTCCGCTCGGCGCTGCTGCCCACCCAGGCGGCGGCCCGGGCGATGATCGCCGGCGGGCGGGGCGGACGGGTCCTTCACTTCTCCTCGGTCCGCGGCCAGCTCGGCATCGACAACGGGTTCTCCGCCTACGTGGCCGCCAAGGGCGCGCTCGACGCGCTGACCCGCCAGCAGGCCACCGAGTGGGCCAAGCACGGGATCACCGTCAACGCCATCTCCCCCACCTTCGTCGCCACCGAGCAGGTCGCCAGCCTGCTCGCCGACGAGGCATTCCGCGCCGGGCTCGAGGCCAGGATCCCGCTGCACCGGATCGCCGATCCGGACGACGTCGTCGGCGCCTCGCTGCTGCTCTGCTCAGACGCCGCATCGTTCATCACCGGGCAGGTCCTGACCCTGGACGGGGGCCTGACCGCGTGCCAGTGACCTCGCGCCCAAGCGCTCAGGCCACGTTCGGTCGCACCATCCTGCGCGAGCAGGTCCGCGACCTGCTGCTCGAGCGGATCGTGTCGGGCTTCTACGCCCCCGGGAGCCGGCTCGTGGAGACCCGGATCGCCGAGGAGCTCGGCGTCAGCCAGGCCCCGGTGCGCGAGGCGCTGCGCGATCTGGAGCAGCTCAGCTGCGTGGTCCACGAGTCGTTCCGGGGCTGCTCGGTCCGGGAGCTGTCGGCCGCCGACCTGCTGGAGGCCTATCCGGTGCGCTCGGCGCTGGAGGGCCTGGCCGCCCGCCTCGCCGCCGAGCGGATCGACGACGACGAGCTGGCTGGGCTCTCGGAGCAGATCGATTCGATGCGGGCCGCGACACAGGCCGGCGATGTGGCCGCCGAGAGCACCGCCGACGCCGCCTTTCACGCCACCATCGTCGATGTGGCCGACAACTCCGTGCTGAGGCGCCAGTGGGAGCAGCTGCTGCCGCACGCTCGGACGTTCATCTCGCTGACACTGCCGGCCTCGGCGCACGGAGACCTCGCCGACCGCCACCTGCCGATCCTCGAGGCGCTGCGCCGGCGCGACCCCCAGCTCGCCGAGGCGGCGATGCACACGCATCTCGCCGATGTCGCGCAGCGAATGCGGCCGCTGGTACCGAACCCGAAACAGAAGGAGACGCCATGAGGCGGATCATCGACCTCTCCATGCCCGTCCACATGGACATGCTCACCTTCCCGCGCGTGCCGCCCCCGGCGCTGACCGTCTACGAGAGCCACACCGACTTCGCCGACCGGATCGGGGCCAGCGCCCACGGCGTCGACTCCCTGACCGCGAGCTACCTGGTGGTCCAGAACGACCACGTCGGCACCCATCTCGACGCGCGCAAGCACATCGTCCCCGACGCCGGCGGACCCGAGACGATCCCGCTCGAGTACTGCATGTCCGACGGCGTGCTGCTGGACTTCACCGACAAGGAGCCCGGTCACGTCATCACCGAGGAGGAGGTCCGGCGCGAGCTCGATCGCATCCAGTACACGCTCAAGGAGCGCGACATCGTGATCAACCACACCGGGGCCGGGGCGTACAACACCGAGGAGCGCTACCGGACCGACCACCCCGGCATGAGCGGCGAGGCCACGCGGTGGCTGATCTCCCAGGGCGTGCGTCTGATGGGCGTCGACGCGATCACCTACGACCCGCCGGTGTGGGCGATGTTCGAGAAGAAGCTCTTCTGGGAGGCCCACCGGGTGATGTGGGACGAGGAGTACTGGCACCTGGAGAACCTCATGAACCTCGAGCAGATCGGGCGCCCGCACGGGTTCCAGCTGTCCGTGCTTCCGATCAAGTGGACCGGCACCACCGCGGCGCCGGTCCGCGCGGTGGCGATCGTCGACGAGCCGGACGGCGACGGCGACGGGAGCGCCCCGCGGTCGTGAACGTATAGGCGCGCCGGCCCCCGGGGTCAGCGCTCAGCGGCCTGCGCCTTGGCCAGCGCCGCCGGGGCGGATCAGCGCTCGGCGGCTTGCGCCTTGGCCAGCATCCGGCCGAAGCGCTCCACGTGGCTGCGGATCGCCCGCCCGGCGCCGCGGGAGTCCCGGCGGCGCAGGGCGTCGATGATCGGCTGGTGCATCTCCGCCGCCTCCCGGGGAGCGAGGCCCATGCGCAGCGCCGTGATCGCGGTACGGGTCTCGACCTGCAGCGAGGCCCAGATCTCGATCAACCGCGAATTTCCCGACGCCTCCACGATCAGCTGATGAAAGCGGACGTCGTGCTCGACCTGCTCGCGCAGATCGCGGGCGCTGGCCATCGCTTTGACCTCGGCCTGGAGCGCCCTGACGTCGCCGTCCAGCCGCTTGGCGGCCTCCCGAGCGGCGACCTCCTCGAGCGCGCCGCGGATCGGATAGACCTCGATCAGCTCGGCGTCGCTGACCTCGCGGACCCGGGCGCCGCGAAACGCGATCGATTCGACGAAGCGCACCGACTCCAGGTCGCGCAGGGCCTCGCGGACCGGCGCCTGACTGACCCCGAGCTCCTGGGCGATCCGGATCTCGACCAGTCGCTCGCCGGGCGCATAGTGGCCGGAGAGAATGCGCTCCAGCAGCACGTTCTTGACCTCCTCGCGCAGCACGGTGCGCCGCACGGTCAGCGGCACGGTGTCGGCGGAGGCGGGACCGTTTTCCGGGATCACGTCCGCTACATCTTCTCAGCAGCGCCACTCGGCAAGCGACCGCGTCGCGGTCCCCGCGTCAGGTGATCGCGACCGGGTCGACCATCGACCCCGTGGCGCCGCGGATCGCCAGCGGCAGCGCGACGAACAGGAACTCGCGCACCGCGGCGGCGGCCAGCGCCTCGAGGTCCAGGCTCTCCAGCAGGTAGACGCCGTGCTCGATCAGCAGCAACGTGTGGACCGGCTGCGGGTTGGCGGGGTCCCCGCGGTCGGGCGCCGGCTGGACCTCGTAGGTCTCGGTGTCCGAGCCGGTGGCCACCACCCCCCGCTCCAGCAGCAGCCGTGCCGCCGAGATGTCGGGGCCGGCGCCGCGGCTGGCCGCCAGCCGGTCGGGATCCGGCCACCCGCTCAGGTAGCCGGTGCGAACCAGCGCGACGTCGCCGGCGGCGGCCGACACCCCGGTGGCGGCCTCGATCGCCAACAGCTCGTCGGCGGTGACCGGCTCCCCGGCGGGCAACGCCTCGACGCCGCGGTGGCCGGGGACGTCGTAGAGGACGCCGCGGCGCCACAGCGGCGGGATCTCCGTGGCGTCGCCGGCCACCGGGCCGAAGTCTCCGAGCTGGTCGCGCGCCGAGCCGCCGTGCCAGTGATCGTCGTCGCCGACCGTCATGTGCGCGTGGGCGTCGATGTGAGCGCCGCTGTGCGTGGTGCCGATCACCAGCTCGCTCATGTAGCCCAGGCAGGCGTCGTTCGGCAACCCCCAGTGGTGCTCGTTCGTGGCCCGGCTGCCCTGCGGGGTGCGGTAGGAGACCACCTCGAACGTGGGATGGCCGGCAAACAGCGGCATCTTCGGAAACCGCTCCCGGGCCAGGCGGAACATCCGCCCTTCCCGGATCAGCGCCGCGCCGGCCAGGATGTGCTCCGGGGTGGGAGCGGCCGTCTCGGCGGCGGGCTGGCCCGGGCGCAGGATGCCGCGCTCGGCGTCCGGGGCTGGGTGGCCGGGGTCGGCGGGATCGGCTCCGGCGGGGCGGGCTGGATCAGCGGGGTGGCCGGGGTCAGCGGGGTGGCCGGGGTCAGCGCGGTCGGTCACCCCGCCGCCCTCGCCGGAGCGGACTCGACGGCCACCAGCGCGTCTCTCAGCATCGGCTCGGCCAGCTCGCGGGCGCGCTCCAGGTCCGGGTTGATCCGGTCCACGGAGTTTTGCATCTTCGCCGCGCCGCGCTCGCGGGTGGCGCGGCCGGACTCGATCCAGCCCACCACCAGGTACACCAGCGTCTCCAGGAACGACAGCGAGTCGGCCGCCTGCAGCAGGTCGGCCTCGGGCCAGCCGCCCTCCTCGTGGACGCGAATCAGCCGCTCGACGCCCTCGACGAGCTCCGGCGGCGCGGCCTGCCGGCGCAGCCAGTCCGCGGCGATATCCGCGCAGCGATCCTGGTGCCAGCGGTTGTAGGCGGCGCTGTCCCAGTCGCGGGCGGAGTCCCACGTCGCCTCGGGGTCGGGGAACGCGCGCTCGATGTCGTGCAGCACCGCCGCGATCCGCAGCCGCTCGCTGGCGTCGGGCTCGATCTCGACCACCCAGTCCTCGGTCCGCAGCAGGTGGCGCGCGTGGGGGTGGTCCACCGCCTGGACCCAGGCCCGAGCTGCGGGAAGCAGATCGCTCACGTGATCACCGGGCGTGGCGAGGAGCGGATCGCTCACGTGGTCCCCGGGCGCGGCTGGGGGCGGATCGCTCACGTGGTCCCCGGGCGCGGCGGGGGGCGGATCGCTCACGTGGTCACCGGCCGCGGCGGGGCGCGGATCGCTCACGCGGTCACCGGCCGCGCCTGCAACACGAACAGCTCGCCGTCCTGCACCGCCCACTCGATGTCCTGCGGAACCCCCACTCGCTGCTCCAGATCGTCCCCCAGGCGCGCCAGCTGCGCCAGCAGCGCGTCGCCGGCCTTGCGCGCACCACCCTCGTCGGCGTCGAGCGGACGCTCCACCACGCCGCCGGCCTCGTCGGCGACGATCGCGTACGGCTGCTGCTGCACCTGGGCCTTGCGCACGCGGCCGTCGCGCTTGAGCACGTAGTGGTCGGGCGTCACGGCACCCGATACCGCCGCCTCGCCGAGCCCGATCACCGCCTCCACGACCATCCGATCGCGCCGCTTGCGCACCGGGTCGCACGTGAACAGCACGCCGGCGATCTCCGCGTGCACCATGCGCTGCACCACCACCGCCATCCCCAGATCGGCCAGCGAGCCCTTCTGGGAGCGGTAGAACAGGGCCCGCTCGGAGAAGAACGAGGCCCAGCAGTCACGGATCCGCGCGCGCACCGCGTCGCCGCCGCGAACGTGCAGGAACGTCTCCTGCTGGCCGGCGAAGCTCGCCGCCTCGGAGTCCTCGGCGCAGGCGCTCGAGCGGACCGCCACCGGCAGCTCGGCCGATCCCAGCGCGGCGTAGGCCGACAGCACCGCCTCACGCAGCGCGGCGTCCAGCTCGACGGTCCTGATCAGGGCCTGGGCCGCCTCTGCGTCCTGGCGCTGCGCCAGCGCCTTGAGCTCGTCGCCTCCGTCCGGCAGCGCGCCCGCCAGCGCGTCGGCGGGGATCACGAACCCGGGCGGGACGGGCAGGCCCAGGGCCGCCATCCGCGCCAGCGACGAGCCCTTGCCGCCGGTCCGGCTGACATCGAGGCAGTCGGGCTCGGCGAACGGCAGTACGTGCGGCATCGGGAAGTCAGCCTCCTGGCGCGCGCGGCTTCAGCTCAGCACCTCGACCACGCCGGTGGCGCCGTTGACGCGGACGCGGTCGCCGGTCCTGATCCGCTCGCCGGCATTGCCGGTGCCGACCACCGCCGGGATCCCGAACTCCCGCGCCACCACGGCCGGATGCGACACGGTGCCGCCGGCGTCGGTCACCAGGCCCTTGATCTTGGTGAACAGCACCACCCAGGCCGGGTTGGTCATCCGGCAGACCAGGATCTCGCCCTCCTGGACCTGGTCGAACTCCTCCAGCGAGGAGACGAACCGGGCCGGCCCCTCGACCACCCCGGGGGAGGCCGCCAGACCCTTGATCTCCCCGGTGGTGGCCGGCTCGCCGGCGTAGAAGCGCTCCGGAAACCCCCACAGCCCGCCGTAGGGAAACTCGATCGCCGGCTTGGTCGCAGTCCCCAGCCACGCCGGCGGGCGGCGCTCGTAGGCCTCTTCGTGATCGTCGCGGCGGTCCGAGACGACGTCCTTGGCGTCGAACGCCTCGGGGTCGGCCATCAAGCGGCGCAGCTCGTTGTAGCGCAGGAAGACCACGTCCTCGGGGTCGTCGATCGCGCCCGCGGCGGCGAGCTTGCGGCCGATCGCGATCACCGCGATGCGCAGGCGCGCGTTGGTCCCCTGGTCGACGAAGAAGTGGTGGTCGGGGGTCAGCGGGTTCATGTTCAGCGAGAGCTCCAGCGCCCGGCTGAGCTTTGTCCGGTCCTCGCCGTCCACGCCCTCCATGACGTCGTGCTTGGCGGCCTCCAGGTCGTCGCCCACGGCCCGCAGGTTGGCGGGGTAGTCGTAGTCCGACGCGACGTAGCCGCGGATCGCCTCGATGATCGGCGCCGGGTCCTCGACCCACAGCTTGTACATCAGCTCGTGCGACCACATGGCCTTGTAGCCGAAGGTGCGCTGGTGGGGCTCGATGCGCTCGGCGATGAAGCGCCGTCCGCGCTCGGTGCCTTCCAAGGCGGCCATCACCTCGGCGGCGGTCAGCTGCTCGAACGCCGCGCTCAGCTCAGGATCGGCCTTGACCTCCTCCTTGGAGCGCCAGAGATCCTCGATCGCGTCCCAGTTGCGGTCCGCCACGCTTGACTGCAGACGGCCCATCACCGACGTGTCAGAGCCGACCTCCTCGACGATCGCGTTGAGGTTCTGGGTCGACGCGAACTGGGCGAAGTTGAGCATCCAGTGGATCTTCCAGTGGCGATCGTGGATGTCGATCGTGTCCTCGAGGTGCACCGCCAGCTCGAGCAGTGACGACCCCTCGTAGTCGAAGCCGTCGAGGTGCTCGAAGTTGCGCTCGATCTCCGGGCGCAGGCGCGTCTTCCACCACTCCATGAAATTGGCGGCGTAGATCGGCAGCACCCCGCCGAGGTAGGGGCCGATCTGGCCGGCGTACTCGCCGTCACGCGGGACGCGCGGCACGTAGCGGCTCTGGTACTCGGTGGCCTCCGCGTGCAGCGACGGCTCGCACGGGACAGCGGCCGTGTACACGTAACCGTTGACCTCCTTGGCGATCCAGTCACAGGCGAACGGCGTGCCGAAGCGCCGGAACATGTGGTCGCAGGTCAGCCACCAGCCACCGATGTCGAAGAACAGCGGCGACACCGGGTTGGGGATGTGCAGGTCGTCGTGGATCCAGAAGAGCTCCTTCTCGCCCGGCAGCCAGTCGACCGGGAACGCGTCGGTCCCGAAGTTGGTGCCCAGGACCTCGTCGTGCTGCGTGGTCACGGCCATGCGGTTGTCTCTCTCCTCGTTGGGTTCCTCGGGTTAGGATCGTAGATAATCGATGATCTGCGCGCAAGCGCGGCGGCTTGGGATGCGACGCGCGGCGGCGGCGCGGCGGCGACCCTGTCCGCGGTGGTCAGGCGACAGCGCCATCGGGCCGGACGATGACCTTGAGCGCACCGTCGCGCCGCTCGGTGAACGTGGCGTAGGCGTCGGCGAACTCCTCCAATGGGTAGCGATGGGTGATCAGCTCCCCCAGCCGGATCCGGCCCGTGGCCGCGAGCTCGATCGCCCGCGGCATCTCCCCCGCGCTGGCCCGCACGCCGACCACGTCGATCTCGTCGAGGACCGTGCGCGGCATCGGCAGGCTCGCGTTCTCCAGGGGGATCCCGATGACCGCGACCCGTCCCCCCTTGCGAACCATCTCCACGCACTGCTCCACCGCCTGCGCCGCGCCCGAGCACTCCAGCGCGACGTCGGCGCCGGAGCCGCCGGTGGCGGCGCGGACCGCCTCGACGGGGTCGCCCTGCGAGAAGTCCACCGCCTCGTGACCCAGCTCGCGCGCCTTCGCCAGGCGCCGGCCGCGCCCGACCACCAGCACCCGCCCGGCCCCCAGGGCCTGGGCGCACTCGGCCACGAGCAGACCCATCACGCCCGGGCCGACCACCACCACGTTGTCGCCGGGACGGTGCCCCCCACGGACCACGGTGTGCAGCGCGATCGCCGCGGGATCGAGCATCGCCGCCTCCTCGTCGCTGAGCACGTCCGGGACGGCGAACACGCTGCGGACCGAGTGCACGACGTAGTCGGCGTAGGCGCCGGGAGCGTTGTGGCCGTACTGGGCGTGGAGCCCGTCGACGCCGAAGTTCTCGCAGACGTTGTAGCGGCCCTCCAGGCAGCGCCGGCAGTAGCCGCACGGCGCGTGAGAGGTTCCGGCGACGCGAGTGCCCGGCTCCCAGCCCAGGGCGGCGGCGCCGTCGCCGACCTCGACCACCTCGCCGCACCACTCGTGCCCTGGGACCAGCGGCCACTCCTTGGGCCAGAACCCCGGGTAGTGGCCCTGGATGATGTGTGGGTCGGTTCCGCAGATCGCGGTGGCCCGCACGCGGCACAGCACCTCGTAGGGCCCCGGGCGCGGACGATCGACGTCGCGGACCGAGAAGTCGTTCGGTGCCGTTACCACGAGCGCGCGCATCAGGTCAGATCTCTTTCTCTCCTCGGGTTGAATCGCGCTGGTCGGATCATAGATAATCGATCACCGTGGGATGGTCTGGCCGAGCGTGTGGGATGGTCCGCCCGGTCGGCCGAGGCCTAGACCTAGAACAACACTGCCCCGTGTCCAGCATCAGAACCCTCGTAAACCAGGAGCCGGCGGCGTGACGGTGAGCCGGACGATGTTGCGCGAGCAGATCAAGGACGTGCTCCTGCAGCGCATCCTCGACGGCGTCTACGCCCCCGGGAACCGAATCGTCGAGATCCGCGTGGCCGAGGAGTTCGGCGTCAGCCAGGCCCCGGTCCGCGAGGCGCTGCGCGAGCTCGAGATCCTCCGGCTGGTCGTGTCCGAGCCGTTCCGCGGCGCCCGGGTCAAGGAGGTGCGCCCGGAGGAGATCGCCGAGGTCTACCCGGTGCGCGCGGCCCTGGAGGAGGTCGCGGCCCGGGCCGCGGCGCCGGCGCTGGCCGGCCGGGTGCAGCCGCTGGACGCCGAGGTGCGGGCGATGCGCTCCGCCGCCGCCGATCGCAACCTGCACCGCTTCGTCAGGCACGACGTCGGCTTTCACCGCCTGTTCGTCCACGCCAGCGGCAATGGCACCCTGATCGAGGTCTGGGAGGCGCTGCACGTCGACCTGCGCACGCGGCTGACGCTGATCCAGCGCCCCGGGGAGCTGGCCGACGTGGCCGAGGCGCACGTCCCCCTGACGGAGGCGTTTGACGCCGGCGACGGGGAGCTCGCCGGCCGGCGAGTCCGCGAGCACATCGAGGGGTTCGGGCGCTGGGTCGCCGAACGGATGTCCGCCCCACAGCCATCGGATCCGCGGTGATGCCCGTGCGCAGGGTCGCCGCGCTGTACGACATCCACGGCAACCTGCCGGCGCTCGAGGCCGTGGTCGCCGAGCTGCACGCCGACCCGCCGGACGCCGTCGTGGTCGGCGGCGACGTGGCCGCCGGCCCGATGCCGCTGGAGGTGCTCACGCTGCTCCGCGAGCTCCCGTGGCCCGTGCACTGGCTGCGCGGCAACGCCGATCGTGCCGTGATGATGGGCTTTGACGGCACCATCCCGCCCGAGCTGCGCGATCACCCCCTGTTCGAGGGCGACGCCTGGGCGGCCACACGCATCAGCCGGGCCGATCGCGACTTCCTCGATTCCCTCCCTCCCCTGCTGCTGCTGCCGATTGACGGCATCGGCGAGGTGCTGTTCTGCCACGGGACCTCGCGCAGCGACGAGGAGCGCGTCACCACGGCCACGCCGCCGCAGCGGCTGGCCCGCGTGCTCGCCGAGGCCGGCGCCGGCGTGATGGTGGGCGGCCACACCCACCGCCAGTTCGACCGCACGGTCGAGGGGCGGCGGATGATCAACGCCGGCAGCGTGGGCCGGCCGTACGAGCACCAGCCCGGCGCGTACTGGCTAACTCTGGGGCCCGGGGTCAGCCTCGAGCGCACGCCCTACGACACCGTCGGCGCCGACGCCGCCTTTCACGCCACCGGCTACCCCGCCGCCGATCTGATGCTGGAGCCGGTCGATGCCGACGCGGTGGCCGAGTCCTACGAGCGCTCCAGCGACCGGCCGGTGTCCGATGCGTCGCTGATCGAACCGGGCGACAATCCGCTGCGGATGGCGAGGGAGCGCGAGGAAGATCGGAGGGCGGCCGGGTGACCGGAGACCAGGCCCGGGCCCGGCTGCGGGCCGCGCTCGACGCCGGCGGCCCGGTGATCGGCGCCGGAGCGGGGACCGGACTGTCGGCCAAGTGCGCCGAGGCCGGCGGCGCGGATCTGATCATCGTCTACAACTCCGGCCGCTACCGGATGGCCGGGCGGGGGTCGCTGGCCGGCATGATGCCCTACGGCGACGCCAACGCGATCGTCATGGAGATGGGCCGGGAGGTCCTCCCCGTCGCCCCCGACACCCCGGTGCTGGCCGGGGTGTGCGGGACCGATCCCTTCCGGCTGATGGAGCGGTTCCTGCCCGAGGTCGCGGATGCCGGCTTCGCGGGCGTGCAGAACTTCCCCACCGTCGGTCTGATCGACGGCACCTTTCGCGCCAACCTCGAGGAGACCGGGATGGGGTACGGACTCGAGGTGGAGATGATCCGGACCGCGGCCGGTCTCGACCTGCTCACCGCGCCGTACGTGTTCGCCCCCGACCAGGCGGTGGCGATGGCCGAGGCCGGCGCCGACGTGCTGGTGGCGCACATGGGCCTGACGACCAAGGGCACGGTCGGCGCCCAGACCGCGAAGACGCTCGACCAATGCGTCGCCGACACCCAGGCCATCCGCGACGCCGCCGTCGGCGTCAATCCCGAGGTCATCGTCCTGTGCCACGGGGGCCCGCTGGCCGAGCCCGATGACGTGGCCTACGTGCTGCAGCGGACCGACGGGATCGTGGGGTTCTTCGGCGCCTCGAGCATGGAGCGCCTCCCGACCGAGGCGGCGATCACCGCAACCCTGCGCCGGTTCAAAGAGCTCCCAGCGCCGGCGAAGGGGCCATGAGCGGCGGCAAGGTCGAGTGGCTGGCGCCCTCCTCGCTCGACGAGGCAGCCGCCCTGCGGGCCGAGCGCGGCGCCGACGCCACCGTCCTCGCTGGCGGGAGCTTCCTCGGGATCTTGATGAACCAGGGGTTCCTGCAGCCGGCGTCGCTGCTGTCGCTGGGGCGTGTCGCGCAGCTGCGCGGGATCGCGGTCGAGGACGGCGAGCTGCGCCTGGGGGCCATGGTCACCCACCGCCAGGTGGAGCGCGATGCCAGCGTGCGCGGCGGCTGGCCGATGCTCGCCGAGGCCTTCGGGCTGGTGGCCAGCCCACGGGTGCGAAACCAGGCCACGGTGGGCGGCGTGCTCGCCGACGCCGACTACGCCTCGGACCCGCCGGCGGCGTTGTCGGCCCTGGACGCTCGCGCCGTGCTGCGCTCCCCGCGGGGCGAGCGCCAGGTGGCGATCGACGAGCTGATCCTGGGCTTCTATGAGACCTGCATCGCCGACGACGAGCTGCTGACCGAGGTCCGCGTGCCCGCCGGGATCGAGCGCGCCACGTACCGGAAGTTCCGTTCGCGCTCGGCCGAGGACCGCCCCTGCGTCGCGGTCGCCGCGGCGCGCGCCGGCGGAACGCTGCGAGTGGTCGTCGGCGCCTGCGCCGAGGTGCTCCAGCACTACCCGGACATCTGTTCCATTGCCGGTAACGAGTCCGTCGACGGTGAGCTGGCCAGGGAGATCGGCGCTCGCTACGCCGAGCGGCTGCAGCCACTGTCGGACTCACGCGGCAGCGCCGAGTACCGCCGGCGCGTGGTCGCGGTCGAGGTCCGCCGGGCCATCGAAACAGTCGCCGCCGGCGACCCGCTTGCGACGGAGCCGGGCCGGTGACGGCGATCGGAGTCGACAGCCGGGTGACCGGCGCTCAGCGCTACTCGGTCGATGCCGAGCGGCCGGGGATGCTCCATGCCGCGTTCGTGCGCAGCCCTCATCCGCACGCGCGGGTGCGCTCGGTCGACGCCAGTGCGGTACCCGGCGAGTGCGTGGCGCTGCTGCCCGAGGATGTCGCGGACCTCCACATGTACGGCTGTCAGGTCCGCGACGAGCATGTGCTGGCCCGGATCGCTCGCCACCCCGGCGACATCGTCGCCGCGGTCGCGGCGCCGACCCCGGAGGCGGCCCGCGCGGCGGCGCGGTTGGTCGAGGTCGACTACGAGGAGCTGCCCGCGGTGTTCGACCCTGTCGAGGCGGTGGCGCCGGGCGCGCCGCAGCTGCACCCCGATGGCGCGCAGTCGGCGGATGAGTCCGTCTCGATCGGCGTCCGCCCGCTGGCCGGCACCAACGTCTGCCACCGCTTCCGGCTGGTGCACGGCGACCTCGCCGCCGGGTTCGCCGAGGCCGACGTCGTGGTGCAGCAGGCGTTCCGCACGCCCAGCGCCGCGCACGCTCCGATGGAGCCCCACGGGGCGGTGGCCGAGTGGGACGACGGAGCGTTGACGGTCTGGACCGGGACCCAGACGCCATTCAACCTGCGCGCCGACCTGGCGGTGGCGTTCGGAATCGACGAGGAGCGGGTCCGGATCGTGGGGGCGCCGTTGGGGGGCTCGTTCGGAGCCAAGACATTCGTCCGCCACGAGGCGCCGCTGGCCGCCCTGGCCCGCAAGGCGGGACGGCCCGTGAAGGTGGTCCTCGACCGGACCGAGGAGTTCGTGACCCTCAACCGTCACCCCTCGGTGATCCGGGTGCGGATCGGCGCCAAGCGCGACGGCACGCTGGTGGCCAAGGAGCTCGACTGCTGGGTCGACACCGGGGCCTACGCCGACTGCGGGCCGGGGGTGGCGACCAAGCTGGGCTACGCGGGCGTGGGGCCCTACCGGATCCCGCACGTGCGCGTGGACGCGCTGGCGATCTACACCAACCTCCCGCCCAACGGGGCGTTTCGCGGCTACGGCGCGATGCAGTCGATCTGGGCCTCGGAGCGGACCATGGACGTGCTCGCCGACCGGCTCGGGATCAGCCCGCTGGAGCTGCGTCGCCAGAACCTGCTGCGCGACGGCGACGTGTTCGCCACCGGCGAGGTGCTGCACGACGTCCAGTTCGAGCGCTGCCTGCAGGCCGCGGCCGACGCCGTGGGCTACGAGGAGGACCCCACCGGCAAGGGGCTGTGCGTGCTGCTCAAGGGGATGCAGACCCCCAGCCGGGCCGCGATCGCGGTGCAGCGGACCCCGGTCGGCTACGAGATCCGCTCGGCGGCGTGCGAGATGGGACAGGGCGTGCGCCGCTCGCTGCAGCTGATGGGAGCCCAGCTGCTGGAGTGCGAGCCGGGACAGATCGAGGTGCCCGCGCCCGACACCGCCAGCTCGCCGTTTGACACCCGCACCACCTCCAGCCGCACCACCCACATGATGGGCCGCGCGCTCGAGGAGGCGGTCGGCGACCTGCGTGCCGGCGACGGCGAGCGGGGCTACGGGGAGGTTCGCAACGGGGGCGGCCTCGATCCCGACACCGGCCAGGGCATCGCCTCGACCCACTGGCATCAGGGGGCGGCCTCGGCGCGGGTGACGGTCGACGAGGAGACCGGCAAGCTGACCGTCGAGCACCTGCACGGCGTCGCCTACGCCGGGCGGGTGGTCAACCCCGAGGGGGCCGAGCTGCAGAACGAGGGCTCGCTGACGATGGGGCTGGGGACCGCCCTGTTCGAGGCGATCGAGTTCGCCGACGGGCAGGTTGCCAACGCCAACCTGTCCGACTACAACGTCCCCGCGATCGGCGACCTCCCCCGGCGCTTCACGCACGAGATCATCGAACGCGAGGGCGCGGAAGTCCACGGGCTGGGCGAGACCGTGCTGCCGCCGGTGCCGGCGGCGATCGGCAACGCCCTGTACTCGCTGGGGCTCGAGATCCACCAGCTGCCGATCACCGCCGAGCGCGTGCTCGCTGCAGTCGACGTCCGGGACGGCCGCGCATGAGGGTCGAGTTGCAGCTCAACGGTCGCCCCGCGGAGCTGGAGTGCGAGCCCGACGAGATGCTCGTCGAGGTCCTGGGCCGCGAGGGACTGAGCTCGGTCCGGGTGACCTGTGGCATCGGCGTCTGCGGCGCCTGCACGGTGCTGGTCGACGGCGATCCCGTCTCCGGCTGCCTGACGCTGGCCCCGCAGGTCGCCGGGCGAGAGGTGACGACCGTGGAGGGCCTGGGCGGAAGCGATCCGGTGCAGCGCGCGTTCGTGGAGGCCCACGCGTTCCAGTGCGGGTGGTGCACCCCGGGCTTCGTGCTCACCGCCAAGGCGCTGCTGGCCGACGATCCGGATCCAAGCCCGGAGGCGATCGTCGAGGCGCTGGGCGGCAACCTGTGCCGCTGCGGGTCCTACGTGAAGATCGCGGACGCGGTGCGGCGCGCCGCCTCCGAGGAGCGTCGATGAAGCTCGTGACACAAAAGGAGAGGTGACCATGGCCTATGTCGTCGCCGCCAAGTGGCGCGCCCACCCTGGCAAGGCCGACCGCCTGCTGCAGGTGATCGAGGAGATGACGCCGCCGTCGCGGGCCGAGCCGGCCTGCCTCTTCTACCAGGCCCAGCGCGCCGAGGAGGACCCCGACCTGTTCTTCCTCTACGAGCAGTACGCCGACGAGGCCGGCTATCAGGCCCACATGGACTCCGAGCACTTCACGCGGCTGGTCACGCAGGAGGCGATCCCCGAGCTGCTGGCCGACCGCGAGCGCGAGTTCTACGCCACGATCGGCGGCGACCGGGGCGGGCTGACGGGACCGTGAAGCCGTGAAGCTCCGCAACGACTTCACCGTTCCGGCGCCGGTGGAGCGGGCCTGGGACGTGCTGCTCGACCTCGAGCGGGTGGCGCCGTGCCTGCCCGGCGCACAGCTGCAGGGCGGCGACGGCGGCGACGGAGGCGAATTCAAGGGCACGATGGCGATCAAGATCGGCCCGGTGACCAGCCGCTATGAGGGCGTGGTCCGGATCGAGGCCGCCGACGCCGAGGCCCGCCGGGCGGTGATGCGCGCACAGGCGCGCGACGCCCGCGGCGCGGGCACCGCGGCGGCGACGATCTCGACCACGATGGGCGAGGTCGACGGGGGCACCCGGGTGGAGGTCGAGGCCGACATCCAGATCTCCGGACCGGCGGCGCAGTTCGGGCGCGGGGTCATGCAGGAGGTGTCCACGAAGCTGATGGCGCGGTTCGCGGAGTGCCTTGCCGAGGAGATGGGCGCGGAGACTTCGGCGGCACCGCCGGCGCCGCCCGCGCCGGGTGGGCCGGGCGGGCCGGGCGGGCCGGGTGGGCCAGGCGGGCCGGGCGGGCCAGGCGGGCCAGGCGGGCCAGGCGGGCCGGGCGCGCCGGGCGCCAACGAGGCCACGCCCGCCGATGCCCAGAGCGGCCCGGACGCGACCCGCGGCGCGACGCCGGACACGGTCGACTGGGCGGCCGCGGCGATCGCCCCCGCCCCCACCCGCCCCGGCGGCTACGACGAGACGCCGGTGGGGCGGCTGCCCACCGGGCCGGCGGCCGACTCGGCCCTCGCCGCCGCCTCCGCCGGCCCGGGACGACCCGCGCCGCAGCCGCGTCCCCGCCGCACCGACGAGGTCCTCGACCTGGGCGCGATCTCCCGGGGCGCGGTGCTCAAGCGGGCCGTTCCGGCGGCCGCGGTCGTCGCCGGGGCCATTGCCGCGCTGGTCGTCGTCCGCGCCCGCCGGCGGAGGTGACGCCCGCACGTCCGCTTTGCCAGACGTGGGTCATCTGGGGTCGGCTGAGCAAAACCAGAATGCATCACGTCCAGGTCGGACGCCGCCTCGCCGTTCTGGCGGGAGCGATCGTCGCCGCCGGCCGCCGTGGCCGAGCGGCTCACCCTCCGCGCCCGGCGTCGAGCCCGGGAGCGATCATCGGCAAGGGTCAGACGTCGAGCCCGTAGATCTCCCGCGCGGTCTCCGGGCTCACATACCCGTCGCGCAGATCGTCGCGCACGCGCTCGCGGGGGCGGTCTTCGGGCCTGCCGTAGCCCGCGCCGCTGCCGGTGTGGATCCGGATCAGATCGCCCTCGTTTACCTCCAGCGCGGTGATCACCGCGTAGGTCTCGACGCTCCCGTCGGTCCGGATCACCTCGACGTAGTTCGGCGAGCCCTCGCGGCCGCCGTTCACCGGCCAGGGCTTGTGCTTGTTGCGGGTGTAGGCGCAGGTGAAGAAGCAGCCGTCTGACCGCACCCGGTACTCGACCACGATCCCCTTGCCGCCGCGGTGCTCGCCCTCCCCGCCCGGCTCCTCGCCGAGGGTCAGCCGCTCCACGTAGAGCCCGTACCGCGCCTCGGCGATCTCCGCCGGGCAGTTGAACGTCTCACCGTGAAAGCCGCTGAAGATCGCGCTGTTGCCGTCTCGCCACGCCGAGCCTCCCCAGCCTCCGATCTGCGGCTCCACGATCGTGAAGTGCTTGCCGGTGTCAGGGTGGGGGCCGCCGATGAACGTCCCGCAGATCGACGCGAAGTTACCCGCCGGGAGCTGGTCGCCGAGATGCGGCGCCAAGCATCGCAGCAGCACGTCGTAGAGCCGGATCCCAACCTCGTAGTAGGTCCCGAACGCGGCGGGCGGGGCGGCGTCGAACACCGAGCCCCGGCGGGTCAGGACGGTGAGCGGCCTGAAGTGCCCGGCGTTGGCCGAGGCGTGCGCGCCGGTCACGTTCATGAACGCCATCTGCGCGGAGATCAGCGCGCCGTCGCGCGGGAGGTTGTTTGGCCCGGGGTCCTGGTCCGGGCTCTCGCGCAGGTCGACCACGAACGCGTCGTCGGAGATCTCCACCGCGGCGCGATACACCGCCCCGCTGTCCTGCTCCTCGGCGATCGTGAACCTACCGCGCGGCAGGTCGGCCAGCGCGCGCAGGGCGACCTGCTCGCCGTGGTCCATGAACGTCCTGACCGCCAGCACGAACGTCTCGGCCCCGTACTTGGCCACCAGATCGAGGATCCTCCGCTCGCCGACGCGCGCCGCCGCGACGCCCGCCCACATGTCGCCGTGCAGGAAGTCCGGCAGCCGGCTGTTGGCCTGCATGATCCGCATCACCGACCGGTTCAGCTCGCCGGCGGAGATCAGCTTTACCGCGGGGAGCCGCAGCCCCTCCTGGAAGATCTGGCTGGCCTCGTTGGAGATCGACCCCGGGACGATGCCGCCGACGTCGCTCCAGTGGGCGATGTTCGCCGTCCAGGCCACGAGCTCGTGGCCGGCGAACACCGGCATCGCCAGCACCACGTCGTTGAGGTGGGTCACGCCGCCGTAGAACGGGTCGTTGGTCGCGAACACGTCGCCGGGCTGGATGTCCTGGGGCGGGTGGAGCTCGAGGATTCGCGTGACCGCCTTGTCGAGCACCCCGACGAAGGCCGGGATCCCCGCGCCTGAGGACGCGATGTTGCCCTTCGCGTCGGTGATCCCGGTGCCCATGTCCAGGACCTCGTAGATGATCGCGCTCATCGCCGTCTTGCGAAACGCGGCGAACATCTCGTCGCTGATCGCCTCCAGCGAGCTCTGGATGATCTCCAGCGTGATCGGATCCGCGCGGGTGGCGGTCACGGCGCGCCCGCCCCGTTCGAGTTCGGCGAGGGCGAGGGCGAGAGCGAGGGCGACAGCGAGATCGCGATGCTCCCGTAGCTGTCGACGGTCACCTCGTTTTCGGGATGGACCACCACGGTGGTGCTTCGGGCCTCCACGATCGCCGGCCCGGTGAACTCCATCCCCGGCTCGAGCAGCTCGCCGACGTATAGGTCAGCCTCGTGGGTTCCCTCGGTGGCGTAGTCGACGCGCCGGCGGCCCTTGCGGGCATCGGCGAGCGACCTCCCGCTCGGCGACAGCGGCGCCGGGGTGAGCTTTCCCACCTCGGCGATCGCGACGACGTGCGCGCCCACGAACTCGACCGGGGTGTCGAGCCGATAGGTGTACTCGCGCTCGTAGGACTCGTGAAACGTGTCGGCGATCGCCGCCACAGCGGCCTCGTCGATGGCACCGTCCGGCAGCGCCACCTCGACGCTGTGCTCCTGGTTCTCGTAGCGCAGCTTGCCGAAGCGCAGCAGGCGCACCTGGTCACGCCGCGCCCCCTCGCGCTCGAACTCCTCCAGCGCCGCCGCCTCGATCTCATCCAGCAGCCCGTCCAGCCGGTCGGCGTTTTCGGGCTCCAGCTCCAGCAGGCGAGTGACGAAGTAGTCACGGCGCAGGTCGCTCATCAGCATCCCCCAGGCCGAGAATACGTCGGCCGCCGGTGGGATCACCACCTTGGCGATGCCGAGCTCGGCGGCCAGCGCCACCGCGTGCATGCCGCCCCCGCCGCCGAACGCGAGCAGGGTGAAGTCGCGCGGGTCATAGCCCCGGTTGAGCGAGACGAGCTTGAGCGCGTTGATCATGTTGTTGTTGGCCACGCGGACCACCCCGCTGGCCGCGTCGGCGGGATCGAGCTCGAGCCGTCCGGCGATTTCCGCCAGTGCCCGGTCGACCGCCGCCATGTCGGCTTGAATCTCGCCGCCGCAGAAGTAGTCGGGGTTGATCCTGCCCAGCACCAGGTTGGCGTCGGTGGTGGTGGCGTCGCGGCCGCCGCGGCCGTAGGCGGCGGGCCCGGGCACCGCTCCGGCCGAGCGGGGGCCCACGTGGAGCTTTCCGAACTCGTCGACCCAGGCGATGCTTCCCCCGCCCTGGCCGATCTCGACCACATCGACCACCGGCACCATCGCGGGATACCCGGCCGACAGCGGACTGCGCTCGATCCAGTAGTCGGACACGATCCTCACCTGGCCGCCCTCGATGAGTGAGCACTTGGCGGTGGTGCCGCCGATGTCCAGCGCCAGGATGTTGTGCTCGTCGACCAGGCGTCCCAGCGCGGCGGCGCCCCAGAAGCCGCTGGCCGGTCCGGACTCGACCATGGTGATCGGGATCTCCTTGGTCTTGTCGACCGAGTCGACGCCGCAGTTTGACTGCATGATGTAGAGCTGTCCCCGAAAGCCGTCCTGGGCCACGCCGTCGACCAGCCGGCTCAGGTAGCGCTCGGCCACCGGCTGCACGTATGCCGACAGGACAGCGGTGCTGGTGCGTTCGTACTCGCGCCACTCCCGCGTGATCTGGTGCGAGGCCACCACCGACACCTGAGGCCACAGCTCCCGCAGGCGCGCGAGCACCGCGAGCTCGTGGCTCGGATCGGCGTAGGAGTTGAGCAGGCAGATCGCGATCGCCTGCACACCGGCGGCGCGGAAATCGTCGAGGATCCCCGGCAGCGGGGCGAGATCGAGCGGCTGTCGCTCCTGTCCGCGCTGGGTCAGCATCCCGGGGAGCTCGCGCCGCAGCCGGCGGGGGACCAACGGAGCCGGCTTGACGTAGTGCAGGTTGAAGAAGTCCGGGCGGTTTCCGCGCGCGATCTCGAGCACGTCCCGGAACCCCTCGGAGGTGATGAGCGCGGTGACCACGCCGTTTCGCTCCGTAACCGCGTTGATCACCACGGTCGTGCCGTGGGCCATGAAGGCGACATCCTCGAGCGCGACACCGCTCTTGGCGATCACATTCATCATCCCCCGCTCAAAGTCCGGCGGGGTGGTGTCGACCTTCGCCGTGCTGACCTCCTGCGCTCCCGTGGCGGGGTCCTCGACGAAGTAGACGAGGTCGGTGAACGTGCCCCCGACATCGGTTGCCGCCCGGATGGTCGTCATCAGCGTCTGCGCAGGAGCTGGTCGGCGGCGACCGCGATCAGGATCAGCAGCCCGTAGACCATCTGCTGGTAGGTGGTGCTGACGTTGAGCAGGTCAAAGCCGTTGCCGATGACCGCCAGCAGCATCACCCCCAGGAACCCCCGCCACACGGCGCCGTCGCCGCCGAAGATGCTCGTGCCGCCGACCACGGCGGCGGCGATCGCGGTCAGCTCCAGGCCGGTTCCCAGGTCAGCCTGCGCCGACTGGGTGCGCGATGCGAGCAGCATCCCGGCCAGGCCCGCGGCCAGCCCCGAGATGGCAAAGCAGCTGCCGCGGATCGCCCCCACCCGGATTCCCGAAAGCCGTGACGCCTCCGCGTTTCCACCCACCGCGTAGACGTAGCGGCCGAACGTCGTGCGCGCCATCAGCCCGGCCGCCAGGAGGGTGAAGATGATGAAGATCCACCCCGGGTCGGTGATCCCGAGTACCGAGTTCTGTCCCACGGTGCCAAACGACGTGTCGTCGACGGTCACGATGTTGCCGCCGGTGATGACGATCGCCACGCCGCTGTACACGATGCTCGTGGCCAGCGTGCCGATGAACGAGTTGATCCGCGTGAAGTGGATCACCACGCCGTTGACCATTCCCAGGCCCACTCCGGCCAGCACACCGGCGATCAATCCGATCGTCGGCGATGTGGCGATCGCCATCTTGGCCGCGACGACGGCCGTGACGCTGACCATCGCCCCCACCGAGAGGTCGAACACGCCGGCGATGATGCACACCGTCTCGCCGATCGCCAGCAGCCCGAGCGCCGCCCACTGGTCGAGGATGTTCGACAGGTTGCCGGTGGTCAGGAAGTTGCTCGAGGCGATCGACAGCGTGATCACCAGGACCACGAAGGCGGCCAGGATCCCGAAGTCGCGCACGTCCACCGCCAGCAGGCGACGGCGCAGCGTGCGCATCGACTCGGCCGTCGTGGTCTCCGGCTCGCGGGTGGTGGTGTTCACGCCGCCGCCTCGCTCGCGAATGCCGAGGCCAGGACCCGCTCCATGGTCGCCTCCTCGCTCGAGTACTCGGCCACGATCCGGCCGCGGCGCAGGACCAGGACGCGGTGGGCCAGCCCCAGCACCTCTTCGAGCTCGGAGGAGATCAGCAGCACCGCCATGCCGCCCTGCGCCAGCCGCCCGATCAGCTCGTGGATCTGGCGCTTGGCCCCGACGTCGACCCCACGCGTCGGCTCGTCGGCGATCAGGACCCGTGGCGTGCGCACCAGCCACTTCGCGAACAGGGTCTTCTGCTGGTTGCCGCCAGAGAGCGTGCCCACCGGCGAGTCGCCGGACGGCGCGCGGATGTCGTACTCGCCGACCAGCTCGTCGGTCCGCGCGCGCTCGCGCCGGCGGTTGACGAATCCCGCATTGGCGACCCGGTCAAGCGTGGCCAGCGTCAGGTTCTCGCGCACCGGACGCAGCATCACCAGGCCCTGCTCCTTGCGGCTCTCGGGCAGCATCACGATGCCGTGCCGGGCGGCCTGGCGAGGCCCCCGGATGTGAACGGGGGCTCCGTCGAGCAGGATCTCGCCGCTGTCGATCCGGTCGGCCCCGAACAGGGCCCGGGCGACCTCGGTCCGGCCGCTTCCGACCAGCCCGGCGAGCCCCACGATCTCACCGGCGCGGATCGACAGAGACACGTCGTGGACGACGGGAGCACGATTGATCCCGCGGGCCTCGAGCACCACCGGCGACCGCGCCGGCGCCGGCGTCTGGGGTGGATACTCGAGCGCCAGATCGCGACCGATCATCGCCTTGACCAGGCTCTGCGGCGTCTCCTCGCCGGCCTGGCCGGTCCTCACGATGCGGCCGTCGCGCATCACGGTGATCGTGTCGCAGACCGACAGGAGCTCTTCGAGGTAGTGCGAGATCAGCAGCACCGAGGTGCCGTCGGCGGCCAGCCGGCGGATGATCTCCAGCAGCCGCTCGGCCTCGTCGCGGGTCAGCGCCGCGGTGGGCTCGTCCATCACGATCAGGCGCGCGCCGCGCGCGATCGCGCGCAGGACCTCGACCGTCTGCTGGGCCGCCACCCGCAACGTCTTGACCGTGGTACCCGGCGCGAGGCCCAGCCCGGTGCGCTCGTTGAGCTCGTCGAAGCGCTGGCGCAGCCGGCGGCGGCGCAGGATTCCGGCCGCGGCCGGCTCGATCCCCAGCAGCACGTTCTCCTCGATCGTGGCGTTCGGGACCAGGGCGATCTCCTGGGTTATCACCGCGATCCCCGCCGCCAGGGCGTCACGGGGCGCCCGAAATCGGACCGGCACTCCGTCCACGAGCAGCTCGCCGCGGTCGGGCGCCAGCGCGCCGGCGATGATCTTGCCCAGCGTCGACTTGCCGGCCCCGTTCTCGCCGGCCAGCCCGTGGACACCGCCGGCGGCGAGCGACAGCGACGCGTCGATGACCGCCTGCACGCCGCCGAAGTGCTTGGAGACGTTGCGGACCTCGAGCAGGGGACGCGGAGCCCGGTGAGTCCCCTGCTCGGTTGCCGTCGCGGTTGACATCAGTCGCAGTACTGAGCCTTGAATCCTGTGGTCTGGATTGTCTTCTTGGTACCCAGTGGGTTCTGCAACTGATCAGTGTTGAAGGAATGCGGCACCGCCTTGCCCTCGGCGGCGTCGATCCCCAGCTGGGCGGCCTTGGCGCCGGAGGAGCGCTCGGCGACGATGTAGCTCGCGAACCAATTACCGGCCAGCACGCCCTTGATCGCCTGGCAGGAGCCGCCGTTTCCGATCAGCTTGATCTTGCCGAGCTTGCCCACCTTCTTCACCGCCAGCTCGGTTCCCTCGATCGCCTGCGAGGAGCCGATGATCACGTTCACGTCCGGGTGGGCCGAGAGCACGTCCTGAGCGGCCTTCAGCCCGGTGGCCTGGGTGTAGCCGCCCTGGGGATCGGCCACCACCTGGACGTTGGGCGCCGTCTTCAGCGTCGCCAGCACCGCCTTGGTCCGGGCCACGTCGAGCGGCAGTGACTCGTCGCCCTGCAGGTACGCGAGCTTGCACGGGTTCAGGCCCGCGCAGGCCTGGATTCCGAGTTTGCCGAGCGAGTTCCCGTTGGTCACCGGGGCTTCGCCGACGAAGATCTGGCCGGGGACCTGCGGCGCGGTCGAGGCGTAGTCGGTTCCGATCGGAGTGAACTCGCCGACCACGGTGATGTGCTTCTTGATCGCCCGCTCCACCGCGGGCACCACGGCGTTGCCGTCGTTGGCCTGGATCACGAACACCTGGTACTGGCCGGTCGTGATCGCGTCCTCGATCTGCGAGACCTGGGTCTCGGGACTGAAGTTCGGATCGAAGAACTTCGCCGAGACACCGTTCTGCTTGGCGGTCTGCTGGACCCCGGCCCAGGTCGCCTGCGCGAACGAGTTCGCGGCCGCGAAGCCGAAGAACGCGATCGCCTTGACCTTCTTGGACCCGCCGCCTCCGCCGCCGCTGGAGCTATTGCCGCTCGACCCGCAGCCGCCGGCGACGCCGGCCAGGGCAAGCGCTGCGGCGACCACGCACGCGTACCGCTGTAGCGATGCTCGCTTGCGAACCATCACTGTCACTCCCTTTCAATCGGTGTCTCGGATCGGTACTCGCAGTCGACGCCGTAGACGTCTCGTGCTTTCTGTGGCGTCAGGTGCCGGTTGCGAACGTCGGCCTGGACGAGGCCCGGGTCGCGCTCGGCCGGTGGACCGAAGCCCCCGCCCCCACCGGTCATCGTGCGCACCACGTCTCCGCGCCGGAGTGCAAAGCGGCTCGTCTTGAGCATCCGCCGCTCGTCGCCGCGGCCCGGGTTTACGACCACCACCGGGGGTGTCGCCTGCGCTCCCCCAAACAGCCCCCAGGCCGGCGTGATCGAGCGCTCGAACCACAAGAACAGCTCCGCCTGCTCGCCGTCGAGCGTGTACTCCCGGATGATGCCGTTGCCGCCCCGCCACCGTCCCGCCCCGCCCGAGTCGGCGCGGAACCCGTAGTGGGTCATCCGCATCGGATACTTGGTCTCCAGGACCTCGATCGGCAGGTCCTTCAGCGACCCGTTGACGTTGTTGATCAGCCCGTCCTCTCCGTCGCTGCCGCGCCAGGCGCCCCAGCCGCCGACCGTCGGCTCGAGGTCGAACCAGGGGCGACCGTTGCGGTGGTCGATCCCGGCGATGCCGATCACCATCGAGTCGCCGTAGCTGGCGCCGGCGGCCTGCTCGGGGACGACGTCGGCGAGCGCCTTGACCACCAGGTCGATCAGCAGCCCCAGCGGGGTGAAGTACCACTGACACGGGCTCGGCGGCTCGGCGGCCAGCATCGAGCCGCGGCGGACGTTCACCTCCAGCGGTGCGAACGCCCCGCCGTTGGGCGGGTTGTCAGGATTTATGAGCAGCTTGTAGGCGACGCGGCAGGCCGAGATCGCCTGCGCCTCGCCGCAGTTGACCGGGCCGGACTGGCCGTCGTCGGTGTCGTTGAGGTCGATCGTCATCTGGTCGCCGTGCACCTGCACCGTGAGCCGCACCCAGCAGGGCTCCTCGCCGACGCCGTTGTTGTCGAGCGCGCCCTCGGCGCGGTAGACCCCGTCGGCGATCGCCGCCACCGCCGCCCGCTCCAGGCGCTCGGTCTGGGCGAAGATCTCGTCGCGGGCCTCGCTGATCGTGTCCATGCCGTACTTGGCGACGATCGCCTCGAGCCGTCGCTGCCCGGTCCGCACACAGGCGATCTGAGCGCCCAGGTCGCCGACCGCGGGCTGCGAGAAGCGGCTGTTGCGCCCCAGCAGATCGGTGATGTCCGCCCGCTGCACGCCGCCCTCGACGACCTTGGTGGGGCCGAGCCGGATCCCCTCCTGGAAGATCTCGGTCGAGTCCATCGGCCCGCCCGGGTCCTTGGCCCCCACGTCGAGCCAGTGGGCGCGGCTGGCCGCGAAGCCCGCCAGCGTGTCATCGACGAAGATCGGACCGAACACCGTCATGTCGTTGAGGTGCGTGCCGGTCATGTAGGAGTCGTTCATGATCCAGACGTCGCCGGGACGCCACGCCTCACGGCCGTACATCTCCTCGGCCAGCCGGGTGCAGATCTCGAGGTTGCCGAGGAAGATCGGCAGTCCCGCGGACTGCCCCAGCACGCGGTGCTCGGCGTCGAGCAGCGCCACGGAGCAATCCTTCATCTCGTAGATCACCGGCGTGTAGGCCGATCGGATCAGGGTGGCGTTCATCTCGTCGGCGGCGGCGGTGAAGGCGTTGCGGATGATCTCGGTGGTGATGGGGTCAGCCGTCCGGACCGCCATCTGCTCAGGCCTCCTCCCCGATCTCGATCACCAGCGTCCCGAACTCGTCCACGCGCGCCGTGGACCCGGGCGGAATTACCGTCGTCGCCGTGGCCTCGATGATCACCGCCGGGCCCGGGAGCTCGGATCCGGGACGCAGATCGTCTCGCCTGGCCACTGCCGCATCCCGCTCGCCGCGTCCGAACACGATCGATCGCACGAAGCCGCCGCCGGCGTCGCCGTCCCGCCGGCCGGTGAATCGCTCGGCCTCGACGCGCTTCAGATCGCCGAGCCCGGTGGAGCGCACGGCCACCAGCTCGGTGGGCGCGCCGGGATTGGCGTGGCCGAAGCGGGTGTCGTGGGCCTCGTCGAAGCGGTCGCTGATCGCGTCGAGGAAGCCGTCAGCGGCCGGCTCGGACGCTCCCCGCAGGGGGATCGTCAGCGTGTACTCCTGGCCGATGTAGCGAATGTCGATCAGGTGCTGAACGCGGGCGCTCTGCTCACCGACGCCCTCCTCGGCCAGCGCGGCGAGCGCCTCTCGCTCCTGCTCGGCCAGCGCCGCGGCCAGGTCGGCGCGGTCGAGCTCGGCCAGCGGCGTGTAGTACGCGCTCGCGAAGTCCTTGCGGATCTCCGCCTCGAGCATCCCCCAGGCCGAGAAGGCGCCCGGGAACCGGGGCACCAGCACCTCGGAGACATCGAGCTCCCGGGCCAGGAAGGGGGCGTGCATCGGACCGGCGCCGCCGAAGGCCACCAGCGCGAAGTCGCGCGGCTCGATGCCCTTCTCGACGGTCAGCGTGCGGATCGCCTGGGCCATCTTCGCGTTGATCACGTCGCAGATCCCCTCGGCCATCACCTGCGTGTCGAGTCCCAGCTCGTCGGCCAGCGCGGTGACCGCCCGGTGGGCGGCGTCGACGTCGAGCGCCATCTGCCCGCCGGCGAACGAGCCGGGGTCCACGCGGCCGAGCACCAGGTTGGCATCGGTGACCGTGGGGCGCGTCCCGCCGAGCCCGTAGCAGGCGGGTCCGGGATCGGCGCCGGCGCTCTCCGGGCCCACCCGCAGGCCGCCCGCCTCGGCGTAGGCGATCGAGCCGCCTCCGGCCCCGATCGTGTGGATGTTGACGACGGGCATCAGCAACGGGAACCCCTCGAGCGTCGCCTCGGTCGAGACATCGGGTCGGCCGTCGACGACCAGCGACACGTCGAAGCTGGTGCCGCCCATGTCGATGCAGATCAGGTTCGGGCGCTCCAGCAGCCGGGTCAGCGCCACCCCGCCCAGGGTGCCGCCGACGGGACCCGAGAGCAGCGTCTGCAGCGAGGCCTGTCGCGCGGTCTGGGCGGTCACGATCCCGCCGCTTGACTGCATCACGTGCAGCGGCACCGACACTCCGGCGTGCTCCAGCCGGTCCTCGAGGCGGTCGAGGTAGCGCCGGACTACCGGCGAGGTGTAGGCGTCGATCACCGTCGAGGAGGTGCGCTCGTACTCGCGCCACTCGCGGGCGATCTGGTGCGAAAGCGAGATCGGCATCTCACCCAGCTCCTCCCTCAGCACCGCCTCGGCCTGGAGCTCATGGGCCGGGTTGACGTACGCGAACAGGAACGCGACGGCGACGGCTCCGAAGCCCTCCTCGCGCACCCGCCGGGCCGCGTCTCGGACCGCGTCGACGTCGAGCGGCTGAAGCTGTTCGCCGGCGTAGTCCAGGCGCCCTGCGATCTCGACGATGTCCGAGCGCGGTACGAGCGGCAGCGGCTTGCGAAAGTGGATGTCGTACAGCCGCGTGCGGTTGCCGCGCGCGATGTGGTACACGTCCCCGGCGCCCGCCGTGGCCAGCAGCATGACCCGCTCACCGCGGCGCTGCAGGAACGCGTTCAGACCCTGAGTAGTGCCGTGGACGGCAAAGCTGCACAGCTCAGGCGAGGCCTCGATCGCTGTCAGGGCGCTGAGCACCCCTTCGGTCAGGTCGGCCGGCGTGGTCGACGATTTCCCGGCTGTGTAGCGGCCGCTGTCCTCGTCGTAGGCGACGACGTCGGTGAACGTCCCCCCAATATCCATGGCGACCCGGAACCGGCTCGCCGCTGCCGGCCGCTCGGTATCCGGCCTCGCTGTACTGGCCGGCGTGCCAGTCATCCGGCTGCCGCTTCGTGGACGATCTCGTACAGCTCGCCGCGAAGCTCCGCGCTCACGTCGTCCTGGAGCAGCTCCGAGAGCTGTTCGCGGTGCACCGATCGAACCGGACTCTCGATCCACTGCTGGTAAGCGCGGGGGTCCCGCCACAGCGCCGTGACCATGACCGGGCCGTTGCCGTCGAGCGGCAGCTGCAGCTCGGCGCCCAGGCACCCCTCCAGGTTTGCGGCGTCCTCGAGCACGCCGCTGCTGCGGTACAGCTCGGCCACGGCAATGGCGTTGCCCGCGCGCGGGTGAAGGTACAGGACGCTGCGAATCACCCGCCGACCTCGACCAGCTCCAGCGGCAGGTCGGAGAGCATCTCGGGGCCGCCCGGACGGACCACGACGTCGTCCTCGAGCCTGATCCCGCCGACCCCGGCCTTGTAGATGCCCGGCTCGATCGTGAGCACCGATCCTTCGGGCAGCGGATCCTCGTTGCGGGGGACCAGGAATGGGGGCTCGTGGAGGGAGAGGCCGATCGCGTGGCCGGCGCCGTGCAGGCAGGCGCCGAGCTCGGATGCCGCCTCGACGATCCGGCGCTGGGCGAGATCGACGTCGCGCCCGGTGGCGCCGGGTTGGGCCGCCTCGATCGCCACCCGCTGCGCTGCTCGCACCACGTCCCAGGTTTGCGTCGCCCAGTCCGACGGGGCGCCCACCGTCGCGCACCGCGTCAGGTCGCCCCAGTACCCATCCAGGCAGGCCGACAGGTCCGCGCACACCACGTCGCCGGGGCGCAGCTCACGGGGACCCGGTTCGCCGTGCGGATTGGCGGCGTTCTCGCCGAACAGGATCAGCGGGTGCGCCGCCGTGGCGCCCTGCTCGCGCAGCCAGCCCTCGACGCGAGCGTTGAGCGCGTGCTCGGCGACCCCGGGGGTCAGCCATTCGAACGCCCGGCGCAACCCGTCCTGCACCAGCTGGCAGGCGCTGCGTATGCGCTCGATCTCCTGGGGATCCTTCGGGATCCGCAACCCCATGATCGCCGACCCGGCCGGGATGAGCTCGAATTCCTGTTGCTCGAGCGCGCGCGAGCGGGCGTAGATCAGGTGATCGTCCTCGACCCCGACCGATCGAGCTCCGTCCAGAGCGCCGACCAGCTCGGGGATCCCGTCGGATTCAGCGCCGTAGGAGATCCGCTCGAGGCGCGCGGGGGCCTCGTTGACCTGACCCCGATCGAGCGCCGGGACGATCACCGCCGAGCGCCCGGGTGCGACCACCACGCCGAAGAACCGCTCCAGCTGGGTGGGCTTGAAACCCGTCAGGTAGGCGATCGACTCGTCACTGGTGACCAGCGCCGCGTCCAGTCCGCGTTGCGCCGCTGCCTCCAACAGCCGATCGAGGCGTTCCTCGCGAGCCCTCTCCGCGTCCGCGTAGCGTTCCCGGCGTTCGGCGACTTTGGCCATTTCCTCATCCTCGCTCACTAGTAAAGTTACTGAGCTGAGAGAGAAAGTATCAACTGTGAGCAAAGAAAGTTTCACCACAGAAGATGCGCAAGCGGCCGCGGACGCGTCTGCGCCCGCGCCTGCGTCGGCGTCCCGGGAAGCCAGCGGGCTTGACCAGATCGGGCGGCGGCTGAACGCCCTGCGACGGGCCCAGGGGTCGACGCTCGAGCAGCTCGCCTCCGACAGCGGCCTCTCGACCGGCTACCTGTCACAGATCGAGACGGGAGCGGCGATCCCCTCGCTGACCGCCCTTCAGCTCATCGCCGCCGAGCTCGGAGTCGACGTCACCGCCTTCTTTCCGGAGGAGCGCTCCCGCGGGACCCGGCTGATCCGGGCCTCGGACCGCCACGAGTTCCGGGTCGACCCGGGCTCCGGCGAGGAGTACGCGGTGCTGGCCGGACAGGTCCACGAGCGCGCCTTCTCCGCCCTCTACGCCAGGCACGAGGCGCGCAGCGAAGGCAACGCACGGGCGTTTCGGCACCTGGGTGAGGAGTTCGGACTGGTCCTCTCCGGGCGACTGCGCATCTTCGTCGACGACAACTCCTATGAGCTTGGGCCCGGGGACTGGATCCACTACTCCTCGCACCCCAGCCACTCCGCGCACGTGATATCCGACGAACCAGTGGAAAGCCTTTGGCTGCTGACGCCCGCGGTGATTTGAGCGCCGGAGCGACAGACGGGTCCACGCTCGGCCTGCGAGTCGGCAGCCGGATCAAGGAGCGGCGGCTCGAGCTGGGGCGCAAGCTCAGCGAGGTGGCCGCCAATGCCGACATGTCAGCCGGCTATTTGTCCTCGATCGAGAACGGCGGCAAGGTCCCCTCGCTGCCCGTCCTCGCGCGTCTCTCGCACGCGCTCGACATGTCACTGGCCGAGATGCTGCGGACTTCGGCCTCGACCCGCCTGGCCCGAGGCTCGCTGTCAGACCGGCCCGGCCAGGAGCACCTCAATGCCGACGGGTCACAGCTGCAGATCGTCCGGCTCTCCAGCCGGCCCGGCGAGCGGGGAGAGGCCCCGCTCACGGTCGGCCCCGGCGACGTGTTCGTCTACGTCCACAGCGGGCAGCTCACGGTCGAGATCGACGGGGCGCTGTTTGAGGTGGGGCCGGGCGACGCGTTGCACGGTGACCGCCCCCGCTCGCTGACCTGGCAGGCCACCGGCACCGCGACCGTCACCAGCATCTGGGCCGCGGCGCCGCCACGGCGAAACGCGCGCAACGACGGCGACTGACCGCCTCACTGGTTGCCTGGCTGCGGGGGCTGGCGGTATCAGCCGGCCGCCTGGCGGATCAGCCGGCCGCCTGGCGGATCAGCCGGCCGCCTCCAGGTCGGCCCGGGGTGCTCGCCCCCGGCGCGCGAAGAACTCAGCCTCGGCCTCTCCCAGCGGCGTGGCGGCCGGCTCGCCGTACAGGTACTCCGCGGCGATTGCGCCCCAGTCCGCACCGGCCCGCAGCTGCTGTAGCACGACGGCGACCACGCCGTGCATCCGCCGGATCAGGACCGATTCCGGCGGCAGGGTGAACTGGTTGACCTGCGACCGGAACTCGCCGCGCTGCTCGCCGTCGCGCTGCTCGCCGTCGCGCTGCTCACCGTCGCGAGGCTCACGGGCCCGTCCGCGACGATCGTGGTCAGGCGAGAAGCGGCGCTCACCGGGCACGGCGTACCACCGGGTCGCCATTCGCATCAGCGTCAGCGCCAGGTCGGCGTCGACTCCGTCGGCCCGTTCGGCGGGCAGATATCCACCCGCGATCAGCGCCGCCTTGAGCGCCGCCGCGTCCTTCTCGCGGACGGCGCGGGCGATGGCTCGCTCGGCGGCTACGCGGGCCGGCTCGGCATCCCGCAGCAAGCCGAAGTCAAGAAAGCACACCCGGTCGTCTGGGCACAGCAGATAGTTGCCGGGATGCGGGTCCCCCAGAGCGATCCCGTCGCGATAGAGCAGACCGAAGAAGAACCGGAAGACGATTTCGCCGTAGCGGTCCCGCTGCGCCTCGCCGGCACTGCGCACCGCCTCGAAGCGCTCGCCCTCGACGTACTCAGACACCAGCACGCGCCGGGTGGAGAGGTCCAGGCGGACCCGGGGCACGCGCATAAAAGGATGCCCCCGCATCAGCCGCTCGATGCGACGCTGGTTTTGCGCCTCGAGCTCATAGTCGAGCTCCTCGCCGATCCGCTCGCGCAGCTCGGCCAGCAGCGCGCCGGCATCCAGACCGGGAGCCAGCCGCCTGATCAGCGGCAGCAGCAGCGTGGCGTTGCGCAGGTCGGTCTCCACCGCTTCGGCCACCCCCGGATACTGGATCTTCACGACCACGTCGTCACCGTCGATCGTGGTGGCGCGATGAACCTGGCCGATGGAGGCGGCGGCAAAGGCACGCTCGTCGAAGTCAGCGAACACCGTGTCCAGCGGACCGCCGAGCTCCCGCCGCATGAGCTTCTCGAGATCGGCGAACCGAACCGGTGGAATGTCGTCGCGGAGCGCGGCCAGCCTTTGCCGCAGCTCATCCTGCTCGGCCTCGCCAAGGCCATCGAGCTCGACCATCGAGATCATCTGGCCGACCTTCATAGCCGCGCCGCGCATCTGCCCCAGCTGCTCGACCAGCTGGCGAACCAGCGCGCCCGTCCGCTCACTCTGGGCGGCGGCCGCCCGCTCCGGCGACCGCAGCCGGTTGGCGGTCCGCATCCCGGCCCAGCGCAGGCCCTGGCCGCCCACCAGTCCCCCGACCCGCGCGGTCCGCGCCAGCCGGCCGGTCGGCAGCTTTCCGGCCTGGGGGGACGGATCGTCGGCGCGCGGGGACATCTACCGAGCCTACGACACGTCTGGCGATCAGTTTTAGGGCCCGGCCTGGGGGTAGGCCTGCGTGAGGAGATGGGATGCCCGTGACCACCCCCGCGCCAGGACAATCGGGACCGGACCATGGCCGCTGAGCTCGATGGCCTGGCCGCGCTGGTCACCGGCGGTGGCTCGGGCATCGGCTTGGCCACGGCATCGCTCATGGCCGCGCGCGGCGCCCGCGTGGCGGCGCTCGATCTGGATCCCTCCGGCGTCCCGTCGCCGGTGGTCGGCTTGACCGGCGACGTGAGCGACTTCGACTCAGTGGCGGCGGGGGTCGAGCAGGTGGTCGGCCGGTTCGGGCGCCTCGACATATTGGTCAACAACGCGGGGATCGGTGCCGCGGGGACCGTCGAGGACAACCCCGAGGAGGAATGGCGGCGCGTCCTCGATGTCAACGTCCTGGGGATGGTGCGAACCACGCGCTGCGCGCTGCCCCATCTGCGCCGGTCGCCACACGCCGCCGTCGTCAATACCTGCTCGGTCGCCGCGACCGCGGGCCTGCCCCGGCGAGCGCTCTACTCGGCCAGCAAGGGCGCCGTGCTGGCCCTGACCCGTGCCATGGCCGCCGACCACGTCGGAGAGGGGATCCGGGTCAACTGCGTCAACCCGGGAACCGCGGACACGCCGTGGGTGCAACGGCTGCTCGACGCCGCCGAGGATCCCGACCGCGAGCGCGCCGCGCTGGAGGCGCGCCAGCCGCTGGGCCGGCTGGTCAGTGCCGAGGAGGTCGCGCACGCGATCGCCGCCCTGGCCAGTCCGCTGGCGGGTTCGACCACCGGCACCGCCTTCGAGGTGGACGGAGGCATGGCCGGGCTGCGGCTGCCGAGCTGACCGCGATGCGCCCGGGGCTTCAGCGGCGCCCGCTGACCGGTGGCCTGGTCCTGCCGGCGCTTGCCTTCGGCGGCGCCGCGATCGGCGGGCTCTTCGAGGCCGTGGACGAGGATCAGGCGCAACGCACGGTGCGACGGGCGCTCGAGCTCGGCCTGCGTTACCTCGACACGGCGCCCCACTACGGGCTCGGCGTCTCCGAGCGGCGAATCGGTGAAGCGCTGGTGCGCGTACCCCGCGACTCGTATGTGCTCTCGACCAAGGTGGGACGGCTACTGCGCCCGCTGGAGCCGGGCGAGCAGGCGCCGGACGAGGGCTATGCCTCAGGTCTCGCGCTCAAACGGGTCTGGGACTTCTCCCGTGACGGTGTGCTGCGGTCGGTCGAGGAGAGCCTCGAGCGCCTGGGGCTCGAGCGGGTCGACATCGTCTACCTCCACGACCCTGACGATTTCGAGGGCCAGGTCTACGAGACCGGCTTTCCGGCCTTGGCCGAGCTGCGCGCCCAGGGCGTGGTGCGGGCGATCGGCGCGGGGATGAATCAGGCCGAGATGCTCGCCCGGTTCGTTCGCCGCCTCGACCTGGACGTGGTGCTGGTGGCCGGCCGTTACACGCTGCTGGACCAGAGCGCACTCTCGGATCTGCTCCCGGCCTGTCTGGAGCGCGACGTGGGGGTGGTTGTGGGCGGCGCGTTTCAGAGCGGCCTGCTCGCCGACCCGTCGCCGGACTCTCACTACGACTACGGTCCGGCCCCGTCCCATCTGGTCCGCCGCGCGCTCGAGATGCAGGCCGTGTGCGCGGACCACGGCGTGGCGCTGCCGTCGGCGGCTCTGCAGTTCCCGCTCGGCCATCCCGCGGTGGTGTCAGTGCTGGTCGGGGCGAGGTCGGTGAACGAGGTGGAGCAGAATGTCCGGGCGTTCACGACGCCTGTGCCGGATCAGGTCTGGGCGCAGCTGCGCTCCGCAGGCCTGCTCGGTGACTCGATCCCCGTGCCCTCGCTATGAGGTCGCACGCGATTGGTCAGCCGACGTCGACCTGACGCGGAGAGCCACAGCGTGGGCTCGTGAACTGATGGACGGTCCGATTGTTGAGGTTGGACTTGGTCACCATCACCGCGCCGGTGTTCTCGTTGCCGGGCCGGCGCTGGTGGCGGATCAAGGCAGCCGCCGCGCGCACGCCGTCATAGCCCATCCGGAACGGGTCCTGGGAGATCAACCCGGCCACCAGGCCTTCCTTGACGCCGCTGACCTCGTCGGGCGAGGTGTCCCAGCCGATGATCTTGACCTTGCCGCCCTTGTGCGCGAGCCGGGTCGCCTCCACGGCGCCGATGTCGCTGGATTCGTTGGCGGCGAAGATGCCCTTGAGGTCAGGGTTGGCGGTGAGGATGTTCGAGGTCACGGTCAGCGCGGTGTTGTAGTCGTTCTGGCTGTACTGGATCCCGACCAAGTGCAGCTTCGGATATTTCTTCAGGCCTTCCTCGAAGCCCTGGACCCGCTGGTCGTTGGTCTGCGAGCCGGCGTGGAAGGCGACGATCGCCACCTTGCCGCCGGCGGGACCGATGGCCTTGGCCAGGTCTTTGGCGGCGAGCTTGGCCGCGCTGACGTTGTCGGTCGCGATCAGCGGCACGCTCTTAGGCTGCGGCGTCGTCCCGGAATCGATCGACACCACCTTGATGCCCGCCTTCTGAGCCGAGGTCGAGGTCTCGTTCATAGCCGTGGCGTCGGTGGCGGCATAGACCAGGCCGTTGACGCCGGTGGCGATGTAGTTGTTGAGCAGGTTCAGCTGATCGACGACATCCGTTTCATCGGTGACGCCGTTCCAGGTGACGCTCACCCCTCGCATCTGCGAGGCGGCGCACGTCGCCCCGGAGTGCACCTTGGACCAGTAGTCGAGCCCGACCGACTTCGGTACCACCGCGATGTGAATCGGCGGCGTCTTCTGGAGGGTGATCTTGGCCTTGTGGTCCTTGACCACGCCGCATCCCGCGGCGGCGATCGCCAGGACCAGGAGGGCCAGTGCGGTGAGGTTACGCCGTAGCACTGGCCCTCCTTCGCCCACCGCCTCCGTTGCTCTGCGCCTCGCCGTCGCTGTCGGCGTCGGCGCTCCTTCTCCCGTGCGCCTGTTCGGTCGCCGCGGCGAGCCGCCGCCGGCGGACCTGGTCCCACCACACCGCCACCCAGATGATCACTCCGATGATCACCTGCTGGTAGTACTGGGTGATGTTGAGCAGGACGGCGCCGTTGGTGATCACCGCCATCAGCAGGGCGCCGATCAGCGTTCCGCCGATCGTGCCGACGCCTCCGAAGAGGCTGGCGCCACCGATCACACACGCCGCGATCGCGTTGAGCTCGAGCCCGACGCCGTAGTTCGGCTGGCCCGAGTGCACCAGTGAAGCCGCGATCATCCCGCCGAAGCCGGCCAGCGCGCCTGAGATCACATAGACCGCGAGCTTGTAGCGGTTGATGGGGATGCCGGATATCCGGGCTGCCTGTTCGTTTGACCCGATCGCGTACGCGTAGCGTCCGAGCCGGGTGCGGCTGAGGATCAGGTAGATGGCGACCGCGATCACGATCACGTACAGGATCGGCATCGGAATCGGTCCGATCTGGCCCTCGCCGAACAGGCGGAAGCTCGCCGGCAGTCCATAGACCGCGTTCTCGCCTCCGACGATGAAGGTCAGCCCGCGCGCGACTCCCAGCATGCCGAGGGTGGCGATGAACGGCGGCAGCCGCATCTGCGTGATCAGCAGTCCGTTGACGATTCCGATCGCCGCGCCGGTGAGGATTCCGATGCAGATCCCCGGAACCATCGGGAAGCCGGCCTTGGCCATCGCCATCGTTCCGAGGATCCCGCCCAGTCCGGCGACCGAGCCGACCGAAAGGTCGATCCCTGCGGTCAGGATCACCAGTGTCTGACCCATGGCCACGATGGCCACGATCGACACCTGCACACCGATGTTGAACAGGTTGTTCGAGGTGAGGAAGTACGGCGAGGCGAAGCTCAGCGCGATGAACACCACGATCAGCCCGCCGGCCGCGGCCAGCTGTGAGACTACGTCGCTCAACCGGTCGCGTACTGGCTCAGGCAGTCGCGGTGTAACCGCGCCGCGCAGCGCTCCAATGTTGGTACTCATGCGGCCTCCCTTTCGGCACCCGACGCAAGGGCCATGATGCGCTCCTCGTCGAACTCTTCGCGGCTCAGCTCACCGACCGTCTGCCCATCGCGCACGACGATGATCCGGTCACACATGTTGGTCAGCTCTGGTAGATAGGAGCTGATCAGGACGATCGCGTGGCCCCGGCTGGCCAGCTCTCCCATCAGCTTGAACATCTCCGCCTTGGCGCCGACGTCGATGCCCCGAGTCGGCTCGTCGAAGAACAGCACGCGAGCTTCCGTCTCCAGCCATTTCGCGACCACCACCTTCTGCTGCGTCCCGCCGGAGAGTGCCTCGACGGCGCGATGTAGAGATGGTGTCCGAATGTCCAGCTCCTCGGTGCGACGCTCGGCCGAGCGCCGCTCCGCGCGACGGTCGATCCAGATGCCGGAGCCCGGAATCCGCGCCAGGGTGATGTTCTGCTGGACCGAGAGCTGCATCGCGAGCCCCTCGCCCTTGCGATCCTCGGTCAGGTACCCGATCCCAGCGGCGACCGCCCCGCGGGGCGACTTCAGGCTTAACTCTTTCCCGTCCAGCTCGATCCGCCCGGCCGAGATGGGGTCGGCGGCGAACACGGCCCGCGCGAGCTCCGTCCGGCCCGCGCCGACCACACCGGCAAATCCCAAGATCTCACCGGAGCGAACCTCGAAGGAGCAGTCGCGGAGGACTCCCGGACGGGTGACGCCTTCCACCCGGAGGATGGGGTCTCCGATCTCGCACTCCTGCTTGGGGTACAGGTTGTCGATCTCACGCCCCACCATCAGCGTAATCAGCCGGGACTCGTCGACGTCACCCTTGTTCAGTGTCTCGACGACCTCGCCGTCGCGCATCACCGTGACACGGTCGGCGATCCGCACCACCTCCTCGAGCCGATGCGAGATGTAGAAGATCGCGATGCCCTCGCTCTTGAGCTGTTCGATCAGCCCGAACAGGTCGTCGATCTCGCCCTCGGTGAGGGTGGCGGTCGGCTCGTCCATGATCACGAGCTTGGCGTCGACCGCGAGCGCCTTGGCGATCTCGACGCGCTGCTGCTCGGCCACCGACAGGGCCGACACTTTCCGCGACGGATCGACCTTCAGGCCGACCCGCTCGAGCAGCTCCCGGGCGTTGCGCTTCTCGGACCCGCGCACGATCAGACCGACGTGAGTGCGCTCGCGCCCCAGGGCCAGGTTCTCGGCGACCGTGAGGTGTGGCGCCAAGGCGAACTCCTGGTGCACCATCGCGATGCCCAGCCGCTGCGCATGGCGCGGGCTGCGAAATCGCATCGGTTCACCTTCCACGACGATCGTGCCGTCACTGGGCTTCTCGAGCTGCGACAGCAACTTCATCAGTGTCGACTTGCCAGCGCCGTTCTCCCCGGCCACGGCGTGAACCTCCCCCGGCCGGATGTCAAGGCTGACGTCGTCGAGTGCCTGCACGCCGGGAAACCGCTTGCTCACTCCGCGGATCTCAACCAGCGATTCATCGGCCATGCGACACCGCTCCTCCCGCCCGGGGGACTCCCTCTCTCTGTCAAAAGATTTGCCCCTTAACGCCAGCCTCAAACACCTGGAATTACATTCCGGTTGGCGGTATCTGTCAGTGGTCTGACACCCCCGGCGGACTGCGCGGTCGAGCGCTTCGGTGGCGGTTCACAGATCGAGGCGAGACGGCCGTTGTCACTGGGTGATGCAGGGACGCTGCGTCATGAAGCAGCGCGGTCTGTCTGTGCGGCCCTCGGGTTTAGGGGCTCCCCAACCGTGTGATCACCCCGGCGTCCGGGGGATCGGCGTACAGCCTTGCGACCTCCGTCGCCCGGCACTCCAGCGTGCGTCGCTGGTTCACGTAGCCCTTGTCGGTGATCTCACCCGCATCGAGGCTCGGCGGCTGCTCGAGCAGGACTAGCCGCTCGATCCGTGACGCCGAGCCTGCCTCCTGGCTCAGCGCCTGCAGGGCCTTCGCCAGGTGCTCGCGAAGTCGGCCGTCGTCAAGCGCGACGTCGGCGGTCGCACCGGTCAGCCTTCGCGCCTCAGCCTGATTGAGCCAGGCCATTGCCGCGACGTACTCGGCGTCCTGGCCACAGATCACCGCGTCGCTCAGTACGCCGGTGGCGCTGATCAGGCGCGTGCGCAGCGCGCCGACTGCGACCCAGGTGCCCGTCAGCAACTTGAAGTTCTCGGCGATCCGTCCCTCGAACAGGATCCCTCGGTTGGGGTCCTGCTCGTCGATCAAGCTGACCGCGTCGCCCGACCGGTAGAAGCCCTCCTCGTCGAACGCGGTCTGGGTCAGCTCGGGGTCGCGGAAGTAGCCGGGCGTGACGTTCGGGCCCTTGACGCGGATCTCGAGCCTGTCGCCCACCGGCGCGAGCCTGACCGTGCAACCCGGGATTGGCACCCCGATGCAGCCGGTTGGCGCGCCCAGGAAATGCATGCTGGTGGCGCAGGGAGCGGTCTCGGTCGTGCCCCAGCTCGAGGTGAGCGGCACCTCGTGGTCGGCGTGGTTGCGGGCCAGGTTGCGCAGGCGCTCGGCGAGCGCGCCGGGCAGCGCGGCGGCGGCATAGAACATGAACCGCAGGCGGGCGAAGAACCGCTCGGCCAGCTCGGCGTCGTTTTCGAGCGCCGGCGCGAGCAGCGCGTAGCCGGCGGGGACGTTGAAGTACAGCGTCGGCGAGATGTCCCTGAGCGCCGCGACCGTGCGCGGAAACAGCGGCGGCGCCGGCCTGCCGTCGTCGATGTAGATCGTGCCCCCGTTGAACAGCGCCAGGTTGAGGTTGTGATTGGCGCCGAACGTGTGGCTCCAAGGAAGCCAGTCGACCAGCACTGGCGGCTCGTCGGCCAAAAACGGCCAGATGGACTGGAGCATCGCCTGGTTTGAGCACAGCATCCGGTGGGTGTTGATGACGCCCTTGGGGACGCCGGTCGAGCCCGAGGTGAAGAGGAGCTTTGCGACGGTGTCGTGACCGGGGTCGCGGGCTCCCGAGGGGTCGCGGGCTCCTAAGGGGCCTCCGGCGTCGGCACGATCACCGGGCTCCGACGCCAGCAGGCCGTCGAGGCGCAGCGCTCCGCTGCGCTCGCCTCGGGACACGAGCCCCTCGGGAACGATCGGCGCGAGCGCGTCCAGCGCGGCGGTGAATGGTCCGGCGTCGTCGGCGAACACCAGGCCCGGCTCGGTCAGCTCGGCGATCGCCTTGATCCGGGCGTGGTCGGCGCTCATCAGCGAGTAGGCGACGCTGATCGGCATCACCGGCACGCGCGCGGCGTAGGCGCCGAGGCTGACCAGCAGGTGCTCGAGCGAGTTACCGGACAGGATCATCAGCGGCTTGTCCGAGCCGAGCCCCAGGTCGGTGAAGGCCTGGGCGAGGGCTTGGGATTTCCGCTGTGCCTCGCCGTAGCTGAGCGTGACCCAGCGGTCCTCGAGATCTCGCTGTCCCGCCAGCGGGCGGTCCGGGTGCTCGGCTGCGCGCTTGCGCAGGACGACCGGGATCGACGGCTCCGCGTCGGTCAGCGCTTGGCGGGAGGAGAGCACGACCGACCCATCGTCCCGGCGCTCCATCGCGATGTCCGGTGGCGCGAACGTCTGGAGGTCCGGCAGCGGGCTCATGTCTGGATCTGCCGCGATGACGCAACAATCTTGCGGTAGATGCGGCTGCGAGGGCGACTTGGTTGCACGCTGACCCCGATTCAGTGCGTTTTGGTTGCGCCGAGCCTATCACTGGGCAACATTTCGCTAATGACCGCCACCGCCTCGCCCCACGAAGCCACCAGCCAGGCGCTGCTCGAGCTCGACGGCGCCACGCTCACCATCGCCGATGCGCTCGAGGTTTCCCGGCGCAACCGAGCCGTCAGATTGTCCGAGCGCGCCGCTCAGGCCGTCCGGGCCAGCCGGAGCCTCAAGCACGAGCTGATCGCCAAAGAGATCCCCATCTACGGGGTGACCACCGGCTTCGGCGACAGCGCCCACCGCCAGATCTCGCCAGACAAGACGGCCAAGCTTCAGCAGAACATCGTTCGCTTCATGGGCGTCGGGACCGGACCGATCGCTGCTCCCGAGGTCGCGCGCGTAACCATGCTGCTGCGCGCCAACTGCCTGTCCAAAGGGAACTCGGGTGTGCGCGTGGAGCTGATCGAGCGGGTGCTCGACCTCCTCAACCACGACATCGTGCCGCTGATCCCCGAACGCGGCTCGTGCGGGGCAAGCGGCGACCTGGCTCCGCTTTCGTATGTCGGCCGGGCCCTGGCCGGAGACGGCGACGTCCTGATCGACGGGGTGTCCCGCCCTTCTGAGGAGGTGCTGGCCGAACGCGGGCTCGAGCCGTTCCTGCTCGAGTCCAAGGAGGGGCTCGCACTCACCAACGGCACCTCGTTCATGAGCGCCTTCGCCTGCCTGGCCGTCGGCGGTGCCCGGGAGCTCGCCGATCTGGCGGACCTGATGACGGCGATGGCCTCCGAGGCGCTCCTGGGCAACCGTGGCCACTTCAACTCATTCCTGTTCGAGGAGGCCAAGCCCCACCCGGGCATGGTCGCGAGCGCCCGCCATATCCGCGAGCTGCTCGCCGACTCGAGCCTGGCGGCCGACAGCGACGATCTGTTCGCCGGTGGCCTCGACGGGGCAGACTTCCGAGAGCTTGACCGCCACGTTCAGGACAAGTACTCGATCCGCTGCGCGCCACACGTGATCGGCCCGCTGCGTGACGTGCTGGACTGGGTCGAGCAGTGGATAACTGTCGAGATCAACTCCTCCGACGACAATCCGCTGTTCAACGTGGCCCACAGGCGCGTGGAGAGCGGCGGGAACTTCTACGGCGGGCACGTCGGGCAAGCCATGGACTCCCTGAAGGTGGCGCTGGCCAACCTCTGCGACCTGATCGACCGCCAGCTCGAGCTGGTGGTCGACGAGAAGTTCAACCGGGGCCTGACCCCCAACCTGATCCCGCGCTTCGAGCCGACGCACCCCGAGGCCGGGCTGCACCACGGCTTCAAGGGCCTCCAGCTCTGCTCCTCGGCGATGACCGCCGAGGCCATGCACCTGTGCTCGCCGAGCACGATCCACTCGCGCTCGACCGAGGCCCACAACCAGGACAAGGTCTCGATGGGCACGATCGCCGCCCGCGATGCCCGCTCGATCGTCGAGCTGGCCGAGAACATCGCCGCCATCCACCTGATGGCCTGCTGTCAGGCGCTCGAGCTGCGCGGTGTCGAGCAGGCAAGCCCGCGCACGCAGGAGGCCGTCCGCCTGGTCCGCGAGCACGTACCGTTCCTGGACCGGGACCGGTACCTGGACGCCGACATCGCCACCACCGTCGCGCTGATCCGGTCCGGGGCAATGTCGGGGTTCGTGGAGTAGGACTGGGCACAGACCGGCTCGGCTGTACCGTCCGACAAGCATGGACGGAGACGAGCTTCGCGACTTGTGCCTGACGTTTCCGGGCTCCACGGAGACGTTCCCGTTCGGTCCCGAGACCTCCGTCTTCAAGGTTGCGGGAAAGATGTTCGCGCTATCTCGCTTGCGCGGGGTGCCACTGCAGGTGAGCCTCAAGTGCGAGCCCCTGCTCGCGGCGCAGCTCCGCGCAGCGCATCCGGCCATCACCGGCGGCTATCACCTCGACAAACGCCACTGGAACACCGTGGTCATCGACGGCTCGCTTCCGGACCAGACGATCGCCGACATGATCGAAGACTCCTATGACCTCGTCGTGAGCAAGCTTCCACGCGCGCGGCGCCGAGCGCTGCGCTGGAGCGGCGAGGCAAGCCTCGCGGAGGATTGAGGCGGCTCAGGCGCTGGGGATGGCGCCGACCTCGATCACGCGGGCGGGCTGCGACTGCTGCTTGCCCCTCAGGTCGAGGCTGGTCGCTGTGGTATCGGCCGGCTGGGTTGCCAGCCGTTCGAACAACCGGTCTGACAGGACGATCTGCCCCGCGGCGGCGGCGGCTTGCAGGCGTGCGCCGGTGTTCACCACGTCACCCAGAGCGGTGAAGTCCTTCACCTCGCCATCGCCGACGTTGCCGACGTAGGCCCGGCCGACGTCGATCCCGACCCCGAGCGGCAGCCATGGCTGTTCCGAGGTGCCATAGCCGACCGAGGTCAGCAGGTCGATAGCGTCTCGCAAGAGATCGTCCTCCCAACCCTCGTTGAGCAATTGCGGCAGGTACAGGGCCATGACCTCGTCCCCGACGAGCTTGTCGATGATCGCGGACCGGGTGAGGATCTTGGAGGCGGCGGCGTAGAAGCGGTTGAGGATCTGGGCCACGTCGTCGGACGACAGCCGCTCGGCGAGGGCGGTGAACCCGCGCACGTCGGCGAACAGAACGCCGACCTCCATCTCCACGCCGCCCATGGGGGCCTTCTCGAAGCATGTATTGCAAAGCGTTGGGTTCTTGCGCGACGGCCCGAATCCGACCCGCCGCATGATCCGTCCGCCGACGCCACCGTACGGAGCGTGACAGAGCCGGCACCGAGGCTCGGAGGGCAGCCGGCGCATCACGCTGATGAAGACACGCGGCAGGTGCCTGTTCATCAACTGCTCGAAGAACGCGACGTCAGTCGGATCGCCGGTCAGGTTCTGCGACGCTCTCTTCCCCACCGCCACAGGCTATCCCCGGCGACCATCGCCGGGGAGCTTTTATGTTCGAAAGACCCCGCTATCGCCCCGCGGTCCGCCAGCCCTCCGCGTACTCGAGGCGGGCCATCTCGGCGTAGGGCACCGGGCTGACCACTGTCCGCACATTGATCTGCTTCTGTTCCGGGTCGACACTGAGCTTGCGCGTGCCCCCGTCCGGCTCGCCCCAGATAACCTGCACCTCGGTGCCCAGCTCCACCTGCGGATCGACGGTGGCCAGCGAAAGGGCGCGCTTCTCATTGGCGCTGTAGCCGCTGAACATGGAGAAGCCCACCACCGTCCCGTCGGCATCGACGACCGAATCGAAGTTCGACGAGCCATAGTTGGCGATCGGCAGGTCGAAGAACTGACAGCTGTCGCCCTCGGTATCAAACAGCGACGCGAATATCTTCTCCACGTCCTCGGGTTCCCAGGCCAACGTGACCTTCTTGCGCTGGGTCTCCGGGTCGATCTGCTCCAGCGCGTCGCGACCAATGAAGTCGTGATCGAACTTGACGAACTGGCCGTAGCCAAGCTCCCACGGGTTCAGGTAGTAGTCCTCGATGCGGTCCGAGACAAAGCTTCCGGCCAACGCGTTGCCCGCCTCGTAGCTGTTGGCGCCGAGCCATTCGCGGTAGCCCCGCAGCTCCTCGCCGGTGTAGATGGCGGGCAGCGGCGACGGAATCCACCCTGACTCCAGCGCGTTGGAGGCGTAGGCCCGTGCGCCGCAGGGCTCCAGGCCAAACTCCTGGCCGGCCTCCAGGATCGCCTCACGCACCCTGCCGTAGGTCTCATAAGGACCAAACAGCTCGAGCCCGGGGGCGCCTGCCATCCCGTGACGCAGAGTGCGCACGCGCTCGCCGCCGACGTTCATGTCGGCCATCCGGAAGAACTTCAGCTGCTCGACCGGCCCGCCGTTGACCTTCTCGATGACCTGCCATGCGTTGGGGCCCTGGATCTGAAAGCGCCACAACCTGCGCGTCACTGCCTTGCCGTACGGCCGCGAAGGTGAGCGGTCGTCATAGTCGACCTCGACGTCGTAGCCCCCAGTCTCGGCTCGATAATGCAGCCAGTTGGCCACCGGGTTACGGCCGACCCACACGAACTCCTCGTCGTCGAGATGGAACATGATGCCGTCTCCGATCACGTGCCCGGCCGGCGTGCAGGGCACGAACTGCTTGGCCATGTTGACCGGGAAGTTCTCCACGCTGTTGATACCGGTCTCAGCGATCAGCTTGATCGCGTCCGGTCCGCGCATGAAGAAGTTGACCATGTGGTGTGACTGGTCGAACAACACCGCAGTCTCCTGCCATGCGCGCTGCTCACCTCGCCAGTTACTGAACTCGTACGGGACTACCGGGTAGACGTACGCTCCGATCTGCGAGTTACGCAGATGCTCGACGATATTGCCCGCGGCATCCAGTACTTCCTGCAGGTTGCTTGGCGTCATGAGATTGCCTCCATGGTCAGGCCAGTCGTGTGGTTCGCTGCTCGGGATGTACGTAGCTCTGGGCCGGCTCCAGTTCCTCCCAGCGCGTGCCTTCCCGAACCTTGTCCAACTTCTCGTGATGCCACTTCCACGTCTCCACCAGCTCGTTGAAGGTGAAATAGTGAAAGCCGGCGATGTTCATCTCCGGATCGGCCAACGCCGGCGCGAACTCGTCGAAGAGCTTGTCCGCGGTCGATTTGCCAAACAACGCACGGATCCCCCGCTGCTTGCGTAGGAAGGTCACCGAATGCCCGACGCCCACGCGCACGGACATCTCGAGGAGCCGCTTGCGTGCCACTTTTCCGGGCATGCCGATGAGCACCGGCAGCGTGACGCCCTGTTCGCGCAGCCGGATGGTCCACTGGCGCAGGGCCGTAGGATCGAAGCACATCTGGGTGGTTACGTAATCGGCCCGCGCACTCTTCTCTCGCAGCGCCTCGTCAAGCGTCTGGGGTTCGATCTTTGGATGACCCTCCGGGTACCCGGCGACTCCGATTGTTTGCGGGCGCCGGGGATGCTCGGCGATCAGGGGTAGGAGCTGCACCGCCGACGAGAAGGAGCCGACGGGATCCGGGTCGCCGCCGATCAGGAAGAGATCGTCGACGCCCGCCTCCGCCATCCCTTCCATCAACGAGTCGAGATGGTCTCTGTCCCGGATCATCCGCGCCGCCACGTGGACGGTCAAGCAGTGCCCGAGGGCACAAAGGCGAGTTGCGAACTCGACCGACCGGTCCGGGCCATGCTTAGGTGAGCAGGTGATCGTCAGGCGTACTGGATGCGGCAGCTGGGCGGCCTGCTCCTCGCTACGCGCGAAGGGAAGGACCTCGTACTGGACGTGATCGTCGAAGGACGTGCTCCCGTTCTCCTGCATCAGAAGAAACGCTTCCCCGAATCCGCCACGATGCGCACGGGATTGTGCGAGTTCGCGGCGGCCTCGCACGGATTGGGCGAGTTCGCAGCGCGGACATCCAAGCTCTCGCCCTCTTCAAGGTCGCTCGGGGGGCGGGTTCGGCTGCCCGGGGGGCGGGTCCGGCTGCCCGATGCGCGCAGAGCTCCGGTTCAGGTCGTCAAGCGGGCAACGATCCGGTCGAACGCCCGGTCGGCGTGCGCATTTAGTTGCTCGTCGCTTAGGAGTTGTACTGGGTGGGGGATGAACACCATCCGATAGTCGGGCATGCCGAGTACCCGCGCTTGCTCGAGCGCCTCGTCGAGGAATGGCTCGGTCGCGACCGCGGCGGTTGAGACTCCAAGGCGCTCGAGGCGCACCATGTCGTGCACACTGCACGACGTGCAGGACCCTCAGTCGGCGAGGCCCTCGACCGCCAGGTCCCCACGGTCAGCGATCTGACGGATGATCTCGGGAGCGGCGGGCTTGGAGAAGATCTGCTTCACCAGGCGGAAGGTGTGCGCTCCGTCGGCCTGGAGGCGTTGCTCGATCCGGTCGAGGAATTCCTTGCCCCGGCGTTTGTTGATGTCGAGCAGCGCAACCCGTTTGCCGGCCAGGCTCAGCGGGCGTGCGGCGAGCGGTTCCGGTTCGCGGCGGCGCTCATCGAAGGGGCTTACGTATTCCATCTGACCTCCTCGGAGAGGATTTGGGTGTCCATGCCCAGGCACGGACCGAACACGGCGGAGTAACGACCCGCCTCACCGCCGGCGACGATCAGCACGATGTCCTCAGGGCTTGTCCACTTGGCGATCGGCTCCTCATCGTCGGCGGCCTGCACGAGGGGCGTGGTCTCGCCCCAGCGCAGCTCGCGCGCGGGACGATGCACTGCGCTGAACAGCTCCTCGCGCACGCGCTGCTTGCTCCAGCCTGCCTCGTGGAACAGCTCTGCGTGCTCGGGGCAGATCACGAACAGCGAAGCGCCGCCCAGTGGCCACCAGTTCGGGCTCCAGGTCGCTGCCGCCGCCCATCCGAGGACCGCCGCCAGCTCCTCGGGGGTGGTGCTGCGATGATCGGAGATCGACAGGGGGGCGTCGCAGGCGAGCAGCGTCACCACCGATTCCTCGGGGCCATAACCGCGCTCAACGTGCAGCGGCTCCCACGGGCTCACCTGCTCGTCCTCAGCGACGCAGAAGCCGAGCTTGCCGGGATGTCCGAGCGTCGCGCGGTCCAGACGACCGGGAAAGCCGCCACCGGTCAGGCTCACCAGCAGCCGCAGCGCGCGGCCAATCGTCATGTTCGCCCGCCAGCCCGGCCCCAGCGCACCGATCGAGGCGTTCAGTCCGATCGCATCGCGCACGGGCCCGTTGACGATCACCAGCTGACCCGCGGGTTGCGTCGTGACCGCCTGTCCATTGAGGTTGAACTCAGGACGCAGCGCCGCCCGGGCGGTCGCCAGCACGACTGGGAAGTACTCCGGCCGGCAGCCGGCAAGCACCGCGCAGGCGGCCACCCGTTCGAGTGTCGCCTCGCCCATCGCCGGCGGCACCTCACCCAGCGACTGCGAGCCGTCGCGGCCACCCAGCATCGCCTGCACCCGATCCAGGGTTGGCGGAATCACCGGCAGCCCATCGGTCCACCCGCGCTCGAACATCTCCTCGAGCTCGTCATAACCCAAGTCGCCATCGAGCAGCGCGAGCGTGCCGGAGTCGTAGGTGCTCTTCGACGCACAGCCGGGCTTGCGCTGCGGCGCATCGCCGGTGACTCGCACGGCGCGACGCTGCGGCCCATCGCCGGTGGCTCGCACGGCGGGCGCGGCGGCTGCCTCAGACGCCAGCTCGATGATGTCGTTCAGGCCCTGCTCATCCCAGCCGACTACACGCCCGGCGACCCTCCCGTCGGGGTCGATCAGCACCGAGGTCGGCACACTCTGGAGCTCGTACGCCCGCGAGACGTCATACGGAGCCGGCTGCGCGAGCACGGTGCCCGCGAAACCAGCCCGCCGCGCCGTCCGCGCCGCCACCTCGAGCGGATCTTCAAACAGCGCGACCGTCTTGACCCCAGCGCGCTGGAGCGGATCGACCAGTGGCCCCAGCCGCCGCAGCGTCATCGCGCACGTCGGGCACTCTTCCGAGACGAACACGACCAGCGCCGCGCCGGCAGCGTGCAGGTCGGCGAGACGCACCGCACCGCCCGCGACCGACGAAAGCTCGAAATCCGGCGCGACTGCTGCTGCACTGCGCTGGGCTTCGGATGGTCTCAAGGCCATCCCAACGAGACTACCCGCGACCAATCAACGGCATGTTCGTTGCCATGACCGTGAGGAACTGAACGTTTGCGTCCAGCGGCAGCCCCGCCATGTAGAGGACGGCGTCCGCCGCATGACGAACGTCCATCATCGGCTCGGCAAGGACTGAGCCGTTGGCCTGTAGTGCGCCTTGACCGATACTGGCAGCGAGGTCCGTAGCGGCGTTGCCGATGTCAATCTGGCCACAGGCGATGCTGAACGCACGTCCTTCGAGCGAGATTGTCTTGGTCAGGCCGGTGATCGCGTGTTTGGTCGCCGTGTAGGCGGCGGCGTGAGGTCGAGGAACCTGGGCGGAGATCGAGCCGTTGTTGATGATCCGTCCGCCCTGCGGGGTCTGGGCTTTCATGGCTCGAAACGCTTCCTGGGCACATAGGAAGCTGCCGGTGAGATTCGTGTCGATGACGGCCTGCCATTGCGACAACGCGATCTCGTCCAGCGGCGCGCTCGCGCCAAAGGTGCCGGCGTTGTTGAACAACAAGTCCACCCGCTCCCATTCATCACGCGTGCGTGCGAACAGCGCTCGCACGCCCTCCGGGTCGGTGACGTCGGTAGGGACTACAAGCGCATCGCGCGACGTTGCGGAAGTATCGACAAGCGTCTCGTTCAACGCTTGCTCTCGACGGCCGGCCAGAGCGACCCGATATCCGGCCTCGAGGAGCCCTCGCGTCACGGCCCGGCCGATTCCCGAACCGGCGCCGGTGACGATCGCGACACGGCGGGGTTGAGTCATGTCGCACATGGTCTCACCGGTCGATGCGAGCCGGCGTCCCGGCCCTTGGGGTGTGCTCGCCTCCGTCCAGCGTCGACGGGGCGATCGGCCCGGTCAGTGGGGCGGAGTCGTGACGGTGCAGGAGATGCCGGACGTCCGGGCGAGGCGTCGATCGAGGGTGACGAGTTGTATGTCGAGAGCCTCCGCGAGGGCGACGTAAGCCGCGTCGTAGACCGAGAGGTTCTTGCGCAGCTGCCAGGTCCTCGGCGCCAGAAGCGCGTGGGGCCACGGCTCGATCGTCAGATCGATGAGGTCGGCGTGAGCCTGAACGGCTTGATCTGAGCTGATCGTCCCGGCGAGCTCTTGGCGACGAATGACGTTCGCGGTCTCCCAGGGCAAGAGGGCCGGAGCCGCCAGATCAGCACCCGAGCACGACTACGGTCAGCCATACGTTCGCTTGGTATCTCCACAGTCACCATGGATGCGTCGCGACAGCTCGCTAGCGAGCCGCAAATGCTCGACGGTTCGAGCGCCGGCCCGACCGATCAGCTCGGTAGCCATCTGCACATCTCGCGGATCGGCAGACTGCAACGCGGTTCCGATCGTCCCGCAGAGCATCTCGATCAGCACGGCCTCGGGCTCCTCCTCCGGATACGCGTCGGGCGGTAACGCGTCGGCGAGATTCGAGACCAGCGCGAAGAGCATCCGTCCCACACGCAGCAACTCGAGCACGAACCGGTCGATCTCCTGCTCGGCGCGCCGGGGTTCCATCACTGATGAGAGACCGCGGCGCCCGTGAATTCTCCCCGCCGGCATTGCAACATCTTCGCGACGATCTGCCACGGCGCCGGAGTGACCGGAGCTTCTACGGCCCGACCTTCGGTTAGGCCACAGCCTGGATGACTGAGAAGCTCAACGGCGCGGTCCGGGTTGGTTTCCCGTTGCAGAGCATCAACGCATTCCTGCGCATCTCGACGCACGCCCGCGCGTTTCAACGACCGCTTGATCCCGTCACCGGCTGGGAGCGCGTCATCGACTGGCTCGCCGCTCCGGTCGCCTGGCTGGCGCAGCCGCTCCTTCTGCTCCTCGGAGCCACATGGCCCCGCGCTGCGCTGACCAGGGTCATCGCGGCCGTTCTTGCTACCGGCGGCGCGGCGCGCGGTGCGTCGGCTGCGCAGCGGCGATACTCTTCGTGCGCGGATCACACCGTTGACGGCTACACAGGGGAAGATGCGTGGGACTGGGTAGGTCAGATCGCCGGTTCGGGTACCCGCAGCTCGCGAACGACGTCCGCTGGCTCCGTAGGATCGTGGTGCTCGCAGCGTTCATCGGCAGCCTGTGGCTGTTTGGCGCCGGCCCCGGCGCAGGTGTCGCTCGAGCTGACCGAATGACTGCGCGGGGAGCGAGGACGCCGCAGTTCAACGCGCCGACGCGCCGTGCGTTGAACACGATCATCGCCAGCGCCATGGGGGCGGCGAGCCAGCCCGGGATGGTGGTGGGGGTGTGGGTGCCCGGGCGGGGAAGCTACGTCCGGGCGATGGGCACCAGCGACCTTGCCACCGGCAAGCCGATGTCGATCAAAGATCACTTTCGCATCGCCAGCATTACCAAGTCGTTCGTGGCCGTTGCGATCCTGCGACTCGTCGATCAGCACAAGCTGTCGCTCGACGCGCACCTCGCCACGTTCATTCCGGGGATCCCCCAAGGCGACAAGATCACGATCGCCCAGGTGCTCGGCATGACCAGCGGCATCTACGACTACGTCAATGACCCCGCGCTCGTCAAAGCCCAGACCCGCAACCCGCTGCGCGGGCTCACGCTCAAGGACGTGGTCGCCATCATCAGGCGCCACCAGCCGATGTTCGCCCCCGGCAGCAATGCGGTGTACGACAACAGCAACTACTACCTCGCCGGCGCGATCGCCGCCAAAGTGTCGGGCGAGCCGCTGGCCAGGCTGATCAAGACTGAGATCCTTGACCCGCTGCGGATGACCCACACCAGCTATCCGAGCACCTCGGCGATGCCCCGGCCATTCAGCCGCGGCTATATCCCCCAGCCGAACTTCGCGATGCGAGACATCACCAGTACCAATCCATCTTTCGCCGCCGGCGCCGGGGCGATGATCTCGACGTTGGGCGACCTGAGGATCTGGGCCAAGGCGCTGGCCACCGGATCGCTGCTGTCGCCCGCCATGCGGGCCGCGCAACGGCAGACCCACGTTCTGGTGAAGTCGCGGACGGTCACCCTGAGCTACGGCCTCGGGCTGACCGACATCAACGGCCTGCTCGGGCACGACGGCGCAATCGACGGATACGGCTCGACGATCCTCTACCTCCCCAGCCGGCGAGCGACCATCATCATGCTGGGCAACAGCAACGACTTCGGTGCGCCCGTGCCGCTCATCCCGTCGGTCGCAATCGGCGCATACCTGTTCCCGGGGCACTTTCCAAAGGGACTGTGACCGTTTGGCCCGGCCTCAGGGCTGGCGTAGTCGCCGAGCGTTTGGCCGTTGCCGACCCCGACGAGGTCCAAGTCCACAACCGCTACGGGCCTACCAGACGACTCTGACGCCGTAGTGGGCCAGGACCGCGTACTTCGAGACGAGCGCGGCATCCTCGAAAAGCGCCTGCGCTATCAGGAGCCGGTCAAACGGATCCCGGTGATGCCAGGGCAGCTTCTCGACTGCGCTCGCGTGGTCGAGCGTGATGTGGAGCGGTTGGGCGCCTCCGTCCAGCAACGTGGACGCGAAGTTTGGCGGCGCCTCGAGCTTGCCCAGAGAGCGCTTGACGGCCACCTCCCAGACTACGGCGGCACTGAGCATGACCTGGTTTCGGTCGTCGGTCAGTTGCTGGGTGGCGTGGTCGCTGAAGCGCTCATCGCCAGACAGCCACCAGAGGGCAGCATGCGTGTCCAACAAAAGCTTCAACGAGCGCCGAGCTCTTCAGCGATGTCTTCCGGCAGCTCGTCAAAGTCATCCGAGATGCGGACCTTCCCGCGCCAGAGGCCGCGGACCGAATCCAAGGATGAAGTTCGACGGACCGCCACGAGGCGAACGGCCGGCTTCCCGTTCCGCGCGATCACGATGTCCTCGCCTGACTCAGCTCGTTTGACCAGCTGAGAGAGTTTCGTCTTCGCCTCATGCATGCCGACCTGCGCCATGCCACTTAGGCTAGCAAGCTCTAGCTAACTTAGCTAGCATTGTCCGTCCAACGGCACGAAATAGATCTCTTCGCAGATCGCCTTCGTCGCCTCGGCGATGATCGCTCCCGCCGCTGCGATATCCGGCGCCGGATGACGGGCGCTCAATCCCTCGATAACGCTGCGGATCAATCCATGAGCGACGGTCGGGATCGGCGCGGCGTCGGGCGCAGATCGACCCGCCGCCTCGCTGCGAACCATGTGGCTCACGATTTGGCTGAGGACGGCGCCGCATTCGAGCAGCTGGGTCGTGAAATCGTCGAGCGCGTCCGGCTCCTGGGAACTCCGTTGATGGGTCATATCCGTAAGAGGGCGACGGCGAGGATTCCCACCTCCCAATCCCGGGACTCCCTCGGACCGCTTGATCGCAATGGCACCGCCGGCGAATCGCGACGGCAGCGGCCTGAAAATCAAATGGCGCCAAACCGCACCGCCGGCCTTAAACCACGAAGCCCCCGATCTCGGAGGCCTCGATTTCCCAGCGAATTTGAAGTAGCGGGGGCGGGATTCGAACCCGCGACCTTCGGGTTCTGATCGCTTCAGCCGAGTTGGTCACCGTCGGTTTGCAGGGATTTCGTGAAATTGACTTCGGTTGTGTGAGGTCAAATTTGCTTGTTTTGGTACCCGTTTTCGACGCGGCGGCTCATGCTGCGTGACGTTCGAGCTCGCTGTAGCGCTCGACGCTGATCAGCACCGCGCGCATCTGGTTGCGCTGGGTCAGGACGACCTTCTCGAGCTGGCCCGCGTCGAGCTGGTCGAGCAGCCGGCTGAGCTCGCGCATCGCTTCGCGGACAGTCGCGAGCTCCTTGTTGGACACTCGTAGCCGCGCCGGATCGCTCATAGCGACCTGACGGTAGCTGCCGGACCGGACGGCGGCGTCGTCAGGTTGTCGACGTTCCGTCCGCGGCCTGCCCGACACTTCCTGGCTATGAGTCCAATCGCCGCGTTGGATCGCTCCGCAGTGAGGTTCGGCACTGCGCGCGGTCGGTACTTCCGGGAGAACTTCGCGCAGGGAGGAGTCGATCTCGTTCAGATCATCCCTGAGCTGGTCACGAACGCCGATGCGGCGATCGCTGCGTCGGGCAGGCCATCGGGCAGGATCGTGTTAGCGGTCGCCACGCCCGAGGAGGAGTTCGCGTCGACTTGGCGGGCGCGGATGCGGTCGCTGCGCTCGCCCGCGTTGCTGTCATGGAAGCACGAGCTGCGCTGCACCGATGACGGTGAGGGTGTCGACTCCGAAGTGATCGACCGTCGGCTCGGCGCGCTCGGGGTTGACCCGCCCAGCGCTGGTCAGCGTGGCCTGTTCGGACGCGGCCTGCGGGATGTGTGGCTCGCCCAGGGGGCAGGCCGGATCGAGGGGATCCGCGGCGGCCGGCTGGTGGAGTCTTGGTTCTTCCCCGCTCCGGGAGATGAGCCGTACGCGTTCGTGCACGTCCGTGACCTCGCCGCGAGCGCCTCCGATCTCAGAGCGCTCGGTGTCAACGTGTCGGGGACGCGGGTGACGGTCCCGCTGTCCGCGGCGAGGCTGCCGGCTGCCGGCCGCCTGCGTGCGCTCGTGTCCCAGCTCGTGCAGTTACGACCGATCCTGGAGGATCCGACCCGCGCGATCCTGCTCGAACAGCCGGGCCATTCCCCGGCGCTGGTCACCTATCCGGCCCCCGAGCCCGACCTTGAGCGGCCAGTGCTGTTCGACAGTGAGGTCGAGATGGGGGCAGGCGCCAGCGCGCGAATCACCGTGCGTCGCGCCAAGGAACCGCTCTCGCAGGGCTTCTCGCGCGCGACCCGGCGGGGCGGGCTGGTGATCCGATCTGGGCGCGCCGCGCACGAGACGACCCTTGCCGGCTTCGAGGGCCGACCGGGTGCCCGACATCTGTATGGCGAGGTGGTCTGCGAGGCAATCGAGCAGCTGCAGCGCGACGCCCTCGACAGGCCACGTCCCGAGCTCGTCGTCAAAGTGGATCGCTCCGGGCTAAATCAGCACCACCCGATCGTCAAGCGACTGTACGCCGCGATCGACGGCGTGCTGCGACCGATCGTTGCCGCCGAGGAGCGCCGTGCCGGCGCCCACCTAATCGGCGCCGCTCGCGCCGTGACGGCTCGCGACGAGGTCGGCCTCCGCGCCCTGAACGACCTCCTGAAGGCGGCGTTCGACCAACCTGGCAGCGCTGGCGCTCAGCCCGGCACGGATCCCGCGAGCAAGCCGCCGACCCAACCCGCCGACAGCGAGTTGGGTGCAGAGGACGACCGCGCATCCGGCGAGTCGGAGACCGAGCCTTCGGCGTCGCCGGCGCCCGCCGTGCAGCCGCTGTGGTTCAAGCAGTCACCTGTCCGGCTTCACCCGGGCGAGAGGCGGACCGTCACCTTGTACGCCGACCCCACGACCGTTCCCGCCGGGAGCGTCGTCGAGATGGATGCCGACCCCGGACTGTCGCTGACGCTCCGCACACCGGAGGTTCCGTCGCCGGGCGCTCGCGGCTACAGCGCCGTCCAGGTAGTGGTCCGCGCCAAAGTCACGGTCGAGCCCGGCTCGAAGCTCGTAGTCCTGGCGGCCGCCGGTCAGCACACGTGCGAACTGGAAGTGGTCATCGTCCGCCACCGCACCTCCGGATGGGTCCGCGAGATCGCCCGCAAGAACGAGGATCAAGTGACCGAGGCCGAGTTCGACCCGGAGACTGGGATCGTCACCGTGTACGAGGGCCGCCGCGAGTTCCGCGAGCTTGAACGCGCCGCCCGCAAGGCCGGCTACGGCAAGAAGCGCGTGCCCGAGTACGTGCCCTACCGGATGCTCGAGGTCGAGGCCGCCGCGAACGCTGTGTATGAGTGGGCCGCCGAGCAGATCCTTGCCCGACGGCTGCCTGAAGAGCGACCCAATGACCCCGCCGAGTACGCGGCTGCCGTTCGCCACGAAGCCCAGTCGCTTCGCCACCGCGCCCACCACAAGTTGATGCAGGCATTCCTCGAGCCGGAGATCTTCGACGGCGCCGTCACACTCAGGCGGACGGCGGTCCTCTCCTCTCCGCAGCTGCGGCTCGTGGGCGACGAGGAATCGGGCTGATTCGGAGGTTCTGCAATGAACCGCCGGTTTGAGCGCCGTTCGGCGATGCGCTGCGAGTAACGCGCTACCTTCGGGTTATGAGAGGCTTCGAGGGGGTTAGCTACCTGTCGGTTTGCAGGAGTTTTCCGATTTTAGGTGAGGCTGAATCAGGCTGAATTTGCCGACTTTGTTACATGGTTTGTTACACGGTTTTCTGTCGGAGCGCCCCGTTTGAGGCGGCCTCGAGGGGTGCTCCGCGACCAGCATCGAAATGCGGCGGCTTTTGCGGACGGGTTCGGGGTCACCGGCGGCAAGAAACGCGGGATGCCGGCACAGCGGGGCGCGTACCGAGGCGAATAGGAGAGACGCTCCTGGTGTTCGCCGAAACCAGGGCGCGCGGAACGGGCGCCAGATCCGGGCCCGTGCTCAGATTGTGCCGCTGCTCCGCAACGAATCCAGGACTCCGTCCCGCCTTTGTGTGTCGAGCGCCGTGGTGTGCGTCCTCGTTCCGGAGGGGCAGCGTCGGATAGA
>DASXZB010000018.1:0-80937 GCA_036502145.1 Solirubrobacteraceae bacterium | reverse complement strand
GGCGAACAGCGACACGCCGCCGGAGCCGAGCGTGAGCACGGTCTCCCCTGGGTGCACGCCCCGCCCGCCGCTGAGTGCGTGCCAGGCGGTGACGGCCGCGCAGGGCAGCGTAGCTGCCTGCTCGTAGGAGAGGTGCTCGGGGATGCAGACGAGCGCGTCTTGGTCCAGGGCCGCGTACTCGGTCAGCATGCCGTCGAGCGAGCCGCCGAGCTGGGCGGAGACTTCCAGATCGAACGGGCCGTCCAGCCAGCGCGGAAAGATCGCCGCCATCACGCGATCGCCGGGCTGCACGCGCGTGACCTCTGCGCCGACAGCCACGACCTCCCCCGCTCCGTCGGAGACCGGAATGAGGTCGCGCTTCAGCGGCAGCGCATAGGTGTCGCGGGCCACGAGGAGCTCGCGGTAGTTGAGCGCGGTCGCGCGGACGCGCACGAGCGCCTCGGTCGGCGCGGGATCGGGCACAGACTGCTCGCGCAGCGCCAGGCCGGCGAGGCCGGCGCCCGGTGTGAGGTGGTAGGCGCGCATCGATTTAGCCGTCGATGAACTGGTAGTCGCTGCGGATGCGCCCATCCGGGGCGAGCAGCACGAACTCGGTCCCGCCGCCGGCGGGCGCGCTGCCGTCCAGCGGCGCGTACTCCCACTCGAACTTGAGAACGTCGCCGAGCTGGACCGGCGTTCCGCGCGGGCGAAAGGCCGCCTCGCCGGACGCGACGAACCGCTCGTACGCGATGGCGACGCGCTGCTCCAGCGCCGCGTGGCCACGGGCCTCGAGCACGGTGGCGAAGAAGCCGATCGCGGCCGCCTGCTCGCGAATCTCCTGGGGCGGGTGGAGGATCTGGCCGCCGTCCTCGGTCCACAGCTCGCGCACGGTCGCGCGACGCCGCTCGGGATCGGGTTCGTTCCAGAGCGCGGCGTAGCGCTCGGCCAGTTCGGTGGGGGCGGGCATCGGTCGTGACCTCCGTCGTCGGGTTCGGGCCACGGAGGATCGGACCCGGGCGGCGTTCCCGCAATTCCCGGCAGGGAATCGCGGGCGGACGGACGCTGCGCTACCAATGTTGTCGTGGTGGCGTTTGCTGAGCCGGCCGGATTCGCCCAAGCCCTGCGCGAGTGGCGCGAGCGTCGGCGCGTGAGCCAGCTCGAGCTGGCCCTGCGCGCAGGCACGACCCAGCGCCATGTCAGCTTTATCGAGCGGGGTCGCTCGCTACCCGGCCGCGGCATGGTCGTGCGACTGGCCGAGGCGCTCGAGGTTCCGCTGCGCGAGCGCAACGCGCTGCTGCTGGCGGCCGGGTTTGCGCCCGCCTACCCGCAGACGAGCCTCGACGACCCGAGCCTCGATCCGGTGCGGAGTGCGCTCGAGCATGTCCTGGACGGCCACATGCCCTATCCGGCGGTGCTGACCGACCGTGACGCGCAGCTCGTGGCGGCCAACGGCGCGACGGCCACGCTGTTGGTGGGGGCGGCGCCGTGGCTGCTGGAGGCGCCGGTCAACCTGCCCCGCGTGCTCCTACATCCAGACGGCATCGCCCCGCTGATCGGCAACCTCACCGAGTGGGGGTGGCACGTGATCGATGGCCTGGCGCGCAAGGCCGATCGAGACGGGAACCGGGCGCTCGAGGCGATGATCACGGAGCTGGTCGAGTACGTCCCGCCGCGGCCGCGGCACGTCCCGCCGGGGCATCTGGGCTTCGCGGTCCCGCTTCGGCTGCGGGCCGGCGGACATGAGCTTGCGCTCCTGACCACACTCGCGCACTTCGCCACCGCGGTCGACGTCGCGGTGGCCGAGCTCACGCTAGAGGCATTCCTGCCCGCCGACGCGGCGACGGCCGCGTTCTTCACCCAGCCCGCGGGCGGGGTGGGCGGCTAGCTCAGGCGCCCCTGCGACGAAAGACTCGTCCGGGATCGGTCGCGAGCAGTGCGGCAGCGGACAATCGGATTCGCCCGAGCAGTGACCTCGAGGCCCCCGCTGGAACGCGGGCGCACCATGCCGTCACCACAGCCCGCCCAGTGCCCAGGCGTTTTGAAAGTGCGAGCTGGACCAGATGCTGGGAAGCGCGAGCTGGACCAGATGCTGGGAAGGCCGAGCGGCGTAATATTTTGGGATCGCCGTTTGGAGGTAGTGCGTGTCCCGTGTGGCTGTCTCAGTCGCTGCTTGGTTTGGATCGCTAACGCTGCGCGGGTTTGTCGCGTTCGCGGTTTCCGCGTTGCTTGGCTTGTCGGCGGCGGCGTGCTCTGGCGGAGGGAGGCATACGGTCAGCCACGCTGGAACCGGCACCCGCGCTGGCGCCACGGCGGCTAGTGTGCGGCTATCGATCACGCCCGCGAGCGGCGCGAGGGACATGGCACCGAATAAGGGGATCACGGTGCGAGTCGTGGGGGGCAAGATCAGCAGAGTGATCGTCCGCAGCTCGGGCGATCGGGTGACCGGGACGGTTCATGCGAATGGGACGGTGTGGCACAGCCGCTGGGCGCTGAACGTCTCGCAGCGCTACAAGGTGATCGCCACCGCTGTTGGGAGCTCGGGCAGGCCGGTGACGCGGACGCGCTCGTTTCGGACGTTCACGCCGAGAAGCACGTTCTCGGCTCAGATCGTCGAGGGATATCGGCAGACCTACGGGGTGGGGATGCCGATCATTCTGTACTTCAGCCGGTCGATCTCAGACCGGGCGGCGGTGGAGCGGGCGCTGCAGGTCAGGACCTCAAAACCGGTGGTGGGCGCCTGGTACTGGGACGGTCCGTGCCGCCTGGCGCCCGAGTGTCTGTACTTTCGGCCGCGGCGCTACTGGCCGGCGCACACCCGGGTGAGTCTCACCGCCCACCTGAATGGGGTCAACGCCGGCCGGGGGGTGTTCGGGCACCACACGCTCACCCAGAGGTTTGTGATCGGCTCTCGGCTGACCGTCCTGGCCAGCACCGCGCGCCACTCCATGAACGTCTACCGCGACGGGAAGCTGTTCGCGCACTGGCCGATCAGCACCGGCCGGCCGGGGGACGACACTCCCGACGGGACGTATTTGACGATCGAGAAGTCAAACCCGGTCGATATGGTCGGGCCCGGCTACAACCTGGAGGTGCCGTGGTCGGTGCGGATCACCTTCAGCGGCGACTACCTCCACGATGCCTATTGGTCGGTGGGCGAGCAAGGATTCACCAACGTCAGCCACGGGTGCGTGAACATGTCCCCCGCCGACGCGGAGACCTACTACAAGATGGCTGTTCCGGGTGACCCGGTGAAGATCACCGGCAGCCCTCGGGCCGGAACGTGGGACAACGGCTGGACGATGTGGTTTTTGCCGTGGAAGCGGTGGGTTCGCGGCAGCGCGCTGCACGAGCTGGTGCTCGCCGGCCCTCGCGGCAGCACCTTCGTCAGGCGTGCGCCGCGCGCACCGCCGCGGCGCGGCTTGCAGCGCCTGGCTCGTCACCACCGGACTCGTACGTCACCGTGAGGCCGGATCTGTCGTGATGTGATCCCGGTCCTCACCGTGATCTCGTCAATGGTGCGTGAGCGCCGCTAGCCGGGTTGTGGATGGGCGCTGACCCGGTCCGCGTCTCAGCCGAGCATTTCAGAATCGTGGGCGCGGAAGATCGCGGCGTAATCGCTAGCTTCGGGCTGGTGCAGCGCTTGCACCAGGGCGCGGAGCTTCGGAGTCATCACGAGCAGGTAGCGAGCTGTCTTGCCGCGCTGCGCATTCCCATACGCGTGCGGGGTTCCCTTCGGCGCCAAGGCAGCGCCGCCGCGGCCGACCTCGAAGATGTCGTCGGCAATTCGGAACCGCAACCTGCCCTCGAGGACATACCACGCTTCATCGTCATTGTGGTGCACGTGCAACGGGGCGATCCAATCCCACCCAGAATCGCCGGAGTCGCTCCATTCGACAACCACGAAGTCGCTCTCGGCTCCTCCCAGCTGTCGGCCGGCGAGCGACGAGATAATGCTGTCGCTAGTCATCGCCAGACGATCCTAACCAGGTTGGAAACCGCAATAGACCTGCTTGCTAGCCACGACGACGACGGAACCGTCCCAGCGTAGATGGTGCCGCCACCAGAAAGGGACACTCATGAAAACGATGACGTGCAAACAGCTGGGTGGACCGTGTGAGTTTGAACTCCGCGGCAACACTGCTGATGAGGTGATCAAGGCGCAGGATCAGCATCTCAAGGACATGGTCGCGGGGGGTGATGAGGCGCACGAGGCGGCATTGAAAGAGATGAAGGGCAGGTGGAAAAGGCCGCTCTCGGGAATGGGCTGGTACCGCAAGACCAAGCGTGATTTCGCTGCTCTTCCCGACGACTGACCGAGCCGAACGCAAGGTGACGGCCGTCTCGGTTACCTCCGGCGCTGAGCGAGTATCTGTTCGTCGGCACAATGGGGGGATGCTCATCGTCTCCGGTCACCTGGTCCTCGATCCAGCGGACCGAGACGCCCACGTCATCGCAAGTGCCGCTGCGGTGCGCCTCGCCCGCCAAGCCCCGGGGTGTCTCGACTTCGCGGTCTCGGCCGATCCGGTGGATCCCACCCGCGTCAATGTGTTCGAGCGGTGGGCTGGCCCCGAGGACCTCGAATCGTTCCGCGCGAGCGGCGACCCCGCCGGCGAGCCAGTCGATTTCTCCCGCATCCGCCGCTTTGAAATCGAGCAGTACAGCGTCGAGCGTCGCATTTAGCACCCGTCTGGTCGCAGGTTCGAGCCGGGCGCCGACCCGAGCAACGTTCGCCAGCGCTGACCAGATCGGCGTGAACGCGTAGCGATCTGTTGCACCCGTCGACCCCCGCGCTCTCAAGCTGCCTCAGAACCCTCGGGTAGTATCTGTCGCGCGAGCCGGGGGACACTGTGTCGCGTCGTGAGGGGCGAACGGGATGAACAAACCAAATGATCGCGAAGCCGATACGCGGGCTCGGATACAGCAGCACTGGGAGGCCTCCGAACGCGGGGACGTCGACGCCGAGCACAGGATCTACGCTGCAGACGCGATCCTGGACTACCCGCAGTCCGGCGAGCGCTTCAGAGGCCGGTCAAGGATCCAAGCGCAACGCGGCGGGCACCCGGCAGAACGCCACTTCACCGTCCGCCGGATCTCGGGCGGCGGCGACCTTTGGGTGAGCGAGTGCGTGATCACATATGACGGCGTGCCCACATACTCGCTCAGCGTCATGGAGCTGACCGACGGTCTCGTAACCCACGAGACCCAGTACTTCGCCGACCCCTTCCAAGCGGCTCCCGGGCGCGCGGCGCTAGCTGAGCCGATCCCGGGTCCTGACCAATAAACCGATGCAGCTATCGGGTCGATGGACGACATCGACCGGAGCATCCGCGCCTCATGCTCGAGCTCGACGCTTCTTCAGCGGATCTCAGCTGTGGCATGCCCTCTGGACGCGCCCTCCGAAGCCTCGGTCCACCGCCGTCGCGTGCTCTCACTTGACCAGCTTGTGCAGCTCCCATGTTGTCGGTGGTCCCCAGACTGGCTTGGCGCCCGCTCGCTCCATTGCGGGCCGAAGGGTCTGGTCCATGAACCGCTTCGCCTCGGGTGCGCTTTCCCACACGTGTATGTCGCGCCACGTGGAGCCGTCCGGGCCCACGCCGGCGATGTGCGCCAGGCAACCGTCGGGCAACGAGTCGCTCAGGCCGAGCTCGGCCGCGACTGCGTCGTACTGCTCTCTTGTCATGTCAGGCGTCTCTGACAGCACAACGATGGCCATTAGCCCCTCCTGTTCGGTGTCTGCATTCGCTCGAACTCGGGCTCGCAGACGCTAGGCGGTGCCGCGTCGCTGACCACGGTCCCGAGGGCGAGTCCGACTATCGCACGACGGTCGGGTAGCGGTAGCTCGCGGGAGTGCAGCCTGGCACGCGCTCACCACGGGAACGAGCGTCTTGGTGCGGATCGCGGTGCGTTACGCCGATCGCGGCTGGCGTGCGGGTGTATCTGCCTTGATCAGCGCATAGATCGCCAGGTCGCGCCGGCTGTTACCGATCAGCGCCTTGTCGCGCAGCAGGCCTTCCAGTCGGCAGCCCACGCGGTCAGCGACCGCTCGCGAGGCGGCATTGCCGGGTCCGATGTAGAACTCAAGCCGAGCGATCCCGATCTCGCGAAACGCCCACTCGCACAGGATGCCGACGGCTCGCTGTGCGACGCCACTGCCTCGCGCCGACGGGACGATGGCGTACACCACCTCAGCGACGAGATGCCTGGCATCGACGTTGATCAGGCCGCACGATCCAAGCACGCCGCCGTTCGCGGGATCGGTAATCGCGAACGGCGCTCCTTTTTGGGATGACCACTGTCGCGCGCTGTGCTCGCCGGTGAACTGGATCGCGTGCTCGAGCAGGTACGGAACCGGAATGTCCATCCATCGCTGGATCTCTGGGTCCTGACATGCCGCGTACACGGCATCGGCGTCCTGATTGCTCCAGCCACGAAGCATTACCGAGCCGTCGGTCAGCGTCGGAACCGCGACAGGCCAGTCCAACAGAGTCATTGCCCGCCACACCGTATCCATTCGGCGCAAAGCGGCTGGGGCGGCATCAGCGACGGCCGACGCCCCCGCCGTTCGGCCGGCGACGAGGGGCAGCCGGGCGCGATCGCTTTATCGCCGCTCTGGGCGCTTGGACACGAGGCCCAGGTCACTAGCCAACTCGGCCGACCGTGGCGCGCTCGGACTGCTGGGCAGTCACGACAGTCACTGGCAGCCCGAACTCCTCCACGCGGTGGGGTAGGTCCCGGCGAAGCCACCTCGACACCCGCTCTGGCAGCGTCGAGATGAGTATCTCGTCGATACCGACACTCGTCACGGCCTCGCGGACCGCGACGAACGGGTCGCTGTCGCCGATGAGCCCGTCGACTTGGCCCCCGGCGGCGGCCTCGAGCACCGGGATCGCAAGCTCTAGCGTCAGCTCGGCCTCCTCGGTGTCGGGATCCCAGTACGGACGCGGCACGAGCAGCGTGAAAGAGCAGGCGGAGCGGGCGGAGCGAGCGCGGACGGCGTTCAGCAACAGCGGCGTCGCCGCTGTGCGATGTGCCACGATGAGCACTCGTGCCGGAGCGCTGGGTGCCATTCCGAACCGGCGTCGATTATCGCAGGGACGGGGCAGCAGCAATACGTCTCAACAGCAGGCTCGAGCGGCGCGTGACGGGCCGACCCGACGTTGCTTGTGGGGGACGCCGCTAACCGCCGCGCCTGATGGGTTGCCGGCGGCGACATCGCGGCAGTGCGGGTCGCTGATCTCAGCCGAGTCCCTGCGCGAAGCCCTGCCGCCAGCTCGGATAGCGCGGCGTCCAGGCGAGCTCACGCTTGGCCTTCTCGTTGGAGGCACCCCGCGCCTCGGTCATCATGAGCGTGGCGGCCTCACCGGCGGCGAGCCGCCCCAGCCAACGTGGGATCCGCCTTGGCGGCTTGGCATTCAGAGCGCTCGCCAGCACCGGCAGCCACTCCCGCACCGGCGCGGGCTCGTCGTCGACAACGTTGTAGATACCCGGTTGGCCGTGGTCGACCGCCGCGACGGTCGCGGCTGCGGCGTCATCGACGTGGATGTGCGAAAAGACGCCGCCACCATCGCCGATGATTGGGAACCGACGCTTGCGGATCGGCGCTGCCATTTGCGCGTCTGGTGCCAGGCTGATCGCCGTCCCGGGACCGTAGAAACCGCCATAGCGCAACGCCAGACCCTCGCCCCACTCGATCGTCGTCACGGCCCGCTCGACATGCAGGATCCCCACCAGCGCAGCCCGTATCGCCCTCGGCGGATTGGGATCAAGGGGGTCAGCCTCGCTGAGCACCGGCCCGCCCGTGCGGGCCCATCGAAAAGCCCCAAAGCTCTGGGCCACGAACCGCCGTGTTCCCGCGGCGCGACCAGCTGCCAGGAGATGGTCCGTCGCCTCGGTACGCAGCCGGTTGGTCATGATCGCCCCAGTGAAGCGCTCGGGGTGCCGAGCGTCCCTGATAGACATCTTCCCGGACAGCGCCGTGAGCTGATGGACGATCACTTCGGGCTCGGCGGACGCCACCGCCTGGGCGACCGCGTCGGCGTCGAGCGCGTCGGCCACGACCGGGCGCGCTCCCAGGCTCCGCACCAGGTCCTGCTTCGACGCGCTCCTGGTCATCCCGTCCACATCGTGGCCTCGCGCCACGAGCTGCGGGACCAGCGCTCTACCCAGCACGCCCGTGGCGCCGGCTACAAAGATCTTCATGACTGCTCCTTTCGTCTCATGCCTCCCTCATGAGACACGGCACAAGCGCCGCGTGTGACAGTGGCCTTGACTTACCCGCGAATCGTGAACGGTGGATCCGGCTCTTCGGCGAACCAGTATTCGCCGGCCCGCAGCCGCGCGAGGACCGTCGTCAGCCACTGCGCCTCCCCGTCGAGACGTGCTTGCGTCAGCCGCCAGTGCTCGGCCACGTGCGGCGGCGTCTCGGGGTTGCGAGCAACGTCCGCGACCGCGTATTCGGTGGCGCGTGCCGAGGCCGCGATCTGTTCGAGTCGGTGCTCGAACGCCGTCATCACCTCCTCGCGCTTGAGTGCCCACGAGAAGCCCCACGCCGCCATAAGTTCGTCAGGTGAGAACGGGGACACGTTCCACAGCGCCCCGCGGATCAGGACGTTGAACTCGTTCTCGCCGTCCGCGGTGAGCTTATAGGTGGTCCGGGCGGGCCGTCGGCCCTCCGTCTCGATCCCCACCTCCTCAATGAATCCTTCGCGCGTGAGTGTGCGAAGCGCGTTGTACACCGACCCAGGGTTGAGGTGCGCCCAGTCCTGGGCGTGCCAGGTCAGCAGCTCGCGGCGGACGAAGTAGCCGTGCACGGGCTGGAAGATCCGCACCGCACCGAGCACTAGTAGCCGGGTCGACATTGCGGGAGAATTCTACTTGACAAACATGAATATTCTAGTTTGACTATCTCCATGGCCGACGCCGTCCTGGTCGCGCGCGACCTGCGCAAGAGTTTCAAGGCCCCGCGCCGACCGCCGGTCGAGGCGGTCTGCGGCGTGAGCATGGAGGTTCGCCGCGGCGAGATCTTCGGCTTTCTGGGGCCGAACGGCGCCGGCAAGACGACGACCCTGCGGATGCTGACTACGCTGCTTCCGATCGACTCCGGCGCCGCGACCGTCGCGGGGTACGACGTCGAGCGCTCGCCGCAAGAGGTTCGTGCCCGGATCGGCTACGTCAGCCAGCTCGGCGGCTCAGACGAGCTGGCGACGGGGCTCGAGAACCTCGTCCTCCAAGGCCGGCTGTACGGCGATGAGACGTCAGCCGTGCGCCGCCGCGTTGCGGAGCTGATCGAGCTGCTCGAACTCGAGGCTTTCGCTGACCGCACGGTGATCACCTACTCGGGCGGGCAGCGCCGCCGCCTCGATGTCGCGCTCGGGATCGTGCACGCCCCCGAGGTCCTGTTCCTCGACGAGCCGAGCACCGGGCTCGACCCTCAGAACCGAGCGAACCTGTGGAGCCACATCGCCGCGCTGCGCGCGCGCGGCACGACCGTGTTCCTGACCACGCACTACCTCGAAGAGGCCGACGAGCTGTGCGACCGGCTGATGATCATCGATCACGGTGAGATCGTCGCCGAGGGCACGCCTCGCGAGCTCAAGCGCCAGATCGCGGGCGACACCGTGCTGCTGAGCGTGCGCGACCAGGACCATGCTGCCCACCGCGCCGAGCAGCGCCTGCGGACTCAGCCGTACGTGCGTGAGCTCAGCGTTGACGACACAACGCTGCGCCTATACGTCGAGGAGGGTGCCAGCGCGATGATCGAGATTTTGCGCCTGCTCGACAGCGAGGGCATCGGCATTCAGTCGCTGACCGTTGCCGAGCCGACACTCGACGATGTGTTTCTGCGCCAAACCGGCCGCTCGCTGCGCGATGCCGGCCAGCGCCCCGAGACCGAGGAGAGGCGCGCATGAGGACCCCGCGCGACATCGCCCTGCTCTATCAGCGTTACTTCGTGCAGATGCTGCGCAACCCAGTTTGGCTGGTCGTCGGCTTCTCGACGCCGCTGCTTTACCTCGCGTTGTTCACGCCGCTGCTCAAGCACATCGCGGGATCGGCCGGGCTGCCCGGCAGCGACGTACTCGACGGGTTCCTGCCGGGGATTCTCGCGCTGCTTGCATTCGCGAGCGGGTCCGGCCTCGGCTTTTCCACCATCTTCGAGCTGCGTGCAGGTGTCACCGAGCGCTTGCGCGTGACGCCGGCCAGCCGCTTCGCGATCCTGCTCGGGCCGATCCTCTCCAGCATGACGTTGATGTTCGTGTTCGACGCGGTGCTGGTCGCCGCCGGTGCCGCGTTCGGCTTTCACGTGCACTGGCTCGGGCTCGCCGTGCTCGCGGTATTGCTGGGACTGCTGATGGTGATGATGGGTGCCTTCTCGATCGCGACCGCACTGCTCACGAAGGAGATCAGCGGCTTCGCCGCAATCGTCAACGGCATCAACCTTCCGGTGCTGCTGCTCGCCGGCGTGCTGTTGCCGATCTCGATCGGCCCACTCTGGATGCGGGTACTCGCCCACTTCAACCCGCTCTACTACCTCGTCGCGGCCTCACGGCTGCTCGCCAACGGCCACTTGTCGGGACACCAGGTATGGCAGGCATTCGCGGTGCTGGTGCCTCTCTGCGCGCTTGTGCTGGCGTGGGCGACCCGAGTTTTCCGGCGCGCGGTGGCGTGAGCTGAGGCGGACTACGCCGCGCGTTCTTGATCGCGCCGCGCTCCGTGTCATCCAAACCCCGGGTGCAGGACGGTTGCGCTCCGCGTTGCAGGGCGCCCGTTAGCGAGGCTGCGCAACGACCAGCGTCCGATGCGTTGATAATGCACGGGTCTCATATGCCGGTGCAAGATCGGAACGTTGGAAGCGGCCGTTCCGTCGCGGAAGACCTCGGCAGGCGTTCGCCGTCGCTCGGACTCTGGGCGGCGGCGGCGACGCTGCTGCTTGGATTCGTTGCGGCAACGAACCGGTGGATTAGCTGGAATGCTGGCTTTCGCTTGCTCCTGCCGCACGACGAAGCGGATTACCGTGTCATCGCCAGCTCCGCACCACACCTCCCCTCGGTCAAGCTGCCGGAGCAGCATGCGCAGCGATTCCCGTTTCATTATCTGGTCGGCATCCTGGCGCACGCCGGCGGGCTAAACGTCGAATCCACCTACACGGTTGTGGTGATCTTCTTGGCGGTCGCGTTGGCGGGGCTACTAGGAGTCGTGCTTGCGACGATCGGCGTGAGCGATGAGGTGTTCGTGATCTGTCTTGGCGTGTTCGTGTTGAACACTTACAGCCTGCGCTACTACGGGATCGCTCCTGGCATGACGGTCGACCTGGTATTTGAGGCAGGCTTGCTTGTCGCGCTCTTGGGCCTGCTGCGACGCTCATATCTGGTCGTACTGACCGGCGTTGTTATTGCGACCTTGGCGCGGCAATCGGCCGTGCCCGCCAGCCTCGCCGTAGCTGCATGGCTTTGCCTCGGGCCCGGGTGGAGGGAGGCGAGTCCTCGTGCACGCATAGTTCGCGCGGGCGCCGTGGTGCTTCTCTCGGTTGTCCTGTTCGTGATCGTGGTGCAAGTCGCTACCCCGTTTTCGGCGGCCACGACGCCTGACTTCAGCCACTGGACGATGCTCGCTGACCTCGAGCGTCTGCCCTCAGGACTGGGAGACCTGGGACAACATTTCCTGCGAGCGGCCAACGGCCTATTCGGCGTCACGTCGCTGATTCTCGCCGCGGCCGCCGCGGCTAAGGCCAGACGGCCCCGCGGCCGCCTCCCGGTCGAGTTCTGGTGGTGCATGCTGCTGGCAGCCGTGGTCGTCGCACAGCCAGTGATCTTCAGCCCGGAATACGCCGCGCACAACGAAACGCGCTTGGCCGTACTGGCCATCCCCGCGTTGGCCACCGGGCTCGGATTCCTACTGAAGGACCTCGAACACCAGATAGGACGAATAACGACAACGACGACGCTGATACTGACTGCGATCCTTGCGGTCGGATCCCTGCACCATCTCTACACCGTGATCGGCACCGCCACCGCGAAGCAAACAGTCGTCCTCCAGGCGATCACAGCCGTTTGCTTGGCCGCAGTCCTCTTGCGCTCGACCCGACGGCCTTGGACACCCGTGGAGTCGATCGACGATCAGCGCGTCGGCGTGATCTCGGACAAGGCGCACGGCGAGCACGCAACCGAGTAGCAGCTCCCCGTCTCCCTCGCGCCGGATCGACGGCGTCCGAGGTTCTGTGTCGGCGGAGCTGACCGGTCTCCGAATCGGAGCCTACGGCGCCGGCCCGGCCAGGAGCACGGGAGAGGTCGGGGTCGCGGATCTGCCGCCCGGTTTCAGTACGCTTGGGCCGTGGCCAGGATCAGCTACTACCCGGTCGACACGCTCGAAGATCCCGAACTCCTGGGATACCTTGAGGACGCCGCGCGATACGGCGCGCCGCGGCCGGAGAGCCAGGCGATTCGGGCTCATGTCCCGGCGGTGCTGCGGTCCTTCTCACAGAACTGGCAGCGGACGTTTCGGACGGGCTCGGTGGAGCACTCGCTGAAGGAGCTCTGCCGGGTCTACGTCTCGAAGACGATCGATTGCCACTACTGAGGTTCGCAACGGTCTCTCCCGGGAGGAGAGCAAGCCACCTCTGAGCAGGATTACGACGAGCTTCTCGACTTTGAACGGTCGGATCGGTTCACCGAGCGTCAAAAGACGGCGCTGCTGTACACAAGCAATCTGGTGTGGAATCCGAGCGCCGTGGACGCGGCATTGATGGAGCGGATGCGGTCTCAGTTCACGGAGGAGCAGATCGTTGAACTCGGATACTTCGTCTCACTCACGTTCGGTCAGCAGCGATGGATCAAGACGCTCGAGATCGGCCACGGCGAGGTGATCGTCGCCACGGTCACAGACCCGGCCGCTCGCCGAGCCGGACTGGCGCCGGAAAGGGCATCACGCTGACGCCGAACGACAACCCGCCTGCCGGCGACGTCATCCGCGCGCACGCCCCGCACGTCCTCGAGGTCTACGCACAGACCCGCGAAACTGTGCTCGAGGCCGGTGTCGTCGAGCGTGAGCTCAAGCAGCTCTGTGCCCGCTACCTGGCGGAGGATGACGAGGTCGTCGCCCGAGCGTCAGATCCCGAGCGCTACGACGAGCGGCAGCGCGCGGCGCTGGCTTGGACTGACGCGATCGCGTGGGACTCCGATCGCGCCGACGACGATCTCTGGCGACGTCTCCATGGCGCGTTCACCGAGCCCGAGCTCGTCGAGCTCGGCTACAGCATTGCGATTATGCTCGGCCAGCAGCACTGGCTCGCCACGCACGGAGTTGCAGAGGGTCCCTGATTGCACGGCCAGTAGGCCACGGCGTTTGGATCTGATCTTGGAAGATGTGACCGTTGACGACCTGTCGCGAGACCCGTACGGGATCTACCGTCGCCTACGGGACGCCGGACCATGCGTGTGGATGGCTCCCGCCAAGCGCTACGTGGTGCCGCGCTGGGCCGACGTGTTCTCCCTTGATGAGAATCCGGCGTTCATCGCCGCGGAGCCCGACTCGCTCATGACGCGCGCGATGGGGCTCAGCATGCTTCGCACCGACGGGGAGATCCACGCGCGCCAACGGCAGGCGGCTCACCGGGTGCTCCGCGTCAGGGAGTTCGAGGCACGGTGGGCGGGGATGCTCGAGCGTGTCGCCGATGAGCTGTTGGACGAGCTCTGGGCCTGAGGTGGTGCGCCTCAGCGGCAAAGGAGTCGAACCATGGCCACGCGGCTAGGCATCCTGATCAAAGCCAAGCTGTCCCGGCTGCTCGATCGCGCTGAGGACCCTAGCGAGACTTTCGACTACAGCTACGCCCGCCAGACGGAGCAGCTGACCGGCCTGCGCAACGCGATCCTGGAGATCGTGACCGCCAAGAAGCGTCTCGAGCGCCAGGCGGAGCTCCGGCGCGCGGATCTGGCGAGGCTCGACGCCGGCGCACGAAGGGCTCTGGAGCTCGGAAACGAGGAGCTGGCGCGGCGCGCGATCGAGCGCAAGAACTCGATCGCGGCCGAGCTGATCGAACTCGTCGGGCAGGTGGCCGATCTCGATGCGCAGCAGGCGAAGATGGTCTCCTCTGAGCGCGCGACCCGCAGCAGGCTCGAGCGGTTCCGGGCCCAGAAGGAGGTCGTCAAGGCAACGTACTCGGCGGCGCAGGCCCAACTCGCCGCCGGCGAGTCTGCGGAGGAGCTGTCAAGGCAGCTCGCGGACATGGGCTCCGCGACACGGCACATGCAAGACCAGGTCGACGAGATCAGCGTGCGGGCAAGCGCGCTTGAGGAGCTCGAGCGCGCGGGCCTGCTCGACATGCCGGGCGAGTTGGAGTAATCCAGCCCCAAAGCTGGCCGCCGCATCGCTTTCACGAAGGACCGGCGACACCACAGGCGGCTAGGAGTCTGCCAGCCACGCCACCCGGCGGCCCTGCGACCAGCAGCGGCCGATGGCCTCGGCGCGCAGACCCGACCGGTCGAACACCGCCAGGCCGATGGTGCTGTGGCCAAAGGCGCGGCGATCGCCAAGTGTCGGTATCGCCGGCGCGACTCCGACCCCCTCCGCGGACACCCACGCCACCGACCGCCCGGCCGCCGCTTCGTCGAGGCGGTGCAGGAAGCGCAGGCGGCTCTCGAGCGGGAAGTGCGACAGAGCCCACGTCGTGGTGACGACGGGCATGGCGTCCGCGGGCACACTCGCGAAGGCGTCAAGCAGCGCGTCGAGGGCGTCACCTTGCAGCAGCAGCGGAGGAGCTGCCGTCGCCAACGCCATCTCCGCTTCGAGCCTCGCGGCCCGCTCCGGCTGATCCGGCCACAGGCAGGCGCGCAACCATCGGGCGTCATCCGCGTCGGTCACGTCGACCGGATCGAGGTCGACGCCGACCCGGGCGGCGACCTCGGGCATCGCCCGCGTCGGGATGGGCCGGTCTCCGACGATCGAAGACGACAGCTGCACGGGAGATGACGGGTCGCCCAGTGATTGTCCGTTGCTGTACGTGATGCCAACACGATCGACATTGAGGTTGAGCCCAGCCGAACAAGCCACGTCGATCAACCCCACCGCGCTGGCGCCTGCCCGGCGCGCCGCCTCGGCAATGGCCGGATACAGCACGGCGCAGCGGCCGGTCTCGTTGGACTTCGTCCGCCGGCGCAGAGCGATGGCCGCGACCGAGTCGGTCATCTCCAGCAGCGCGTCGATCGCCGCGCCAGCGGCAGCGTCGCCGTCACCAGCGGCATAGGCCGCGGCAAGTGCCGGGGCGCGTCCGGCGAGGGCGAGGTCGTGCAGTGCGGCGAGGATCAGCGTGGGGTGCCGCTTGCGCGCCGGCGCCGCCTCGATGGCGCGCAGCGCCTCGTCGGACTCACTCACGGCGACGGCGACACGCTCGTACAGCGGCGATGTCTCGGCGGCGTCAACCTCACCGAAGTGTCGGTACACCTGAGCCAGTGTGCGAGCCGTGCCCACGGGTACGGCGCTTCCTGCGGTCGGCCCTGGCATCCCGACGATTCTCGCAGAGCTTGGTGAACTCGCCCGGCGGCGTGCTGTCCGGCTCGACGGTGGGCCTGGGACTGCGGCCCGCCGCGGGAGAGTGAGACGCTCGTGCCCGTGTCTGAGCGGTAGTCCAGCGAGACATTGGCCAGCCGCGGTGGCCGTTGGGAGGGCTCGACGAAGACGCAGTGGGCGTGCCAGTCCGCAGATCGTCAACTTCTCAATTCTGGGCGGCGGCCTTGCGTTCTGTGACAAACCCGGACTCCGCCGCCGGATTTGTCGCCATCAGCCCGTCACAGCCACGTCTGGTGACAACCTTGGGCCAGCGCGTCGGTTTTGTCGCAGAATCAACCTCCGCTCAGGGCAGCGGGGAACCTGCTAGCCCGCGAACCCAGGCGTGCTCGCATTCCGCGCAAACCGGAGCCGCAATCGTCGCCGGAGCGATCCGGGTTGGGTATCCGAAGCAGGCGCCTGTTTGCGGATCGCTCAGCGGCTCTGCGACGGGGTTGACTCCGCTGCAAACGCCGCGTCTGTCGAGGCAGTGAACGTGGCTAGCACCTTCAGTGCGCTGTACGACGGAGTGTCTGCGCGTGTGGAGTAGATGACGAGCGCCTGGTCCTGGTGTGCGGCCGGTTGGAAGGTCTCGTAGTGGAGCTCAAGCTCGCCCACGAGCGGGTGCGTGAAGCGCTTGGTGCCGGAGGCTTTGTCCTTGACCTCGCGGCTGTTCCACCACCGCCTGAAGTGCTCGGACTTCAGGGAGAGTTCCCCGACCAGCTCGGCGAGCTGGGGGTCGTTCAGGTCGCGGGCGCTGTCGCGGCGCAGGAACGCGACCGTTTCGCGGGCCACTCGTTCCCAGTCGGGGTAGAGCGCGATCGTGCTGTCGTCGAGGAACACGAGCCGCGCCATATTCCGCTGCCTTGGCTCCATCGCACCGAAATCGCCGAGCAGTGCTGCGGCCATCGGATTCCAAGCCAGCACCTGCATTCTCCGGCCAAGCACGAACGCGGGATGCTCATGGAGCTGCTCGAGAAGGGTCACCAGGCCGGCAGACACGCGCTGCGGGCGGCGTTGGCGCCGCCTCGGTGCGCCCCGCGGCGAGGCTAGCTCGTGAACGTGCCCGCGCTCGGCTTCGCCTAGTCCCAGCGCGCTCGCGATCGCGTCGAGCACCTGTGCCGACGGTCGAACGCCGCGTCCCTGCTCGATCCTCGTGTAGTGCTCGACGCTAACTCCGGCCAGCATGCTGAGCTCTTCACGACGAAGGCCGGGCACCCGCCGCCGCCCGTAGTCGGGCAGCCCGACGTCTTGGGGCCTGACCTGTGCCCGCCGCGCGCGCAAGAACTCGCCAAGTTCGCTCCATTGATCCATGAGATCAAGTTTGGCGGCTGTTGCGCCGGTTTGGGTGGTCCTCTGGAGACCAGGATCGGCGAGTCCAGCCTTATCAAGCATCTGGCTAACCCGCGCCGCTCCGGCCACGATGTGACTCGAAACCGATAGCGAACGATAGGAGCCCCAAATGACCGCAATGCCGTCTCAGCCAGGTGCACGTACCGCCGACGGCCTGCTCGGAGGCAGGGTCGCCGCCGTGACGGGCGCGACGTCAGGAATCGGTGCCGCAACCGTCGAGCGTTTGGCCTTCGCAGGCGCACGCGTCGCGCTGCTCGGGCGCCGCGAACAGCGCCTCCGAGCGCTCGCGGAACGCATTACCTCCGAGGGTGGAACCGCGATCGCCGTACCCGCTGACGTCGGCGACAACGCGGCATTGACGAGCGCCGCCGAGCGCATCGCCGCCGAACTCGGCACCGTCGATCTGCTCGTCAACAACGCCGGCGTAATGCTCCCGGGGGAGATCACAAGCCAGCCGATCTCCGATTGGCAGCGGATGATCGACACGAACCTCGTCGGCGCGCTGTACGCGATCCGGGCACTGCTACCACGCCTAATCGAAGCTGCGGCGAGCGGAGGCGCGGCGGATCTTGTCAACGTCTCCTCGATCGGGGGCAAGCTCGTATTCCCGCGCTACGCCGTATACGGCGCGACCAAGGCTGCTCTGAGCCAGCTCTCGGCGATGCTCCGCGCTGAACTCTCACCGCGCGGTGTGCGCGTCACCGATCTGCAGCCGGGCCTGACCGAGAGCGAGCTCGCTGGGAATGTCACCGATCCCGACTCCCGCGCCGGGCTCGAGCAGATGTTCGACGGGATGCAGGCGCTCCGCGCAAGCGACGTCGCAGACCTTATTCTCTACGTAGTCAGCCGTCCCGCCCACGTGAACGTCTCCACGCTCGACATCGTGCCGACTGCACAGGCATGAATTCAGCCAGGACGGCAGTGGGCAGATGAGCTGCCCCGTGACCCTGTGACGTACGAACTCCGCCTCGCGGCTTGCCACGGTGCGCAACAGGCATGCGCCGCCGCGCCGACGCTACCGAGGTGCTCGATCTCAGCAGCGTCAGGCGCGACCGAGGCGCTAAAGCGTTTCCGCTCTGGGGGGCTAGCGGCCCTCCCGGACCTGTAGCCGGTTCCCGTCGGGATCCTGGAACTGGGCGACGTAGCCCCATGGGAACTCGAGCACGTCCGAGACGAACTCGACGCCGCGCGACTTCAGCTCGTCGACCGTCTTGTGGCAATCGTCGGTCTCGATCGTGATCGACGGCGGGGGGTGTCCCATCGCCGGCTGGGCCTGCCCCGGGGTCCCGGGCCAGAGAACCAGCTGGAACTCGTCGCCCTTGACGCCGACGGTCAGAAACCGTGGCCCGTCGGGCGTCGGGTTCTCAACGCGCTTCTCCAGGCCAAGGACGTTCGTGTAGAAGTCGAGCGCCGTGTCCTGGTCGCTGACAAGCACGCTCGTGTAGAAGACCTTCTCCAGCATTGCGTACCTCCGTTTGTCGTGGTCCCTACTCCCATGACAAGCGGCGACCAGTGGCTGTGACAGCCGAGGATGCGTGGATTCGACGAGCTCGAGCGGGCGCCGCCGAGTACGCCTACCCGCCGCGCGCTGCGCGCTGCGCGGGGAGCGTGTCCGACCGAGAAGGCTCGTCCGTACGCCCTCAGCGCGGAACACGAACGCGGCCGGCACAAGCCTCGCGCCTGGGCCGCCGCACTCGGGACTCAGTCAGCGTGATCCCGCCGCCGGCGGGGCGGTCGGATCCGGGACCTCAGCGGCTTGATGCTCACGAGCGATGAAATCCTCGATGTCCGCCTCGTCGCCTCGAGAGCGTTCGGCGACCCGCAAGAGGTTCGTCATAGTCGCGACCTCCTCGATCTGCTCGCGGATGAACCACTGCACGAACTGCTCGGAGGTGTAGTCGCCCTCTTGACGAGCGGTCGCGGCGAGGACGTTGATCTGCTCCGACACCCGCTGCTCCTGTTCAAGCGCCAGCGAGATAGGCTCGACGACGTCACCGAAGCTTGCGACCGGCGCCTCGAGGCCAGGGACCGTTACCTCACCGCTGGTGTCGAGCAGGAATCGGATCATCATCATCGCGTGCTCGCGCTCTTCCAGCGCCTGGCGGTAGAAGAAACCCGCCAACTGCGGCAGTGCCTGAGAGTCGTAGTAGACGGCGCAGGCGACGTACTGCTGATGGGCGGCGAACTCGTTGGCGATCTGCTCATTGAGCTTGGCCGCAAACGCGGGAGTCGGAGTCACGATTCCCATACTACATGAAGGTTAGGGTTCCCTAATATCGACCGTGAACGCCAAGCGCAGTGTGCTCTGGGATCGGCGTTAGTGTTTTCGCGCACGAAGATCACCCAAGGGAGAGGGTCGCTTGTGGCCGACTACGAGTTCCTGACGACGTGGTGCACAGACGCGCCGATCGAGGCGGTCTTTGACCTCCTGAAGGATTCCGCGGGCTACCCCCGCTGGTGGAAGGGCGTGGTCAGCGTCGAGCTGTTGGAACAAGGCGATGAGATGGGAGTGGGCGAGCTCGACCATTTCACCTGGCGTAGCGTGCTGCCCTACTCGCTCGGCTTCGATCTGAGGGTCACACACGTGAAGCGGCCTTACCTGCTAGCGGGTCGCGCCTCTGGCGAGCTCGAGGGCGTGGGTACTTGGCGCCTCTACGAGGGAGAGGGGGTGGCTGTCGTCTACGACTGGCGCGTCCGCACGACGAAACGATGGATGAACGCCTTCGGGCCCCTGGCCCGCCCGGCGTTCTCTTGGAACCATGACATCGTGATGCGCCAGGGCGGCAAAGGGCTGGCGGCTGAGCTAGGCGCGACGTTGCTGCTCAACGATTGACGCGAACGCCGCTGGACTCCGCCAGGTGTCGGCGGCGAATTGTCGTTCGCTCTTAGGGCAGCCCGGCGTGCGGGACGTCGACCTTCGTGGTCAGCAACACCGCCTCGCGGGCCGCCGCGCGCGCCTGCTCTTGGAAGTCCGGCGCCGCGCAGGCGATCAACGTGTGTCCGTCCTCGCCTCCAAGCCCACAGGCGAACACGCCGAGCCCCTCGGGCACTGCGACTTCGTCGACGATTGCACCGCCAGGCGCGACGCGGGAGATTGGCCCGCCCAGGGCATTGGCCGCCCACACGTGGCCCTCGGCGTCCAGCGCGCAGCCGTCGGGAGCGAAGCTGACCGCGGAGAGCATCGTCTCCGTGTCGGCCGGTTCGGGCGACGGTTGGACCTGGGCCCACACGCGCCGGTGGCCCAGCGACCCGTCGGGCTGGATGACGAACGCCGTCAGCCGCGCGGCGAATGTCTCGGCCACGATCAGGGTCCCGTCATCGGTGATCACCATGCCATTGGGAAACCAGAGATCCTGCGCGACGACGACGGCCGTGCCGTTGGGGTCGATGCGCAACAGGCTCGCCGGCGCCGGGGTCGCGCCGCTCATCAGATCAAAGCCGAAGTTGCCCACGAACGCCCGACCGTGCCTGTCGACGATCATGTCGTTCAGGTGACTGGCAACGAGCTTGGACAGGTTCGCATGGGTCCCGAGATCGCCGTCTGCGCGGCGTCGCAGGATTCGGCGGTCCTTCATCGACACCACAAGCAGGTCCCCGTCTGGCAGCCAGCCCATTCCCGAGGGCTGAGCTTCGACCTCGAACTCGAGCCGCTCCCGCCCTGTCCCGTCGTAGCTGTAGACGGCGTGACGGTAGAAATCCGAGACCCACCACCGGTCCTCCCGCCAGCGCGGACATTCGAAGTAGCTACCACCCTCAAACAGCGTGGTCAGTGATCGCTCGCTGGCCGTGCTCATAGCGTTGCCTTCACGCCGCAACGGCTGCCCGCGCGGTTTCCATGAACGCCACAAGCTCGCGCCGGATGTCCGGACCGCAGGGTTGGAACACCAATTCGGTCACGCCTCCCGCTTCGAGATCGCTGAGCCGGGCAGCGACCTGATCGGCGGTCCCGCTGATCGTCGCCTGCTCGAGCAGTGCGTACCCGCCTGCCTCCCAGGCAGCGCGGTCTGCGTCGTTGAGACCTACGCAGTGTTGCTCGTGGACGGCGAGGTGGCGCTCGCTGGGCGCTGTGCGCTCGACTACCGCCTGCCACTCTGTCCCGCCCGGAAGCTCGGACAGCGGCGAGTTGAACTCGTAGGCCCCGTGGTAGGCCAGCGCGAGCCCGGGTCCTCCCGCTGCCTGGACCCGCTCTGAGCGGGGATCTTCGCCATCGTCCAGCACCGTGCCCCAGAACAGATACGACACTGGCGAAAACTCGTTGGCGAACTCCGGCAGCGTAAGGGTGGCAAACAGCCCATCCGCGAGCTCGCGCGCGACGGCGGCTCCCTTGGGTCCAAGCGCGCTGATCAGGACCGGGACCTCGACCGGTCGTGGCGCGCCGTGACCGGGCGGATGCAGCATGCGCATGCGCGCGCCTTCCCACTCGATCGTCTCGCCCCGTAGCAGCCCGCGATAGGCGCGGATGTAGGCATCCATGTAGGCCCACGGGATCGCGCGATAGCCCATCGCCCGGCGCCCCGAGAACCCGGTACCGAAGGCAACCGCGACGCGGTCAGGCGCCAGCGCCACCAATGCAGCCGTCGCGGAAGCGTTCACCATCGGGTGGCGCAGGCTCGGCACCAGGACGCCCGGACCCAAACCGATGCGCTCCGTGCGCTGCGCAGCCAGCGCGAGCATCATCCATACGTCCGGGCTCTGCTGCGGCGTGTCATACAACCAGGCCCGCTCGTATCCGAGATCCTCGGCCAGCGCAACGTGCTCAGGGGAATCCAGCGTTGTCGGAGACGCGCATGAAATCTTCATCGTCATCCTTTCTGTGACGCCGCGACACCTCTCGTTCTCCCTCTTTCCCCGCCTCCGCCGAACATAACCGCATTGGTCGCGGCGTGGCGACGGCCGAACACCTGCCGGCGGAGTCAGAGAGAATCCCCGCTACATGGGCGATGCCAAGCATCTGCTGCTCCTGCGCCACGCCAAGTCCAGCTGGGATGATCCGGCCGTTGCCGATCACGATCGCCCGCTCGCGGCCCGCGGACACAAAGCAGCGAAGCTGATCGGCGCGCGCCTGCGCACCGATCAGACCCCAATCAGTCTCGTGTTGTGCTCGTCGGCGCGGCGAGCGCGTGAGACCCTGGATCTCGTCGCGCCGCCCGGCAAGATCGAGATCGAGGACGGGCTCTACGGCGCATCAGCTGACGAGTTGCTGCAGCGTGTCCGTCGTGTCCCCGACGAATTCAAGTCGGTGATGCTGGTCGGCCACAACCCAGCCATCCATGATCTCGCCGTCGAATTACTTTCAAACGCTGGAGAGCTAGCGGTCGCCAAGTTCCCGACTGGAGCGCTCGCCACCCTGACGTTCACGGGATCCTGGGGAGCGTTGGCGCCACGGCGCGCCGAACTCGTCGCCTTTGTCAAGCCCAGAGAGCTCGGCTGACCGCGCGTCACCCCGGCGACGTTGCTCGCGGTCGCCGGGCGCGTGCTCATCGGCCGTGCTTGTCGCGTTCGCGGTCGTGGTCGTGCCAGGCGCCAGCCTCACGCCTGCGGTCGGTAGACCAGATAGAGCACACCGTTCTCGAAGGACTCACTGGCGGCGAGCGACATCTTGCCGGCCGCGGCGTCCTCGGGGAAGAGCCGCGGGCCGGACCCGCGGGTGAGCGGGTACACGCAAAGATGTAGCTCGTCGACCAGGCCGTCGGCCAGCATCGCTCGGACCAGCGTGCCGCTGCCGCTGGTGTAGAGGTCGCCGTCGACGTCGTCCTTCAGCTTGCGGATCGCGTCGGCGTCGTACGGCCCGATGATCGCCGAGTTCCTCCACGCCGGGTTCGTGAGCCTCGAGGACACGACGTACTTGGTGGTGTCGTTGAAGAACGGGGCCCCTGGATCTTCCTCGACGGTCCGCGTCGGCCAGGCCTGAGCGAACATCTCAAACGTCGTGCGCCCGAGCAGGATGCCCTGACAGCGCTCCGTTACGGCGGCGATGGCCTCTCCCATCCTGGGGTCGAAGCCGTAGTCGGCTGTCCACATTGGCGTATCGATCACGCCGTCGAGGCTCATGAACTCGTGCACGAGCACTGCTCCCATGTTTGACCTCCTGCGGTCTGGATGGTGTCGGTTGTGTGTTATCAGCCCGCACCCCTGCGACCGCGACGCGGCCGCGCCGGGGCTCGAGCGGGATAGCCTGTACGTCTAGCACTGAGCGAGCCACGCCGTCTTGAATGAAAACGACAGCTACTCGCCAGGTGCGGACGTCGCGATCTGGGACGGCGTTCGCCCCACGAAGCGCTTGAGCGACCTGGTCAGATGGGGTTGGTCCGCGTACCCGGCGTGGTGCGCGGCGTCGAGCGGGGGCACGCCTCGGGATAGCAGCTCGACGGCGCGTTCGGCGCGCCGGATCTGCCTTATGGCGCCCCGGGTCAGCCCGGTAGCCCGTGACACCCGACGTTCGACCGAGCGTGCGGACAGCCCTTGGACGTTCCCTCGCAAGGCTGCCGCCGCGACCGGATCATGGACCAGCAGACCTGCCCGAACGAGCCTGGCGACGAAGAGATCAACGTTGTCCGGCCCCGGAAGCTCCAATCTGGACCCGCCGAGCCAGAACGACGCCTTCGTCGCCTGCGCCAACGTCAGCGAACGATCGACGAGCTGCCCGGGCGGCAGGCTCGGCATGAACGTGCCGAGGCTGAACTGAATCCCGAAGAACACCGCGTCCTCGGGGATCGACGCCGTGGTAGCCCTCGTCTCGGGTCCTCGCACCGTCAGCTGAGCCGTGCCCCACTGCCGCGTGACAACGATCTCCAAATGGCTCACTGCCACCGAGACGAAGGACTCCTCGGGTTCACTACGCGTCTGCCACGTACGCTCGATCATCGGCGAGCGTGCCGATCGCTGCTCGAACGTGAACACCTCGACTGCGGGCTTCATGACAACCACGACCGATCCTAATGCCTGAACTCATCGGTCGACCGGACCCGATCGCGACCGGGGTCCGAAAGAGCGATCGCGGGTCCGCGGCGGCCAGGCGCTCGAGGCTGACCAGGCGCGCGCCGGCACCGCTCCGGCCGCGGCGGCACAGCCGTATACAGTGCTGGTCATGCCGAGACGGCGGGTCGTGATCGACCATGTCAGCGTTGGTGTGAGTGATCTGGCTCGGAGCCGGGAGTTCTATCGCCATGCGCTCACGCCGCTGGGATTCGCCGAGTTGGGCCCGTGGCGAGAGGGCGCGCAGGAAGTCACGTTCGGGTTGGACGAGGCAGACGACTTCGCGATATCGACCGCCTACGCGACGGGCGCACCAGTTCATATCGCCTTCGCGGCGGACAGACGCGAGCAGGTCGACGCGTTCTATTCCGCCGCGCTCCAAGCAGGGGGCCGCGATAACGGGCCTCCGGCTCCGCGCCCGGAGTATTCAGAGGGCTACTACGGCGCGTTCGTGCTCGACCCGGACGGGCACAACATCGAAGCAGTGCACCACGGGCGGTAGGTCAGGAGGATCGCTCCGGCAACCGGCGCGATCTTCTCGTCGCATCGGATGTCAGGACGGCGCTGGGGCCGATGTCGGCCCGACGAGGTCGGTTGGTGCTGTGTCGGCCGCCGGGTCAGCCCCGCCCATGTCCAGTCGGAATGGCGGGTAATCGTCGGTCATCAGCAACGCGTAGGCGGCGACCCGGAAGATCCAGCGGTTCATCCCGAGCACGAAGTCATAGATGGATCCCGGGTAGCGGTCCGTGAACAGCAGCACGATCGCGGCGATCGCGACCAATAGGCCGATGAGCCCTCCCGACAGTGGCCACAACCCATTGTTCGTGTTCGTCCAGACGGTCCAGCCTCCGCCTGCGAACACGCCGATGATCAGGTACTGGGGGAGTGCCAGCAGCCACCACTTCACCAGCACGAGCCCGCGCGAGAGTGACTGTGGGTAGTCGATCTCCAATTGCGCCGGGTAGTCGGCCACTTCCTGGAGCGTGAACGGCGGATACTGGTCGGTTCCCAGTGCGCTGTATGAATAAAAGGCCACGCGCCAACTCCAGCGCAGAACTCCGAGGTTGAAGTCGAACAGACTCCTCGGATAGCGACCGGTGAAGACGATCGCGAAGAACGCGATCACCGTCACGACGGCCAAGGCGATCCACAGGAAAGCCAGCACAATGAAATGCGGGATCGCGAGCAGCCACTTGACAAGCCACAGCCAACGGCTGAGTTGCGGCGCGAGCGTCCCATCGAGCCGAACTGGATAAGTGGGGGTCATGCAGAGACCACCCTTCTGAGGCGACACCCCGGCCGTTCTGACCCCGGCAAGCCCCTAGCGGTGTGATCACTGTCCTCTTATCTGGCTAAAAGTCAAGCGCGACCGCCGGGAACAATGCGCCCTCCGCTCCGAAGCTCCGGCGCTCGCAGCCCCACCCCGGGTCAGCGTTTCTCGAACACGAGCCGGAAGTGGTCGAGCAGCTCACGTTCGAAACAGACACTGTTGGCACTCACGCCGGACGTGAACGCCAGGCGGAACTCCGGGCTGGTGAGATAGCGCGGGACCAGCCGTGCCTTCAGCAGCGTTTTTCGAAGGCTGCGCTTGGCGAACCGCGCGCGCCATTGCCTGATCGTCTCGATGTAGTCGCGGCGGCCGCTCGAGCTCTCGACCAAGCTGAAGTGCGGCTCGGCGGCATGGATCACCTGTTCAGAGCCAAAGGGCAGAAACGAGCCCGGGAACTGGTGCTGCATCAGTGCGACATACCAGGCATCGGAGTGTCGCGGCGCGTCGATCGAGACCGCGTCGATCGGGATCATGTTGCGTCCGAAGACCATCGTCTGCAGGTACAGGCGTCCGCGATCGGGCAGCACTCTTGCGGCCCGGGCAAAGACGTCGCGGTAGATGTCGTCCTGGCGCCCGGCGCGGTAATCCTCAGGCGAGCAGAAGTGCTCAAACGCGCCGAGGCTGGCAACGGCGTCAAAGCCCCCGAACGTGTCGCGATCGATCGCGCGCACATCGAGCAGATGAACGTCGAGGCCATGGCGGCGACAGGACTCCGCCTGGGCGGAGGAGAGAGTCACCCCAACCCCCTGGCCACCGCGCTCACGGACGAACTGCAGCAGCGGGCCCCAACCGCAGCCGAGATCGAGCATCCGGCGGCCAGGTCCGATCCCGATCCGCTCGGCGATGTACTCGTGCTTTCGGCGCTGCGCGTCCTCCAGCGACATCGAGAAATCACCGTCGTACTTGGCGCCGCTGAAATCGGCCAGCTCACCGAGGCTCAGCCGAAAGATGCGATCGATCAGCGAATAGGTGAACTCGAGGTCGGTGCGATCGGCCACAGCGAACCGCACACTAGCCGGATGCGCGACGAGCTCACTGCCACTGCTGTCGGGGCGCTACGCGGCCTCGACCGCCTTGGCGACCCCGGCCCGCATCTCATCGGCGTTCATGACCGGCGAGAACGTGATCTTGGCGCCGAGGCCCATGAAGAGCGGCTCCGCCGCCGGCGGGATCTCGCTTGACTCGGTCATCTCGAAGAAGATGAGCGCGGTACGCATCCCCTCTTCGGCGGTGAAGTAAGCGGCTTCGGCGTTGAGCGCGGCCAGCGCGTTACCGATGATCTCCGGCAGGCTTCCGTCCTTGATCGCATCGTTCCCGTGTCCAGTCGGGATCTGCGCCTTCAACATCATCCGCATGTTCGGTCTCCTTGGATTGTCGCCCGCGTGCCGATCCTATGCCAGGCTCGACCGGCGCGGGGATTTATACCCGCGTCAACCGGGGCGCACGAAGCCGCCGAGCATCGTGCCGATCTCGATCCGGGCGGTCCCGGTCGTGACCGCGGGATCGCCGGCGGCGAATGCCCGCAGCTCGTCCTCGTTCTCGGCTTCGACCACAGCAAGGCCCCATGAACCGGTGCCGTCGAGCACCGGACCGAAGACCACCATCCGTCCGGAGTCGAGATACGGCTGCCAGTGAGCCGCGTGGCGGCCCATGATCTCGCGCTCCTCGTCACTCATGTGCAGAGCGAAATCCGGCCGGGGAGCCAGGAGCCTGAAGACGAACGTGGCGATCGGCAGACCCTAGCGGGGCTCGAGCCTGGGGACGCCCGGAGCCGCGGACGCGCAAGGAGGCGTTCACCGCCCTGGCCAGCTATCGCACTAAGGTCGAACGACCTACTGGTTCGACCGATTAGGAGCCAACGTGGCACATGACACCGAGATTTCCGATGAGCGCCGCCGGGCTCTGGCCGACGGTTCCACGATTCCCACGCTTGGTCTGGGGGTGTGGCAGGTCCCGGACGGGGCGGAGTGCGAGAACGCCGTGCGGTGGGCACTCGAGCTCGGATATCGCGCCATCGACACCGCCCAGGCCTATGGCAACGAGGAGAGCGTGGGAAGGGCCCTGAAGGCCAGCGGCGTCCCGCGCCAGGACGTCTTCATCACCACGAAGTTCTATCCGCGCAGCAAGGACCCGGCGGCCGAGGTGCAGAAGAGCCTGCGCCGCCTGGGCGTCGAGTACGTCGACCTCTACATCATCCACTGGCCGCAGGACGGTCCAACCTGGGCGTGGCCCGGGATGGAGGCCGCCAGAGAGAGTGGTCACGCGCGCTCGATCGGCGTCTCGAACTTCAGCGCCGATGAGCTCGAGCAGGTCCTGTCGGTCGCGACCGTGGCGCCGGTCGTCAATCAGGTTCAGTTCAGCCCGTTCGAGTACCGCCGGGGGCTGCTGGCGACCTGCCAGCAGCGCGGCGTCGCCGTCGAGGCCTACAGCCCGCTCGGCACGGGCCGGCATCTCTCCGAGCCCAAGGTCGCGCAGATCGCCGAGCGGGCCGGGCGCACTCCGGCCCAGGTCCTGCTGCGATGGTGCATCCAGCGCCAGACGATCGTGTTGCCGAAGTCGACCCACCGGGAGCGGATCGAGGAGAACGCGCAGCTGTTCGACTTCGCGCTCTCAGACGAGGACATGACGGTTCTCGACGGGCTCGATCGCACCGGCGCCACCGACCAGGCACGGGAGCGCAAGTGGTGGTGATCCGGGGGATCCGGATGCCACCCCCCGGGCCCGCCCGGATGCCACCTCCGGCCGGGGGCCCAGCTTCAGCCGCCCAGCTCGAGCCCGTACTGAGCCGGGGTGCGTCCGACCAGCGCGCGGAAGTCCCGGTTGAAGTGCGCATGGTCGTAGTAGCCGAGATCGAGTGCGAACCGAGTCCAATCGACATCCCCCCGCCGGTCGATCTGCTCGACTGCGTCGTGCAGCCGGTAGCGCTTCAGAACCCATTGCGGCCCCACGCCCACGTAATCACTGAACAGGCGCTGCATCGTTCGGACCGAGAGGCGGTGGCGCTCGGCGATCGCCCGCACCCGCTCGCCGGGCGCCGCCGCGCGCATCTCGGCGGTGATCGCCTGGACGAGCTCGAGCCGCGGATCGCGCCCGCCGTCGATCCGATCGCGCAGAAAGCGGTGTACGGCGGAGAGCTTTGCCTCGACCGACGGCTGTGCCGCACATTTCATCGCGAGCCTCCTCCCGTCGGCCCCGAACAAAGCGTCGAGCTCGAACACGCTGTCGGTGAGATCCGACACGGGCCGATCGACGAAGCCGGCGAAGCCTCCGGGCAGGAACTTGGTGCCAACCGCCCACCCAGATCCGGCCAGCCGCCGGACGTAGCGCCGGCGCTGCACTCCGTAGACGGAGGCCTCGCCGGGCTCGAAGACCAGGTGCACCGACGGATGCGGAAGCACCTCGGAGGTGTAGGGAGGCCGATCGCCCAGCTCCCAAGCGACGATCCAGTGGCTTTCGACCAGACGCTTCAGGTCATCGGGCGGCGGCCGGCGCTCCAGCGAAAAGGCACGGCCGACGGCGCCGGGACGGAGGATCCCCCGAGTGCTCACTGTCGCATTTTTCCAAGACGTCGATTCCGGCAGTCGTTAGCTTTGATCGCATGAGTCCATACGCGAAGCTGAATCTAAAGGAAGTCAAGGATCTGGCGCCCGATTTCGGGATGGCCGAAATGGGCGAGGCCCGGTTCGCTCGCAACGCCGTCGGTGCCGAGCGGATCGGCCTGTCTCAGTATCGGATGAATCCCGGCCGCCGGGTCGGATTCGGGCACCGCCACGGGCAGTCGGAGGAGATCTACGTCGTCCTCGCCGGTGCGGGACGTTTTAGGGTCGAGGACGAGGTGTTCGACGTCTCCGAGCGCGACGTCGTCTACTGCCCACCCGACGCCATGCGCGAGTGGGAGGCCGGTCCCGATGGGCTGGAGCTGCTGGCGTTCGGCGGCCACGCCGACAACGACACCGAGATGGAGCGCGGCTGGTGGACCGACTGATGTTCGGAGCGCGCTCTCAGCCGACCGGCTGCAGGCCGCTCCCCGGCGCGTCGGGCGAATCAGCGTCGCGCTGATCAAAGAACTCGGCGCCCTCGATGCTGAGGTGGGGCACGACGCGGTCCAGCCACTTCGGCATGTACCAGTTCCAGCGACCCATCAGGACCATGATCGCCGGGACCAGCAGGCAGCGAACCACGGTGGCGTCGAGAATCACCGCGACGGCGAGCCCGACCCCGAACTGCTTGATGGTGGGATCCGTGCTGAGCACGAAGCTGCCAAAGACGAACACCATGATCGCCGCGGCCGCGGTGATCACCCGCGCGCTGGTGACCAGCCCGGACACGACCGAGGTCTTGTTGTCCTGGCCCTCGTGGACGTGCTCCTCGATCTGGCTGACCAGGAACACCTCGTAGTCCATAGACAGCCCAAACAGGATCGCGAACATGAACAGCGGGACGTAGGACACGATCGGAACCTTGCCGGGCAGACCGAGCAGTCCGCTCAGCCAGCCGTACTGGAAGACCGCGGTCAGCACCCCGTAGGAAGCACAGATCGAGAGCAGGTTCATCACCGCCGCTTGCGGCGGTATCACCACCGTGCGGAAGGCCAGGATCAGCAGCAGGAAGCTGAGTCCGATCACCACCGCGATCTGCAGCGGCAGCTTGCTGGAGATCTTCGACGCCAGGTCTTCGTAGGCGGCGGTGGTGCCGCCCACGTAGGCCAGCATGTTGGTGCCCTTCTCCGCGTTCGGGATCACCGTCTTACGTAGCTGGTCAACCAGATCAGTGGTTTGGTTCTCCGCCGGGCCGGCCTTTGAGATCGCGTTGAAATAGGCCGTGGTGCCGGCCTTGTCGAGCGTGAGCGGACTGACGCCGGCGACACCGCTGGTCCCGGAGACGTCCTTCTGCAGTGTCTGCAGCCGCTGGTCGCTGGTCGAGCTCGCCGGCGACTTGAGCGACACGGCAATCAGCAGCGGTCCGTTGACGCCCGGTCCGAAGTTCTCCGAGATCAGGTCGTAGGCCTGCCGGGCGGTGGTCGAAGTCGACATCGCGGCGGTGTCCTGCTGGCCGAGCGAGAGTGACAACACGGGAATCATCAGCGGGATCAGGATCGCCAGGGCGACCAGACCGGCCACCCACGGCAGCTTGGCGATCTCGTGGGCCCACTTTGCCCACAGTCCGGTTTGCGCTTGCTTGTCGGTCGCCGGATGGCGGACCCGCAGCGAGTGAATCCGAGGACCGAGGATCGCCAGCTCGGCCGGAAGCAGCGTCAACGCCGCCAGTACTGCCACCACCACGGCGATGGCGGCCATGAAGCCCATCGTCGTCACCAGCGGGATCGCGGCCACGGCCAGCGAGACCAGCGCGATCGTGACCGTCGTGCCGGCGAACGTCACCGCCCCTCCGGACGTGGCCACCGCCCGGGCAATCGATTCCTCCATCGGCAGCCCGTCGTTTAACCCCCGCAGGTGCCTGGTCACGATGAACAGTGCGTAGTCGATCCCGACGCCCAGTCCGATCATCGTCGCCAGGGTCGGCGCCACGGTCGGAACCGTCAGCACGTGGCCGAGCATCCGGACGATCGCCAACGTCGAGGCCAGCGCGAAGATGGCGGTCAGGATCGGGAGCGACATCGCGGCCACGGTCCCGAAGGTGAGCGTCAAGATGATCATCGCGACGATGATCCCGATCAGTTCGCTGGACTCGGTCCCCTGCTTGGAGATCTTCTGCCCCAGCTGACCTCCGGTCTGCACCTCCAGCCCCGCCGACTCGGCCGGCTTTGCCGCCGCGTCGACTAGGTCCTGAGCCTGTTGCTCGGACAACGAGCCCGGGCTCACCGACAGGCTCACCGACAGGTACCCGGTCGCCTGATCCTTGCTCAGCTGTGAGGCGCCCTGCGAGGTGAGCGGGTTCACCACTCCGGCGACATTGGGGTTCTTCGCCACGTCCGAGGCGGCTTCGTTGACCGCGTTGGCGTTCGTGGAGTCGGTCAGCTTGCCGGACTTGGCATGCAGCACGATCGGACTCGTGCCGTTCGCGACGGCCGGGAAGGACTTGGTGAGCGTGTCGGTGGCGTGCTGACTGTTGGTCCCGGGCAGCGACAGGTCGTCGTTGGTGTTGTCTCCCATCTGCTGTGAGATGGCGACCAGCGCGATCGCTGCCACCAGCCAAACCCCCGCCACCACGAAGCGACGGCGCGCCGAGAAACGGCCGATCGCGTAGAGAACCTTGGTCATACGCCCCTACCCCCTTTCGCCTGCTGGCGCCGCCCCTCGCTCGGCACGAACTGCTCGAATACGCTCAGCGGCTCAAGAGTACCGGAGAATTCACGCCAAGCGGTCTTGCTCCCCACGGACAGACACTGAAACCATGCCCGGCCACGGTAGGCTCCGAGGCGTGCGAATTGCCATCGCGGGTGCTCACGGAAAGATCGCCATGCAGCTGGCCAGGCTGCTCGCCGCCCGCGGCGATGAAGTGATCGGCCTGATTCGTAACCGCGATCACGCCGCGGAGGTGCGGGCGGCGGGCGCCGAGCCCGTGGTCTGCGACCTCGAGCACGCCTCGCTCCAGGAGGTGGCCGAGGCGGCTGGAGACGCCGGGGCCGTGGTCTTCGCGGCCGGCGCCGGGCCGGGCAGCAGCGCCGAGCGCAAGCTCACCATGGATCGCGACGGCGCGATCAAGCTGCTCGACGCGACCGCCGAGAGTGCGGCGCGATACGTGATCGTGAGCTCGATCGGCGCCGAGGATCCGCCGGCCGGCGACGACGTGTTCAGCGTCTATCTGCGGGCCAAGGCCGAAGCCGACGCCGCGGTGATGGCCACCGACCGCGATTGGACGATCGTCAGGCCCGGGGCGCTCAGCGACGACCCGGGAACGGGCCGGGTGCGAATCGACTCCGAGCCGTTTCGCGGCCAGATCCCGCGTGCGGACGTCGCCGCGCTGCTGGCGCTGGTCCTGCACGAGCCGCGCGCCGCCCGCCACATCCTCTACCTCAACGGGGGCGATGATCCCATCGAAGCGGCGCTGCAGGCCGTGGTGGCGGGGGCGCCCTAGGCGGAGCGATGCCAGACCTCGGTGCGATGTTCGACGAGCATGTGGCGAGTGAGTTCGTCGCCAAGGACTTGGACGCGACGATGCGGACGATGGTCGCCGAGCCCTACGTCTGGCACGTCCCTGCGCTGACGGGTGCCAGCGGAGGCGAGGCGGTCAGGGATTTCTACGCCACACGATTCATCGATCACACGCCGGACGACGCCGTCCTCACCCCGATCGCTCGCACCGTCTCGCCGGACCGGGTGATCGACGAGTTCGTGCTCGAGTTCACGCACGACGCCGAGCTTCCCTGGATGCTGCCCGGCGTCGCCCCCACCGGACGCCGCGTCCGTATCCCCACGGTGGTGGTGATGGGCTTCAGCGACGGCAAGGTCGCCTACGAGCACATCTACTGGGACCAGGCATCCGTGCTCGTCCAGATCGGCCTGCTTGATCCCGCCCTGCTTCCGGTGGCCGGCGTCGAGCAGGCCAAGCGGCTGCTGGAGATCGCGGGCGCGGAAGAACAGGCCTAGCCGCCGGCACGCGATCGACCCGACCCGGCGGCCCGGCTCTGGGCGCTGTCGGCCGAGCTCACCGGGGTGGACGCGCTGGTCAGCTCACGTCGCTGAGCCCGGCGGTGCGAGTCTCGGCGTCCTGGAACGGCGGGTAGGTCTCGGTCAGCAGGAGCAGGTAGGCATCCGAACGCGCGACGTAGGAGTTGGCGAGCACCATCATGTCGAACAGCCCGCGTGGCATCCGGCCGAGGATCACGATGACGATCCAGGCGGCGACGGCCGCCACCTCGAGCAGCAGGTTGATCACGTAGCGCAGGATCAGGATCGGGATCGCGAGGATGAAGCGGAAGAACGCCTTGACCCGGCTGTACTGCTCCAGCGGCCCGGCGAAGTGCATCCGGACCGGGTAGTTGGCATTCGGACCGCCGTCGAACGGCGGGTACGGGTCACACAGCAGGACGACGTAGGCGGTCGTCCTGGCCGCCAACCGGTTGAAGCCGGACATGAAGTCATACAGCCCTTGCGGATAGCGGCCGGTGATGACGACCGCAAACCAGGCGATGATGACCGCGATGGTGGCGGCGATTGAATACAGCGCCACCCAGATGGCGATGGGGATCGCCAGGATCAGCCTGAAAAATGCGGTCAGACGGCTGCGCTGCTCGATGTAGTCAGCCTCGAAGGTGACGGGATAGGGCACGACACACGCTCCTGTTTAGGTTCTGCCGAGCTCTGAGTTTGCGCTCGCCCGCCGTCCAGTCCTATGGACGGAGCAACGTCAACATACTCCGGTACGAGGGATTATTCCAGCGAAGTTTCGCTATCCGTGTCTACGTTGACCCCAGATCCTCATCCGATCTTGTGCAATGCCTCGCCCACGGTCTCGTTTGTCTCGATATGCCGCAGCACACCCGCCAGCCTTAGCGCGTCGTTGGCCGGTGAGTTCGACGGGACCACCAGTCGCAGGGTCTGCCCGCGGGCGTGCAGGTGCTCGCGCAACTGATAGACGAGGCGGATCCCCGCGCTGTCGAGGTAGTCCACGTCAGTTAGGTCGAGCACCAGCGTCAAGCTGGCGTTCGGAATCGCGTCGGTGATCGCGCCGGTGATGTTCTCAGCGTTGGAGAGGTCGATCTCACCGATCGTGCGAGCGACGGTCACGTCCCCCTGCGTGCTGAACTGCACGTCGGCCAGGGTCACCGCTTAAGCCGCCTGCGCATCAAGATGTCAGTACCCACGGTGGTGGAATTGACCTCTACCTCGTCCATGGCCGCGTCGATGATCGCCAGGCCGCGGCCTCGGTGACTGCCCCGCGGCGCGCGCCACCGTCCGGAGTCGCTGACCACGATGGTCACCTCGCCGTCGATGGCCGAAGCACGGAGCTCGAACTCAGCCGGTGCTGGCGAATAGGCGTGCTCGATGGCATTGGTACACGCTTCGTTGACGGCCAGCGTGGTCTCCGTGGTCGCCTTGCGGTCGGCGCCGCGGTCTCGTAGCCAGCGGCGCAGAGCATGCCGAACGTCGGCGAGAACGCGAGGGTCGGCCGGCAACCGCATCCGGAGCTCGATGGGCACTCGTCCGTTCTGCACCGCGACGATCGCCACGTCGTCACGCGGGCCACCCGCCGGCACGAAATGGTCGATGGCCTGCTCGCAGGCTTCTTCGGCTGAGTCGGCGCCGCGGAGCACCTTGCAGAGCCGGTCGATGCTGGTGCTGAGTGGGACGCGGGGCCGCTCCACGAGCCCGTCGGTGTAGAGGACCAGCGTTTCCCCGGGCGACAGCGACGCTTCGTGCTCATGAGACCCGCCGTAGGGAAACGCCCCCAGCGGCGCCGCCGGCGGGACCTCGAGGACCCGGGCGAAGCCGTCGCCGACGACGATTGGCGGCAGATGCCCGGCGCTGGCCACGCACAGCGCCCCCGTGTCGGGGTCCAGCACGGCGTAGGCCGCCGTGGCCATCGCGTAGTCAGGCATTCTCTGCACGAAGCGATCGACGAGCTCGAGCGTCCGGCCCGGGCCGTAGTCCTCGATCGCGTAGGCGTGCAGCGCGGTGCGCAGCTGTCCCATCAGCGCCGCCGCCCGCAATCCGTGTCCGACGACATCGCCGATGGCGATGCCGAGCCGTCCGCGCGGGAGCTCGAACACGTCGTACCAGTCACCGCCAACCTCGTCGCTGGCCGGCAGATAGCGCGCCGCGGCATCGACGCCGATCACATCGATGAGTTGCTTCGGCAGCAGGCTGCGCTGAAGCAGCATCGCCCCGCGATGTTCGTGTTCGAGCGCGGAGAACAGGCGCGCCCGCTCGATACCCGGAGCGGCTCTGGCCGCCGCCACCTGCAGTACGGCGAGGTCAGTGTCGCCGAACGCTCGCGGCTCGAGCGAGCCGACGTGAAGCACTCCGATGAGGCCGCCCTCGACGACCAATGGCACCCCGAGCAGCGAGCTGATGCCCTTCTCTCGGAGGATCGGGTTGAGGATGTCGGCGTGGTCGACGTCGGCGATGAAGATTGCGACGCGTTCGGCCGCGATCCGTCCCGCGAACCCCTGCCCGATGGGGATCCGGACCCCGCGCTCGACTTCCTCTTCGATGCCCTTGGCGGCGCGCGCCACCAGCTGCTGTGTTTCCTCGTCGAGCAGCAGGATCGCCACGGTGTCCACCGCCAGGGCGTCCTGGACCCGGACCAGCAACTCGTCCAGGAACTCGTCCAGACTGAGTTCGGAGAGCTCGGGGTCGCTGAGGCGGTAGAGGCTGCGAACCTGCCGCGAGGGCGCGATATCGGGGCTAGCCGGCGAAAGCACGACCTGCCCGGTGCGAGCTGCGTATCGCGGCATTTCGGTATGGGGATTTTCGGAAGTCATGCGACCGTGGGCATTGTTCCCGTTTGCCGCCGGTGGCGGCGGCAGCTCGGCTTCACGAACAGCTTCCCGGAAGCGGTACTCTCGACGCACGGCCTAGCAACGTGGAGGAGGCAGCACAATGCACCAGGATCCGACCCAGGGACGCAGGTTCGGCGAGGAGGATCCAACCCAAGGGCGCGAGCACGGTGAGGACCCCTACGAGGACCCAACCGAAGGGCGCGAGGTCGGCGAGGAGCCCTACGAGGACCCGACCGAGGGGCGCGAGGTCGGCGAGGAGCCCTACGAGGATCCGTCGCAGGGGCGCGAGACCGGAGAGGCTCCCGGCGAGGACCCCACCCAGGAGCGCTAGCAGTCCGGGCCGCTATCCGTCGACGGCGTCGACCACCTCATATACGCCGGAGACCGGCTCGTTCTGCACGAACGCCGACATGCGGTCCACGCGCCGGTTCTCATCGGCGTCGGCGTCGGCCCGCCAGCGGTGATACTGCTCCTCGGTCATGTCGAACAGTCCGAACGAGATGACCTCATCTTCGTCTCGGATGTTGCGGGCGTGGTAGGCGCGCTGTAGCCCCGGCGGCATCGTCTGCTCGTCGGAATCCCAGGCCCGGCGAAACTGCTCCCAGGCGCCCGGCTTGAGCCGGCGAGCGGAGAACATCACGATCATGGGTTGACCTCCTGATAGCGACTCGACGCGGTCCCGCGCGGCTGACACTACCTAGTACTGGTTCGTCCGCGGCGGACAATCCGCCGGCAGCCACGCCGCCGGCGAGCCTACCTCCGCCATCTGATCCAATGCGGCGATGAGGATCTCCGAAGCACGTGCCCTGTGGGAGCCCGCGGGCGTGTACTGCAACACGGCCAGCTATGGGCTGCCGCCGCGACCGGGCTGGGAGGCGCTGCAGTCTGCCCTGGCCGACTGGCACGCCGGTCGCACGAGCTGGGAGGACTGGGGGCTGAGGACCGAGTACTCACGCGCCGCCTTCGCCCGGCTGGCTGGTGTGGAGGTGGAGCGGGTGGCGGTCGGCTCGACCGTCTCCGAGCTCGTCGGCTCAGTCGTCACCGCGCTGCCCGACGGGGCCCGGGTCGTCGTCCCCGACGTCGAGTTCACCTCGACACTGTTTCCGTTCCTGGTCCAGGAGCGTCTGGACGTGCGGACGGTTCCAACCTCGCGCCTCGCCGGGGTGGTGGCCGAGGGGGCCGACGCGGTGGCCTTCAGCGCCGTCCAGATGAGCACCGGCGAGGTCGCGGACCTGGAGGCGATCCTGAGTGCGGCCCAGCGGCACGGCGCGGTCACGCTGTGCGACGCGACCCAGGCTCTGGGCTGGCTGCCGCTCGACGCCGGGCGCTTCGACGCGGTCGTGTGCGGCGCCTATAAGTGGCTGATGTCGCCGCGCGGCACCGCGTTTCTGTCGGTCTCGGACCGCCTGCTGCAGCGGGTGGTTCCCCACAGCGCCGGCTGGTATGCCGGCGAGGACGTCCACGCAAGCTATTTCGGTCCGCCGCTGCGACTGGCCTCGAGCGCTCGCCGGCTGGATGTCTCGCCGGCCTGGTTCAGCTGGGTCGGCACGCAGCCCGCCCTGGAGCTGATCGAGCAGATCGGGATCCGAGCCATCCACGCCCACGACGTGGCGCTCGCCAACCGCTTCCGGGCCGGGATCGGCCTGGAGCCGAGCGACAGCGCGATCGTATGCGCCGAGCTGCCCGGCGCGGAGGATCGTCTGCGGCGCGCCGGCATCGTGGCGGCAGTGCGGGGCGGACTGCTGCGCACCTCGTGGCATGTCTACAACGATGAGCACGATGTGGATCGGGTGCTCGACGTCATCGCTAGCTCGTGAGCTGGGCCAGGTAGGTGCTGGTCTCCACGGACTCCCGGCCGCCGTGCTGACCGCGGAACCAGCGCTCGTTGGCGGCGGCGGAGCGAAGCCAGACCTGCCTGCCCGGCGCGGCTAGCACTGCCACGTCGCCCAAGCGCGCCCGCAGGCGAGCGCCCGGGCGGTGAAACAGCTCCGCCGCGGGCCGGACCTCGGCTCGCTCGCCGAGCCGCGTCGAGAGCTCCTCGATCACCGTCTCCAGGTGGCCTTCTCGGACGTGAAGGAAGGCGTCTCGCGAAGAACCGGCGGGCCTGGGCTGCGAGAGCAGCGCCGGGAGCTGGGGCCAGAGCTCGTCGAGGTAGTCGACCCGGGCGGGGCTGACATCGACCTGCCCGTGGTCGGCGGTGACCAGCACCGTGACGTCGCGCAGTCCGCGAAGCTGGTTCCACAGCGCGTTGAGCGCCGACCGCGCGGCGGCGTCGAACTGCGGCGAGCTCGGCCCCTGCTCGTGTCCGGCGCGGTCGATCAGATCCCAGTACAGGAATCCGTAGCCGTGAGTCCCGGAGCGGCCGAACGCCCCCGCCAGGGCCTGCGCACCTTCCTCCAGGTCCCGGAACGGGCGGGTCGTTGCTCCCCGCGTGGCGATCCGGGTAAACACCGACCCGGCGATCCGATCCGGCTGCAGGACGACGCAGCGGGCGGCCAGCGACTCGTACAGGGTCGGACCCGGGATCAGCGCCGCCGGATCGAGGCGACTGGTCAGCTCGCCGTCGATGTCCGAGCCGGCGGCGTTGAACCGAAGCGGGCAGATGATCTCGTCGAGCGACGGCTCGAGCACGTTCCATTCGTAGAGGCCGTGCTCCTGGACCGGAACCCCGAAGTGCACGGTGGGGACGTGCGCCGTGGTGGTGGAGGGAAACTGCGAGCTCAGCGGCGTGACCTCGAGGCGCTGGACGAGCGGATGGTCCCGGTGGCGCGCGAGGAACTCCAGCCCGAGCGCATCGAGGAAGATCAGGATCACCCGTTCGCCCCCCTCGACGCGCCGTCTGATCTCGGCGGGGATGTCAGCGAACGTCCTCACGGATCCAATTCTCGCCCAGCCGGCGCGCGGCTAGCCTCTTCCCGGATGCAAGGCTCGCCTGGATTCGAGCATCTGCGCTCGCTGCGCGACAGCGGCCGGATCGTCGTCATCGACGGGGCGATGGGCACCGAGCTGCAAGCCCGCGGCGTGCCAATGGACGAACACGCCTGGTGCGGGGTGGCCAACCTCCGTGCTCCCGATCTGGTTCGCGAAATCCACGAGGACCACATCCGCGCCGGAGCGGACGTGGTGATCGCCAACACCTACATGAGCGGTCTCGGGCCGATGCAGCGCGCTGGCCTGGGCGACCGCTTCGAGGAGGGCAACCTCAGAGCCGTGCGGGCGGCGCGGGCCGCGATCGACGGAACGGCCGTCGGGCCGGTGGCACTCGCCGGCAGCGTGAGCGTCACCCCGTGGGCAGCCCCCGAGTCCGGACACGGCTCCGGCGAGCGAGCCCAGATCCGAGACGGCTACGCGCGCCAGGTGGATGTGTTGGCTCGCGCCGGGGTCGACCTGATCGCGCTCGAGATGGTGGTCGACACTCGACTTGGCCAGCCGGCGGTCGAGGCGGCGCTCGCCGGTGGTCTCCCGGTCTGGCTGGGCCTGAGCATGCAGGTGGCGGGTGCCGATCCCAAGGCCTCGGAATCGCTTCCGCCGATCGAGCCCGACGCGCGTGAGATCGCCCGGGCGTGCCTGCGAGACGAACTGGACGCAGTCAACATCATGCACACCGATATCCACGATGTCGCCGACGGGATCGAGATGGCTCGCGAGCTCTGGACCGGCCCGCTCGGCGTCTATCCCCACCACGGCATCTGGAAGCAGCCCGACTGGACATTCGAGGACGTCCCCGTCCAGCAGCTCGTGGAGCTTGCGCAGGACTGGGTACGGCTCGGGGCCACGATGCTCGGCGGCTGCTGCGGGCTGAGGACTCACCACGTGGCGGCTCTGCGTGAGCTCGCGGACTCCCGGGGCTCCGCGTAGACAGGCTCTACGCTGACAATGCAGCTGCGCAGGACCAGGCTCAGCCCATCAACCGCATCGACTCCTGGAGGCCTGATGACCACCACGACGAGCATCCCGCCCCTCCGCGAGCGTCCGGCGTGGAGCGCCTTGGAGAAGCACTACGAGGAGATCCGCGGTCTGCACCTGCGTGAGATCTTCGCCGGCGACGAGGGGCGCGGCGAGCGGCTGGTGGCCGAGGGGGCCGGCCTCACCTTGGACTTCTCCAAGAACCGGATCACCGACGAGACGCTCGGGCTGCTGGTGGCGCTGGCCGAGCAGTCGGGACTCGTCGACCGCCGGGAGGCGATGTTCAGCGGGGAGCGGATCAACGTCTCGGAGAATCGCTCCGTGCTCCACATCGCGCTGCGGATGCCGCGAGGCAGCTCGCTGGTGGTGGACGGCGTCGACGTCGTCGCCGAGGTCCACGAGGTGCTCGACCGGATGGCGTCTTTTGCCGAGCGGGTCCGCTCCGGCGAGTGGAAGGGCCACACCGGCAGAGCGATCCGCAACGTCATCAACATCGGCATCGGCGGGTCGGATCTGGGGCCGGTGATGGCCTACGAGGCGCTGCGGCATTACAGCAGCCGCGAGATGACTTTCCGATTCGTCTCCAACGTCGACGCCACGGACTTCGTCGAGGCGACCCGCGACCTGGACGCCGAGGAGACGCTGTTCATCGTCTCCTCGAAGACGTTCACCACGCTCGAGACGATGACCAACGCGCGCTCGGCGCGGGACTGGACGCTGGCCGTGCTTGGTGACGAATCGGCGATCGCCAAGCACTTCGTGGCCGTCTCCACCAACGCCGAGAAGGTGTCCGAGTTCGGCATCGACACCGACAACATGTTCGGCTTCTGGGAGTGGGTGGGTGGCCGCTATTCGATGGACTCGGCGATCGGCCTGTCGACGATGCTGGCCATCGGTCCCGAGAACTTCGAGCAGATGCTGGCCGGGTTTCACGAGATGGACGAGCACTTCCGGACCACTCCGCTGGAGCGCAACCTGCCGGCGCTGATGGGGCTGCTGGCGGTGTGGTACGGGGACTTCTTCGGCGCCCAGACGGTGGGCGTGATGCCCTACGACCAGTACCTCAAGCGTTTTCCGGCCTACCTGCAGCAGCTCACCATGGAGTCAAACGGCAAGCACGTGACGCTCGATGGCCGGCACGTCGACTACGAGACCGGCGCGATCTACTGGGGTGAGCCCGGGACCAACGGTCAGCACAGCTTCTACCAGCTGATCCATCAGGGGACCAAGCTGATCCCCGTCGACCTGATCGGCTTCGCCAAGGGACTGAACCCGCTGCGCGACCACCACGATCTCCTGATGTCAAACGTGTTCGCGCAGGCCGAGGCGCTGGCCTTCGGCAAGACGCTCGAAGAGGTGCGGGCCGAAGGCACTGCGGAGGCGATCGCCCCCCACCGGGTCATGGAGGGCAACCGCCCGACCAACGTCATCCTGGCCGAGGTGCTCACGCCGCGGACGCTTGGCGTGCTGGTGGCGCTCTACGAGCACTCGGTCTTCACCCAGGGCGTGATCTGGGAGGTCGACTCCTTCGATCAGTGGGGGGTAGAGCTCGGCAAGGCGCTGGCGCAGCGGATCATCCCCGAGCTCGAGAGCGAGGACGATCCCGACCTCGAGCACGACACCTCCACCAATGCCCTGATCCGCCGCTACCGCAAGATGCGCCAGTAGCCCCCGCTCCGGCTCTGGGGAGGCGGACCCGCCGGGAGCGCGTTTGTGCACGAAGCTGCACGAACCGGCAGAAGTGCGTACAATCGTGTAGATGCTCACCGACGAGCGCCGTTCGCTGATCCTCGATCGCCTTCGCACGAACGGGCGGGTCCTGGCCGCCGATCTGACCGCCGAGCTCGACGTCTCCTCTGACACCGTCCGCCGGGACCTGCGCGAGCTCGACGACGCCGGGCTCCTGCGCCGCGTCCACGGAGGTGCGCTGCCTCGCCACGGCGACGCCGCTCCGTTCGCCACCCGCGAGCGCCGCGCCCCCGAGGCCAAGGCGTCGATCGCCCGGCGCGCCGCCGAGCTGGTGCGTGACGGCCAGGTCGTGGTCCTCGACGGCGGCACCACCACGCTGCAGCTGGCTCGCGCGCTGCGCCCGGACCTGCACGCCAGCGTGCTGACTACCAGTCCGCCGATCGCGCTCGCGCTGGCAGACCATTCGGGTCTCGAGGTCACGGTGGTCGGGGGCACGCTGCGGCCCAATGCCCTGGTCACGGTCGGAGCGGCCGCGATCGAGGCGCTGCGGGTGGTCCGCGCCGACATCGTCTTCCTCGGGGTCTGCGGCCTGCACCCTGAGATCGGGGTGACCACGGAGGACCTCGAGGAGCGCCACGTGAAGGCGGCGATGATCGACGGGGCCGCCGAGGTCGTCGCGCTCGCCGATCACGACAAGCTCGGCACGGCGATGCCGGTCCTGGTCGCCCCGCCGCGTGCCGTCACCCAGCTGGTGACCGACGCCGATGTCTCCGACGCCGCGCTGGCGCCGTATCGCGCCCTTGGTATCGAGGTGCTGCTGGCGTGAGTCAGCGCGTCCCGAGCAAGGTACCGCCGGCGTGAATCCCCGCGTCGCCATCACGGCTGTGTTCTTCGTCAACGGCGCGCTGTTCGCGTCGTGGGCATCGCGCATCCCGGCCCTCTCGGATCGCGTCCACGCCACCACCGGGGCGCTCGGCCTGGCCCTGCTGGCCCCCGCGGTGGGGGCGGTGCTGGCGATGCCCACCGTGGGCCGCATGCTGCCGGGCCGCTCGAGCCGCACCTTCTGCCGACTGGCCATGCTCGCGCTGATGGCCGCCATCCTGCTCCCGGCCCTGGCTGGCAGCGTCCCGGTGCTGGCCGGCGCGCTGCTGGTGGTGGGAATGGCCAACTCCTCGCTGGACCTGACCATGAACGCCCAGGGAATGTCGATCGAGCGCCACCTCAAGCGGCCGATCCTCTCCTCGCTGCACGCCGCCTTCTCGTTCGGCGGCTTTGCCGGCGCCGGCCTCGGCGCGCTCGCTGCCGCGCTGGGGATCGCGCCGCTGGCGCACCTGTTCGTCGCTGCGCTCCTGTTCGGGATTCCCGGCCTGATCGCGATCGGTCCGTTGCTGGTCCGCGACGAGGACGTCGACGCCCACGCGCCCCGCCTGCGCTGGACGCGGTTGCCGGCGCGCCTGGCGCTGCTCGGCGCGGCCTGCTTCTTCTGCCTGATGGCGGAGGGCGGGGCTTCGGACTGGAGCGCGAAGCTGGTCCGCGATGGGCTCGGCGGCTCGGCGGCGCTCGGAGCGATCGCCTATGCGGTGTTCAGCGTGGGGATGGGCTCGGGCCGCCTGATCGCCGACCGGCTGTGGGCCCGGTGGGGGGCCGCCGCCTTTCTGCGAGGCTGCGGGTTGCTCGCCGCCCTGGGTTTCGCGGCCGGGCTGCTGGCCGGCACCGCGCCGACCGCGATCGCCGGGTTTGCGGCGCTGGGTCTGGGCCTGGCGGGAGTGGTCCCCACGCTGTTCCGAGCCGGCGCCGATGAGCCCGGCGTCCCCACCGGGCCGGCCCTGGCGGCGGTCAGCTCGCTCGGCTATCTGGGCTTCCTCGCCGGACCGCCGCTGATCGGCACCGTGGCCCAGCTCACCTCGCTGCCGTTGGCCTGCGGTCTGCTCGTCGCTGCCGGGCTGCTCGTGTTCTTGCTCGCGTCCAGCGCCGAGCCGCGCCCGTCGCATCGCGCTGCGGCCGCTCGACCCTCGCTGACGACGTGACACCGGCAACTCTGATCGAGCGTTCGGAGGCGATATTGGTCGACCTCGACGGCACCCTGGTGGACTCCAACGGCCCGGTCCGGCGAGTCTGGGACGAGTTCGCCGAACGCCAGGGCCTGGACACGGACGCGGTCATGCGCTTCGCGCACGGTCGCCCGTCACGTGAATCGATCCGCCTGCTGACCCCCGACGCGTCGGACTCCGACCACGACGCCGAGGCCGCCGCGCTCGAGGCGGCCGAGATAGACGACACCGACGGGGTGTTTGCGCTGCCGGGGGCGGCCGAGCTGCTGGCCGGCGATCGCCGGCTGGCGATCGTCACCTCGTGCTCGACCGCGCTCGCGCGCGCCCGCCTGCGCGCCGCCGGACTCCCGATTCCGGAGGTCCTGGTCTCCTCCGACGGGCTGGAGCGCGGCAAGCCCGATCCGGCCTGCTTTCAGATCGCCGCTCGCCGCCTGGGCGTCGACCCGCAGCGCTGCGTCGTGCTCGAGGACGCACCCGCCGGGGTCTTGGCGGGGGTGCGGGCGGGAGCGACGGTCATCGCGCTGCGGACCACACACGACGACGATCAGCTCGGTGACGCCGATGCGATCGTCGACGACCTGGCGTCGCTGGTGCCGGTGGCGTCGCGGATTCGCTAGCCGAGTGTGGCCCTAGCGGGCAGGGACACCGCGGCCGCCTCCAGTTGCGGGGCCGCGACCGCGGTCGCCTCCAGTTGCCCTAGCGGGACCACCCCGGACTCCAGGTCCAGCAGGAGCCGCTTTCGCTCCAGCCCGCCGCCGTAACCCGTGAGCGTGCCGTCAGCGCCGACCACCCTGTGGCAGGGGACGATCACGGCCACCGGGTTGCGACCGTTTGCCAGCCCCACGGCACGGGAGGCGGTCGGCTGGCCGATGTGCGCGGCGAGCTCCCCGTATGAGGTGGTCTGCCCGTAGCGGATCTCCTGAAGCGCGCTCCAGACCCGAAGCTGAAACGGGGTCCCGGCGAGAGCCAGCGGCACCGTGAAGCTGGTACGCCGCCCCTGGAAGTACTCCTCCAGCTGGGTGGTCACGTCTGTGAACGCTTCCGGCGCGCGCCGCCACCGGGCGTCGATCGGCGGCGGCCGGCGGCCGGCGAGCATGTGCAGGGCGTGCAGCGCGCGGCCATCACCTACCAGCAGCAGCTCACCGATCGGGCTCGGGTGGGTGGTGTAGAGGAGATTCACCGTCGTCGACGCTCGGGTGTCACCTTGTCACAGGCACCGGCTGCCGTCTGGCGGGATTCGGACGTGGTAGCGGCGCAAACCCGCCCTGGCTATCACGAGTTAACAACCGTGAGCCAGCGATCCTGGCCGAGGAACCGGACTTATGGTCCGCTTTCTCGGCCCACATCGCGATCGGCGACCGGGGGCCGGCTCGTTAACCCGTTGTCACGTTCATACAACGTCGGCGGTTCGCGCGACAACCACCGGCAGCGTGACTTGGGCGGGTCAGGATCGCAGCGAACGGGCGACGCGCCGGTGCTCGCGCATCGTTTCCATGCCGTCGGCGCCGGGTTGACGCCCAAACCCGCAGTACATGGCGACGCCGAATTCATCGAGGAACCTGGACGCGGTGCGATGGCGCCGCTCCAGCCCAGGGTCGCCGTCGAGCGGCAGCACGATGCCCAAGAACACCCGGGCGTCGCCCGGGGAGAGGTCGGCCAGCGGCGCGAAGAACCTCTCGTCCTCGCTGCGCAGGTATCGCGGGCCGGCGAGGTGCAGCCAGTCGACGGTACGCCCGGAGTTGGCGACGGCGTGGTTGGCCATGTCGACGATCAGACCCATGTCGCGCGCCTCGTACATGGGCCATTCCGGGAACGTTCCGTAACAGAAGTGATAGCCCACCAGCACGTCTTCGGGGATCAGCCGGGTCAGCCGGGCGACGGGTCCCGTGAAGCGCTCCCAAGCGCCGTCGGCCGTCCAGGCCAGAACTCCCTCGATGTCAAGCACCTCGTAGCAGACGTCCCACTGGATGGCCAGATCCTCGACCGGGATCTCGTTCGTGAGCCGCTGTATCTCGCGGGCGAATAGGTCCTCGAAGCCGCGCTCGCCAATCGGATAGTCGTGGCCGAAGTCGGCCTTGAAGCCGTTCAGCGCGCTGGACGGGAACGGGAGTCCGATCTGGAACCGCAGCCCGGTCGGGATCACGCCCTGGTCGCGCAGCTTCCGAAACTCCCCGTAGGACGCGATCGCGTCGTCGATTCGCGGCCACAAGTCCCAGTGCAGGTCGCCGACACCGGAGCGGATCTTGAACACCGGAGTCTCGTAGGCATGACGGGGGATCCCGGTGGACGACGCGGTCGTCTGGACCGTCTCCACGTCGGGGTGGGGGCGCACCAGGCGCTCACGCTCGAACCCGACCCACGCCGCCCGCGGACCGGTCTCGCCGTCGGGCAGCGCGAACACCATGTCCCCGAACAGTTCGGCCCCCGCCTGCAGCGCGGTCTCGGTGGAGTCAGCCGGGAGGCTCCCCACCAGCAGCAGTTCGGACGAAGCTCTAGATGTCATCGGTTTCTCGGACCCGGAGGCAGACGGTGATCGGATCAAGGCGATCGAAGCGGGACAGTGGGGACACTAGTCGCGAGGAGGCCCGGTGGGGACACTAGTCCCGAGGAGGCCCGGTGGCGCTGCCGAACCATCCCGGTGCCTCGAGCAGCCGGGAGGCGTCGCTCGGCGCAACCCGGCGCAGGTCGGCCTCCAGCTCGTTTAGCCGCTGCTCACCGATCTCGGCCGCCCAGGCTCGCCGCAGCTCATCGAAGATCCGCGCGGAACGCTGCAGGCAGTCGATCCCGCGGCCGGTCAGGTGCACGACCTTGCGCCGGGCGTCCCTGGCGTCGGTGCCCCGGGCGACGTAGCCCAGTGCCTCCAGCGCCGCGATCGTCTTCCCGGCGGCCTGCTTTGAGATCGCCAGCCGGCGCCCGAGCTCCGCCGCCGTCGTGCCCTGCGTCCCGATCGCCTGAAAGACGAATCCGTGCATGGGCCGCACGTCCGGGTGGCCCTGGCGCGCCAGCTCGGCGTGGAGGTCGTCGATCAGCGAGCGGAAGCCGAGCAGCAGCAGCAGCGGCAGCTCGTATCCGGGCGGGCGCGAGTCAGTTGACAAGGTAGACAACCAGGTTTACATTATAGCCAACCATGTTGTCTATCTTAGGAGATTCCTCATGTCAGTCATCCGCCGCGGCGATGTTCGCCGCACTGAGACCCCGAACGCTGTCATGACCACGCTGGCATCGCCGACGCTGGGTGGAGCCGCACACTCCATCTGGCGCGTGGACATGCCGCCGGGCCAGGTGGGCCCCCTGCACGTGTTCGACGCCGAGCAGGTCTGGAGCGTCCTCGACGGAGGCGCCACCGTTCAGGTCGACGGGGAGGCGGTGACGCTCGCGTCCGGCGACACGATCGTCCTTGCCGCCCAGCTTCCCCGCCAAGTGTTCGCCGATCCGCGAGCCGGGCTGTCGGCGATCGTCGCGGCGCCGGGCACGGCGCGAGCGAGCATGGCCGACGGGACCGACCGCGGAGTCCCGGGGTGGATCGCATAACGGCGGAGGAGCTCGAGGCCGAAGCGCGACCTTCCCCGGTGAATCATTAGACGATCGACAATCCTGTCCCCTCGGGCGGTGTTCGTTCGTCTTGATCCCGATAGCAAGCTCCAACCAGGGAGGACAAATATGAAGTACGCACTGCTGGTCTATTCCGAGCCCGGATCGCATGATCTGCCGGAGGCCGAGCGCAACCAGGTCTACGGCGAGTACGTCGCCCTACGCAACGAGCCGGGTTACCTCGACAGCGCCCAGCTGCATCCGGCTGAGATGGCGACCACGGTCCGCGAGCGCGACGGACAGGCGCTGACCACCGACGGACCGTTCGCGGATACCAAGGAGGTGTTCGGCGGCTATTACGTGTTCGACGTCGACAACGTGGACGTGGCCCTTGGGATCGCCAAGCGGATCCCGGCCTTGCGGCTCGGCGGCTCGGTCGAGGTGCGCCCGGTGATGGAGGCGGCACCCTGATAGAGCGGATCTTCCGCGACGAGTGGAGCCGCGTCCTGGCTTCCCTGATCGGCTACCTCGGCGACTTCGATCTCGCCGAGGACGCCGCTCAGGAGGCGTTCGCGATCGCCGCCGAGCGCTGGCCACACGGGGGCCTGCCTGACAACCCCGGCGCCTGGCTGGTGACCACCGCGCGCAACCGCGCGATCGACCGGCTGCGGCGGGAACGGACGCTGGCCACCAAGACGCGTCGGCTGGAGGTCACGGAGGTTGTGGAGGACGAATTGCAAGATCCCGACGCCATCGCCGACGAGCGGCTCGAGCTGCTGTTCACCTGCTGCCATCCGGCGCTGGCCACCGAGGCGCAGGTGGCACTCACGCTGCGGGCCCTGGGAGGCCTCAGCACCGAAGAGATCGCCCGCGCCTTCATCGTCGCCCCAGAGACGATGAAACGCCGGCTGTCGCGGGCCAAGGCGAAGATCAAGGTTGCCGGCATCCCGTTCACCGTTCCATCGCCGGGGCTGCTGCCCGAGCGCCTGACGGCGGTGCTGGCGATCGTCTACCTGATCTTCAACGAGGGCTACGGCGGCCGCGTGGACCTGGCGGCCGAGGCGATCCGGCTGGGCCGGGTCCTGGCCGAGTTGATGCCCGACGAGTCCGAAGTGCACGGTCTGCTGGCGCTGATGCTGCTGCACGACTCGCGCCGGCGGGCACGCTTCTCCCCGACGGGCGAGCTGGTGCTGCTGGCCGACCAGGACCGATCGCTGTGGAACTCAGGCCAGATCGCGTCCGGGCGCGCCATGCTGCAGCGCGCGCTGGCCCTGCACGGCCGTGGCGCCTACGTGTTGCAGGCGGCGATCGCCTCCCTTCAGGCCGAGGAACGACCCGACTGGCCGCAGATCGTCTCGTTGTATGAGGAGCTGGCCCGCCTGACCGGCTCGCCGGTGGTCGAGCTCAATCGTGCGGTGGCGGTCGCGGAGGCGGGCTCGCCGCAGGCGGCTCTGGGGATCGTCGATCGACTCGAACTCGACGACTACCGGTACCTGCACTCGACGCGCGCCGAGCTCCTACGGCGGCTCGGCCGATCCGACGAGGCGGCGGACGCCTACCGCCGGGCCCTGGACTTGGCGAGCGCGGAGGCCGAGCGGACCTTCCTCCGCCGGCGGCTGGCCGAGCTCTGAGCGGGCCAGCCGGCACTGCTTGATCGGCGCGCGCCGCGGCGCTGCCGTGATCCGCGGGCCAGCGCGGCCGTGCCTGATGCGCGCGCGCCGCGGCGCTACAGTGCGGCGGTGCCCCCTCGTCTGCCCGCTCTGCTCGCCGATCCACCGGCGGGCAGCGGTCGCCTCTGGCTGACCGGCGGGCGGCTGTTCGACGGCACCGCGGCTCCGGTGCGCGAGGAGGCCGCGGTGCTGGTGCAGGACGGACGCATCGCGGCGGTTGGGGCTCCTGGTGACGGCCCGCCGGAGGGCGCGACGGTCATCGACCTCGAAGGGCGCACGCTGCTGCCGGGTCTGATCGACGCCCACGCCCACGTCAAGGTGACCCGCCCGACTCCCGACCCCGGAGCCGAGCCACTGCGCCCAGGGGCCGACGCCCACTTTCTGGCTTCGGACCTGGGCGAGATGCTGCGGCGCGGGATCACCACGGTCAGAGATGTCGGCTCCTACGGTGACCTGGTGTTCGAGGCGCGGCAGGGGATGCGCTACGGCACGTTCCGTGGGCCCCGGCTGCTCAGCTGCGGGCGAATCGTGTCGGCGACCGCCCCGGGGGGCTGGTTCTTCGACGGCATGTACCGCGAGGCGGACGGTCCCGACGACATCCGCCGCGCGGTGCGCGAACAGCTCCGCCGCGGCGCGGACTTCATCAAGGTGATGACCACCGGCGCCCGCAGCGTCGAGCTCGAGGATCCGGATCCCGCTCAGCTCACGCGCGCAGAGATCGCGACCCTGGTGGAGGAGGCCCATCGCCAGGGATATCGCGTCGCCGCCCACGCGGAGGGAGTCGCCGGCACCGAGATCGCGATTCAGGAGGGCATCGACACGATAGAGCACGGCATGTACCTGTGCCAGCGACCCGACCTGCTGGAGCAGATGGCCGGCTCGGGCCAGGTGCTGGTGCCGACCCTGTCCTGCTTCTACGGCGTCGCCGGCCTGGAGTCGGCCGTCGGCACGGGCGGCCCCCAGGGCGAGGCAGCCAGCGCGGCGGCCCCCGAGGGGGATGGTGTCACGGCGCGGGGCGCCGCCGGCCACCCCCCGGCGCCGACCTGGTCGCCGCTGCTCGTCGAGCTGGCCGAGCACAACCTGGAGCAGGCCGATCGCACCCTCAGGGCAGCCAAGGCGGCCGGGGTGCGGCTGGCCGTCGGCCACGACTGGCATCCGTTCTGGAACACATCGATCGAGATCCGCCGGATGGCCGCGCACGGCCTGACCGCCGCCGAAGCGCTCACGGCCGCCACCTCGGGCAGTGCGTACGCCCTGGGGCTCGACGAGCAGGTCGGCACGGTGACCCCGGGCAAGCTCGCCGACCTGGTTGTGATCGACGGCGACCCGCTCACGCGGCTGGAGCTGCTCGGCGAGCGCGACGGCGTCTGGCTGGTGATCCAGCGCGGGGCCGCGGTCGGCGGAGCGGCGCTGGAACGGAACCTGCTCGATCTCGCGTCCCGGCCGCGCGTGGCCGGGCTCGCGCCCTGACGTCGGCGGCCGGGACCCGGGCGCTAATCGGGCAGCAGTGGCACCCATGGCCCCTCGTCCCGGTTGAGCAGCGCCCCGCGCGAGATCGCGTTGGTGCCAAAGCGCTCACGCAGCTCGTCGAGCGTCGTGTCCAGCCTCGCGGTGCGGTCGAAGGGCAGCGCCAGCTGGACCGCGTTGGCGTCACAGAGATTGGTCAGCGCGATTCCGATCAGCGTCAGCCCGCGCTGCTCGATGACCGCGTTCGAAGCCGCCAGCAAGCCCCGCGCGATCTTCAGCAGGGTGGTGGTCCGCGATGTCGCTTCGGCCACCGTGTGCGACCTGGCGGCCCGCGAGAAGTCGTCGAAGCGCAGCCGCAGTACCACCGTCCGGCAGGCTCGACGCGCCACCCGCAGCCGGCGCGATACCCGGTCGACCAGCGTCATCAGCGAGGCCTCGAGCTCCCCGGGCGCCCGGGCCCGACGCCCCAGGGCTCGCTGGGCGCCGATCGAACGGCGGCGGCGCCGGGCACGCACCCGACGGGGGTCGCGGTTGTTGGCCAGGGCGTGCAGCTGTCGCCCCGCAGCCCGACCGAGCATCGCGATCAGGGCCTCCTCGCCGAGGTTCGCCACCTGCCCGACCGTGGTCAGCCCGTATGCGTGCAGCTTGGCCGCGGTCACCTGGCCCACCCCCCATAGCCGCTGCACCGGAAGCGGGTGCAGGAAGGCGAGCTCGCTGCCGGTGGGTATCACCAGCAATCCATCGGGCTTGGCGACACCGCTGGCCACCTTGGCCAGGAACTTGGTCCCGGCCAGTCCCACCGTTATCGCCAGGCCGACATTTTGGCGTACCTCCCGGCGAAGCCGAGCCGCGATCTCCGATGGGGTGCCGGAGATGTGCCGCAGTCCCCGGACATCGAGGAACGCCTCGTCGATCGACAGCGCCTCGACGAGGGGCGAGGTGCGCTCGAAGACCGCGAACACGGCCTTGCTGGCCTCGGTGTAGGCGGACATCCTCGGCGGCACCACTGCGGCCTGCGGACACAGAGCACGCGCCCGGCGCCCGCCCATTGCGGTCCGCACGCCGAACGCCTTGGCCTCATAGCTGGCCGCCAGCACGACCCCGCCGCCGACTATCACCGGCCGGCCCTTGAGTCTGGGATCGTCTCGCTGCTCGACCGAGGCATAGAACGAGTCCAGGTCGGCGTGTAGGATGGTCGGCTCTACGAACACGAACATATGTTCGCAACCGAGGCGGACGGACCCCAGGCCCGGCGGTAGTGTCAAACCGTTGGCGCCGACGCAAGAGTTCACCACTACGACAGGGAGGGACCCGTGGCAGTAGATCAGGAGCTCGTGACAGGAGTGGACTTCGTCACCGTGCCGACCCATGACCTCGATGCGGCCGTCGCGTTCTACGGCGACACGCTGGGGCTGCGCAGATCGGCGTACCGGCCCGAGCGGGGCTTCGCGGAGTTCGAGACCGGCAACCTGACGCTGAGCGTCATCAGCCCCGCTCGGATGGGAATGGAGCACAAGGTGTCGCCGAACCCGATCGCGCTGCATGTCGAGGACATGGAGGCGGCGCGGGCGCGGCTCGAGCAGGCCGGCGTCAAGTTCGCGGGCGACACGTTCGACACCAGCGTCTGCTTCATGGCGTTCTTCGCCGACCCGGACGGCAACGCGCTGATGCTGCACCATCGTTACGCGCCGAGGACGCCGGAGGCCTGATCCGCCGGCCGGGGTCCGCGACTGCGCCGTCAGGGCGCGCCCGGGACGGTCAGCGCCCGGGCCCCGCATTCGGCCCCGATGGCCGCTGCGCGCGCCACCGGCAGCCGCTGGGCGAGACCGAACGTGAATCCGGCGGCGAAAGCGTCGCCGGCGCCGTAGTCGTCGCGGATCTCTCCCGGCGGCTCGACCGTCGGCCAGGTTCCCTCCGACTGGCCCCACCACCGTCCGCCCCGCGCCCCTTCGGTGGCCACCATCAGCCGGGTCTGCTTCTCCACCTGCCGTGCCCAGTCTCGCTCGTCCTCGTCGGAGGCGCTGTAGATCAGAGCATCGAGGGCCAGCCCGTCGGCGACGAGCCCCTCGCGCACGCGCGGGGAAGCGGTCAGGACAGGTGCCCGGCGGGCGTGCCACGCCGCACCGACGTCTCCCGCGGTGAGATACGCCCCGTCGATGTCGGCGAGGCGCGCCCAGTCGAGGTCGTCGTCGCCGGCCGGCTGTAACCGATCGCCGATCGTGACGATGGTGCGCTCGCCGTCGTACTCGAGAAACGTGATCACGCGCCGGGTCGGCTGCTCGCGCCAGGCCACGTGCAGCTCGAAGCCGCGCTCGCGCAGCTGGGCGGCCGCGGCTTCGCCATTGCCGTCTCGGCCCAGCGCACAGAAGAACTCGACCTCGGCGCCGAGGCCGGCCAGCACGTCCGCGGCCACCACCGCGCCTCCTCCGGCCCTGGTGAACACTCGCCTGGCGTGTTCCACCTGCCCGCGCGGGGGATACCGAGTCACGGCGACGAAGTCGACCCACTCCACGTGGCCGACTACTGCCATTCGGGTCACAGCGCGGGAGGCTATCCGGACGCGGGGCGGGAGGGACTCAGAGCCACCTCACGCCCGACGACCCGCGAGCCACCTAAGCTGCCACCGATGCATCCCACCGCGTCCAGATTCAGACAGCGGCTGCTCGACCGCGGACTGGAGATCGAGGTGCACACGCTTACCGACTCGACCCGGACGGCGGCCGAGGCCGCCGCGGCGGTCGGCGTCGAAGTGGGACAGATCGTCAAGTCGCTGGTGTTCGTCCGCGACGGCGCTCCGCTCATGGTGCTGTGCGCCGGCGACCGCCGGGTCGACGTCAAGCGGCTCGGCGTGACGCCGGCAAAGGCCGATCAGGCTCGCGCGGCGACCGGGTTCGCGATCGGCGGCATCCCGCCGCTCGCCCACGACCAGGAGCTGGAGACGCTGATCGACGAATCGCTGCGGCGCTTTGCGACCGTGTGGTGCGCCGCCGGGACACCACACGACGTGTTCGAGGTGGCCACCGAGACGCTGATCGCGGCGATCCCGGCAGCGACGGTCCTCGCCGTCGGCTGAGCCATGACGAGCTACGGAGCCAGAACGGGCTCGGAGATCCAGTCCTCGGTGTCGTAACGGGCCAGCGCCGGGAAGGCGGCCACGATCAGGCCGACGCCGAGGATGCACAGCAGCCCACCGGAGACCACCGAGAAGCGGACCCCGGCCGCGCCCGCGACGGTCCCGGACTCGATGTCGCCCAGGCGGGGTCCGCCCGTGACCACGAGCGAGAACACCGACGACATCCGGCCCCGCATCTGGTCCGGGGTGACGGTCTGGTTGATGGCCGAGCGGCACACGGCGCTCACCGAGTCCGCGGCACCGGCCACGGCGAGCAGCGCCGCCGCCGCCCACAGCGAGGTCATCAGGCCCACGAGCGTGATCGCGGCGCCCCACACCAGCACCGCCCAGATCACGATCACGCCGAGCCGCCGGGCGTGCTCCAGCCAGCCGGTCAGGATCGCGGCCACGGTGGCTCCCGCCGAAACCGACGCGTACAGGACCCCGGTGCCGCCGGCTCCGGTGTGAAAGACGCTCACCGACAGCACCGCGAACAGGGCCCGCGGCATCCCGAAGGTCATCGCCACCAGGTCGATCGCGAACGAGCCGATCAGCGCCTTGTTGCCCCGGACGTAGCGCAGCCCCTCGGCGATCGAGCGCCGGACGCTCTCGTGGTGACCGGCGGAGTCGGGCGGCTGAGAGGAAATCGGGAGCACCGCAAAGACCATCGCGAAGGTGGTCAGCGCGTCGACGGTGTAGGCCGCCTGGACCCCGAAGGCCCCGATCAGGATCCCTCCGATCCCCGGCCCCAGCACCTGGGTCAGCGCGGTGAGCCCGTAGTTGAGCGCGATCGCGCGAGGCAGCCGCGGGCGGTCGACGAGGTTGGGGATGATCGCCGACCGGGTGACGCTCTGCAGGGCGGTGAAGCCGGCCAGCAGGCCGCCCAGCGCGTACAGCGTGATCAGCGACGGGTGGCCGATGTAGGCCGCCGCGGCCAGTCCCCCGGAACACAGCACCAGCCCGATCTGATCGATCAGCAGCAGCCGGCGGCGGTCCATGCGGTCGGCCAACGCGCCGCCGATCAGGGCCATCGTCACCAGCGGCACCAGCTCCACGGCTCCCAGCAGTCCGACCAGCAGCGGTGAGTGGGTCTCGACGTAGAGCTGATACGGGAGCGCCACCAGGGTCGCCTGGGCACCCAGGCTCGTGACCAGGTTGCCGAGTACGACCAGGCGCAGGTCCCGGCTCTCGCGCAGCGGCGAGAGGTCCGGCGCAAGGCGAGGGAGGCGCACCCAGGCCAGGCTAGTCTGCGCCCCGCTCGCGCCGCCGCCGCCGTCAGATCATGCGCTCGATGGTGGCGGAGCGCCACCACCACCGGCCCCGCCCCGCGGCGCACCGGGTGGCCTCAGGAGGCTCGCGCACGCCTTGCTCGCCGCCTGGAACTTCGGGTCGGACTGAATCTTGGACGGGAACACCCCGCCGTGGCCCGAGAAGTTGGGCTTGGGGAGGTTGTAGCCGTGCTGGCGAACGCAGGTGACGAACATGTTGACCTCTGCCTTGCGGGCGGCCGGATTGAAGCGCCCGGATCGGGGATGGAAGTTGACCCCGCAGGCCTTGAGTGCCGCCTGGAACTTTGGGTTGGCGGCAACTCCGCCTCCGCCACCGAAGAAGAAACCGCGCCGCCGGCCGCCGAAGCCTGCGCCGGGGGGTGCCCCGTTCTGGCCGGTGGTTGCCGAGCCCGAGGAGGAGCTGCCGCTGGAGCCGGAGCCCGGTGCTCCGGCTGGGGGCCTGGACGGGAGGGTCACGCCGTGCTGCTTGAGACAGGCCACGAGCTTGGCCCGCTGGGCCGGGTTGCGAAAGCCGCTGCCGCGACCGGTGGTCGAGGCGCTGGGCGTTGCGGCGGCACTGGACGCCGGCCTGCTGCTGGTAGTGGTGCTGCTGCCGCAGGCGACCACGCCCAGTGCCGCCACGACGGCGCCGAGGGCGAACGAGGCGCGGCGAAGTAGGTCCACCGAGATATTCATCACTTCGATCCTTTCGATACGGGATGGCGGCGAACGGTCAACCGCCGCCGCCGGAGGAGAAGAGGGAGCCGATAGCGGAGTTGGAACCAGAACCGCCGCCGGAAGCGGAACCCGAACCGCCGCCGCGCCCCGACCCGGCCGCGCCCGAGTCACTGACCGCGGCGGCGACCAGGTTGCCGCTGGAACTGGTCAGCCCCTGGATCACGACGGTGTCGCCGGGACGGATCGACTTGCGCCCCACCGACAGGTTCTTGGAGATCTTGGTCGAGGACGAAAGCTTGACCTTGACGGTGTTGCCGGAGGGGGTGGTCACGTAGATGCTGCCGCCCTTGACGCTCGAGACCGTGCCGAACGAGGCACCGCTGCCACCGCGGCCCCCAAACGCGCCGGCCGCGGAGGCACCGGCCCCCGAGGCGCCGGCCCCCGAGGCACCGGCCCCCGAGGCGCCGGTCCGGGCTGCGCCCTCCGAGGCGCCGGCCCCGGGACCGGCGGCGGTGGTGCCCCCGGCGAGGGCCCGCGCTCGCGCGGCGAACCCGGCGGCGGCCGACGAGACGGCGCTCGAGCTCGAGCTCACCTGTCCCTTCTCCACCCGTACGCCGGCGTAGAAGCCGATGGCGCAGGTGATCAGCGCCACCAGCGCGGCGCTCCAGCGGTTGAAGTACTGACGGCGCGGCCGTCCCGGCATCCGGTCTTCATCCGGGGCCTCGTCGGCGTAGCGGTCCCAGTCCGGCTCGTGGCGGTCGTAGGTGACGGCGTCCATCGGCTCCTCGGGGTCGAGTTGGGGTGGGGATCGGCGGGCCGGCGCAGCCGGGCGGCGGCGTCCCGAGGGCGGCCGGCTCATTCGAACCTCAGCGCCTCGATCGGGCGCAGCGAAGCGGCGCGGCCCGCCGGGTAGGTCCCGAAGAAGAGTCCGGTGAGCACGGCGGCGCCGAAGGCCAGCAGCACCGAGTAGGGCGCGATCACGGGCCTCACGCCGGCGATCGTGAACTGGCTGCCGACGACCCCGGCCACCACCCCGGCGAGGCCGCCGAACAGCGACACCAGCACGGCCTCGACCAGGAACTGGATCAGGATGTCGCTGCGCCGCGCGCCGACCGCCTTGCGGATGCCGATCTCACGGGTCCGCTCGGTGACCGAGACCAGCATGATGTTCATCACTCCGATCCCGCCGACCAGCAGCGAGATCGCCGCCACTTCTCCGAGGAGCGTGGTGAACACGCTGCTGGTGGAGTTGGTGGCCTGCAGGATCGAGCCCTGATTGATGACGTTGAAGCTCGGCGTCGTCGAGGAGCCCGTCGTGGGGTGGCGCTGCCCGAGGATGTCGGTGACCTCGGTCTGGGCGGCGTTGAGCTGCTGGCGCGATTTCGCCTGGACAGCGATCGAGTCGATGCTCCCGTAACCGGTCAGGGTGTCCTGCACCGCGGTCAGTGGCGCGAACGCGACGTCGTCCTGGTTGGTGACGCCGTTGGATCCCTTGGAGGCGGTGACCCCGATCACCTCGAAGCTCGCCCCGTTGACCTTGACCGCGTCCCCCACTGGGCTCTGGCCGCCGAACAGCTCGCTGGCCACGGTCGGCCCTACCACCAGCACGCGAGCGTGTTGACGTTCCTGTGCAGAGGAGAACCAGCTGCCGCTCTGAAGCGAGTAATCGCGAGCGGTCCGATAACTGGGCGTGGTGCCCACGAACGAGCTCGGCGAGTAGGTGGTGCCGTTGAGCGTGAGGGTCACCCCGTTGGCGTTGACGACCGGCGAGGCGCTGGCCACATCGGGAGCCTGGAGCTTTGACTGCAGCGCGTTGGCGTCGGCGGTGGTCAGCGAAGTGGCGCTGGTCTGACCGCCGCCGCGCAGCCCACCCAGCGTCGGGGTCGAGCTGACCAGCAGGACGTTCGAGCCCAGCGATTCGATCTGCTTCTCGACCGCGCTCGAGGAGCCGGTGCCCACCGAGACCAGGACGATCACCGAGCCGACACCGATCATCAGCCCGAGAATGGTCAGCCCTGAGCGAAGCTTGTTGGCCGCCAGGCCCGCGAACGCGACCCGCAGCGTCTCGCTCATGGCGCCGGCTCCGCTACCAATCGCTGCTCGTCAGACACGATCAGCCCGTCGCTGAGCCGGATCACCCGGTCGGCGTGGTCGGCCACCTCGCGCTCGTGGGTGATCAGGACGATCGTCCGCCCTCCGTCGTTGAGGCGCTCGAGAATCCCCAGCACCTCACGGGTGGAGACCGTGTCGAGGTTCCCGGTCGGCTCGTCGGCGAGGATCATCGCCGGGTTGGTCACCAGCGCCCGGGCGATCGCGACCCGCTGTTGCTGGCCGCCGGACAGCTCCGACGGCAGGTGCTCGACGCGGTCGGCCAGACCGACTTCGACAAGCGCGCGCAGGGCGCGGCGGCGGCGTTCGGCGCGGTGCAGCCCGGCGTAGGAGAGCGGCAGCTCGACGTTGGCCAGGGCCCGCGTGCGCGGGATCAGGTTGAAGCTCTGGAACACGAACCCGATCTCGCGGTTGCGCAGGTCGGCCAGGGCGTCCTCATCGGTGGCCCGGACGTCGAGCCCGTTGCAGCGGTAGCTGCCGCTGGTAGGCGTGTCCAAGCAGCCGACGATGTTCATCAGCGTGGTCTTGCCGCTGCCTGAGCTGCCCATGATCGCCACGAACTCGCCCCGCTCGACACGGATAGAGACGCCGCGCAGAGCCTGGACGGAGATCTCGCCGATCCGGTAGGTCTTGCGGACCTCGCGCAGGTCGATGACCGGTCGGTGAGCCATCAGCCGCCGCCGCCCGGAGGGGCGCCCACGGAGCCGCCGCCTGCGCCGGGGCCGCCCGCGACGCCGCCTGCGCCGCCTGCGCCGCCGCGGAACCGGGCCCCCAAGCCGCCGCCGAGTCCGCCGCCGGCGCCGAAGGCACCACCGACCCCGCGGGCGCCGCCGAGCGTTCCGCTCGACCCGCCGAGCCCGGTGCCGGAGCTGGAGCTGGAGCTGAGCGACGGGAGCGTCGTGGTCACGACCACCTGCTGGCCGGCGGACAGACCGCTGACGATCTGGGTGCGGCTGTCGCCCTTCAGCCCGACCACCACGGGCGTCGCGACCGCCTTTCCGTGCTTGAGCACGTTGACCGTGCTGAGTGAACCGGTGCCGGCGATCGCAGCGTTGGGCAGCGTGACGCCCTGTGCCTGCTTGGTGATCACCGTCGCGGAGGCGCTCATCCCAGGCTTGACGCGCGCGTCGCTCTGGTCCAGCGCGAGGGCTGCGTCGTAGCTGACCACGCTGCTGCTGGTGGTGGCCAGGGTTGAGATCGAGCTCACGTGAGCGGCCAGCTGGACTCCGGTTAGGGCGTCGAGCGAGACGGTGGCCGGCTGGCCCACCTTGACGCTCGAGATGTCCGACTCGCTGAGCGCGACGGTCATCGTCATTGAATTCGTGTCGACGATCTCCGCGAACGGGGTGCTCGAGCCCGACGATCCGCTCGAACTGCTGGAAGCGCCCGAGCTCGCGCCGCCGAGGCTCCCCGCCGCTGAGGTACCGGTGCCCGCAGTTGTGCCCGAAGAACCCGAGGAGCCCGAGGAAGAGCCCGAGCCGGAAGCCCCGGAACCCGAGGAGCCCGCGGATACGGAGTCGCCCGGCGGCACGCTCTGAAGTGAGGCCACGGTCCCGCCGGCCGGAGCCCGCAGCTTGGTCTCGGAGAACGCGGTCTGGGCGTTTTGGAGCGTCACCTTGGCGCTGTCGACCGCTGCCTCGGCCGACGCGATGCTGGACGGAGACGGGGTGGTGGTCGTGCTCGGGCTGGCCGTGCTCGGGGCCGTGGTCGTGCGGGTCCCGTTTGCGGTTGCGTTCGAGGGCGCGGTCTGGGTCGACGTGGTTCTCGGCGTGGTCTCGGTTGACGTGCTCGTGGGCGCGGTCCGACTCGGCGTGCCGGTGGGCGCGGTCCGACTCGGCGTGCTGGTGGTGGTGGAGCCCGTCGTGGTGGTGGTCGCCGGACTGGTGGTCGTTTCGGCCACGAACTCGCGCGTCCCCGAATCCGCTGCCGTGCTCGCGGCCGAAGCGGTCGTCGCCGTTCCGTCCTCGAGGCTCGTCAGCTGGTCCTCGGCGGAGTTCAGGCTGAGCTGCGCCTGGTTAACCGTCAGCTGGGCCGAGGACGGATCGAGCGTGGCCAGCAGCTGTCCCTGGTGCACGTGCTGCCCGACCTTGACGTAGATCTGCTCCAGCGTCCCGCTGGTCTTGAAGTTCGCGTCGACGTCGGTTCCCGGTTCGACGTTGCCGGTCCCCGAGACCGTCGACTGCACCACTCCCTGCTCGGCAGTGACGATTTCCCGCGCGGTTCTCGCCGAGCTGATGGGCGTGCCGATCTCGGTCACGCCCGCGGCGACAACGCCGGCGCCGACCAGCCCCAACAGCACCAGGTGCCACGAGGGTCGCTGTTTCATCGCCCAGGGGCGGTCACGCGCAAGACCGTCATCGAAGGGGAAATCTGCCCCCCGCGACTAAGCATCCAGTGAGAGAACCCTGAGACTTTCCTGGGAGACGGAGACCGGCGCCAGCGGCAGCTCGATCCGGAACCGAGCCCCGCCTTCATCGGCGTTCTCCGCGCTGACCCGGCCCCCGTGGGCGGCGACGATGGCTCGCACGATGGCCAGGCCCAGCCCTGCGCCGCCGCGGCCACGGCTGCGCCCGCCCTCGCTGCGCCAGAACCGGTCAAAGACGCGGTCAACATCCTCGGTGGCCAGGCCGGGACCGTGGTCGCGCACCTCGATCAGCGCGCGGCCGCGGGCCGGATCCCGGCTCAGGCGCAGCTCGATCGCCGACCCCGCCGGCGTGTGGATGACCGCGTTGCCGGTCAGGTTGGCCAGCAGCTGGCGCAGCTGGTCGGGATCGCCGAGCACCGAGATCGCTTCGCCGGCTCGGACCGTGACCGTGCGACCGGGCGCGATCACGCGCGTGTCCTGGGCCGCGTGCTCGACCAGCTCACACAGGTCGACCTCAACGCGCCGCGGCTCGGGGATCTGGTCGAGCTGGGCCAGCAGCAGCAGATCCTCCACCAGCACCCCCATCCGCGTCGCCTCGGCCTCGATTCGCTCCATCGCCCGGGCCAGCGTCTCCGGATCGTCGGCAGCCCCGATGCGGAACAGCTCGGCGTACCCGCGGATTGATGACAGCGGCGTACGCAGCTCGTGCGAGGCGTCGGCGAGGAAGCGGCGCAGCCGGTCCTCGCTCTCGCGCCGGTCGTCGAAGGCCCGCTCAATCTGGGTCAGCATCTCGTTCAGCGACACCCCCAGGCGTCCGACCTCGGTGCGTTGATCGATCGAGCTCACCCGTTTTGACAGGTCGCCGCCGGCGATCTCCGAGGCCACCCGTCCGATCCGCTCCAGCGGACGCAAGCCCAACCGGATCACCAGCCAGCCGAGTGCCACCAGCGCCAGGATCACGCCCGCGCCGACGAGCGCCTCGACCACGATCAGCCGCTGCAGCGTCTGATCGACCTCGCGCAGCGGCACGGCCACGATCGCCGTGTCCCGGCCCACGGCAAAGGCCACGGCGCGATAACGCGAACCCCCGGCGGCGGCGATCGTGAACAGCCGGGGCGCAGCGCCGACGCGGCTTACCGGGACCTTCGCCGGGAGCGTCGGGGTCGGGCCGACGCTGCCGTCGTAGCTGAACGTCCGCTTGCGCAGGACCTTTCCCGACGGACTCCGCAGCTCGCCGAATGTGCCCGGAGGCAGCAGCGCGCCCCGTTTGGGAACGGTCCGGCGGCCGGCTCCGAAGCCAAGCGGCGGCTGGCGCGGCGGCGGTCGCCGGCCCTCGAGGCCTGAGGGGGTCAGCCGCAACTGAGTCCCAAGCGGTACCAGAGCCCCCAGCGTCTGCTGATCGACGCGGGTCAGCAGGAACGAGCGCTGCTCCTCGTAGGTCGCCACCGCGGCCACCGCCAGCCCCGCGGCTACCAGCGTGGCCATGCCCACCAACAGCCGGGCGCGCAGCGACACGGTCACTCCCGCGGCAGGCGCAGGACGTAGCCGACGCCCCGCACGGTATGGAGCAATGCCGGCCCGTCGGAATCGATCTTCTTGCGCAGGTAGCTGATGTAGGTCTCGAGTACGCGCGCGTCGCCTCCGAAGTCGTAGCTCCACACGTGGTCGAGCAGCTGCGCGCGAGTGAGCACGCGCCGCGGGTTGAGCAACAGGTAGCGCAACAGCCGGTACTCGGTGGCGGTCAACTCGATCGGCCGATCGCCGCGGGAGACCTCGCGCGTCTCCTCGTCGAGCTCGAGATCGGCGAACGACAGACGGCTCGAGCGCTCTTCGAAGGCGCCGCTGCGGCGCAGGACGTTGCGCAGGCGGGCGATCAGCTCCTCGAGGCTGAACGGCTTGGTCACGTAGTCGTCGCCGCCGGTGGTCAGACCGCGCACCTTGTCGGCCGTGTTGTCGCGCGCGCTGAGAAACAGGATCGGGACTCCTGCCCGGGCCGCCGAGAGGCGCTTGGCGACCTCGAAGCCCTCCATGTCGGGCAACATCACGTCGAGCACGATCGCGTGGGGTCGCCAGTCGCGAACCTCCAGCAGCGCCTGGGTGCCGGTGGCCGCGACGGCGACGTCGTAGCCGTGGTGGCGCAGGGCCATGGAGATCACGTCGACGATGCTGGGCTCGTCGTCGACGACGAGCACACGCAGCCGCTCGGCTTGCTCGATCACACCGGGGATCGTCGAGGGCGAAGCTGGGAGCTTCCTCAGAGTTGCTTTAGAAATTCGTGAGAACCCACGGCCCTTGCTTGAAGTTCGCAAAAGCGGGTACAGCACTCGTGATGGGTGCCCCAGCATCCAAGGTGCGACACGGATCCGTCGAATGCGCCGGGGGCGTTGCGCTAGTCAGGACCGAGGAGCTGTTCAGGCTCTGGAAGCAGGCCGGTGACTGCCGAGCCCGGGATGAGCTGGTCTGCAGGTTCCTGCCCCTGGCCCGCAAGCTGGCTCGCCGGTATGCCGGCGCGCGCGAGCCCTTCGAAGATCTGCTGCAGGTGGCGTGCCTCGGACTCGTCAAAGCCGTCGACCGTTACGACGCCAGCCGTGGCACGGCATTCTCGTCGTTTGCGGTCCCCACCATCTTGGGTGAGCTGAAGCGATACTTCCGGGATCTCGGCTGGGCGGTTCATGTCCCGCGCGGCGCCCAGGAGCAGGCGGTGAAGGTCGAGGAGGCTCAGAACCGGTTGAGCTCGCGGTCCGGCCGCTCGCCAACTGTGCCGGAGCTGGCCGAGTATCTGGAGCTGAGCATCGAGGAGGTGCTCGACTCGCTGGAGACCTCGCGAGCCCATCACGCTTCCTCGCTCGACGCGCCCTACGACGATGGCGAGGGCGAAGGCGGAACCGTGGTGGATCGCTTCGGGGTCGAGGACAGCCACCTGCGCCTGGCTGACGATCGCATGACCGTGGGCGCCGCGGCCCGTGAGCTGCCGCCGCGCGAGCGCGAGGTGCTGATGCTCCGTTTCGTCCAGGATCTGACCCAGACTCAGATCGCGACGGAGATAGGGGTTTCGCAGATGCAGGTCTCGCGTATCCTGCGCAGGGCGCTCGCGCGCCTATCGGAGCTGACCGCGACCGAACCCGACGCGGTCTGAGCCACCCCACCCCTGCCAGCCCCGTTTCACCAGGCCCCGCGGTGGGCATTGGTGAAAGCTGATGTGACCACAGAATCGCCCACCGTTCGGCTCGACCTCGAGAGCAGGCCTCAGACCCTCACGATCGTGCGAGGGATGCTCGCTGGCGTGGCTGAGCTGCTGTGGATAGACCCGGAGCTGCTCGACGATCTCAAGACGGCCGTCAGCGAGGCGTGCAACAACGTGGTCCTGCACGCCTACGGGGACAGCACCGGACCGATGGCCATCCGCCTGTTCGTCGACGAGCGCCTGCTCCGGGTGATCGTCGGCGACCGCGGGGTTGGGATCTCGCCGGCGGTCCTGTCCGACGAGCGCTCGGACGGCATCGGCGTGTCGGTGATCCGCGCGCTGGCCGACGAGGTGCAGTTCAACTCCGAGCCGGATGGGGGGACAGAGGTGCAGATCGACTTCGCCGCCCGCGATGACGGCTGGAGGGTGCCTCCGAGCCACGGCGAGCTCGCGCCGGACGCCGGCTGGGGGCGGGAGCAGCCGGGAGAGGTCGTGGTGTCGCTGTCGCCGGTGGCGCTGCTCACCGGGGTGCTGGGCAGGCTTGCGCGCACCCTTGCCGCGACCGCGCACTTCTCCCTGGACCGCTTCTCGGACGTCTACCTGGTCACGGACACGCTGGCCGCGCACGCCGCCAGCGCTGCCGCCGGCTCGCGGATCGGCGCTCGCCTGAGCGCCGAGGAGCGCCGGCTGGAGCTGACCGTCGGACCGTTCAGAGCCGGCACCGGCACGTCGCTGCAGTCGCCGGGATCGGGCGCGGCGTCGCCGCTGGTCCTGTTGAGCGACGAGGTCTCGGTGCAGCCGGACACCGCCGGCGAGCTGCTCCGGGTCGTGGTCATCGACCACCGCTGAGCCGATCCGAGGCGATCAGGGCCGCGGCCGCATCGCGAGCGCCGCGACGTCGTCGCTCGGGGCTCCGCCGCGGAACGCGGTCAGCGCCTCGTCGACCCGTGCCAGCAGCTCGGCCGGCGAGCTCCGGGCGTGCTCGGCGAGCAGCGCTCGCAGACGCTCGATGCCGAAGCGCTCGTGGCGCCCGGCGGTCTCGACCACGCCGTCGGTGTAGAGCAGGACCATCTGGTCGGGTCCCACCTCGACCTGGTTCTGCTGCCAGTCGGCGTCGTGGAAGGCGCCCAGCAGCGGACCCGGTTCAGGTGACTCGATGACCGTCCCCTCGGAGTCGACGATCAGCGCCGGCGGGTGGCCGGCCGAGCACACCACGAGCCCGCGCTCTTGGATTCGGGCACACAGGGCGGTGCACAGGACACCCTCGGGCTGACCGCGCAGCTCCTCGTCGAGCCGGCGTAGGATCGCCGCGGGCTCAGGCTCCAGGCGGCTGGCGAAGCGCGCGCCGTAGCGCATCAGCGAGGTGAGGGTGGCCGCGGCCACGCCGTGGCCGGTGACGTCTCCGATCAGGGCAAACGACGACGAGCCACTCCTGAACACCTCATAGAAGTCTCCGCCGATCTCGATCGGCTGCTCGGCTCCGGCCGGACGGTACAGCGGCGCCAGCTCCCAGCCCGGGACCTCGGGCAGCTCTCTCGGCAGCAGGCTCGCCTGCAGCGTCCGGGCGACCCCGGTCAACTCGGTGTGCAGACGCGAATTCTCGACGGCCACAGCGGCTCGGCGGCCCAGCTGCTCGGCCAGCGCCAGGTCGTCGTGGGTCAGTCGACGCAGCGATTCCGCCGTCCCGAAGACCATCACCCCCAGGGTTCGGTTCGGCACCCTCATCGGGACCACCACGGCCGAGCGGACCGCCAGCTGGCGCAACAGCCGCAGGTGCTCCTCGTCGGAGGCGACCCCAACCAGGTGCTCGTCGGAGACCTCGAAGAAGAGCTCGGGCCGGCCGGTTGAGAACACGCGCCCGGAAACCGATTCCGGATCCAGCTGCGCGGACTGGGACGCCCGCAGGGCAGCTATCACCTCGCGCTGATCGGCTTGGCGATGCGCGACCACCAGGGTCTGACGATGGAGCTGGTCGTCGATCAATTCAACGATGCACCAGTCGGCGAGGTCGGGCACCGCTACCTGCGCCACGTTCTCGAGCGTCTGCCGGTAGTCAAGCGACGAAGCCAGGATCCGGCCTGAGTTGGCCAGTACGCGCGTGTGCACCTCGGCCGCCTTGACCGCCGTGATGTCCTCGATCACGGTCACGGCGGCGGCGATCTGGTCGTCGTCGTCCCGCAGGGCGGCGGTCTTCAGCCGCTCCCAGCGGGCCTCGCCGGTCTCCCGGTGAACGGTGTGCAGAATCAGCGGCTCGGCATCCTCCCCCGCCAGCAGCCGGACCGACGGCACGTCGCGCATCGTCAGCGGACGGCCGCGGTCGTCGTGGACCACGTAGTCGCCCATGATCGAGTCAAGCGAGCGCTGCTGGAGCTCCTGGAGCGTGTCGAAACCCAGCTGGCGAAGCGCGGCGCGATTGGCGAACAGGATCTTGTCATTGGGATCGCGGATGGTCACCGCTTCGCCGAGCGTCTCCAGCAACTCTGTGAACTCGGGTCCCCGACCCCGCAGGATCCGTTCGCCGAGTGGAAGCTCTCGCAGCAGGTCAGTCCCCGCCGAGAAGCTCTTCCGGAGCGTCGACGAGCGGCAGGCGCTCGGCCACACCGGTCAGGTCGAGCAGCCGTTGGACCTGCGAAGGACCTCTGACCAGGGCCAGCTGGCGGCCGTTGTTGGCAAATGTCTGATGCGCCTTGACGATGATGCTGAGGCCGGTGGAGTCCATGAAATCGACCTCGCGAAGGTCAATTATGAGCAATTCGGTTGGCTCAGTGGAGAAGCGCTCGAGGACCGCCTCGAGCTCGGGGCCCGAGGCCAGATCGAGCTCTCCGCTGACCACCACTACGGCGGCTCGGCCCTCGCTACGGACGTCTACGTGGAACTGATTCTGCACGTGGGAGGCGAGCCTACTGATCTCGGCGGTTATGTGCTGTCGATCCAGTCCCGTTTGGAACCGCGTCAGCCTGGTAACGGTAGTTGTCACGGAAGGCGCCACCGTGAGTATCCACTGGACATCGCCCAATCAGGAGCCTCAATCCCTGCGGCACGAGGCGCTGCTGTATGAGAGCCCGGACCAGCTCGAGCGAGCTGCGCGGGCCTTCATAGCCGCTGGAGCCAATGCCGGCGAGCCGGTCCTGGCGGTCCTGCCGCCGCACACCATCGAGGAGCTGCTGAGCGCTCTGGGCGACCTGACCTGCGACGTGCGCTTCGAGGACATGGAGGTGGTCGGGCGCAACCCCAACTGCCTGTTGGAGCTCTATCAGGAGTGGATCGAGGCCCACGACGGCCGGGTGCGGGTGTTGGCGGAGGGGATCTGGCCCAACCGAAGCTACGCCGAGGCGGTCGAATGCCTGCGCCACGAGGCGCTGGTCAACCACGAGCTCAGTTCCTGTCAAGCCAGCATCCTGTGCCTCCACGATGCCGCCAACCTGGCACCGGAAGTGCTGGCGGGCGCGGAGCTGACGCACCCCAGTCTCGTCGATGGCGATGGGGTCCGGCGCGCGAGCTCCCGCTACGGCAAGCCGGACGAGGTCTACGCCGGTCGCCACTGGCCTCAGGAACCGGCCATGCCGCCGGTTTCCGAGCTCGCCTTCGAGGGCGATCTGCACGCCCTGCGCGAGTCGGTGGCCGCGGATCCGATCGTGTCCAGGCTGAGCCCTGAGCGGCGCGCCGATCTGGTGTTCGCGGTCAGCGAGGCGGCGGCCACCACCGTCAAGTACGGAGACGGCGAGTGCACGGCGCGGATCTGGCACGACGGCACGAGCGTCGTGACCGAGGTGAGCTCGAGCTCGGTGCTCGAGAACGCCGCCGTGGGGCGCCGCCGCCCGCCTCCGGACTCGTTGCGCGGACGCGGCCTGTGGCTCATCAACCAGCTATGCGACCTGGTCGAGCTGCGCAGCGGCCGCAACGGGACCTCGATGCGCATCCACGTGCGCGATCGGTTGGCCTTCACCCAGGCCGGGTAGCGCGGCCGGGGCATACTGGGGCGAGGGCGCGGGACGAGCAGGTAGTCGATCGATTGGAGAATCCGGGATGTCTGAATCGGAGTTCGAGCACGAGCAGGAGGAGGCCGCAGCCGAGGAGGCGGCGGCGATCGGAGGCCGGGTGGACTACGACCCGCCCGAGGGCGAAGATTCCCTGGACCCCGCCGAGGCGCCGCTGATCGAGGCCGGCGAGGGCGAGTCAGAGGGCTTCGAGCTCGCCGAGCAGGAGCTCGAAGAGCACGCCAGCCACGGCGACATGCATGCCGCCCGCCGGGTGCTCGAGGACGCTCCGGAGCAGGAGGACGACGAACGCGCCGCGCCGGGTGGCGAGGCCGACGCCGAGCCCTCCAGCGAGCGCCCCGACGACCGTTAGCGGGGCTGTCCGGCCCTACTTGATCTCGGCCGGCCGCTGCCCGTTCTCGCCGGTCAGCTCGCGCAACCGCTGCAGCGATTTGCGCAGTAGGCGCGAGACCTGCATCTGCGATACCCCCACCAGGTCGGCGATCTCGGTCTGGGTCAGATCGGCGCCGAAGCGCAGGAACAGGATCTTGCGCTCGCGCTCTGGCAGGTGCTGCGCCGCGGCGAAGATCGTGGCCTGGTCGTCGACCATCTCCAGACGGTCGTCGTCGTCGCCGAGGGCCTCGAGGCGGCTGACCGGCCCGTCGCCGTCGACGGGGCGCGGCGCATCGAGCGACAGGGTGTCGTAGGCCTCGGCGGTCTGGAGCCCGTCGAGCACGTCTTCGCTGCTCAGCTCGAGATACTCGGCGAGCTCGCCGACGGTCGGCGCCCGTCCGCGCACCGAGCTGATCTCGCGCTGGGCCTCGCCGATCTTGCGCGCCCGCTCCTGGGCGCTGCGGTCCACGTGCAGCGCCCAGGCGGTGTCGCGGAAGTAGCGCTTGAGCTCGCCGACGATGGTTGGCACCGCAAATGAGGTGAAGGCAAAGCCGCGTGCCGGGTCAAAGCGCTCCACCGCCTTGACCAGCCCCAGGGAGGCGACCTGCACGAGGTCGTCGTAGGGCTCGTTCGACGCCGCGTAGCGGCGCGCGAGCTTACGGGCCAACGGCAAGAAGCGCTCGATCAGGACATCTCGAGCCCGGCGATCGCGCTTTCGCTGCCACCGGTGAAACAGCTCAGCAGAGCTCACGGCAGTCCCGCGTGGCCCGGTGTTGGATGACACCGCCATCGCTGACCTCCCTGAATTGCAGACCTCCTCGTTCTATCACAGCGGCGCTGAAGCACCGGGCGCGGAGGCGGCTGTATGTCGGTTTTATGCGGCTTTTCGTTCGTCGTAACGCTGCACGGCGGACGAGCTGCGGTCGTCGTCGAGAAGATCGAGCACCGCCCTCTCGAGCCGCGCTCGCCGCCGGTCGTCGGGGCCATCCAAGGACCCGATCCGGTCCAGCGCGCCACCGATGGTCCAGCCGGAGAGATAGCGGTCGAAAACCCGCGGGTCGATGTAGGACCGCCGGGACACGGCCGGGGTGTTTCCCAGCACCTCGGCGACTCCGCGCACCGCGCCGTCGATGGCGCGCTTGCGGGCCCGCTGGGTCGTGGCGTTGCGTCCGTCGGAGGCCAGCGAGACCGCCGCCAGCACGGTGGCGTTCCAGGTCCGGAAGTCCTTGGCGCTGTACTCCTCGCCGATCTGCGCCTTGAGGTAGTCGCTGATCTGGTCGGATCTGACGTCGTGCCAGCGGCGCCGCTCCCGGTAGGCCAGCAGCTGGTCGCCACCGCCACGCCGGCGCTTGAGCCGGCGGACCACCTCCTGGGAGTGAGGATCGGTGACCGCCTGAACGCGCCTGAGACCGCCCTTGCCCAGGTAGTCGAACACGACCGCGGCGTCCTCGATGCGCACGCTGCCCTTGGTCACGGTGGCCAGTCCCACGCCCCCCTCGTCGTCGGCGTACTCCTCGCTGCCGATTCGGAACAGGCCGACGTCGAGCAGCCGGACCGCACAGGCCAGGACACGCGGCTGGTCGAGCTCTTCGCGCTCCAGGTCGGCGAGCATCCGCTTGCGCAGCCGCGGCAGCGCCTTGGCGAAGTCGATCATGTGGTCGAATTTCTTGCGGTCCTGAAGCTCGCGCCAGCGCGGGTGGTACAGGTACTGCTTGCGCCCTGCGGCATCGACTCCGGTGGCCTGCAGATGGCCGAGAGGGTCGGGACAGATCCACACCTCCTGCCAGGCCGGCGGGATCGCCAGCCCCTTGATGCGCAGCAGCTCCTCGGGGTCGCCGAGGCGCTTTCCGTGCTCGTCCAGATAGCCAAAGCCGCGGCCGCGCCGCACGCGGCGCAGCCCCGGCCGCGAGCAGTCAGACCGGCGCAGCCGCGGCCGGCGCGGCGTGCCTCTAACTGGCGCGGAGACGCTCATCCGGCTCATCCTCGCTGGCGCGGCGGGGCGGGTCAGTTCTGCCCGAACGCCTGAAAGCGCGCAGTGGCCTCGGCGTCAGAGTCGTCTTGCGGCGCGCTCCCGGGCTCGTCCTGGCCAGCGGCGTCGTCCGAGCCGTCGTCGGAGTCGTCGGGACGGTGGGTGGCGTCGGCCTGCTGGACCACGCTCTCCAGGAAATGGCGCAGCCGTTCCTCGGCGCCGGAGGAGATCCCGCTCACCTGGACCTTGCCCTTCTTGAGCTCCACGTCCTCCCAGTCGCCGCCGCCCAGCAATTTGGCGGTGGTGTTGAAGGTCCGATCCCAGCCCTTCGGGCGCTCGCCGGAGAGACCCACGGTGAGGACGCCGCCCTTGACCTTCGCAGTTGACCAATCGAGGCTCGGTAGCTCCACACCAGATTCCTTACCCACCTGCGGCGATGTGTATCGCCGACACCCCCAGCGCAACGGCTGTGTCCTACCCGCCGCGGCGTGCCGGCGCGTTCCCCGGGCGGTTGGAATACTGCGGCCATGGCCTACACCTCCGAGCTCGCCGCCGAGCTGGCGCCCGACCTGGTGCGCCGCTTCGAGCGCTACGCGCGAATCGACACGCAGTCAAAGCGCGACCAGACCGGCTCGCCCAGCACCCCGGGGCAGCTCGAGCTGGGGCGGCTGCTGGCCGACGAGCTCGCGGAGGCCGGGCTGGGCGACGCCGTCCTGGACGAGAACGGCTACGTCACCGCCACCCTGGCCGGGAATGGCAACGGCGCGGACGGGCGCGTGGTCGGCCTGATCGCGCACATGGACACCTCGCCCGACGCGCCGGGAGCCGGCGTGGAGCCGATCGTCCACCCTGACTACGACGGCGGCGTGCTGGAGCTTCCGCGGGACGGCACGCGCCTTGACCCGGGGACGATGCCCGAGCTGGAGCGCAAGCGCGGCCATGACATCGTGACCTCCAGCGGCGACACGCTGCTGGGCGCCGACGACAAGGCCGGGGTCGCCGAGATCGTGTCGGCGATCGCCTACCTGGCTGCCCACCCGGAGCTTCCCCGCCCGACGCTCAAGGTCGCGTTCACCCCCGACGAGGAGATCGGCGAAGGCGCCACCCGGTTCGACATCGAGCGCTTCGACGCGGCCTGCGCATACACGCTCGACGGGTCCGAGGTCGGCGAGATCCAGGACGAGACCTTCGCCGCCGACGAGGTGATCGCCACCGTCCGCGGGGTCGAGGTCCACCCCGGGTTCGCCACCGGCAAGCTGGTCAACGCGCTGCGTCTGGCGGCCCAGATCGTGGCCGCGCTGCCTTCCGAGGGGCTCAGCCCGGAGACGACCTCGGGGCGCCAGGGCTTCATCCACCCCTACGAGCTCACCGCACACGCCGGCGTGGCGGAGATCCGCCTGATCGTGCGCGATTTCGACGATGACCGGCTGCGCGAGCACGTGGAGCTCTTCGAGCGCACCGCGCGCGCCGTGGTCGACCGCGAGCCGCGGGCCTCGCTCGAGCTCGAGGTGCGCCGTCAGTACCCCAACATGCGCTCCTACATCGACGCCGTGCCCGAGGTGCTGGCCGCCGCCGAGGATGCGATCCGGGGCGAGGGGCTCGAGCCCAGACGGACCTTGATCCGCGGCGGCACGGACGGCTCGCGCCTGAGCGAGATGGGCCTGCCGACGCCGAACCTGTTCACTGGCGGCCATGAGTTTCACTCGGTTCGCGAGTGGGCCTCGGTCAACGACATGGCGACGGCCGCCGCGGTGATCGTCCGCCTGGCCGAGGTCTGGACCCGTGTCGGCTGAACTGGGCGGCGCCGGGTGAGCGAGCCGGGCCCCAGCTCGCTGGCCTCGCTGGACGGCGAGATCATGCTCGCCACCGAGGCGACGATCCCGGCCTCCGACGACGGATTGATCCGCGGCGACGGCGTGTTCGAGGTGATCCGGGTCTACGGCACGGTGCCCTACGCGTTCGAGGAGCATCTGGCGCGGCTGGAGCGCTCGGCGCGCAACCTGCGGCTGCCGCTCGACCTCGAGGCCGTGCGAGCCGACGCCAACCGGCTGCTGGCGCAGGCCGGCGGCGGACCGGATCACGAGGCGCTGCGGATCGTGATGACCCGCGGCGGCCGGCGGCTGCTGCTGACCGAGCCGCTCGCCGCGACGCCCCCGCAGGCCCGGCTGATGACCGTCACCTACTCGCCGACCCGGATCCTGGACGGGATCAAGTCGCTGTCCTACGCCGCCAACATGCTGGCCGGCCGTCTGGCTCGGGAGGCGGGATTCGACGAGGCGCTGCTGGTGACCCCGCACGGTCGCGTGCTGGAAGCTCCCACCAGCTCGATCTTCTGGATCGAGGGCGGACAGATGTTCACGCCGCCACTCGAGGACCACATTCTGGCCTCGATCACCCGCGCGCTGGTGATCGAGGTCGCCGGCGCGCAGGAGCGCCTGTGCCCGCTCCAGACGCTGCTCGCCGCCGACGAGGTGTTCCTGGCGTCCACGGTCCGCGAGGTCCAGCCGGTGCTCGGGGTCGACGATCACAGCTACGAGATCCCCGGGCCGGTCACCGAGCGCACCGCAACCCTGGTCGAGGAACGGATCCGCTCGGAGCTGCCCTCCTGACGGTCCTGACGGTAATCGGAAACCGCCCGCAGTTCATCAAGGCGGCGGCGGTATCCCCGAAGCTGCGAAAGCGCCATCGGGAGGTGCTGGTCCACACCGGACAGCACTTCGACGATCGGCTCTCGGCGGTCTTCTTCGCGGAGCTGGGGCTGCCGGCGCCCGACCGCCAGCTGGGGATCGCGCTCGGAACAAGCACGTCCCAGACCGCGCGGATGCTCGATGCCCTGGAGCCGGTGGTCGACGAGGTGGCGCCGGATGTGGTGCTCGTCTATGGCGATACCAACTCCACGCTGGCCGGAGCGCTGGCCGGCGCCCAGGCCGGCCGCCGCGTGGCCCACGTCGAGGCCGGGATGCGCTCGTTTGACCGTTCGATGCCCGAGGAGCTAAACCGCGTGCTGGTCGATCACGCCAGCTCGCTGCTGCTCTGCTCGACGGAGACCGCGGTTGCCAATCTGCGCCGCGAGGCGGTGATGGGGACCGTCGAGCTGGTTGGCGACGTTATGGTCGATGTCGCCCTCGCGGTCCAGCCCCGCGCGTGCGAGCGGCTGGATCTGCTGCGCGGCCACGGCGTGGCGCCCGGCGAGTATGTGTTGGCAACGGCCCACCGGGCTGGCAACGTCGATGACCCGGGACGGCTCGAGCAGCTGGTCGGGCTCTTGACGGCGATTCCGATGCCTGTGGTCCTGCCTCTGCACCCCCGGACGGTGGCCCGGCTGCGAGCGTCGGGCCTGCTGGAGCGTCTGACCGGTGCGCGGCGAGTAAAGGTGGTCGAGCCACTCGGCTACTTCGAGCTGACCGCCCTGCTGTGCCACGCTCGGGCCGCACTGACCGACTCCGGTGGGCTGCAGAAGGAGGCGTATCTGGCCGGGGTGCCCTGCATCACGATGCGACCGAACACGGAATGGGTCGAAACCGTCGAGCACGGGTGGAACGTGCTCGTCGACCTGAACCCTGAAGCCGCGCTGGCGGCCCTCGATGCGACGCCGCCGACGATTCGCCCGGCCCTCTTTGGCGATGGCCATGCCGGCGAGCAAGTCGTGTCCGCGGTTACACTGCTCGACCGATGAGTGGTGGCGCGCGATGACAGGCCGGCTCGTACGCATCGGCGTTGCCGGTCTGGGCTACTGGGGGCCCAATCTGGCGCGCAACTTCGAGGCGGCACCCGGCGCCGAGCTGGTGGTGTGCTGCGATCGCGACGAGGCGGTGCGAGGCAGGGTCGCGCGGATGTTTCCCGGAACTCGGACCTGTGCCGAGATCGACGACCTGCTGGCGGATTCCTCCCTTGACGCCATCGCTCTAGCGACGCCGGTCCCGACCCACGCCGAGCTGGCGTTGGAGGTCCTGCGTGCGGGCAAGCACTGCTTCGTCGAAAAGCCGCTGGCGCAGTCGGCGGCCGACGGCGAGCGGGTGGTGGCGGCCGCCGAGGCCAGCGGCCGGGTGCTGATGGTCGGCCACCTGCTCGAGTATCACCCGGGGGTGCGCAGACTCAAGGAGCTGGCCGAGTCCGACGAGCTGGGCGAGATCTTCTACATCTACGGAAACCGGCTCAACCTCGGCAAGCTGCGGGCGGACGAGAACGCCCTGTGGAGCCTAGGTGCCCACGACGTCTCGGTGGTTCTGTATCTGGCCGGCGAGGAGCCCTGCGAAGCGGTCGCCCACGGAGCCTCCTACGTGCGCGACGGCGTCGAGGACATCGTCTTCTGCTTTCTGCGCTTCCCCTCCGGCCTGACCGCGCACCTGCACCTCAGTTGGCTTGACCCGCACAAGGAGCGGCGGTTCACGGTCGTGGGCTCGCGCCGCATGGCGACCTTCGACGACATGGAGCTCGAGCGCAAGCTGACCGTCTACGACAAGGGCTTTGACGAGGACTCACGCACCTACGGCGAGTACATCACCCGCAGCGGGGACATCTTCTCGCCGCGGATCGCCAACCTGGAGCCGCTGCGGTTGGAGTGCGAGCACTTCGTGCAGTGCTGCCTGACCGGCGACCGGCCGCGATCCGACGGCGCCAGCGGGTTGCGGGTGGTGCGCGTCCTGGAGGCGCTGCAGCGGTCCCTGGACGGGTCGCGCGTCGGCGCCGGTCTCGATGGCTGAGTGGCTGGCGCGGGGCGGCGCGCACATCGCGGTGGGCGCCCACCTGGCCGACGACGTGGTACTGGCCCCGGGGGCCGTGATCTGGGATGGGGTCCGGATCGGCCCCGGCGTTGCGATCGGCGCCGGCACGGTGCTGCACCCCGGGACCGAGATCGGACCCGAGTGCCTGATCGAGGACGGCGCCGTGCTCGGCAAGCGGCCGCGGCTGCGTCCCGGTTCCAGCGCCGAGGGCCAGGTCGGCCCGCTCACCGTCGGCCACGGCGCCACCGTTTGCTGCGGCGCGGTCGTGTACGCCGGCGCGGCGGTCGCTGACGGGGTGATCGTCGGAGACCAGGCGCAGGTCCGCGAGCGGGCGGTAATCGGCGCCCGGACCGTGATCGGCCGGGGATCGACTGTCGACTTCGAGGTTCGCATCGGCGAGCGGGTACTGATCCAGACCGGCGTCTACGTGACCGGCGGGTCGGTGGTCGAGGACGACGTCTTCCTGGGTCCCGGGGTGACCACCACCAACGACCACGCGATGGGCCGACACGCCCGCGGCGAGCCGCTGCTGGGGCCGTTGTTCCGCCGCGCCTGCCGGGTTGGTGGCGGGGTGGTGCTGGCGCCGGGGGTCGAGATCGGCGAGGAGGCATTCGTGGCCGCCGGCGCTGTCGTGGTCGGCGACGTGGGCCCCCGCGAGGTGGTCATGGGGGTCCCGGCCCGGGTGGTGCGCCGGGTGGGCGACGAGGACCTGCTCGAGCGCTGGAGGTGACCGGAGGCCGGGGCGGTCGGGGCGGGCGGGCGTTGCCCGATCCGGCGGGCGGTCGGCTCAGGCGGGCGTTGCCCGATCCGGCAGGCGGTCGGCTCAGGCGGGGGCGGCGTGGCCGGCGCCCGCTGCGGTCCCGTCGGCGGCCTCGGTCCAGATGACCTGCTCGCGCCCGGGACCGACCCCGATCAGCGCGATCGGCACCCCTACGAACTCGGCCACGAAGCGCAGGTACTCGCGAGCCGCCTCCGGGAGCTCTGACTCGCTCGTGCACTCGGTGAGGTCGTCGTCGAACCCGGGCAGCTCGACGTACTCGCCGGCGGCGTGATGCAGCACCGTCTGGTGGTAGGGGAAGTAGTCGAGCTCCGCACCCTCGTCGCTGCGATACCGGGTGCAGACGCAAAGGCGGTCAAACCCTGAGAGCACGTCGAGCTTGGTGATCGCCAGCGCGCTGAGCGAATTCAGGCGTGCGGCGTAGCGCAGAGCTACCAGGTCCAGCCAGCCGACGCGGCGCGCTCGGCCGGTGGTGGTGCCGTACTCCCCGCCGCGCTCGCGAATCTCGTCGGCCAGGACGCCGTCGAGCTCGGTCGGGAACGGGCCGGCGCCGACGCGCGTGACGTAGGCCTTGGCCACCCCCCATACCTCGTCGATGTCCTTGGGTCCGACCCCGGCGCCGATGCAGGCCGCGCCGGCCACGGGATTGGACGAGGTGACGAACGGATACGTGCCGTGGTCGATGTCCAGCAACGCTCCCTGGGCGCCTTCGAAGACCACCATCTCCTGCTCGTCGAGCCGCTGCAGGACCAGCCTCGAGGTGTCGGCGATGTAGCTCTCCAGGACGTGACCGTAGGTCAGGTACTCGTCGGTCATCGACTGCAGGTCGAGCGCGGGGTCCTTGGCGAACGGGCGCAGCGACAGCCGCTTGGGCTCGAGCGCGGCGAGGATCTTCTTCTTCAGGATCTTCTCGTCGAGCAGGTCCTGCATCCGGATCCCCAGCCGCGCCGCCTTGTCGGCGTAGCACGGCCCGATGCCGCGGCGGGTGGTGCCGATCTCGAGCTTGCCGAGCCTGGCCTCACCGGCGTGGTCGAGCATCAGGTGATAGGGCATGATCAGGTGCGCGTTGGCCGAGATCCGCAGGCCGCGGGTCTCGACGTGACGGCGGCGCAGCTCGTCGAGCTCGTCGGTCAGGACCTTGGGGTCGATTACCACGCCGTTTCCGATCACGCACAGCTTTCCGGGATGCAGGATCCCCGAGGGCATCAGGTGAAGCTTCCAGGTCTCTCCGTTGCGGACGATGGTGTGCCCGGCGTTGTTGCCGCCCTGGAAGCGCACCACCGCGTCGGCACGCTCGGCGAGCATGTCGGTGACCTTCCCTTTTCCCTCGTCGCCCCACTGGGCTCCTACGACAACGATTCCTGGCATACCCCGATTGAGTGTAGGGCCGGCCCAGGCGCGGATGTCGGCGTCGGCGTCGCGTCGGCGGTTTCGGCGCTGGGTGAGAGGCCGGCGATGAATTTCCGGTTAGATGCCCTGCATCCGATCGTTGGCCAGGCACCGCTGCAGCGCTGATCGCCGCCGCCCTTCGCGGGCTGCCCTGGCGGTCGTGCTCGCGGTCGTGCTCGCGGTCGGCGTGGCGCTGGCGCTGGGCGGGTGCGGGAGCGCGGGGTCGTCCTCGAGCTCATCGACGGCCAGCCCGGCGACGTCGACGACCACGGTCACCGCGACCGCCTCCCAGTCGTCCGCTTCGGCATCGAGCGCGCCGGCGACCGGCACCTCGACCGCGACGCCGGGGTGCGCCACGCCGAACCTGCGACTGACCCGGATCTCCGGCCAGGGTGCGGCCGGGACCGCCTACTTCTACTACGGCCTGCAGAATGTCGGATCCGGACGCTGCTCGCTGATCGGCTATCCGGGCGTATCGATCCTGGACGCCCAGGGCAACATCGTCCAGCACCCCGCCAAGCGCGGGACGTCGATTCACATCCGGGTGCGGCTGATCTCTCTGGCGCCGGGGCAGCGCGCGAAGTTCCTGGTTACCAGCAGCGACGTCATCCCCAGCCCCGGATGCACGCACCAATACCGGGGAACCACCCTGCAGGTGTTCCCGCCCAACCAGCGGGCGGCGCTGCGCCTGCCGGATAGCACCGGGTTCTGCAACCTCAGGGTCGGTGCCGTTCAACGGTCCTGATCAGCCCGCCGAGATCTCTGGCCACGTGGCTAAAGTCGTAACTCCTGCCTGACGACATCATGTTCGTCGAGCAAGACTCCGACGAGGGAGCTCAAATGAGTCCTGAACGGTCAAATGCCTATCGACGCGTGATCCACACTCTGGCGGATGTGGGTCCGGCCAAGCTACTCGACGGCGAGCAGGATCAAATCCGGTATGCGGCGGACAGCTTGATCTTCAGTTCCGACCTGGCAGCGGATGGTTCCACGCGTGAGGCGCTGGCTGAGGCCGAGAACCTGTGCCGCGCACTCGTTGAGAGCGGACGCTGGGAGCAGATCACAGCATCGCGCCTACTCGATGATCTCTATGCCTGCGGGCCCGGGCAGACGGTCGCGCTCAGCGCCGCCTGAGCGCGGGCGGACGGTCGCGCTCAGGGCCGCCTGACGGAACGAGGGCGCGGCTCAGGCCGTGCGCAGATCCATCCGGTGGTCGTGGCCGAGCAGCGGCAGCTCGTCGCACATCTCGGTCAGCCGCGAGACGGTGCGCGCGGTGATCTGCTCGCACAGTGCCTCGCGGTCCATGATGTTGGTCGTGATCACCATCGCGCGCTGGTCCTCATAGCGCGCGTTGACGATCGAGTAGAGCTCCTCGAGCACCCAGTCGTTGGTCCGCTCGGCCCCGATGTCGTCGACGTGCAGCAGGTCCACCGCGGTCAGGCGATCGAGGAGATTGACATGTGACCGGTCAGCGCGGTGCACGTCGCGGATCTCGTTGGGCAGCCGCGGCAGCGAGTAGATGGCCACCGAGCGGCCCGCGGCGAGCGCGGCCTTGGACACGAGCATCGCCAGGGTGGTCTTGCCGGTGCCCACCGGCCCCATGAACCACAGCCCGCGCCCGGCGTCGAGGTGCCGGTCGATATCGGCCGCAAACCGCCGCGTCTCCGCCACTATCGCGGGCTCGATCTCGCTCGCCGGGGGCCGGTCGAACGACACGTCCCGGTAGCGGCGGGGGATCACCGCCGACAGGCTGCGCGCCTTGGCCCGAGCCACCCGCTGGGGCCGGCAGCGGCAGTCAAACGCCGTGTTGGTCTGCTCGTCGTAGCGAAAACCGGCGCCGTCGCACAACCCAAACGGACACTCGTCGCTCACGGCTCGAACCGCTCCCCGGCATAGTTGGCGAACTTCGGGTACTCCTTCTGGAACGTCAGCACGACATCGCCGACCGGCCCGTTGCGGTGCTTGGCGATGATGATGTCCGCCTCGCCCGGCCGCTCGGAGTCCTTGTCGTAGTACTCCTCGCGGTAGATGAACATGACGAGGTCAGAATCCTGCTCTATTTGACCGGATTCTCGTAAATCAGAGAGGATCGGCTTCTTCTCGCCGCCGCGCTGCTCGACGGCACGGCTGAGCTGCGAGAGGGCGATCACCGGCACGTTGAGCTCGCGCGCCAGCCCCTTGAGCCCGCGGCTGATCTGGCCCACCTGCTCGACGCGGCTCTCCACCCGGCCCTCGTGGCGCATCAGCTGCAGGTAGTCGATGATGATCAGCCCCAGGCCGCCTGGCACCTGGTGGTGCAGCCGCCGCGCCTTGGCTCGCACCTCGAGCACGCCGGTGTCGCTCGAGTCGTCGACGTACATCGGGGCCTGGGCGAGGCGCTGGCAGGCCTCCAGGATCTTCGGCCACCGGTGCTCGGGGACCTTGCCCCGGCGCAGATCCTCGCCCTTGATCCGGGCCTGGGAGGCGACGAAGCGCTGGGCGAGCTCGGACTCGGACATCTCCAGTGAGAACAGCGCCACCGCGTGGCCCGCCAGCACGGCGTTCTCGGCCATGTTGGCGACCAGCGCCGACTTGCCCATCGACGGCCGGGCCGCGATCACGACCAGGTTGCCGGGCTGAAATCCCCCGGTCTTCTCGTCGAGGTCCTTGAACCCGGACGGGGTACCGGTCAGCGGCGTCTTGGCCACCGACAACCGGTGCAGCTTGTCGGTCTCGTCGTCGAGGATGTCGGCGATCGACCGGATCTTCTTCTGGCGGTCGTCGTGGGCCACCTCGAGCACGGCGCGCTCGGCGCGCTCCACCAGGTCGCGCGCCGGCGCCTCGCGGGCCACCAGGCTGGCCTGGATCTCGTAGGAGGTCCTGAGCAACGCCCGCATCTGCGCGTTGTCGCGCACGATCCGCCCGTACTCGCGGGCGTGACCGGCGGCCGGGACCCAGCCGGCCAGCTCGTCGATCGCCTCCGGGCCGCCGATCTCGTCGAGCCGGCTGTGCTGCCGCAGCGTCTCGGCGACCGTCAGGTGGTCGATCTTGCGGTCATTCTCGTACAGGGTCAGCATCGCCTCGAACACCGCTCCGTACTGCTCGCGATAGAAGTGCTGGGGCCGCAGCTGCTCCTCGACCAGGAGCGAGTGCAGGTGGCGCTCGTCGAGCAGCACTGCGCCCAGCACCGACTTCTCGGCCTCGAGGTTGTGGGGCGGGACGGCGATGCTCTGAACGGTGCTCATGGCTCTGGTCCGAATATATGTTCGGGCGCGGCGTCCGCGCTGACGGGGTTCCCGCTCGATGCGGGGTTTGCTCTGCAGAGCCTCCGGGCGGGCTGTCCTCACCCCTCGGCGCGGGTGTCCTCACCGCTCGGGGCGGGGCTGTCCTCACCCCTCGGCGCGGGGCTGTCCTCACCCCTCCGGCGGGTGGCCGCTCAGCGCGGCTTGGCGGCGGGGAGCCTGGGGAGCAGCGCGGCCTCGAGGCGGGCGATGATCCCGCAGCCGGCCGTCGTCATGTGGATGCCGATCAGGTTGCAGAAGAACGTCAGCCTGCAGACCTCGGCCACCGGGACCGGGATCCGGCCGTACGGGGCCGCCACCCTGGTGACAAACGGCCCGTAGGCCCCGGTGGCGGCGGTTACGTCGACGAACTTGGCGCCGGCTCTGCCGTAGGCCTTCTTCAAGCCGGGATTGATGTATCGGGCGAACGCCGTCAGCGAGTCGGTGGCCAGATCAAAGCGGCCGGCCCCGAACGTGTCAGGACGGACCCAGGCCCCGAGCGCGACATCGGGATAGGTCGAGCCGATGATCATCATTCGCTTACCGCCGGCGGCCCGGAGGCGCTTGACGATCGTGGTCAGGTTGGCGATCGCGGCGGGCATCCGCTTGGCCACGCAGGTCAACGGATCAGGCAGCGCGATGCAGGCGTCGATGTTGTTGCCGCCGATCGAGACCGTCACCAGACCGACGTGACCGCGGTGCTTTGAGATGAATGCGACGGCGGCCTGGGTCTGGGTCTGGTGCGGGTAGGCGGGCGCTCCGGGGGCCCGGGCCCCCGCCGGGCAGTCGATCTGCGCCAGCATCGACTCGGTGGTGGCGCCCCCACACCCCAGCTGGAGCAGCTTGAAGCGGTAACCGCGCTTGGCCGCCAGCGGGACGAGCTGGTTGACGTAGCCGTTGCGAGTCGTGTGCTTGACGCTGTCCTGATAGCCCACCGCGTACGAGTCCCCCAGCGCCACGTAGAACTCCGTCTGCCGCTTGGGCCCCTTCGCCCCCGCAGGCTGCGCCGCCGCTGCGGCCACGAGCACCACCAGCAGACCTGCCAACAGCAACCGCCACCGACCCGTCATCCCAACCTCCTCAGACCCGGCGGGCGCCCCATGCGCAAGCCGCCGGGCATCCTAGCCGCGCCGGCCGAACAAAGAGCCACCTCCGCTCCCCGTCAACCCCCGCCATCAGTCAAGCCCGGCCCCCCAAGCCAAGCCCGCCTCCAGTCAAGCCCGGCCCCCCAAGCCAAGCCCGCCCCCAAGCAAGCCCGGCCCCCAAGCCGAGCCCGCCCCGGTCAAGCCCGGAGGGAGGGGCTTGCGGTCCGACGGGAGGCTCGCGCCGGCCGGCGCAGCCGCTCCGCGGGTCCAGGCTGGCGGTCCGCTGCCCGACCGCTCCGCGGGTCCAGGCAGGCGGTCCGCTGCCCGACCGGGGGTCGATTCTGCGACAAAGCCAAGACGCTCGCCCGGGATTGTCACCAGACGTAGCTGTGAAGGGCTGATGGCGACAAATCCGGCGGCGGAATCCGGGTTTGTCACAGAATGCAAGGCCGCCGCCCCCAGAATGCGACGTTGACGATCAGCAGCCCGGGGCGGCCAGTCGGCCGGTGGCGGCCAGTCGGCCAGTGGCGATCAGCCGGCCCGGGACGGTCGCGAGGCGTGGCTATCGGCGCGGCGCCCAGCGCCGCAGGAGGGCGGGCGGGGGCGTCCGTTCCCGCCGCGCTCGCGCAGTCACGGTCAAACGATTCGTCCCAGAACTCCTCCGCGGCGCGCGGCGGAAACGGACGCCCCGTCCGCACACCCACAACAACAAGCTTGGACGACGCGACGACCATCGTTTTGACGGCCGCCGTCACG
>DASXZB010000017.1:0-9117 GCA_036502145.1 Solirubrobacteraceae bacterium | reverse complement strand
TGGGCGCGCCGCTGCGCCTGCGCTTCCGCGTCGGCCGGGAGCTCGGACAGGCTCTGGTCGATCGGCCGAGTGGTCAGCCGGAAGTAGGCCGACCATCCGCCGGGGCGGCCGAGCGCGGCCAGCGACGCCAGAAGGGTCCATTCCAGGTCCTGGCCGAACGCGGGCTCCCAGGCCACGCAGCGCGGCTGCTCGAGGCCCACCGACGGAGTGATGATCGACTGGTGCGCGCCGCCCTCCGGCGCCAGCGTCACCCCGGACGGGGTGCCGACCAGGATCGACTGCGCGCCGGCGTAGAGGCCGAACGACCACGGCTCCAGCGCCCGGTTTACGAACGGGTCATAGAGCGTTCCGATCGGCAGCAGCGGCTCGCCGTCGCGCGCCCAGGTAAGGCCCAGCTCCGTGAGCAGGCCGACGAGGTTGCCCTCGGCGATCCCCAGCTCGATGTGGCGGCCGTGCTGTGACTCGCGCCAGCGCACCAGGGTGTCGGTGTCATCGGCGAACCAGTCGATCCGCTCGCCGAGATGCCAGATCCCGGCGTGGTTGATCCATCCGCCGAGGTTGGTCGACGAGGCCACGTCCGGGCTCACCGTGACCACGCGCTCGGCCACCTCCGGAGCCTGCCGGGCCAGATCGACGAACAGCCGGCCGAAGGCCTGCTGGGTCGACACCTTGCCGGCGTGCTCGCGCCCCAGCGAGGCCGGGATCTGCGGCGGAGCGGTCGGCGCCACCGGCTCACGCCGCAGCCGGGCGGCGGCGCGCGCACACAGCTCGGCCTCGGGCGACCCCTCGCCGAACCTGGCCCACGGATCGGATGCGTCGGCCCCGAGCTCGGGAGCCAGCGCCCGCCACTGCGCGTCGTCGAGCAGCGCCGAGTGGTTTGCCGGATGGCCCTCGGTGGGCAGCCTCCAGGCCTTGATCGTGTAGGCGAAGATCACCGAAGGTCGATCCATGACCGCGTCGGCCTGTCGCAGCGCCTCCAGCACCAGCTCCAGATCGTGACCACCCAGATCCCGCACCGCCGCCATCAGCTTCTCATCCCCGACATCGCCGATCAGGCGCTGCAGGTCGCGCCGCCGCGGTCCCGCCGGCAGCCGCTCCCGCAGCTCGGCTGCCGACGCCCGCAGGTTGCGCTGGTACTCCTCGTTGGTCATCGAGTCGATCCGCTCGCGCAGGGCCGCTCCGCCGTCGCGCTCGTAGAGCTCGGTCAGGCGGCGCCCGTACTTGACGGTGATCACGTGCCAACCGGCCGCCTCGAACATCGCCGCCAGCCGCCCGGCTGCGATGTCGGGCACCACCCGGTCCAGCGACTGCCGGTTGACGTCCACGATCCACAGCACTTCGCCGAGCTGCGAGACGACCGGGTCGACCACGGCCTCCCAGCACGCCCCCTCGTCCAGCTCGGCGTCGCCGACCAGCGACACCTGGCGCCCGCCGCGCGGCACCTCGAAGTGGCCGGCCACGTAGCGGTGGGCCAGCGCGCTCCAGATCGGCGCCGTCGCCCCGATGCCCACCGAGCCGGTCGAGAAGTCGGCCGGGACCGGGTCCTTGAGCCGGCTGGGGTAGCTCTGCAGCCCGCCGAACTCCCGCAGGGTGGTCAGGTAGCGCTCGTCGAGCCAACCCAGGAGATAGTCGATCGCGTGCAGAACCGGCGAGGCGTGGGGTTTGACCGAGACCCGGTCGGGATCGCGCAGGAACTCGAAGTACAGCGCGGTCATGATCGACACCATCGACGCCGAGGAGGCCTGATGGCCCCCGACCTTGACGCCCGACGGGGTGCGCCTCACCTTGTTGGCATGGTGGATGATCGACGTCGCCAGCCACAGCACCCGCTGCTGCACTGCGGCCAGCAGGTCGAGGTCGACACGATCGGTGACTGCCACGAGCGCAGTGTGTGCCATGGCCGAGCGGAAGTCCAGCGGTGAGCGAGCCGCTGTTTCCGTCACTCGGCGCCCCGCCGGACCGGGTCGCGCTCTCGTTCCCGGGGCGTTCGCTCTCCTACCTGGAGCTGCGCGGCGCGGCGGCCGACGTGGCCCGCCGCGTGGAAGGCCACTCCCGGGTCGCGGTCATGGCCGAGCCGCGGATCGAGACCTGCGTGGCAGTGATCGGCGCGTTGCTGGCGGGCGTGCCGGCGGTTCCGATCAACCCCAAGTCAGGGAGCGGAGAGCTGGGCCACATCGTCGAGGACGCCGAGCCCGAGGCGCTGCTGCTGGCACCGCGAGCGCCGGTGCCCGAGGCGTTCGCGGGCCGGGCGACGCTGGAGGTCGCTCTCAACGGGAGCCCCGATGATGCGACCGCCGACAACGCCGAGCTCGACCCCGAGGCCCCCGCGCTGCTCGTCTACACCTCCGGGACGACCGGCCCACCCAAGGGCGCCGTGCTCCCGCGCCGGGCGGTCTCCTCCAACCTCGACGCACTGGCCGACGCCTGGGACTGGACCGACCGTGACGTCGTGGTCCACGGCCTGCCGCTGTTTCACGTCCACGGCCTGGTGATCGGGATTCTGGGACCGGTCCGCCGCGGCGGCACGGCGGTCCATCTGGGACGGTTCTCCACCGATGGGGTGAAGGACGCCTTCGTAGCCGGTGCGACGGTGCTGTTCGCCGTGCCGACCATGTACCGCCGCCTCGCCGACGCTGCCGCCGAGTCACACGCCCTGGCGCAGGCCCTGGGGAGCGCCCGGCTGCTCGTCTCGGGATCGGCGGCGCTGCCGGCCTCCGAGCACGAGCGGCTGCGGCGCCTGACCGGCCGTGGCGTCGTCGAGCGCTACGGAATGTCAGAGACGCTGATGAACACCGCGATCCGGGCCGACGGCGAGCCGCGTCCCGGCTCGGTGGGCACCGCGCTGCCGGGCGTGGAACTGCGGCTCGTGGACGACGACGGACACACCATCGACGCGTCCGACGGCGAGACGATCGGCGAGATCGAGGTCCGGGGGCCCAACCTGTTCCTGGAGTACCTGAACCGCCCCCGGGAGACCGCGGCCGCGATGCACGGCGACTGGTTCAGAACCGGGGACATGGCCACCCGGGACGCCGACGGCTTCATCCGCATCGTCGGCCGACGCGCCACGGACCTGATCAAGAGCGGCGGCTACAAGATCGGCGCCGGCGAGATCGAGACCTCGCTGCGCGACCACGGAGGGGTCGACGACGCCGCCGTCACCGGCGAGCCCGACGACGACCTCGGCGAGCGGGTGGTGGCGTGGGTCACCGTGCGCGAGGGAGCTCAGGTGCAGGCCCAGGAGCTGATCGATCACGTCGCCGGCCAGCTCGCGCCCCACAAGCGCCCGCGGGAGATCAGGTTCCTCGACGAGCTGCCGCGCAACGAGCTCGGCAAGGTGCAGAAGAAGCGGCTGGGCACCTAGACCCGCGGGGCGCCTAGATCCACTGAGCGCCTAAACCTTGCTCTCCACGAACTTCTCGCGCAGCGCAGTCTTCTTGAACTTCCCGGTGGCGGTTCGCGGGATCTCGTCGATGAACTCGAAGCGGTCCGGGAGCTGCCACTTGGCGTACTCCTGGGCCAGGTGAGAGCGCAGGTCCTCGGCCGTGGCCTCCTGTCCTTCGCCCAGGACGACAGCCGCCAGCGGCCGCTCCCCCCAGCGCTCGTCGGGGATCGCAATCACCGCCGCCTCGGCGACCGCGGGGTGGGCCATCAGCAGGTTCTCGAGGTCGACCGACGAGATCCACTCGCCGCCGGACTTGACCAGGTCCTTGGATCGGTCGCAGATGCGGATGCACCCGCGGGAGTCGATCTTGACCACGTCGCCGGTCTGAAACCAGCCGTCGTCGGTGAACTTGTCCTCGCCCTGGCCCTGGTGGTAGGCGCGGGCCACCCAGGGCCCACGGACCTCGAGCTCGCCCATCGCCTCGTCGTCCCACGCCACCAGCTCTCCGTCGTCGCCCCGGGCCCGGATCTCGACGAACGGCACCGGGGTCCCCTGCCGGCTCCGGTAGTCGTAGCGATCGTGCTCGGGCGCGTCGTCGAGCTCCCGCGTCAGCCGGCAGACGGTCGCCAGAGGCGACGTCTCCGTCATCCCCCAGGCGTGGACGAGCGTCAGGCCGTGGCGGTCGAGTCCCTCGATCAGGCTCTTGGGCGCCGCCGAGCCGCCGACCAGCAGCCGCTGCAGCGAGCTCACGTCCCAGCGGTCGGGCTCGGCGTCGAGCGCCTGCAGCACCGCCATCCAGACGGTCGGCACGCCGGCCGAGATCGTCACCTTCTCGGCCGCGAACAGATCCAGGACACTGACCGGGTCGAGCTTGGGACCGGGGAGGACCAGACCGGCGCCGACCATCGCCGCCGCGTACGGCAGTCCCCAGGCGTTGGCGTGGAACATCGGGACCACCGGCAGCAGCGTGTCGCGTGAGGACAGGCAGTTGGCGTCGGGCAGCGCGGCCACCAGCGAGTGCAGGACCAGCGAGCGGTGCGAGTAGGCAACGCCCTTGGGCCGTCCCGTGGTGCCCGACGTGTAACACATGGCTGCGGCGCTGCGCTCGTCGGCCTCCGGCCACTCCATCGGCTCGGCGCGGTCGATCAGCGACTCGTAGTCCAGATAGCCGTCGGGGACCGAGCCCGAGCGTGAGACCACGATCACGTGGTCGAAGTCACGCCCGCCGCTGAAGCTTTCAAACGCCTCCAGCAGCGTCTCGTCGACGACGATGGCGCGATCCTCGGCGTCGTTGACGATGAACGTGAGCTCGTCGGGGTGAAGCCGCGGGTTGAGCGTGTGCAGCACAGCGCCCATGGAGGGGAGCGCGAAGTACAGCTCCAGGTGCTCGGGCTGGTTCCAGAGCATCGTGGCCACCGGGTCACCGGGTCCGATCCCCAGCTCGGCGAGTGAGGCGCCGAGTCGCCGCGCCCGCTCGGCGCAGGCGCCGAGCGTGGTTCGGTCGACCGATCCGTCGGGGCGGCGGTACACCACCTCGCGCCAGCCGCTGAGCCGCTCCGCGCGCTCCACCACCGCGGTCAGCGACAGAGGGTAATCGTCCATCATCAGGCCTTCGCGCATGCTCTCTCCCGTTGGATCGCGTTATGGGAAAGCCTACGCCCGCGGTAACGGATCGTGCGGCGTCTGCCGGTCCGGCCGGACCGGCCGTCGCTCAGGCAGCGGGGGCCGGACCGGCCGTCGCTCAGGCAGCGGGGGCCGGAGCGGCCGTCGCTCAGGCAGCGAGTGCCAGCTCGGGCTCCGGCGCCGGCTCAGAGTTTCCCTCGCCATCTCCCTCGCTTCCGGGCAGCGCCAGCCGCACGATCTTCTTGACCACCGATCCGAACTGCTTGCGCAGTGGCCCGGTGTTGTAGGGCAGGCCGTAGCGCTCGCAGATCTCCCGCACCTCGACGGCGATCTCGGCGTAGCGGTGAGCGGGAATGTCAGGGAACAGGTGGTGCTCGATCTGGTGTGAGAGGTTGCCGCTGAGGATGTGAAACAGCCGGCTTCCCTCCAGGTTGGCCGAGCCCAGCATCTGGCGCAGGTACCAGCCGCCGCGGGTCTCGTTCTCGACCTCCTCCTCGGAGAACTCCTCGACCCCGGCCGGGAAGTGGCCGCAGAAGATGATCATGAACGACCACAGGTTCCGGGTCAGGTTGGCGGTCAGGTTCCCGGCCAGCACGAATGGCGCCGCCGGACCGGCCAGCAGCGGGAACGCCACGTAGTCCTTGAGCACCTGCCGGCGGCCCTTGCGCCAGATCGCGCTGAGGATGTCGCGCTTGTCACTGAGCTCGATCTCGCCGGCCTCGATCCGCTCGACCTCGAGATCGTGGACCGCCACGCCCCACTGAAACAGGGCCGCCAGCAGGGCCGCGTAGACGGGGTTGCCGATGTCGCGAGGGCGCCACGGCTGGTCCTCGGACATGCGCAGCACGCCGTAGCCGATGTCCCGGTCCTTGCCCAGCACGTTGGTGTGGGTGTGATGCATGTAGTTGTGGGAGTGGCGCCACTGGTCACCGGGGCACGCCGTGTCCCATTCAAAGCGCGCCGAGTCCAGTCCCGGATCCTTCATCCAGTCGTACTGGCCGTGCATGACGTTGTGGCCGATCTCCATGTTGTCGAGGATCTTCGACAGCGCCAGAGCAGCCGTTCCGCCCAGGCAGGCGGGCGGCAGAAAGCCGGCGAACAGCAGCGCCCGGCCGCCGATCTCCAGGCCCCGCTGGGCCTTGATCACGTTGCGGATGTAGTTGGCGTCGCGCTCGCCGAGGTCCATGATCACGCGCCCGCGGAGCTCGTCGAGCTCGTCGCCGAGTGCGTCCACCTGCGCGGGGGTGAGATTGCTGGAAAGACTCATTCTCAATTTCCTCCGTTGGGTTCTCAATTCGTCCGTCGCGTGCGGCAATTCCTGGGTCAGGGTTCAGAGCTCCAGCGCCACGTCCCCCGCGGGGGCCGAGATGCAGAGCTGAATGTCTTCGTCCTCCTCGTCGGAGACCTGTCCGGTGAGCACGTTGCGAACCGGGCCGGCCACCTTGCGGCAGGTGCAGGTGTGGCAGATGCCCATCCGGCAGCCGAACTCCGGCGACAGCCCGGCGGCCTCGGCCTGCTCGAGCAGTGTCCCGGCGCCGATCGCGGCCGTCCGGTCGCTGCGCAGGAATCGCAGCGAGCCCTGAGCCGAATCTCCGCTGAGGGTGATCGTGGGCGGGGTGAAGGTCTCAGACAACAGGCGCCGCTGGTCGCCGCCCCGCCCGCTCCAAGCGTCGCGGGCGCCGTCGATCAGCGTCGGCGGTCCACAGACCGCACCCCAGCTGGAGGCGCCGACGTCGCCCAGCGCGGCCGCGTCGAGATGGCCATCGCCCTCCCGCGTGGCCAGGAAGCGGACCTCGATGCCGGGATGGCGCCGGGCCAGCTCGCGAACCTCGCGCTCATACAGCCAGTCGGCCCTGGTCCGCGCGTAGTGGATGAACCTGATCTCGCCCGGCAGGCCCTCGTCGCACAGCGTGCGCAACATCGATATGACCGGCGTGATGCCGCTGCCGCCGCTGATCAGCACGAGCCGCTGGGGACGCTCGGCCGGCAGGACGAACTCGCCCTGGGCGGAACCGAGATGGACGATCGAGCCCGGCTCGAGCCGATCGCATAGGTAGCCCGACACCACTCCCTGCGGGTGCTCGGTGACCGTCAGCTCGAGTCCGCGGTCGCTGCGGTGCTCAGAGCAGGCCGGCGAGTAGGTCCGGGTGCGCCGAACCCCGTCGATCTCAAATCCGGCGCGTACGAACTGCCCGGCTTGAAAGCCGCCCCAGGCCGCGTTGGTGCGCAGCGACAGGGTGACACTGCGCGCGGTCTGGCTCCGAACCTCGACCACCTCGGCCCGCGCGTCGGACACCGTCATCGACGGCCGGACCAGCTCCAGGTAGCGGTCGACGCCGTGCGGGCCGAGCAGCAGGTCGACGAACTGCGAGCCCAGGACTCGCCTGGCCATTCCGCCGCCGGCACGACGGCCGGCTCCGCTGGTCTGTGTAGAACTAAGTGTGGTCATCTCCCAATCGCTCTTAGTGTACGTCTGTTCACTAAGTATGATGGCAAGTCTTTCCGAGGTTGGCAACGGGTAAACTGGCTCCTGTGACCCCATTCACACACGAATCGTGAACAGGCGTACACCACACAGCGCAAGCCATCGCCGGCGCTCGAAGCCGGCCCCGCGCCAACGGCGCTCGCAGGCCGAGCGCCGCCAGCACACGCGCCAGGCGCTCCTCGACGCCGCGCTTGATCAGATGGAGGCCGGAATCAGCTTCGATCGGCTCAGCATCCGCCGGGTCACCCACGCGGCGGGCGTGGTGCCGGCGGCCTTCTACCGCCACTTCGAGAGCATCGACGAGCTGGGGTTGGCGCTCGTCGACGAGTCGGTGCGGACGCTGCGCTCGATGCTGCGCGAGGCGCGGGAGGGCGGGCCATCCCCCGAGCACGTGATCGAGAGCTCGGTGCAGATCCTGGTCGAGCACGTCCGCCAACACCGCCGCCACTTCGCCTTCCTGGCGGATACCAGGTCGTCGGGCAACACGGTCCTGCGTCACACCATCCGGACCGAAATCCGGCTGTTCGCCAGCGAGCTGGCCACCGATCTGGCGCGCTTCCCGATCCTGCGTGGCTGGAGCACCACCGACCTGCAGATGCTGGCGGGGCTGTTCGTGGACGTGATGATCGCGGCGATCGAATCGATGCTCGAGGTGGCCGGCACGACCCTGTCACCCGACTCGCCACTGCCCGAGGCCGAGACCGAGATCGCCGCCCTGACCGCCCGGCGGCTGCGGCTGATCGTGCTGGCGATCCCGCACTGGCGCAGCTCCTAGATCCCAGCGGCAGCAACGGTCGCGCTGAGCCAGATACGGTCCGCGCCATGGCCGCAGCGCCCCCATCCCGCGACCGCACCGAGCTCTCCTGGTCGGGCTGGGGCGATCCGGAACAGGCCGCGCCGCTGCCCGAATCGCTGCGCATCCTGGTGAGCCAGGCGCTGGGGGTCCGCAAAGCCACGCCGGTCCGAGCCGCGATCGACACCGTCGAGTTGGTCCCGGTTCGTCTCCCGGAACCGGCCGCCAGAGCGCTGGCGGCGACCGTCGGCGATCAGCACGCGCGCTCGGATCACCAGGCGCGGGCCCGCCACGCGCGCGGAAAATCCACGCTCGACCTGCTGGCCGTGCGCTCCGGTGGACCGCTCGCCGCGCCCGACCTGGTGATCACGCCGGGGTCGCACGACGAGATCATGGCGATCCTGCGGCTGTGCACCGAGCACCGGGTGGTGGTGGTGCCGTTCGGCGGCGGCACCTCGGTGGTGGGCGGCCTGACGCCGGAGGCGGACGGGTTCGCCGGGTCGGTCGCACTCGACCTGCGGCGCCTCGACGCGTTGAAGTCGCTCGACGAGGAGTCACGCCTGGCCGTACTGGAGCCGGGACTGCGCGGTCCCGAGGCCGAAGCCCGGCTCGGCGAGCGCGGCTACACGATCGGCCATTTCCCGCAGTCATTCGAATACGCCACGCTCGGCGGCTTTGCGGCCGCTCGCTCCAGCGGCCAGGCCTCGGCCGGCTACGGCCGCTTCGACGAGCTCGTCCTGGCGCTGAAGGTCGCCACCCCGGCCGGGGCCCTGGCCCTGGGGCGCGCGCCCAAGTCGGCCGCCGGGCCCGACCTGCGCCAGCTGATCCTCG
>DASXZB010000016.1:0-4659 GCA_036502145.1 Solirubrobacteraceae bacterium | reverse complement strand
CCGACCACTCGATCCTGATCCTCAACCTGCTGTTGCTGATGAGCATCGGAATCCTGCCGTTCGCCACTGAGCTGATGGCCACCTATCTGCGCCACCCCGACGGACAGGTGGCGGCGGCGGTCGTGTACAGCGGCTCGCTCCTGGTCATGTCACTGTTCTTCGCCGCCCTGAACCGTCACATCCTGCTGGTCAAGGTGCACATGCTGTCCAGCGACCTGCCGCTCGAGCAGCGCCGGCAGATCCTCGGCCGGACGATCACCGGCCTAATCCCATACGCCTTGGCCACCGGCCTGGCCTTCGTGTCGGCCTACCTGACGCTGTTCATCTGCGCGGCGATCGCCGTGTACTACGCGTTCCCACTGGCCAGCGGTACCCGGGCGCCCGCGTAGGATGCGTGCCTGACAACGAAGGGAGAGCGATGTCCACGCGTGAGGTACCGCGCCCGTTCAAGTTTTACGGGGGCAGCGGCGAGATTGTCGAGCTGCTGCGCGAGCTGGCCGAGTAAGCGCGGCCGTGAAGGCCGAACGCGAGCTCCGCCGGCTGCTGGGCGACGACGTCGTGCTGGCGGGCACCACCCGCCAGTACCTGACCGACGCGAGCGAGGCCAGCGAGCTCCACGGTCACGCCGAGGCGATCGTGCTGCCGACCCACCCCGAGCAGGTGGCCGGCGTGATGCGCTGGTGCTATGACCACGACGTCCCGGTGGTGGCGCGCGGGGGCGGCACCGGTCTGGCCGCCGGCGCGGTGCCCACCGAGGGTGGGGTGGTGGTCGCCCTGGAGCGCCTGCGAGCGGTGCGCTCGCTGGCGCCCGAGCTGTGGCGTATGTGGGTGGAGGCCGGGCTGGCCACCGCTGACGTGGCGCGCCTGGCGCGGGAGAACGGGCTGTTGTTCGCACCCGACCCAGGTGCTGCGGAGCAGTCTCAGATCGGCGGCAACATCGCCACCAACGCTGGGGGGCCGCACGCGTTCAAGTACGGGGTGACCGGCAATTGGGTGACCGGGCTAGAGGTCGTGCTGGCGCCCGGCGAGCTGGTGCGGATCGGCGGCCCGATCCGAAAGGACGTGGCCGGTTACGACATCAAGTCACTGCTGATCGGATCCGAGGGGACCCTGGGCATCATCACCGCAGCTTGGCTCAAACTGATCCCTGCGCCCGAGGCGCAACTCCCCGTGGTGGCCTTCTACACCAGCGCCGAGGCCGGGTGCGACGCGATGGCCACCGTGATGGGGTCGGGGCTGGTGCCGGCGGCAATCGAGTACCTCGACGAGGGCGCGCTGGCCGCCTCGGCCACGTCCTTCCCCCAGCCGGTGCCCCGCGCCGCCGCGTTCATGCTGATCGTGGAAGCCGACGGCTCGGCCGCCGAGGCGCATCGGGTGCGCACCGAGCTGGTCGAGGCGTTGGGCGAGAACGCAGTCGACCTGTACGTGGCGAACCATCGCCGAGCGATCGATCAGCTCTGGCGGTGGCGGGCCGGCGCTTCGATCCCGATCAGCGCCCGTCGTGGGGGCAAGGTGTCCGAGGACATCGTGGTACCGCTGGAGCGCCTGGCCGAGGCGATCGCCGCCACCCGCGAGATCGGGGCCCGGCACCGCCTGCCCGCCTGCAGCTGGGGCCACGCGGGGGATGGCAACCTCCACTCGACCTTCATGCTCGACCGCACCAACCCGGACGAGCTGGCCCGAGCCAAGGAGGCGGCGGCCGAGCTGTTCACGCTGGCCTCCGAGCTGGGCGGCTCGGTCTCAGGCGAGCACGGGCTCGGGTTTCTCAAGCGTGGCGCGCTGGCCCGTCAATGGCCGCCTGCCGCGGTCAGCCTGCACGAGTCGATCAAGCGGCTGCTGGACCCCAAGGGGCTGCTCAACCCGGGCAAGAAGCTGGCCCGCTAGGTGCGCGTCCACTCTTGCCCGGCTTGGGCCCTGAGAAGCCGCCCCACCTCGAAAAGGCGCTCGGCGCTCGGCCCTGTTACGCGTCGGCGGGCCTCGGGACGCCCCGGATCGCCGCCAAAAGGGTGGCTTGGAACCGAATGCACGCTATGGGTGCAAAGCGTTCGTATCGATCAGCCAAACGTGAATGGCTTGGAACCGAACGCACGCCCACCATGGTCACGCAGCCGTTGTGGACGTCGGCGCCGGCGTCGGCCGCCGGGATCGCGCGGCCTCAGCGGCGGCCAGTGCCCGCGCCCACTGGTTCAGGCCCCGGCCAGCGCCCGCGCCCGCTCGCGACCCGCGGGCAGCACGCGCTTGCGCAGGTCATACTCGTAGACGTAGTAGTCGAGCTCGATCGTATGGCGCTGGCGCTCGACCCAGTGGCCGTGGCGGCGTTGGTCACGACGCATCTCGGACGCCATCTCGGACACCGGCGGCAGCGCCCAGTCGCCCGCCAGCCAGCGCGCGGCGAGCTTGGCCTGACACTCGGCGAACGGGAAGATGGTCGGAATCGCCTGGCCCAGCCCGATGAAGGCGAGGTCGTCGAGGCCCGGCTTGAACATCCGCTTGTAGAGCGGCAGCTGGTTGGCCGGAGCGGAGATGAACTCCGGATCGAAGAACGGGAAGGCGATCTTGTAGCCGGTGGCGTAGATGATCGCGTCGACCGGCTCGACGGTGCCGTCGGTGAAGCGGACCCGATCGCCGAGCAGCTCCTCGATGTCGGGCTTGGCCATCGCGTCGCCGGAGCCGAGCCGGAGCAGCAGCTCGCTGGACACGGTGGGATGCGCCTCGAGGAATCGGTGGTTGGGATGAGGCAACCCGAAACTCTCCATCCGACCTGCGACCAGACGCGGGAGCACCTGGGCGAACCGGTGCTGGAGATCGAGCGGGATCCACGGGATCGTCTTGACGACCTGGTCGACCGGGCGGCCGAAGGCGTACTTGGGGATCACCCAGGCACCGCTACGAGTGGAGATGATCACCCGCTCGGCCACCCCCTTGCGAGACAGCTCGGAGGTGATGTCGACCCCGCTGTTGCCGATCCCCACCACCACCACGCGCTTGCCGTACAGGTCAAGCGGGTCGCTGGGATCGATGTAGTGGTGCGAGTGCAGGGTCGCCCCGTAGAAGTGACCCGGGAACTCGGGCAGCGACGGATCCCAGTGATGGCCGTTGCAGACCAGCAGCGCCTCGAACTCGTGCGTCTCGCCGTCGTCGGTGTGGATCAGCCACCCGCCCCCGTCTCGGCGCTCGGCGCGCGCCACCACGGTCTGAAAGCGGATCCGCTCGCGCAACGCGAAGCGCTCGGCGTACTCGCGCAGGAACCGGTGGATCTCCGTGTGGTGAGGAAAGTCGGGGTAGCGATCGTCGAGCGGGAAGTCCGCGAAGCTGATCGCGCTCTTGGAGGTGTCGATATGCAGCGACCGGTAGGCCGACGAACGGCCATTGGGGTTGCCGAAATACCAGTTCCCGCCCACGTCGTCTGACGCTTCGAAGCACGTGTAGGGCACGCCCCAATCGCCCAGCGCCTTGGCGGCGACCAGGCCGCTGACGCCGGCTCCGATCACGCACGTGCGTCGCCGGTCTCCCATTCGCGGATCCCCCTCTTGGTCGAGTGTGAGCAAAGAGCTTATGTGAGCCCCGCTGCGCGGATACGATCGCCGCCATGCGAGGTACGGGGGCGGTGCTGTCGCGGGTGTTCGCCAACCCGCGACTACGGCGGATGGAACTGGCGTTCGCCGGCTTCTCGCTGTCGGAGTACGCGGTTTGGACGGCGATCCTGGTCTACGCGTATCAGCGCGGCGGAACGACCGCGGCTGGAGTGATCGCTGTCGTGCGGCGGGTTCCGGCGGCCCTGGTGGCGCCATTCGCAGCCGGCCTGGCCGACCGGCGGGGCGGGGCCTATACGCTGGTCCTGGGTTACGCACTCCAGGCCGCCTCGATCGGCGCCACCGACGCGGTGATCCTGCTCGACGGACCCGCCCTGGTGGCCTACGTGTTCGGACCGCGAGCGTCACCACCCGCGCCGCGGGCATCCTCTACGGCCTGGCCCGCGAGCCGTTTCTCGACGCCCTGCGCCCAGCGGTCTGATCTAGGCCGAGGTCTAGGTCCTGGTGAGGACCGCGTAGGCGTCGGGCCGGCGGGTGGTGAGAAACGGGAACAGCTCGAGCCAGTCACGGCGCTGGTCGAGGTCGAGGTCGGCCACCAGCACCGCGGGCTGGTCACGCGAGGCCTGCACCAGCACCCGGCCGTAGGGATCGGAGATGAAGCTCGAGCCGTAGAAGGTCAGCGGATCTTCGAACCCGATCCGGTTGACGGCGACCATGAAGGTCCCGTTGGCCACCCCGTTGGCCACGATCACCTTCTGCCACAGAGGCTCGGTATCGAAATCGGGGTGGTCGGGCTCGGAGCCGATCGCCGTCGGGTAGATCAGCACCTCGGCGCCCTCGATTGAGTAGGCGCGGGCCAGCTCGGGGAACCACTGGTCCCAGCAGGTCGGGCAGCCGAGCTGCGCCTCCCCGTCCGGGGTGGGCAGCGGCGTCAGCGGGAACGGGCCGCCGCCGTCCCCGCCGGCAGGGCCGGGGCGAAAGTAGCGGTCCTCGTAGTAGCCGGCGGTGACCGGAATGTGGAGCTTGCGGGTCCGCGAGATCAGACGCCCGTCGGGGGCCACCACGACCGCCGTGTTGTAGCCCAGCCCGTCGGATCCGTCAGAGCGCTCGTACAGGGAAGCGTGCA
>DASXZB010000015.1:0-45213 GCA_036502145.1 Solirubrobacteraceae bacterium | reverse complement strand
ACGACGAGGAGCGCTCGGCGGCGGAGCAGGCGGGCTACGACCTGGACCGGGTCCTGACCTGCGGCGACCTGGTCCAGGGCGATGACGCGTTCTTCTCGGCCACCGGGGTGACCGACGGCGATGTGCTGCAGGGCGTGCGCTACCAGGGCGATCGCGGGGCTACCACCGAGTCGCTGGTGATGCGCTCGCGCTCGGGCACGGTGCGGCGGATCTCGGCCCGCCACGACCGAGCCAAGATGCGCGCGCTGGGGATCACCTACACCTGATCCTCGGTGGGGACCTGTAGGGCCGGTCGCGGACGGCTATGGCTGCTCGGCGAGCCGGCCGACCTTCGACTCGGCGAGCTGCAGCTTGCCCAGCGAGCGCAGGAACGCGTGGGTCACCAGAACGTGGATCACCGACTGGGTCATCTTGTAGACCGGTGCGCTGAAGCCGACCGAGATCGCGGGGTAGAAGTTGGCCACCTCGACCTCGATCTTCACCTTGGCGCGGCCGTCGGCCGCGATCGGCTGGCATCTGACGTCGAGCTCCAGGTAACCGCAGCCCCGGCCGGTGCGGGCGACCAACAGGCCGTCGCGGATCCGCCAGCGGATCGCGCCGTGGGCGCCGTCGAGCACGTATTCGGGGGCGCCAAAGCGAAGCAGCCTGAAGGGCCGTCCCAGGAACATCACCGAACGCGAGTCCTCGTCGTACTTGACCCTGATCAAGCCCAGGGTCACGCGAGACAAGAAGCGCCAGTAGGTCCGTCCCAGGTTCTCGAGGTTGGCGGGACTCCACAGCCGCCGCAGCTCGGTGGGGTTCATCGTCAGCTCGGCTGACTGGACCGAGCGGACGGCGCCGTCGCGGGCGATGACCGTCGACTCCTGCGCCGGGACGATCACCGCCCGGCCGGGAAGCCGGGTGCGGCGCACCCGGCGCGCCGCCGCGAATGCGGACAGGAACAGCGCGATCAAGACAAGAGGAGCGGCCACGATCCGATTGTGCCCCCTTTCGAGGGAGGTCCAACCTGGTAATGAGGTTAATGCGGCTTTCCCAGCTAGCCAGCGAGCGCTTCGAGCGCTACTTCGGCGCCGGCGTCGAGCGTACCTTCCCCGGCCGGGATCATCGCCAGAGCATCGGCGCCGAGCAGCGAGGTCAGGATGTGCGACCCCTGGGCGCCGTTGGGGAAGGCCAGCGTCTGGGCGCCGCCGCGCTCGAGGCGGACCCGCAGCGCCTGCTCGCGACGGCGGTTGCGCCGGACCGGGACGCCCAGGGCGGCCTGCGCCTCGATCGGCCTTGGCGCCGCGGCGCCCTGGAGCCCGGCCAACGCCGGCGCGACGAACAGGGAGTGCGTCACCACCGCAGAGACCGGGTTTCCGGGGAGCCCGAAGACGTACTCCTGATCCCCGCGCCTGCCGAACCAGGTCGGCTTGCCGGGCTGAAGCGCCACGCTCCAGAAGATCTCCTCGACGCCGAGCGTGGCCAGCGCCGGCTTGACATGGTCGTGAGGTCCGACCGATACGCCGCCCGAGATGATCACCACGTCCGAATCCTGCAGCGCGGTCTCGATCCCGTGCTCGGTCGCGGCGCGGTCGTCCGGCAGGCGCTGGGCGGGCGCAGTCTGCGCTCCGTTGGCGGCCGCCAGTGCGGTCAGCATCGGCGCGTTGGAGTTGTGGATCTCGCCGGGATGCAGCGGTTCGCCGGGCGCGCGCAGCTCGTCGCCGGTGCAGAGCACGGTGACCTTCGGTCTGCGGCTCACCAGCAGCGATCCGGCCCCGGCCGCGACCGCGGCTCCCAGCTGCACCGCGCCGAGCCGGGTGCCCCGGCTGAGCACCTCGCTGCCGGCGCGCATGTCCTCGCCGGGGCCGCGGATGTTCTGGCCCTCGGCGGTGGGAGCTCCCGTCTCGATCGTCTCCGGGTCTGCCGTCACGTTCTCCTGCGCGATCACCGCGGTCGCGCCGCTGGGTACCGCGGCGCCAGTGGAGATGCGAATCGCCTCGCCGGGGTTGAGGGAGTCCTGGGAGGGCGTCCCGGCGCGCGACTCGCCGACGATCCGCAGCCTCTGCCCCGCCGGGCCCGCGTGCACGGCGTAGCCGTCCATCGCCGAGCACGGGAAGGAAGGGACGTCGCCGGCGGCGTTGACGTCCTCGGCCAGCACCCGCCCCAGGGCCCGGTCGATCTGCAGCCGTTCGGCGGGCAGCGGCCGGATGGCATCGAGGACCCGCCCGCGAGCCTCCGCGACGGTGATCAGCGGCGTGGACACAGCCATGTCAGGCTCTCAGCATATTCCGGGTTGCCAGGCGTGAGCGTGGTGTGACTGCCGCGCGTGATATAGAAGACCTCGATGGTGCCTGGACCACCTCGTCGTCGCCGGGCTCGGCCCGTCGGTGACGCCCCGATCGACGCGCTCCTGGCCCACGCCGAAGACCTCGCCAAGGGCTGGCTGATGGCTCTGCTGGAGCAGGCTCCGCTCGACGAGGCGCCGGCGATCATGGCCGCTGACCTGACCCGCGACGGACCACGGGTATGCGAGGCGGTGCTGCGGGCGCTGACCGACGACACCGATCTGCGCCGCCTGGAGCCGGACGGCGCGCTGACGCCACTGGCCTCGCGCGTCGGCGAGCTGGCGGGGGCCACCACTCCTGAGACGATCTCGCGAGCCATCGATGCGCTGCAGGCGGTGATCTGGGCCGGCCTGCGCGAAGAGCTGCGCAGCCCCGAGCCGGCGCTGGTCTCCGAGCTCGCCGAGCGGCTGGCGCTGGTCGCCGAGCAGCTGCGGGTGGCGGCGCTGCGGCGCGCCGCCGGCGGGGACGGTCCGGCCCGCGAGTCCTCGCCGATGCACCTGGCGCCGCCGCCTGGTGGTGAGGAAGGTGCCGAAGAGCGCGTCGAAGGTCCGGAGGAGCGGTCGTGGCCGGGGCCCGCGGACGCGGGCGACATCTCCCAGGCGCTCTGGATCGGGGCCCTCGAGGAGGAGATCCAACGCGCGGGCGGGTCCCCGCTGTCGCTGTTGCTGGCCGAGCTCGAGGACGCCGACCGCGTGGCGGCCGTGGAGAGTCCGATCGAGGCCGGCGCGACGTTCGGCGACTTTGCTCAGGCGGTGCGCGGCGTGGTCCGCCGCCAGGACATCCTGGTCTGCGAGTCCGATACCCGGGCCTGGATCATCGCCCGGGACACCGCGCGCGGAGGGGCTCAGGCGCTGGGCGCCCGGATCGACGACGCCGTGCGGGAGCGACGGCCGTGGCGCGGCGCCGCGTTGAGCGCGAGCGTGGGCGTGGCGGTGCTGGGAGAGGACGGCGCGAGCTCGGCCGAGCTGATGGACGCGGCCGAGGAGGCGCGATTTGCGGCCGCCGCCGCCGGGGTCGGGGTGATCCGGGCAATTCCTGACGACGGTCCGGCCGAGTAGAGCTCCAAGCTGGGAGATGCAGGACGCCTGGCGCCCACTGTCTCCACCGGTGCCGCGAGCTCTAGGAGCCCGAGGGCTGCTGGGGGAGCGAGACCGCACCGATCGTGGCCGTGCCGTCGATTCCCATCGCGTTGTCGGTCGCCACGGTGAGGTCCCAGTCGGCGTGGTTGGCATACGGGCCGCGATCGATCACCGGAACGATCATCGTGCGGCCGTGGTAGTAGAGCGCCACCTGGGTCCCGCATTTGAGCGTCCGGTTGGCGACGCCGATCGTCGAGCGCTTGAGCGTCTGACCGCACGCCGTCTTGTGGCCCCAGAAGCCGTCCCCGTACTCCGTCGCGATCGACTGGCGGTAGACGGTGACCGTCACCGTCGGCGACGCCGACGCGGCATAGGAGCTGGTGTTGCCCACGAAGCGAGCCCGGATCGAGAACCGGCCGATGTGGTTGGTGTGCCAGCGGGCGCTGAACGATCCGTCGCTGCCGATCGTGGCCTGCACGGTCGGGGCCCACTTCCAGTTGGTCTGGTGTCCGAGGCGCTCGATCTCCACGGTCTGCCCGGCCTGGCTGGAAGCGGCGGTGCCGCTGAAGCTCAGCTGGTTGCGCAGCATCGTGGAGGCACGGGTGACCAGCGTGATCCCGTTGCCGGTCGAGCTGACGGTCAGGTTGCCGTTCTGGATCGAGGTGCCGGTGTCGGTGTTGCGGATCGCATTGCTGCTGCCGGTCGCCTGCGAGGTCCCCGAGCCGGAGCCGGAGTCGATCGGCGAGCCCCCTGGCAGCGCCGAGCCACCGCCGGAGCTGGCGAGGGCCAGGGCCGGGAGGGCCAGCGCGCCGATCACAAGCGCAAGCACGGCATAGGCGTTGACGCGTCGAATACCGATTGGTCGGTCCGTCCTATTCGTCGATTGCCTACGGGGTGAGCTGACGGGCTCGCGCTGACTTGGCGCTACGGTCCTTTACGGGACCGATTCGCCCCGGCGGGCTGTGAGGCCCGCAGGTGGTTCCCCCGCCGGCCGCCCGCTGACGGACGGCCGCTCGGCTGGTGGCGCGGCAGTATACGTATCTCGCCCGGGCCTGTCGGCACGTGCCGTTGTTCGGTTGGGAAGCAACAGATGCTCCCCTCGGCGTGGGCGGGCGGCTCAGGGGCGGGGGAGCCGCGAGAGGGCGCCCCGGAGCGCCCGGGCGCTCGCCGTCAGCCCGATCTCGGCCAGCTCGGCGGCGGCCTGGACCGCGGTCCCCAGGGGGCCGGCGGTGGCAGCGGGTGGCGGGGGCATCGCGGGGCGCGGGGCGGTGGCCCGGGGCTTGGCGGGCCGGGGCTTGGCGGCCCGCGGCTTTGCGGGCCGGGGCTCGGCTGCCCGGGGCTTGGCGGTTCGCGGCTTGGCCTCAACCGCCTCCGCCACCCGCGGCTGCGCCGGGCGCTTGTCGCTGCGTCGGTGCGGCCGCGTATGGGGCAGCGCGCCGAGGACGCCGGGAGGTCGTTCGTCGCTCACGGACGACATCATCGCGCACGGGCCGGTGATCCGCCCGCACGGGCAGGAGATCCGCCGGGTGGCGCGGCGATTGGCTAAAGCCCCGCTGCGATCGCCCGATAAGAAGGTAAGTCTGCTCGCGGTCTTGGCGTGGCCGGTGTACGACCGCGCCGAGCAGAAAAATTGGAGCGTAACCTTGTGACGGGTCGGGTTGTTCTATGTATAGAAGGTCAACGGGATGCCGTCCGAGGCGCCAAAGCCGCGGGTAGCAGGTACCCCGATGCACGCATAGCTGGTTGCCTTTACAAAGTATAGTGACTATCATTGGCTAGGTATGGTTGAGTAGCGGTCTTGCGCGCTGGGCAGGCGCCGACCGAGGTCGTTGTTACTCCGCTTCGGCGCCTTACTAGGCTCTGGGGCAAGACGGAAACGGAACCAGATGTCAGTAGCGGAACTGCAGGAACTCGAAGAGATCAAGGGCCTCGTCAACCGCGGTCAGCAGCTCGGCGTGCTCACCTACTCCGAGATCGCCGGCGCCGTCTCCGAGCTCGATCTCGACGAGGCCGACGTCGAGGAGCTGCACGGCTTCCTCGAGCGCGCAGAGATCGAGCTCGTCGAAGAGGTCGATCCGGCGCTTTCCGCCGCCGAGGTGGAGCGCGCGCCTGACAAGCGGGGGCGCCGCAAGGCCAAGACGGCGCTGGACCTCAAGCCGGACATGACGACCGACTCGCTGCAGCTGTTCCTGAAGGACATCGGCAAGGTCCGCCTGCTGACGGCCCAGGAGGAGGTCGACCTGGCCAAGCGGATCGAGCGCGGCGATCTCGACGCCAAGCAGAAGATGGTCGAGTCCAACCTCCGACTCGTCGTCTCGATCGCCAAGAACTACCGCAACCAGGGCCTGCCGTTCCTCGACCTGATCCAGGAGGGCACCCTGGGCCTGGTCCGCGCCGCGGAGAAGTTCGACTACCGCAAAGGCTTCAAGTTCTCCACCTACGCCACCTGGTGGATCCGTCAGGCGATTGCTCGGGCGCTGGCCGACAAGGCGCGGACGATCCGAATCCCGGTCCACGTGGTCGAGAAGCTCAACAAGATCGGGCGCGCCGAGCGCAAGCTGGTCACCGAGCTCGGCCGGGAGCCCACGGCGGAGGAGATCGCCGAGGTGACCGGGATCGAGCCCGAGGAGGTGGAGTCGATCAAGCGCTCCGCCCAGGCCCCGGTCTCGCTGGAGAAGCCGGTCGGTGACGAGGAGGAGTCCGAGTTTGGGCAGTTCATCGCCGACGAGCGGGCCGAGTCGCCCTACGAGCGGGCCGCCGAGATCCTGACCAAGGAAGCGCTGCGCGAGGCGCTGGAGAACCTCAGCTACCGCGAGCGTCGCGTGCTCGAGCTCCGCTACGGGCTCGGCGGCGAGCACCCGCGCACGCTGGACGAGGTCGGTCGCACGTTCAACGTGACGCGCGAGCGGATCCGTCAGATCGAGAACCAGTCGCTGAAGAAGCTGCAGTCGCTCGCGGAGGCACAGAAGCTCCGCGACGTCGCCTGAGCCGCCCGCCCACCGCCGGAGGATCCGACGTTCGCGCTCGCCGCGGCGCTCGCTGGCGGCGGCGCGGGTGAGCCCGGGTGCTCCGGGGCTGGGGCAGGAGCGCCAGATTCGCTTCAGTTCGTGAAGCATTGCGCTAAACTGGGATTTCTGATGGTTGACAGAGATACCTGTCCGGTGTGCAGAACGGCCGAGATCGTCTGCGGCAAGTGGACATTGCTGGTGATTCGGGACCTGGCGGAGGGCCGCTCGCGGTTCTGCGAGCTGGAGCGCTCCCTGGCCGGGATCAGCCCCCGGACCCTGTCGCTGCGGCTGCGCGCCCTCGAAGAGGAGGGGATCGTGGAGCGTCAGACGTTCCCCGAGGTCCCGCCCCGCGTCGAGTACGTGTTGACGCCGAAGGGGCAGGCCCTGGCGCCGTTGATCGAGGACATGCGGACCTACGGCCGGCAGTGGCTCGGCGTCGACTGCGCCGCCGAGCCGTCCGACGAGATCCTCCGCGAGCCTGTCGCGGCAGCGGTCTAATTGCGGATCGCGGTCGCGGCCGACGAGCTGACCGGCGTGGCGGCCTCGCTGCCTCAATTGCTGCGCGCCCGCGGCCACGAGCCGATCCTTCACGGGGCCTACGTCGCCGATGAGCCCTCGGACTGGGCCTGGGCCAGCGAGCGGGCGGCACGAGAGGTGGCCGACGGCGCCGCCGAGCAGGCGGTCGTCGCCTGCTGGACCGGGACCGGAGCGTCGATCGCCGCCAACAAGGTGAACGGCATCCGTGCCGCGCTATGCAACGACGGCCCCACGGCCGCCGGTGCCCGGCGCTGGAACGACGCCAACGTGCTGGCTCTGAGCTTGCGCTCCACCTCGGAGGCCGAGCTCGAGGAGATTCTCGACGCCTGGTTTCCCGCGGCGGCCAGCGAAGACGCGCAGGACGGGCGCAACATTGCGCACCTGTCAGAGATCGAGCACGGCGCCGGACCCGCCTAGGCGCCAAGCCTGACCGCCCGTCGGCTGCAAGGGCGCTGGCGCCAGGGAGGATCACCGGCGGCAGCGAAGAATCGGCGGGGGTGCGCAACGCGGCTCTGCATCACCTGCTCGAGGCCTTCACGGTCGAGGCCAGCGGGCGGCTCGTTGCGGACACCGCCGACGGAGCCGAGATGCCGTTCGAGGTCATCGAGGAGCGAGCCGCCGGCCGGGCGTCGCTGTACTGCTACCGGCCCCTGACCGGAGAGTTCATCGGCGGGCGGATGGCCGTCCTGGCGGCGCTGCAGAGCTACCGGCCGGCGGTCGACGCGCTGGCCAACTGCGCCGCGCTCGAGGTCTACCTGCAGGAGCACGGCGAGGTGAGGATCGCCTCCGACGCCCGGGCCCAGGCGACGGCGACACTGGCCACGTTCCTGACCTCGGTGTTCGCCGAGCGAAGCGAGTTCGGCTTCGAGCCCGCTCACTTCGAGGCCGCGTACGCTGAGCTCGAGCGCGCCCTGTACGAGGGGCACTGCACCGCGACGGTGATCGCGCCGGTGCTGGGGGTCGCGCTCGATCCCCAGACCACGGAGCTGCCGCTCGGCGATGGCCTGTCGCTGATCCGCGGCGACGCCCTGGCCGATGCGCCCGGGGAAGCGGTGTGGGGAGACAGCGAGGAGCCCAACGTGCTGGCGGTGCTGGCGATCGATCAGGAGCGCTGCGCCCGGCCTCCGGTCTCGATCGCGCGCCGGCGCTTCAGGCGGATCCTGACCGCTCTGCGGCTGTTCGAACGCGGCGGCTATGCGCTCGGGCCGGTGGGGTGGGCGCGAACCGAGGCCGGAAGTTGGCGCCCGGTGTCGATCGGGGCCACCGGCCGCCCGCGGCTGCTGACGCTGGTCCCGGCCGCTCAGGAGGACGAGCTGCGAGCGTTCTGCGATCTGGTCACCCGGCGGTCGCCCGGTGGCGGCGAGCTGTCCTGGGCGCTGGCCAGGTTCGAGATGGGCTGCGAGCGGCTGGCGCCGTTCGAGGCGCTGACCGATTACCTGCTGGCGCTGCGGGCGCTGCTGGAGCCCGAGGGACCGGCCAGCGGCCGGATGGCCCAGCGTCTGGCGGTTATCTGCGCGCGGCCCGAGGACCGCCCGGCGTTGGCCGAGCGGATAGCGCAGGCGATCTCGCTGGAGCGAGCGGTGATCACCGGCCTGGCCGCGGCGGACACCGGGGTGGACTCGCTGGTCGATGAGCTCTCCGAGCACCTGCGGGCGATCCTGCGCGACGCGCTGTGTGGCCACCTCGACGCCGACCTTCGATCGGTCGCCGACGATCTGCTCGCCGAGTCCGCCGCGATGGCGGCGGGCTGACCACCCTGCGGCGCATCTCGCTAGGCTGAAGTACAGGCCGCTCCCTACTCGGTCTCTGCGGAGGCCGGGAGTGTTTTGCCCGCCAGGCTCAACACGTAAGTCCTGGGGCTCGTTGGAAGTTAGGGGGAGCGCGACCTGAGCGGTGCGAGCGGGCCAAGGCCCGCTCGTTCTGCGTTTGCGGCCGGAAGGGCCGACTGGGCAGACTGGGCCGACCGGCCCGGCTAACCGGCACCGGGAACCACGGCCGCCGCGGACGGGGCGCCCCGGGCGAGCGTGGGAAGCTATCGCCGTGTTCCACCTCGAGCTGCGCCAGTTCCCTCACGTGGCCAGAGCGTTCAACCTCTCGCGCCAGGAGCTGGATGCGCGGTTCGTCAGGCCGTGGGTGAACGGGACGGTGATCGAGCACGACGACCGACGGTGGGCCCCTGAGCGCGCCCGTCTGACGATCTACGAGGGGCAGGAGCTACGACCGGACGAGATCGGGATGGGACGGGGGTGGCCGACCGTCGTAAAGACATCTGAGGAGGTCACCGAGACGCTCCTGGCGGAGGCCCGGCGGGGCGCCGAGGCCAACTCCGCGGTGCAGCTGTTCAAGACGATGCTGCAGAGCGCGGCGGCGACGCCGATCGGCTTCGGCGACATCATCGCGCTGGCGGTCCGCGTGTATCCGCAGTGGCGGGCCAGCGAGCGCCTGGCGCTGGCCGAGCAGGCCGTCTGGGAGATGCTGCACCACGGCCAGCTGACCCTGACCGGTTCGGAGGGGCCAGTGGCGCCCGAGCAGTGGCAGCCGATCCTGCTGAGCTGGTCGACCTGGACCGAGGGCGACGGGCTGGTGCTGACCGCGGCCGGTTAGCTGCAGTCCCGATTGCGGGCCCGATTGATGGTGCACAACATCCACCGACCCGGCGCGCTGCGTGAGCTGTGGTAGTTCGTGCACCGGATCGATGCAGAAGTCCCCACGCCCTGCCGGTGGCGGGCAGTCGGTGGAAGTTGTGCACGCCCGCCTGGCCTCGCCTCGCCCGGGCGCGCCCGCCGCGCGGCCCGGGCCGACCGCGCCGACCGGCCCTGAGCCTCACGGAGCGAGCCGAGGTTCGCTCCACACCGACCGGCCGGCACCGAAACTCAGGCCACGACTTCGGCGATCAGCCGCTCGCGCTCGTCTTGAGAGGCGAACAGGAAGCGGCGGACCCGCAGCAGACCATCGACGTCGTGCACGTCGTCGTCGAGGTGCGGCACCAGCAGCAGCGGCCGGTCGCCGAGCTCGGCGCCGAGGCGTTCGATGTTGCGAGCGTCGCGGCGGGCCAGGACGTGATAGTCGCCGAAGTTCTCGGCCACCCGGGCCGCCAGTTCGGCCGGCAGCCGGCTGCGCAGCGCCGCCAGCAGATCCTCGGCCTCGGCGTCCCCGAGCACGTCGTGGTGGACGCGGTTGACGATCACCCCCGCGAACGGAAGCCCGCTGTCCTGCAGCGTGCGCCGGAACCACATCGCCTCGTCGATCGCGGCGCTCTGCGCCGAGGTCACCAGCACGAACGCGGTGGTGGGCGCCCTCAGCATCACCTCGACCTCCCGCGCACGCTCTGAGAAGTCGTCGGTCATGCTCCCCAGCAGCGCGAAGAATGTCGACAGGTCGCTGAGCAGGTCGACGCCGGTGACGCGTCGCAGGCCGGCCAGAAACGGCGCCGCGCCCCGCCCCAGAACCCGCATCCCGAGCCCGGTGGGGCGGACCAGCGTCTTCAGCGCCCGGCCCTCCAAGAACGAGGTCAGCCGCCCGGGAGCGTCGAGAAAGTCCAGCGCGTTGCGCGAGGGCGGAGTGTCCAGCACCAGCAGGTCGAAGTCACCCTCGCGGTCGAGCTCGAACAGCTTGGCCACGGCGCTGAACTCCTGCGAGCCTGAGACCGCCGTGGACAGCTCGCGGTAGACGCGGTTGTCCTTGATCTCCTGCGCGCGGGCGGGGTCAGGGGCGATCCGCTCGATCAGCTCGTCGAAGGTGCGCTTGGGGTCGAGCATCATCGCCCACAGCTCGCCGTCGCCCTCGATTCCGGCCGCCGCCAGCCGTTCCGGCTCGACTCGCCGCGGCGCGTTCTCGAGCTCCTCGAGCCCGAGCGCGTTGGCCAGGCGCTTGGCGGGATCGATCGTCACCACCGCCACCTTGGCCCCGCGCGCGGCCATCCCCAGCGCCACCGCGGCCGAGGTGGTCGTCTTGCCGACGCCCCCGGATCCGCCGCAGACGCAGACACGTTTGCCTTCCAGCAGTTCCTGCACGCCCATCCGCGCCGAGTCTAGGCCACGGCTGGTCGCGCTCAGCGCATCACGGCTCTGCGGATCCGCGCGACGCCGGCGTCGGAGCTGCCCGCTCCGCGTCCGCAGCCAGCCCCGAACTAGCGCCGGTCAGGTCCAGCAGGGCATCGCCGGCAGTCTCTTCGCGAATCTCGGCCACGCTGACGCCGGGATCCGGCAGGACCCGGAGCGCCTCGGCCGGAATGACGACGCTCACCGCCGTCCCCTGGGTGAAGGGCAGCTCGGCGCCGTCGTTGCGCACCAGGGTTTGAAGCGTCGAGCCGGTTGCGAGGCGGACATAGACGTGCGTGATCGAACCGAGAAAGACGAGGCGCTCGACCATCCCGGGCACGTGATTGGCTCCGCTGGTCTCGTATGGCTCCACATGGATGCGCTCGGGACGGATCGCCAGCTTGACCGCGCCGGTCGCGTCGATCTGGCCGGCCGCGGCCTCGAGCGTGAAGTCGCCCATGCGCAAGCGGCAGGGACCCTTCCCGTTTCCGCCTGGCTGCACCTGAGCGTCCATCAAATTCGACACACCCAGGAAGTCCGCGACGTAGGCATCGTCGGGCTCGTTGTAGACCTCTTCCGGTGCGCCGAGCTGCACGACGCGTCCGTGGTTCATGACGGCGAGGCGATCAGACATCGTGAGCGCCTCCTCCTGGTCGTGGGTCACGTACAGGAAGCTGATCCCCACCTGCTTCTGCAACGTGCCCAGCTCAACCTGGAGCGTGCGGCGGAGTTTGGCGTCAAGCGCTCCCAGCGGCTCGTCGAGGAGCAGGACCGAAGGGCGCAGCACAAGCGCGCGGGCCAGCGCGACGCGCTGCTGCTGACCGCCGGAAAGCTGGTTGGGGCGACGCTTTTCGTATCCGGTCAGCTGCACCAGTTCCAGCGCCTCGCCCACCCGTGTGTTCAGCTCCGCCTTCGGCCTCGACTTGTACTTCATGCCGAAGGCGACGTTCTCGGCGACGGTCAGGAAGGGAAACAACGCGTAGCTCTGAAAGACCGTGTTGACGTTGCGGCGGTGGGGCGGCAACTTGGCGACGTCGGCCCCGTCAAGCAGGATGTTTCCGTTGGTCGGCGGCTCGAAGCCCGCGACCATTCGCAGCGTGGTGGTCTTGCCGCAGCCGCTGGGTCCAAGCAGGGAGAAGAATTCGCCGGGCTGGATCTCGAGTGAGACGTCGTTGACCGCGACCGTTTGGTCAAACCGCTTGGTCAGTGACTGGAGCTTGACATGTCCTCCGCTCATTTCAGTCCTCTCAGATTCCGGCGATGCCGGTCAGTGCCTCAGTGCCCTTCGTGCGCTCGCCCCGCGTCATCCACCGGTAGGCGACGAAGCCGATGAGCGCGGCGAGGAGCGATAGGACAAGCATGATCGTGGCCAGGGCGTTGAGCGCCGGGCCGGCCAGCCCGCCGTGGACGTTGGAGTAGATCAGTACCGACATCGGTTGCGTGCTGGCGGTCGAAGACAGCTGCTCGACGATGACGAAGTCGTCCACGGTGCTGGCGAACACGAGCACCGCGCTGGCGAAGATCGCCGGCATCAGCAGCGGCAGCAGCACTCGGCGGATTGCTCCGAGTCGCGATGCTCCAAGATCGGCGGCCGCCTCCTCGTATGTCCGTCCGATCGACACCAGCCGCGCCCGCACGATGATCGCCGGCCAGCTGAGGTTCCAGACCACCAACCCGGCCACCTCGGCCGGCGTCCCCAGGCGGATGAACGTCAGCGCCTGGGTGACGAGCAGGAACAGCGCCACGGCGAGCAGCAGCTCTGGGATCACGAATGAGAAGATCATCACCAGGTTCAGTCCGCTCGAGGTCCGGGTCCGCCACCGGTCGATGCCGATGGCGAAGCCAACCCCGATGGGGACGCAGATCAGCGTGGTCAGCACCGCGAGCACGATCGTCTGGATCACGGCTTGGTGCAGGCTCGGGTTGTGCAGTACGGAGGTGACCTGGCTCCCCACGTACCACTTGGTGGAGAAGCCCTGCCACGTCGCCTGCGACGCGCCCTTGTTGAACGAGAACAGCACCGCGATCCCGATGGGCACGATCGACCAGATGATGTACAGCCAGGTGAAGCCCTCCATCGCCCACGGGCGGCGCCACGGGTTTCCCCGCGGACGCCCCCGCCACGACAGCGGCTTCACGCGCGGTGCCGCAGTCGGTGGCTTGTCGACCGTGCTGGCCATCAGGCGAAGTCCCGTGAGGCGCGGGCGGTGCTGATCACGTAGTAGACCATCGGGACCAGCAGGACGCACAGCAGCATCAGCGCCAGCACCGCGCCCTGCCCGGTCTGGCCCGGGGAATTAAGCTGTCCCTCAACGGCGTTGCCGATCATCGTCGTTCCCGGCGCCCCTGATATGAGCTGATTGGTGAAGTAGTCACCCAGCATCGGCAGCGCAGTGATGAACACCCCGGCCACGATCGCCGGCTTGCTCAGCGGAACGGTCACGTGCCAGAAGGTCCGCCACTTGCTGAGCCCCAGGTCACGGGCTGCCTCGAGCAGGCTGGGGTCGATCCGATCGAGGAACGCGTAGAGCACCAGGATCAGATACGGGATGTATCCGTAGACCAGTCCCAGGATCACCGTCACCGACTTGCCGCCCAGCCAATTGGTGTTGCCGGGGAGGCCGAGGGACGACAACGCACTGTTGAACAGACCACCCTGCTGCAGCAGGTCGATCCAGGCCAGCATCCGCATCATGTAGCTGACCCAGAACGGCGCGATCAGGAGAACGAGGAACAGCACCTTGCGCCGGCCGGCATACCGGGCGACGAACCAGGCGACGGGATACGCGATCGCCAGCGAGAGCGCGGTCGCGATCGCTGTGTACAGCAGGGTTCGCATGGCCGGCGGGCCCAGGAACGATCCTGTGCCGACGATGTCATGCCAGACGGCGGTCAGGTTGGCGCTTGACCAGTCCAGCGGGTTCCAGACCGGCACCGCCGTCTGGAAGAACGGGTTGACGCCGCCCCCGGCCACGGACAGCATCACGTAGAACGGGGCTACGAACAGAACCAGGAGCCAGATGGCTCCGGGCGCCGCCAGTCCGATCCACAGCCAGCGGCTACGCCGATCGCTGCTGTCCTGACGACGACCTATCGCGCTCAAGCTAGAGCCCCTTGGAGAAGGTGTTCCAGGTCGATTCCCAGACAGTGTTGGCGGCTGCGGGCAACTGGAGCTGGAACAGGCCCTGGCGGAAATACTCCGGCAGTACGACCGTGGACGTCAGCTGCCGGGGCAACAGCTTCTCCGAGATCAGCCGGCTGGGGGTGACCTCGGTCAGCGGCTGCATATAACCGACATAGCTGTAGTTATTCAGCGCATTGCTGACGTCAAGCAGGTAATCGATGAACATATGGGCGAGGACGGGATTGGCGCCGCCCTTGAGGTTGACCATGAGGTCGTTGGCGACCGGGCCCTTCTTGTTTGCCGGAAACCAATAGCCGAGCGTGTCGATCGAGGTGCCCTTGGGGAGATACTGGTATGAGGAGGCCATGTCACCCGACCAGCCATGGTGGATCCAGGTCTTGCCGGTTGGGACGTCTGTGTAGTCGTTGTTGTCGAGTCGCACGTTCGTCAGGTTGGACAGTTGCGACAGGGCCTTCCCCGCAGCCTGGATCTGAGTCGGGCTGGTCGTATTCAGGTTGAAGTTGCCGGCCCGCATCAACGCCAGGCTGATCGTCTCGCGGTAATCATCGAGAACTGCGACCTTGCCCTTGTACCGCGCTCCCTGCCAGGGCATGTTCCACGACGGAGAGAGGTTGACCTTGTCCTTGCGCCACGCCATCCCCGACGTGTAGATCGAGTACGGCGTTGTGTACTGCCAGCCCTGGTCGTAGAACGGATTGCGATAGTCAGCCCAGGTGTTGGCCATGTTCGAGATATAGCTCTGGTTGAGCGGCCTGATCATCTTCGCGCCGACGAGCTGACCGAGCACATCGACCGTCGGGAAGAACACGTCGAACTTGAGCTGTCCGCTGCCCAGCTTGGCGAGCGCCTCCTCCATGGTGTTGAACGTCGTCAACGAGTAGTTGCAGTTGTGCTTCTTGCAGAAGCTCTTGATGACCGCCTCGTTGATGTACGCGACCCAGTTGTAAAGCTGCAAGGTCGCGCCGGTCTCCGGCTTCAACCCCGAGGCGATGGGCTTGTTGTCGGAGTAGATCGGCCATTTGACTGGGTTGTTCTGACGCGGCAGCGGTATGCCGCCGCCGCTCGCGGCACCCGTGGCGCCGGAGTTGGATGAGCCACAGCCCGCCAGGAGCCCCGCCAGCGCGAGCCCGGCGCCGGCGCCGAGCAGCTGGCGCCGGGATATCGCGTTCGGCTCCGGCTCGGGTCGGCGCCTGATCCCGCCTTCAGACCATCCCTCACGTGGATGCATGCCAACTCACCTCTCCTCCTTGTTCGCCGTCGTGCTTGCGGCGACTTGAGTTTGCTGCTCGCGATCGACTGAGAGCGAGCCCCAGCTGGCTGGATGCGAGCGCCAGGCACCGGTCGACCATCCGTTCCGGCGTGACGTCGGGTTGCCCCAGCGTGACCTGCACGCCCAGACCGTCGAGCAGGCCGCTGAGCGCGAGGGCGAAGTCCTCCGGGTCGACGTCCGGGCTGAACTCGCCCGTGGCCTGGCCGTCGCGAACAATGCCGGCGATGAGCGCTCGCTGGCGCCGATCGAGGCGGAAGTACGAGCGGCGCACGGTCGGATCCCGGCGGGCGCGGACCCAGATCTCCATCCACAGGGTGTAGTCGTTGAGCCCTCCGGGACCGAGGCTCGTCTCCTCGATGAGGTGCACGACCTTGTCCGACGCCCGCTCGATCCGGTCGTTGCCCTCCGACAGCCGGTCGTAGAACTCGCGGTCGGCGAGGTCGACGGCCTCCTCCAGCAACCGGTCCTTGGACTCGAAGTAGTAGAGGATCGTCGGCGAGCTGGTGCCGGCGCGCTCGGCGATGTCTCCGATGCGCGTGTCGAAAAGGCCGCGTTCGTACAGGACTTCCGCGGCGGCGGCGACGATCTGCGGCTTGCGCAGGTGATCGACTTTGGGACGGGGACTCATTCTCCTCAGGTGCTGCTGACTTGCCCTCGGGCGTATACTGAATGCCCGTTCAGAAAACTACGCAGCGAGCTTGCGGCTGTCAAGCGCGAAGCGTTAAGGGTTCGTCTCGTCGGGCCCTGAGGGGAGGTGTGGCCGGTGATCGACATGGCGGTGCTGGGGGCCGGGCTGGCCGGTCTGGCGGCCGCTCGGGATCTCAGCAACGCCGGGGCCGACATCGTCGTCCTGGAGGCCCGCGGGCGACCGGGCGGCCGTGTGGAGGCGGCGACCCTGGTCGATGGGCGCACCGTGCAGGCCGGCGGCGAGGTGTTCGGCCGCGACCACCGCTCCTACCGCGAGCTGGCCGACGAGCTGGGGCTGGCGGTCGAGCCCAGCTACGTGGCCGATCCCGGCGAGATGAGCTGGGGACTGGCCGAGGGAGTGTTCGTGGGCGACGACGCGCCCTGGATGAGTGACGCCGAGCGCGCCGATGCTCGGCGCGTGGATCGGGAGTTCGCGCGGCTGGCCGCCACCGTCGACCCCGAGGATCCCTGGAGCCATCCGGACTTCGCGGCCCTGGACGAGCTCAGCCTCGGCGGGTGGCTGCGCGCCCAGGGGGCGCTGCCGGCCGTGCTGCGCCGCCACGATCTGGCCTCGCTGTCGCTGTCCTGCGACGCGCCGGAGCGGACCTCGCTGCTGGCCGAGCTGCGCAAGCACGCCACGCTGGCCGGGGACGGGTTCTACGACCTCGAAGCGTGGGAGGGGCTGCGCGTGGCCGAGGGTTCGGCGGCGGTGGCGCTGAGGATGGCGGCCGAGCTCGGCGACCGGATCCGCTACGGCGCGGTGGTGACGGCGATCGAGGTCTGGGCCTCCGGGGGCGTCCGGATCGGGTTGGCCGGCGGCGAGGAGCTCCGCGCCGAGGCGGTGCTCTGCACGCTGCCGGCGGGACCGCTGCGCGCGGTGCGGATCGACGGGCTCAGCGATGCCCGGCTGGGCTCGTTGCGAGCCCAGCGCCACGCGCTGGCCGCCAAGCTCGTGGTCGTCTACGAGGAGCCGTTCTGGCAGCGCACCGGCCAGAACGGCCTGGCCGAGACCGAGTGGCTGTTCGGCTCCACCTGGCCGCAGCGAGACGGGGTGCTGTCGCTGCTGGTCCCGCCCGAGCGGCTATCGGCGTTCCTGAGCGCGCCGCCCGAGGCGCGGAGGCGGACCGTGCTCGACGGATTGGCGGCGCTGTACGGAGAGCGGGCACGTGTGCCCGACGCGATGCTCGAGCGGGCCTGGGGCGTCGATCCGTTCACCCAGGGCTACATCGCGAGCTGGGCGCCCGGCGACCTCGGCCGCGTGGGGCCGCGGCACGGGACCCACGAGCCTCCCTTCTACGTGGCCGGCTCCGACCACTGGGTCGCCGGCTACATGGAGGGCGCGGTTCGCACCGGGCGGGCGGCGGCGCGGGCGGCCCTGGGGGTCGGTTCGCCGACTTAGATGGGTTACGAGCCGGTGGCCTGGGCCGTCGAAGCCGATCGGGCCTTCGACGCGCGGGTCCGGCTGACCAGCCGCTCGCCCAGGCCGAGATCGCGGGCCAGCGCCGAGGCGACCGAACGCCGGGCGCGGTCCAGTGAGATCGTGGAGTCACCGATCAAATTCCGAACGCCGAACCCGTCGAGCAGGGCCAGGACGCGGTCGGTCACCTCCTGGGGGTCGCAGCGCTCAAATTCGTGGCTGTTGACGCCGGCCGCGATCTCGTCGGCGAACCAGGCGTGCAGCCGCGCGTAGAGCTCCTCGGCGACCGGCCGCAGCTCAGGGTGGCGCACGGCGCGCAGCCACAGCTCCACCCACAGCACCCAGTCCTGGCGCAGCGACTCCGAGCTCGGCAGGCACTGCTCGATCATCGACTGCAGCCGCTCGGCGTGCGTAGCGCCGTCGAGATCGCGGTCGGCGATCCGCACGTCACCGGCGCGGGCGTACGAGTACTCCAGGGCCTCGGCGAGCAGGGCGTCGCGGCTGTCGAAGTGGTAGTGCACCAGCGACGTCGAGACGCCGGCGTCCATTGCGATGCGGGCGATCCGGACGCCGTCGATCCCCTCGCTGGCAATCCGCCTCACCGCGGCGGCAAGGATCCGGTCGCGCGCCCCGTGGTTGCGGGGACGCGGGCTCACGGTTGCGGATCGAGCGCCGGCGCCAGGTCGGCCCGGATGCGGTCGGCGAACCAGGCCACCCCCTGCTCGCGCCGCGACAGCGGACCGCAGCGGTAGCCCCGGGTCATCAGCCCGCGCTGAACGTTGTCGACGAGGTCGATGTCCTCGTCGAGGACCAGCGTGTTCAGGCGCTGGTTGGCCCACTGCACCAGCCGAGTCCGGGGGTTGGTGCCGGCCGGGCGGTAGCTGCCGAAGGTGTCACTGGTCTGCGCGACGCCGTCGGGCAGCATCTGCCAGGTGTTGACCTGGTCGGGGTACAGGTCGATCGTCGTGTTGGGATAGATGAACGCGTAGCGCCACACGTTGCGGTCCTCGTCGCCGAGCCCCGCCATCGGCGTCACCAGCCTGGCGTACAGGCGCTCCAGCTGGTTGCTGCTGGGCTTGGCGCGCAGCGGTGACTCGAACCACACGTAGTGGTCGTGGACCTCGACGTCGTAGTGCTTGTAGTCGAGCATCCGCATCAGGCCGGGGTGGGCGATCGGGATGTGGTAGCCCTCGAGGTAGTTGTCGGCCACCGCCTTCCAGTTGGCCGGCTGGGTGCCGCCGCCGGGAGCGAACGGCTGCAGCGTCTCGATCCGGTAGCGCGCCAGGCGCTGAGGCAGATCGCCGACGAGCTCGGCCAGGGGCGTGGCGTCGGGATCGAGGTTGACGAACACCAGCCCGCACAGCTCCTCGACCCGGGCCTCCATCAGACCCAGCTTCGACTTGTCGGGGCGCTCGGGGTACGACAGTCCCTCCGGGATCCCGATCAGGCTGCCGTCGAGCCGGTAGGTCCAGCCGTGGTAGCGGCAGCGGATCGCCGCCTTGCACTGGCCCGTGCCGCTCAGCAGCCGCGAGCCGCGGTGCCGGCAGACGTTCTTGTAGGCGCGCAGCTGCTGGTTGGCGTCGCGGACCACGAGCACGGGCTGGGTGCCTGCCTGAGCAGTGATGTAGCTGCCAACGTGAGGCAGCCCCGACAGGTGGCCGGCGAGCTGCCAGGTGCGCTCGAAGATCAGCTCCTGCTCGGGTTCGAGCAGCGCCGGGTCGGTGTACAGGCGCGGCTCGAGCGCGGTCCCGGACGGTGTCGGCGGGGCCCCGTCGGCGGGCGTGGCAAGTGGGGCAGTATCCATTTTCCCTCGATCCTGACTTTGTGATCAGTCTATATTTAACCGCCATGGTCAAGCGCGCCACCTGGCTGTCGGTCACGCCGGAGCCCGAACGCGAGCTGCCCAAGGCGGTGGCCACCCTCGATGCCGGCGGCCGGCCGACCCCGGAGGCGATCGCGACCGAGCGCGCCAGGATCGAGCGGCTGGTCCTGCACGGCAGCCAGCGGCGCTGGCTGGACTACCTGCACCGCGTCGTCGGCCTGATCGAGAGCCGCGCCGGAGCCGGCGATCCCGAGGTCGACCGAGCCCGCTCGCGGGCCGTGGCGGTGATCGCCAACCACCACAACCTGCTGCTCGCGCACCCCGGTCCCGGCGCGCGGCTGACCGCCGGCGACCGGGCCCGGCTACAAGAACTCGACGAAAGCGAATCCCCATGAGCACGACGATCTCCGACGCCGGCTTCGCCACGCAGGTTCAACTGACCCCGGACCAGCTCGACCTGCAGGCCCGAGCCAGGGAGTTCGTGGAGCAGATTCTGATCCCGCTGGAGCTCGAGGCCGAGAGCGCCGACGGCCGGCTGCCCGAGGCCACGGTGGCCGCGATCAAGCGCGCCGCGATCGACGCCCGGCTTCAGGGAGGGCGGCTTGCCACCGAGCTCGGCGGGCAGGGCTGGTCGATGCTGGAGTGGTTCGTCGTCAATGAGCAGTTCGGCCGCGTGACCAACGGGCTGCACTGGCACGTGCCCAACGTCTACAACGTGTGGGTCGACGCCACGCCCCAGCAGATCCAGCGCTACGTGGTGCCGGCGCTGCGGGGCGAGGGGGGCGACGCCTACGCCGTCACCGAGGCCGAGGCCGGCTCGGACCCGGCCGGAATTGCCTCGACCGCGATCGCCACCGGCGGCGGTTACCGCATCAACGGCGAGAAGTGGTTCGTGACTTCCGGGGACGTGGCCCGGGTGCTGATCGTGATGGCCAACGTGGTCGATGGCGCCGATCGGCTGCCGACGCTGTTCCTGGTCGAGCCCGGCGCCGAGGGCGTCGAGTTCGTCGATGACCCCAAGTACACCCACAACTACCCGCACGGCCACCCCACGATCCGCTTCACCGACGTCGAGGTGGCCTCCGACGCGGTGATCGGCGGGGTCGGCAACGGGGAGGAGCTTCAGCGCCGCTGGTTCACCGAGGAGCGGCTTGGAATCGCCACCCATGGCCTGGGCGCTATGTGGCGGTTGCTGGACGAGACCACGGCCTGGGCCCTGTCCCGGATGCAGGGCGGTCGGCGGATCATGGACTACCAGGGGATCTCGTTTCCGCTCGCCGACTCGGCCACCGATGCCACCCTGGGCCGGCTGCTGGCGCTGCACGTCTGCGCGATGGTCGACGGCCGGGCCGACCCCAAGCTGATCCACGCCAAGGCGTCGATGGCCAAGCTGTTCGTCTCCGAGGCCGCGGGCCGCTGCGCCGACCGGGCGGTGCAGGCGTTCGGTGGCCGCGGCTATCTGCGCAGCAACATCGCCGAGCGGTTCGTGCGCGAGCTGCGCGTGGACCGCATCTGGGAGGGCACCAGCGAGGTTCAGCGGCTGATCGTCGCCCGCGCCCTGGAGCGCCGCGGGGTCGAGGCGACGATCCATTGACCCCGGGCACCGCCGCTGGCGCGACCGCCGCCGGGTCGCGTCCGCGAGCCGACCTGGGGCGGCTGATGCGCCCGGCCTCGATCGCCGTCGTCGGCGCCACCGACCGACCCGGCAGCTACGCCGGCCAGACGCTGCTCAACCTCGACGCGATCGGCTTCCCCGGGCCGGTGTGGGGCGTCAACCCGCGGCGCCGCGAGGTCCTGGGCCGCGACTGCGTCCCGAGCGTCTCCGAGCTGCCGGTGGCGGTCGACGCGCTGGTGGTGGCGATCCCGGCCGCGGGGGTGCCGGCGGCGATCGAGCAGGCGGGCGCCCGGGGCTGCGGGGGCGCGGTGGTGTTCAGCGCCGGCTTTGACGAGGTGGCCTCGGGAGCCGGGCACCACCGTGAGCTGATGAGCGCCGCCGAGCGCTACGGGCTGCCGGTGTGCGGGCCCAACTGCAACGGCATCGTCTCAACGCGGGGACGGGTGGCGCTGTGGGGCGATGCTCTGGAGCCCGCCGAGCCGGGTGCCGTGGCGCTGGTCTCCCAGAGCGGCAACGTCGCCGTCAACGCGCTGGCGACCCGGCGGGGGCTTCGCTTCCACACCGTCGTGGCCAGCGGAAACCAGGCCGTCCTGTGCGCCGCCGACTACCTGGAGTTCCTGGCCGTCGAGGAGGGAGTCGGCTCGGTGGCGCTCTATCTGGAGGACGACGGAGGTCCGCGGCTGTGCGACGGTCTGGCCGCCTGCGCCGACGCCGGCGTGCCGGTGGTGGTCTTGAAGGTGGGGCGCACGGCGGCGGGGGCCGCCGCGGCGGCCGCTCACAGCGGCGCCCTGGCCGGCGACCAGCGAGTGTTTCGCAGCCTCATGCGCGAGGCCGGCGCCGTGTGGGCAGACGATGTCCACGACCTGCTGGAGCTGGCCAAGACGCTGGCCGTGAAGTCGGCGCCGGTGAGCGGGCGGGGGATCGCGATCATGACCTGCTCGGGCGGGGACTCGGCCCAGGGAGCAGACGAGGCCGAGCGGCTCGGTCTGGAGCTCCCGCCGCTGGCGCCGGACACCGCCGCCGCGCTGGAGCAGCTGCTGCCGAGCGCGGCCACCGTCGCCAATCCGCTCGACTACACGGCGATGATCTGGGGCGACCGCCCGGCGCTGGCCTCGCTGGTCCGGACGCTGGGGAGCGACCCGGAGATCGAGCAGGTGGTCGTCTTCTACGACCAGCCGCACGGCCTGACCGGCGCCTCGGAGGAGTCCTGGCGGGCGGTCCGGGAAGGGCTGGCGATGGGCGCCGCGGCCAGCCCGGCGTCGACGATCGTCTCCTCGACGCTGCCGGAGCTGCTCGACGACCGCGCGGCGTGGGAGTTCGCCTGCGCGGGCGTGGCCGCGGCCGCGGGACTGCGGACCGGGCTGCGCTGCGCGGCGGCGCAACTGCGCACGCAAAGTGATCCGGCCCGCCTGCGGGAAATAGCGGCGAGCGCCAGGAAGTGTGCCGGTGGTCTCGCCAGCGAATGGCTCGCCGAGCACCAGGCCAAGGAGCTGCTGCGCTCACGTGGCCTGTCCGTGCCGCCGGGGCGTCTGGTCGTCGACGAGGACGACGCTGTGGCCGCCCTGCGGGAGCTCCACGGGAAGATCGTGCTCAAGCTCAGCTCGCCGCGCGTGCAACACAAGTCCGAGCTCGGAGGCGTGATCGTAGGCCTGGCCTCTGAGTCCGAGGTCCGTGCTGCCCACCGCCGGCTGGCGCCGCTCGTCGCGCAGCATGGCGGGGCCCTGCTCGCCGAGCGGATGGCGGGCCCCGGGGTCGAGCTGATCGTCGCCGCGCGGACCGATGGCGTGGTCCCGGCGCTGGTCCTCGGGCTGGGCGGCATCTGGACCGAGCTGCTCGACGACGTGGCGATCGTGCCGCTGCCGGCGGACGCGGCCCGGATCGAGGCAGCGCTGCGTTCCTTGCGGGGAGCGCCTGTCCTGGTCGGCGGGCGGGGGGTTGCGGGCATCGATTTGGCCGCGGTCGCACGGCTGGCCGAGGGGATCGCGGCGCTCCTGCTGGAGGGCGGCCTGGACGTGATCGAGTGCAACCCGGTCGTGGCGACGGCCGCCGGGGCCGTAGCCCTGGACGCGGCAGTCCGCATGCGCCATGTATGACGTGATCGTGATCGGCGGCGGGTTCGCAGGGGTGACCGCGGCCCGGGAGTGCGCGCTGCGCGGGCGCTCGGTGCTGCTGCTGGAGGCACGCGACCGACTCGGCGGGCGGACCTGGAGCGTCGACTGGGAGGGGACCCAGATCGAGTACGGGGGCGCCTGGGTTCACTGGCACCAGCCCCACACCTTCTCGGAGCTGACGCGGGCCGGTCTGAGGGTGGTGCTCAGCGACGACGCCGAGCGGGCCGGCTGGTACGTCGGCTCACAGCGGCGGTCAGGAACGATCGGCGAGCGCGACGCGATCGCGCGCCAGGGGTGGGACAGGTTCGTCGACGGGGTCCTTGAGGCGCTGCCCCAGCCCCACGACCCGCTGCGCGAGCTGGAGCGGCTGGCGCGCTTTGACCGGCTGACGATCGCCGAGCGCCTCGAGCAGCTCGACCTCCCCGCCGACCAGGATGAGGTCCTGCGCGCCGAGCTCGAGTCGCTGGCGCACGCCCCGCTCGCCGATGCCGGCGCCGTCTCGGTGCTGCGCTGGCACGCGCTGTCGGGCTACAGCCTGGACCTGACCCAGTACACCGGCGGCCGGGTGACGATCGCCGGCGGCACCGGCGCGCTGCTGCGGGCAATCGTCGCGGCGGCTCCGTTCGAACTGCGGCTCGGGACGCGGGTGGCAGCGGTGGCCGAGCGCGACGGCCGCGTCGAGGTGCTCACCCGCGATGCGGAGAACAGCTTCGCGGCCCGCTCGGTGGTGGTCGCAGTCCCGCTGAACACGCTCGGCGCGATCGAGTTCACTCCGGCCCTGGCGGAGGACAGGCAACGGGCGATCGAGCTCGGTCAGGCTTCACGGGGGATCAAGCTGATGCTCCATGCGCGCGGGGAGCCGGTGCAGCAGAACGCGATCCGGCCCGGGCACCCGTTCGGCTACCTCGCCACCGAGGAGCTGTTTGGCGACGGCACCCAGCTGCTGATCGGCTTCGGACCCGACGCCGAGCGCTGTGATCCGTCCGATCTGGCCGGCTTGCAGGGCCAGCTCGACGAGATCCTGCCGGGCTACGAGCTGCTGGCGGCCACCGCCCACGACTGGCTCGGCGACGAATTCTCACGCGGGACCTGGGCGATTCATCGGCCCGGCTGGTACGAGCACCACCACGCCGCGATGCGGGCCGACAACGGGCGCGTGGTGCTGGCAGGCTCGGATCTCGCCGACGGGTGGGCCGGGTTCATCGACGGCGCGATCGAGTCCGGGCTGCGGGCCGGGGCGCGGGCAGCGCGGCTCAGCGGCTGAAGGCTCCGGGTGGGGTGCGGCGCGGCTCAGCGGCCGAAGGCTCCAGGTGGGGGTGCGGCGCGGCTCAGCGGATGACTGCGGCCGGCTGGCGCTCGGAGAGCTTGGCGCGCTTGGCGAGCCCGCGATGCAGCGCGTCGGCAAGTCGCTCGTGCTCAGCCCGGCCGAGCTGCTCGGCGAACAGGTAGGGGAGCTCGATCGGGCTGTGTCCGAGCCCTTCCCGCAGGCGCTTGAGTTGCTCGCGCTGGCGCCGGGCCCGCTCGTGCTCGGACAGCGCCGCGCCCAGGGCGGCGCCGACCAGCGGCGACCTGGCCCGGTCGCGGACGGTCTGCAGCTTGGCCCGTTCGGCGGCCCGGAACCGGCTGGGGTACAGCGCGTTGACGATCACCGCATCCAGCGGCAGCTGCTCCTTGGCCAGCACGTCGCGCAGCCACAGCGTCTCGTTGACCGGCATCTCCTCCGCGGTGGCCACCGCCACCACCGAGGTGAAGTCGCGGTCGGCGATCGTCCTGGCGATGGTCCGTCCCTGGTGCGCGATCGGCCCGACCCGCGCGATCTCGGCGAAGGTCCGGGGCGTGCGCAGGATCCCTACCCCATGGCCGGCCGCCGGCGAGTCGACGATCACCAGGTCGTACGCGTCGGCGCCCTTGGTGCGGCGCTCGAGCTGAGCCAGCTCCCAGACCTTGCCGATCGAGAGCAGCTCGCGCATCCCCGGGGTGGCCATGGCGAAGGCCTGGAACAGCCGGCTGGAGCCGAGCCGCTGACCCACCGTCCCGGTCTTGACCTTCAGGTACTCCTCCATCGCGTTCTGGGGGTCGATCGAGATCGTGAACAGGCACTCGCCGAGGCGGACCTCCTCGAACGTCGCGCCGCTCTGCTCGAAGGTCTGCTGAACCCGGGCCTGGCTGGCCAGCTCGGCGACGATCGTGCGCAGCCCGCGCCGCGCCGCCAGCATCCCCAGGGCGATCGCGACGGTCGACTTGCCGACCCCGCCCTTGCCGGTGACGAAAATCAGGCGTCGATCGAGCAGCCCGTCCACGGAAGATCAAAATACTGCCGATCGGCGCCGGGACGGCCGCCCGGGCGGGGCGAGGCAGTCGTGCGCCGGCCTGCACCGGGCGGCCGGATCCTCGGAGGATTTCCCTTCTCACCTGCGAATACAGGCGCGTATGAGTCCCCGATCGCATCGGAGCCCCAGCTGATGTCCACCTGCAAGGTGATCGCGCTCGCCAACCAGAAAGGTGGCGTAGCCAAGACCACGACCACGCTCAACCTGGCGGTGGCCTTCGCCGAGGAGGGGCACCGCGTGCTCTGCTGCGACATGGACCCCCAGGGCAACCTGACGATGTCGCAGGGGATCGATCCCGACACGCTCGAAAAGTCGATGTATGACGTGCTCGTTCACCACATCTCGATGCGCGAGGTGATTCGCAAGCGGGAGATCGACGTCGCCTGCTCCTCGATCGACCTGGCTGGAGCGGAGATCGCGATGTCGACGATGATCGGTCGTGAGCGCTCGCTGGAGAAGGCCCTGAAGGAGGTGGCGGAGGACTACGACTTCGTCTTCATCGACACTCCGCCGAGCCTCGGACTGCTCACCATCAACGCGCTCACCGCCTCACACAAGGTAATCGTCCCCGTGCAGTGCGAATATCTGTCAATGCGCGGGCTGATCCAACTTCAGAACACGCTCTCGATGATCCGTGAGAACCTGAACCCGGATGTCGAGATCGAGGGGATCCTGCCGACGCTCGTGGACCTCCGCACGCTGCACGCCAAGGAGGCCATCGAGTTGCTGGAGGAGAACTTCGGTGACCGCGTGTTCGCATCCCGGATTCGCAAGACGGTCCGGTTCGCCGAAGCTCCCGTCAAGGGCATGTCCGTGCTGAAATACGAACCCGACGGTCTCGCCGCACACGCCTACAGGCAGCTCGCCAAGGAGGTCCTCGCACATGGCAACCGGTAAGCGCGCGAGCATGCGCGAAGGGCCGCTGGCGGATCTCTTCCGCAAGACCACCGAGGACACTTCGGCGCCGTCTGAGCCGGTCAAGGAGGAGCCCCCGGCCGCTCCCGCCGCCAAGGCTCGCCGGGCCGCGGCTCCGCCCGCGCCGCCCGTGCAAGCGCCGGAGCCTGTCGAGGCGCCTGAGCCTGGGCCGCTCGCCCAGCCGGCGCGCCGGCCGCTGCCGCACCCCTCGTTGGAGTCCCCGGTCCCGCCGATCGAGCCCGAGACCCGTCACGTGCCGTCCCATCAGGAGCGCCTTCGTCACGCCTTCTCCTCCGACATCCCCGAGGACATCCTCGAGCCCTCCTCCAAGCCGGCCCCGCCGCGCGATGTCTACGCCCGGTCGGATCGACCGGGCGACGAGTTCCCGGCCCCGACCGTGGTCGGCAAGCCGATCCTGCGCGTGGTCGGCGTCGGCGGCGCCGGCGTCAACGCCGTCAACCGGATGGTCGAGGCCGAGGTCGAGGGCGTCGAGTTCGTGGCCATCAATACCGACCTGCAGTCGCTGCAGCTGTCGGCCGCCCACGAGACGCTGCACATCGGCGATGGGATCACTCGCGGGCTGGGCTCGGGCTCGGATCCCGAGCTGGGCCGCCGGGCCGCGCGCGAGGAGTACGACCGGATCAAGGCGATGCTGCGCGGGGCGGACATGGTGTTCATAGCCGCCGGCGCGGGCGGCGGCACCGGCACCGGAGCCGCCCCCATCGTGGCCCAGATTGCTCGTGAGCTCGGCGCGCTGACCGTCGGGATCGTCACCCGGCCGTTCCAGTTCGAGGGCTCGCGCCGTCGCGAGCAGGCGGAGGCGGGGATCGAGTCGCTGAGCGAAGAGGTCGACACGCTGATCGTGGTCCCCAACAACCGACTGCTGTCGGTGCTCGACCGCGGCGTCTCGATGGTCGAGGCGTTCCGGGTTGCCGACGACGTGCTGCGCCAGGGCGTGCAGGGCATATCCGACCTGGTGACGCTGCCGGGGCTGATCAATCTCGACTTCGCCGATGTGCGGACGATCATGGCCGAGGCCGGCAACGCGCTGCTGGGGATCGGGATGGGCACTGGCGACCGCCGGGCGGTCGATGCCGCCGAGCAGGCCGTGGCGTCGCCGTTGCTGGAGACCAGCATGGACGGGGCCCGCTCGATCCTGCTGTCGATCACCGGCGGCAGGGACATCTCGCTCTGGGAGGTCAACGAGGCGGCCAAGGCGGTGGCCGAAGCGGCTCACCCCGACGCCAACATCATCTTCGGCGCGATGGTCGACGAGAAGCTCGAGGACCAGGTGTGGGTGACGGTCGTCGCCACCGGCTTCGACGGTCGTCGCCCGCGCCGCGAGGAGGAGCCGTTCGGGTCCCGCCAGCGTCAGCGCGAGGAGCCGCCGCGCCGGCCGCTGCGCGAGCCGGTGGGCGAGCCGCGGGTCAGCCGTGTCCGCGAGCGCACCTCGTCCGGGGCGGTCCGGGATCTCGACGTCCCAGAGTTCATGCCCCGCCGCTGACGGCCTGGTAGCTGCCCGTCGCGGCGTCCTCGCTCGCTCAGGTGCAAAGCACGCGTCGCTTGCTGCGCCGTGGCGACGCTTGCGCCCAGGCCCGTCAGACCGAGACCGCCAGAGCGTCATAGTGGACGGCCGGGGGTGCGGAACGGATTACATGTGCGTCATGCATTCGGTGCCACCGCCGGGCTCTGACGCTCGGCCCCGCTGTGTGAGCTCGTGAAGCGCCAGCTCGGTGTGGTCGCCGCCGGCCACCCCGTCAGCGCCGACGCCGGCGCCGACGCGCTCCGCGACGGGGGCAACGCCGTCGACGCCGCCCTGGCCGCGATGCTGGTCTCGTTTGCCTGCGAGCCGCTGCTGACCGGGCTGGGCGCCGGGGGCTACATGCTGGTGGTGGCGCCGGACCGGGAGCCGGCGCTGCTGGACTTCTTCGTCGAAGCCCCGGGGCGCGGGGCCGACGCCGGCTCGCGGTCGGAGCTGATCCCGATCCGCGTCTCGTTCGGCGACGCGATCCAGGAGTTCAACATCGGCGCCGCCTCGGTGGGCGCGTTCGGGATGCCGGCGGGGGTCTGCGAGGCGGCCCGGAGGTTCGGCCGCATCGGCCTCGAGCGGCTGGTCGGCCCGGCCGTCAAGTTGGCCCGCGAGGGGGTGGAGCTGAACGCCTCGCAGGCCTACATCATCGAGATCCTGGGCGGGATCGTCACCTCGACCCCGGAGTCGACCGCCCTGTTCGCGCCGCGGGGCGAGCTGCTGCGCGCGGGCGACCGGTTGCGCCAGCCGGAGCTGGCCGACGCGCTCGAGCGCCTCGGCGCCGAGGGAGCGCGGCCGTTCTACGAGGGCGACATCGCGGCCGCGATCGTCGACTGGGTGACGCCGCGCGGCGGAACCCTGACCCGGCGCGACCTCGCGGCCTACGAGGTCGTCGACCGCGAGCCGCTGCGCGTCGGCTACCGGGGACGCGAAGTGCTGACCAACCCGCCCCCATCGGCGGGCGGGATCCTGATCGCGCGGGCACTGGCGCTGCTCGACGCCCGGCCCGGCCCGCCCTCCGTGATCCAGGTGGTGGAGGTGATGGAGCGCACCCAGCGCGAGCGGACGTCGGAGTTCCTGGCCGGGCTGGCCGATCCGGAGTTCGTGCGGCGCTTCCTGGAGACCTCCGGCGGACCGCTGGGGTCCACCACCCACATCGCGGCGCTGGACCGCGAGGGCTGGGCGTGCTCGGTGACCTGCTCCAACGGGTCGGCGTCGGGGGTCATCGTGCCCGGCACGGGTGTACACCTCAACAACATGCTCGGCGAGCAGGACCTCAACCCACTGGGCTTTCACCGCCACCCGCCCGGCCGGCGGATGCCCAGCATGATGTCGCCGACCGTCGTGCTGCGCGCCGGCGACGCCGAGCTGGCAGTGGGCAGCGCGGGCTCGAACCGGATCCGCTCGGCGGTGCTGCAGACGATCGTGCGCGCGATCGACGACGGGATGCCGGCCCAGGGGGCGGTGGACGCCCCGCGGGTGCACTTCGAGGACGGCATCGTCTACACCGAGCCCGGCATCGACCTGGCGCCGCTTCAGGAAAGCGGACGCGAGCTGGGGCCGTTCCGCGAGCGCAACCTGTTCTTCGGCGGCGCGCAGGCGGTGGCGCGGGAGGGCGACGGCAGCTTCTCCGGTGGCGGCGATCCGCGGCGCGGGGGCGCGGCACTCGTAGTGACGGCGTCGTGAGGCGCCGACCGCTTCGCCGCCTCGTGAGGGGCCGACCGCTTGGCTGCGTCTTGAGGGGCCGACCGCTTGGCTGCGCCGTGAGGCGCCGACCGCTTCGCAGCGTCGCGGCCGCGGCAGCCGTCAGGCGCCGGCTGCTCCTGGGGCTCGGTGCCGCTGGCGCGACCGCCGCCATGCTCGCCGGCTGCGGCCTCAACGTCCAGTCCGCGGATCTGTTCCTGCTCACGCGGACCGGTCAGGGATCGAAGCTGACGCTGTTGGTCAACGACTCAGGCACGATCCGCTGCAACGGCGCCAAGGCCAAGATGATCTCGGACGCGCTGTTGATCCAGGCGCGCGATCTCTCCGACAACCTCGGCACCGACGCCAGCCACAACCTGTACCTCAAGGCGGTACCGGGGACGGTGTTCTCCTACCGGATCAGCCTGCAGCAGGGGGTGATCCGGTTCTCGGACCGCGATACCGAGCACCATCCGGAGCTCAGCCGGGCGGAGCTGTTCGCCGCCCAGGCGGCTCAGCAGGCCTGCGGTCTGAGCGGCTGAATGGTCGATTCGGCGGGCGACCAGCGAGACCGACAGCCAGACCAGGCGCGAAAGCCCGGCTGGGGAGGGGAGCGGTTGGTCTCGAGACGTGCTGATTCGCGCCCAACCCACCGCCGGATCGGAGATGTGTCGGATTCCGCTCACCCCTCGCGCCGTGGGCGACAAGTCCCGCCTCAGGGGTTAGACCGGGCGTGAAAACGCCCGCCAAGCCACCGTCTCCAGCTGCCCTCAGGTTCGCCAGGCTGTCCCAACAGAATCCCAATCTGAGCGTCTTAGCCTCCGCTTAGTCCCCCAGGTAGCCTTCCCGGCTTCGTGCTCGCCCTCGCCGCCCAAAACCTGATCACCACCTTCCAGGCGATCGTCCTCGGAGTCCTCCAGGGCGCCACCGAGCTGTTCCCGGTCTCCAGCCTCGGCCACACGGTCCTGTTCCCGACCCTGTTTCGCTGGCACAACATCGTCGCCTGGCAGTCGCAGCCGGAGTCCCCATGGCTGGCGTTCGTGGTCATGCTCCACGTCGGCAGCGCGGTCGGACTGCTGATCTACTTCTGGCGCGAGTGGATCGCGATCATCCTGGCCTTCTTCGCCACGCTGCGCAAACGGCGGATCGAGACGCCCACCGAGCGGCTGGCCTGGCTGATCATCGCCGCCACCATCCCGGTGGGCATCCTCGGCCTCCTGCTCGAGCACGCGGTCCGCGAGGCGCTGGCCAAGCCTCTGGCCGCCGCCTTCTTCCTGATCGTCAACGGCTTCATCCTGATCGGCGCCGAGCGCTTCCGCCGCCGCGCCGACGTCCGCGAGCTGGCCCGGCGCGAAGGCCTCAACCCCGAGGGTGCGCGCCGTCTGGACACGCTCGAGTACCGCGAGGCCGGCGTAATCGGCGCCTTCCAGAGCACCGCGCTGATCGCCGGGATCAGCCGCGACGGCGTTTGCATGACCGGCGGGCTGGCGCGGGGGCTCGATAACGCCGACGCCGCCCACTTCGCGTTCCTGCTGGCGACACCGCCGATCCTCGCCGCCGGCCTCTACAAGGTCGGCGATCTGACCGGGCCTCTGGGTAACGGCATCCGCGGCGCGGCGGTGATCGCGGCGTTCTTCGCCGCCGCCACGGCGATCGTCACCGTGCACTACCTGACCCGGTACTTCGAGAACCGCAACCTGATCCCGTTCGGGATCTACTGCATCACGTTCGGGGCGTTCATGGTCGGCTTCACGGCGATCGTCGGCGCGCCGTAGCACCGCTCGCGGACGCCGGGCGACGGCTCACCCCAAGGCCGAGAGCCGGGTCGCGGCCATCCTGTGGCAGCTCAGCCGAAGGCCGAGAGCCGGGTCGCGGCCATCCTGCGGCGGCTCAGCCGAAGCGGACCTTGCCGTTTGACCGCGCCCGCGCCTGTGCCCGGTCGACGAAGTCCAGGCGCTTGGTGGCGGCCCGGAACAGCCGCGTGACCAGCCGCAGCCGCGCATTCTCGGAGCGCAGGTCGAGCAGCCCCTGCTTGGCGTCGAGCCCGAAGTCGACCGTGGCCGCCATGTCGTAGGCGCTCATCTGGTCGAGCTCCTCCAGCTCCGGCTCGCGGTCAGTGGCGCGCTTGACGAGGTCCGCATAGGCGGCCCGAGCGCTCGCAGCCAGTTCGGAGTCGGGGGCATCGCCACGGTCCTGCACGAACTCGATGACTCCCGCGGGGTAGGGCAGGTGGCCCTGGCGCTCGAGCACCCGGAACGGCCGCGTGCCGCGCGCCAGCAGGTTCATCCGCCCGTCGTCCATCCGCTCCAGCACCCGGTCGATCTCACAGGCGCAGCCGATCTCGCGCAACCCGTCGTCGGAGAGCCACACGATCCCGAACTCGCTCTCGTGCTCGAGGCACTGGCTCATCATCGTCTTGTAGCGCTCCTCGAAGATGTGCAGCGGAATCATCTCGCCGGGGAGCGCGACCAGTCCGAGCGGGAACAGCGGGAACTCGCGCTCGGCCATGGGGCAATTTTATGGCGTCCGGCCGTGACGGCTTCGTAGGAGCGCCCGCAGACACCTCGCAGCGCCTGGGGCGACCCGCCCACCGCCGCGGCCGTTGGCGCCTCCGACCGGGAACCCGGCCCGGGACCTTCAGGAGCGGCGCGCGGTCAGCAGCAGGTTGTAGAAGATCGCCGGCGGCAGCAGGGGCTCGAGCAGCTTCTGGTCGAGCCGCTGGAAGATCAGATAGCCGTGAAAGGCGTACTGGCGCCAGAGCATCGGCACGTCGGCGGGGTCGGCGCTGGCCTCCAGCGCGCGGTTGAACCACCCGAACCAGTTGGCGGTCAGCTCCTCGCCCCGCACCGCGGTGTCGACGAACCCCGCTCGGCGGGCGTGGCGGGTGAGGTCCCCTGGTGCGAAGGCGTGGATGTCGACCCACTGCTCGAGCCGGTGGTCGAGCTCATCGGGGGTGCCGGGATCGCCCGGCGCCGGCGCCGGTGCGGCCCGCAGAAGCCGCCGCCACCCCGGCGCCAGCGCGCTGGCGAAGCGCTTGGGCAGCGCGGCGATGCGGTCGCCCACGCGTGACGGCTCGCCCGCGAACACGATCCGTCCGTCGGGGCGCAGGACGCGGTGGAACTCCGCGAACGCCCGCCTCAGGTTGGGGAGGTGGTGCAGCACCGCGTGGCCGAGCACCAGGTCGAAGCTGGAGTCCGCGAACGGCAGCGACTCGGCGTCGGCCCGGGCGGCCCTGACTTCCAGCCCCAGCCGCTCGGCGTTAGAGCCCAGGGTGGCGACCATGCCGGGCGAGATGTCGGTGCAGGTAGCCTCGGCCACCACCCCGGCCTGCAGCAGGTTGAGGCTGAAGTAGCCGGTTCCAGCGCCGATCTCGAGCGAGCGCTCGTAGCCGTCGTCGAGCTCGGCTCCGAGCACCTTGCGCAACTTGCCGAGCACCTGGGTCTGGCCGACGTCGCCGAAGTCGATGCCCCATTTCGAGTCGTAGCTGGGCGCCGCGACATCGTGGTATCGCGTATTTACGTCACGGATCTCGTCCGCGGTGCGAAGTGCCTCCATGCCGCGGGGCACATTACCCTGTCGATCGGTGCCAGTGAACGCCCACGTTCAGCGCGATCAGCCCGTTGGCGTGCCGCCGCTGGCGCTCACCGGCGAGCGCACGCTGCCCGACGTTCCGGCCGAGAACTACTGGTTTCGCCGGCATCTGGCGGTCTACGAATGGATCGGCGCCAGGGTGATCGGCGGCCGCGTGCTCGACATGGCCTGCGGCGAGGGCTATGGCTCCGAGGTCCTGTCGCGGGCGGCCGCCAGCGTCGTGGGCGTCGACGCCAACCCGGAGGCCCACGAGCACGCCCGCCTGCGCTACCGCCGCCAGAACCTGACCTTCGAGCGTGGCCTGGTCGACACCTATGGCCAGCCTCAAAGCTTCGACGCCGTGGTCTTCCTGCAGACGATCGAGCACGTCCAGGATCCGCTGGCGGTGCTCGAGCATTTCCGTTCGCTGCTGGCACCTGGGGGCGTCGCCTACATCTCCACGCCCAACCTGCTGACGCTGGCCCCGCCGGGGGCCGACAAGTCAGACAACCCGTGGCACGTCAGGGAGTACCGAGCCCACGAGTTCGAGCAGCTGTGCCGGGCCGCGTTTGGCGAGGTGGAGCTGCAGGGGCTGTTTCACGCCCGCAAGCTGCGCCTGCACGAGGCCGCGCTCGGCTGGGGCTGGGACCTGGTCCACAACCGCCTGCGGATTACCAAGCCCTTCTATGACCGCTTCGTCCCGGCGATCGCCACCAGCGACTTCTCGTTGAGCCCGAAAGACCTCGACGCGGCGCTCGACTTCCTGGCCGTCTGCCGGTAACGCACCCGCCCGCCACGGCAGCGATGCGCTAGTCGTTAGGGCTGATGCATTCCCACAGCTCGCAGCCAGGCGAACTGGCGATCGTCCTGCACACCCACATGCCCTACGTCGAGGGCTTCGGGACGTGGCCGTTCGGCGAGGAGTGGCTGTGGGAGGCGATCGCGGCCTGTTACCTGCCGCTGCTGGACGTGCTCGGAAAGGCGCCGCTGACGCTGTCGCTGACGCCGGTGCTGTGCGACCAGCTCGAGCGCCCGGAGGCGATGGAGCGCTGCCTGCGTTTCCTGACCGAGGTGCGCCCGGAGACCCACCGCCGCGACGTCGCCGAGTTCGGCGCCCAGGGCGCCGCCGCGCTGGTCGCCGAGAGCGAGCGGTCGGCCGCGGAGTACGCGCTGGCCGCCGAGCGATTGCGCGGGCTCGGGCGCGATGGCCTGCTGGCGGCGCTGGGCGAGAACGTCAGCTGGACCTCGGCGGCCACCCACGCGGTCCTGCCGCTGCTGGCCACCGATACCGGGGTGGCGCTTCAGCTGCAGACCGGGATCGCTTCGCATCGCCGCCGCTTCGGCACCTGGCGGGGAGGGTTCTGGCTGCCCGAATGCGGCCATGATCCGTGGCTTGACCCGCTGCTGGAGGAGGCCGGGGTCCGCGCGGCCTGCGTCGAGCTGACCAGCCGCTTCGGGCTCGGCGATCCCCGCCATCTGCGCCCGCTGGCCTCAGACGACGGTCCCGTCCTGTGGCCGGTCGATCGCCAGACCATGGCGCTGGTCTGGAGTGAGCACGGCTACCCGGCCGGCGCCGACTACCGCGACTACCACCACCACACCGCCTACCACCACCGCCTGTGGCGCAACGACGGGCGGCCCTACGATCGCGGCGCCGCGCTGGCGCGAGCAGCGGCCGACGCGCGCGACTTCGTGGGCCGCACGATCGAGCGGGTCTCCGGCGGCGGCGTCTGCGTATGCGCGCTGGACACCGAGCTGCTCGGCCACTGGTGGTATGAGGGGATCGAGTGGCTGCGCCTGGTGATGGACGAGTCGGCCCGCCGGGGCCTGGCGCTGACCACACTGGACCACGCGCTCGAGCGCCATCAGCCGGTGCCGGTGCCGGCCGCCCTGGCCACGACCAGCTGGGGGGAGGGGGGAGACCTGCGCACCTGGAGCGGTCCGGCGGTGGCCGCGCTGGCCTTCGCCGCCCGGACCGCCGAGCTCGAGCTGGTGGCCGCCGCCGAGCGGGCGAGCGACCGTGCCTGGCGTGAGCTGCTCGCGCTGCAGTCCAGCGACTGGGCGTTTCTCAGCACGCGCCGGCTGGCCGGCGACTACCCCACCGAGCGCGCGCGCCGCCACCGGGACCTGATGGAGCGGGCGCTCGCCGGAGACGGGACGCTGGAGCCCGCGCTGCGCGGCCTGGCGCCGGACCTGCTGCGCTCGATGAGCTAGGCCGCGGGACTGGTCGCGAGGGCTTTTCCTCGGACGTGGGGCATCCTGGTTCGGCTGACCCGAACCCAGATGCACCACGTCAGCCCGCAAGCCCGCAAAGCCCGCAAAGCCCGCGAGCCCGCGCGCTACTCCCAGCGGAACGTCTTGGGCGCCTCGCGCATCCGGATCAGCTTGGCCGGAATCCCACCGACCACCGCGTTGGCTCGCACGTCGCAGGTGACCACCGAGCTGGCGCCGATCACCGAGTTGTCGCCGATCTGCACGCCGCGCAGCAGGCAGGCTCCGTAGCCGATCCAGACGTTGTGGCCGATGTTGACGTCGCGCTTGTAGATCCCCTGCTCGCGGATCGGGCGCTCGACCTCGACCATCCCGTGGTCGAAGTCGATCATCATCACGCGGTCGGCGATGATGCACTCGCGGCCGATCGAGATGTGCTGGTAGGCGGAGATCGTGCACTCCTGGCCGAGCACCGTCTTGGCGCCGATCATCAGCTCGCCCTCGTGGACGCGGACCTTGCAGCCATGTCCGACCCACGACCACCGGCCCAGGGTCACCGAGGCGCCGGGGCCGATCTCGAACTTGACGCCGGGGCCGACGAAGCACAGGCCGTCGGTGCGCAGCCGGCCGCGCCAGCGCAGCTTCAGCCACAGCCACCGCACGATCAGGATCGCGTAGCCGCGCCCGAGCATGTGGTGGGTTCGGGCAAAGCGCCAGAACGCCACCGGGCCGCCGCGCAGCGGCCCGGGTCCCGTCCGTGGAGGGGGCGGTACCGCGGCCGGCGCGGGTCGGTCCCAGGCGCGCTTTTTCTGCTGTGTGCCCGCCGAGCGCACCGCCAGATCGTATGACCTGTTGACCGAACCCGTAAAGCCGGCCGGTCCCGGGCTGGCGATCGGACCCCGGCGGGAGCCGTCCTGGCATGATTGCTCGCCCCCGTGGCACCCTCCGACCAGCCCCTCGCGCAGCGCCTGCTCGACGGCGACAAGCGCGCCCTGGCCCGCGCCATATCGCTGGTCGAGAACGACGATCCCGAGGGCTGGGCCCTGGTCCGCGAGGTCTATCCGCGGACCGGCAACGCCGCCATGGTCGGCTTCACCGGGCCCCCGGGCGTGGGCAAGTCCACCCTGATGGCGTCGCTGACCAGGCTCGAGCGCGAGCGCCGGCGGACCGTCGCGGTGCTGTCGATCGATCCCTCGTCGCCGTTTACCAAGGGGGCGCTGCTGGGCGATCGGATCCGCCTCACCGAGCACTTTCTGGACCCTGGCGTGTTCATACGCTCGATGGCCAATCGCGGCGCGCTGGGCGGACTCAGCGAAGCGGCGCTCCAGGCGGCGCTGCTGATGGACGCCTCGGGCCGCGACCTGGTGCTGCTTGAGACCGTCGGCGTCGGTCAGGCCGAGGTCGACATCATCGACCACGCCGACACCGTGGTGCTGGTCCTGATGCCGGGTTCCGGTGATTCAATTCAGGCCCTGAAAGCGGGCGTGATGGAGATCCCCGACGTGATCGTCGTCAACAAGGCCGATCATCCCCTGACCGACACCATGGTCCGGGAGATACGGGGTGTCCTGGCGCTCGGTCCCAAGACCGACTGGGAGGTCCCGATCGTCCGCACCGAGGCGGTCCGCGGCGAGGGCGTCGAGGAGCTCGCCGACAAGCTGGCCCAGCACCGGGAGTCGATCGTCGCCGCCGGGACGCTGTCGGAGCGCCGGCGACGCAACCTGATGAACGAGGTGCTGGCGATCGCCACCTTCCGGATGCGACGCGAGCTCGAGGAGTCGATCGGCGAGGACGACGAGGTGCGGGAGCTGCTCGACCAGGTCGTCTCGCGCGAGCTCGACCCCGCCAGCGCCGCCACCACCATCCTCGAGCGAGCGCCGAGCGCTTGGCGAACGCGCTGACCGTCCCGCACGCGGTCGCAGCGGCCGTGTTGTGCGTCGCCGGGCTGGCGAAACTGCACGCGCCGGCGCCGGCGGCCCGCGCCGTGGGCGCCGTCCCAGCCGCGGTCCGCGCCTTTGCGCTGCTCGAGCTCGCGCTCGGCGTGTGGGCGCTGCTGAGCGCCGGCCGGCTCAGCTCGGCGCTGATGGCGGCGCTGTACGGCGCGTTCGCCGGGCTCACGATCGCGCTGTGGCGCCGCGGACGGTCGTGCGGCTGCTTCGGCTCCGAGCGCGCGCCGGCGTCCCCGATCCAGTCGCTGGTCAGCGGCGCCCTGGCGCTGCTGGGCGCGGTCTGCGCCGTCGCCTCGGTGCATCCCGTGGCTTGGATCTCCGGGCGGTCCCCGGGGAGCGTGGCGGTTTTGGTTTTGGGCATCAGTGCAGCGGTGTACGGGACCGTTCTCGCCTACTCCGAGCTACCGCTCCTGTGGCAATCCTGGAGGCCCGCAGCATGAGTCCCACGGCGCGGATCGCCGGGGCGGTCGGGTCGGCGCTCGAGCGGCGTACCTCGCGCCGCGGCGTGCTGGCGCGCGCGGCGTTGGCGGGCTCGGCGTTCGCGATCGCCCCGGTGCGCTACTTGGTCCGGCCCGGGACCGCGTGGGCGCAGATCAGGCCCGGCGATTGCCCGCCCGGCGCCAAGTGCAACGACGGCTACACCGCGTTCTGCTGTGAGATCGAGCAGGGCCAGAACACGTGCCCAGCCAACACCTACGTCGGCGGGTGGTGGAAGTGCACCGACTACAAGGGCTCGGGGCTGTGCCACGGTCAGGGCTACCGCTACTACCTGGACTGCAACCGGATCCCGGGTCACCACTTCGACGGCGGCTGCCAGTGCGCCCGGGGCGACTGCGGGCGCCGGCGAGTGGACTGCAACCACTTTCGCTACGGACAGTGCAACACGCAGGTGGTGGGCAAAACCGAGGTGGTCTGCCGGCTGGTGATCTGCCAGCACCCCGGCACTGTGCCGGGCCTCAACTGCAACCCCACCCAGATGACTGACAACCGGACCTGCGTCCACGAGGCCGACTGCCTCCACGGGCTGGCGATCTCACTACCGGGGAGCGAGGGCACGTGATGGTGGCGATCGTGTCGGTGGAGACCGTCCTGCTGGTGCTGCTGCTGGTGCTGGTGGCGGGGCTGCTGCGCTCAAACGCCGAGATCCTGCGGCGGCTCGGGCCGCCCGGGGAGCCGGGCCCCGGCCCGATCGCCCCCCCGGCCGCCCCGCCGCGCATCCCCGGCGCTGCGGCGCCGGCGCTGGCGGGTCCCACCCCGGCGGGGGACGCGGTCAGCCTCGACTTCAGCGCCGACGGCGCGCCCACGCTGCTGGCCTTCCTGACCAGCGGCTGTGGCACCTGCGCCGGCTTCTGGGAAACGCTCGGCGAGCATGAGCCGGCGCCGGGGGTACGGGCGGTGGTCGTCACCCACGGCTCCGAGCGCGAGCGACCGGCTCGACTGCGCCAGCTGGCCCCGGCCGGGGTCCCCGTGGTCATGTCCTCGCAGGCCTGGGAGGACTACCGGATCCCCGGCGCCCCCTACTTCGTGCTCGTGGACGGCACTATCCGCGGCGAGGGTGTGGCTACCAGCTGGGCGGCGCTGAGCTCGCTGGTCGGCGACGCGATCGAGGATGCCGGCGGGGCAGGCGGTACGGCGCGCGCCGATCGGGTCGACCGGACGCTCGCCGGGGCGGGCATCGGCCCCGACCATCCCAGCCTGTACCCCGGAGGCTCCGCGGAGCGGGGATGAACTGGCTGCTGGTCCTGGGATGCCTCGCGGCAGCGGTGGCGGCGCTGCGGGCCGCATGGTCGCCGTGAGGAGAGTCGATGCTCGCGAGCATCACCCCGCTCGGCGAGCGGGGCCGCCATGGCCACTGGACGATCACCGCCGCGGCCTTCTTGCTCGGCGCGGTGGCCGCCGGGATCGCGGTCGGCGCCGCGCTGGGAGCGCTCGGAGCACTGTTGGTCTCCGGCCTCGGCGACAGCGCTCGCCTGACCACGTTGGCCGTGGCGCTGCTGGCCGCGGCCGTCCTGGACGCCGGGCCATGGCGGGTTCTGGGGCCGCGGCGCCAGGTCGACGAACGGTGGCTTGACCGCTACCGCGGCTGGGTCTACGGCCTGGGCTACGGGGCCCAGCTGGGGGCCGGCACGGTGACCGTGGTCACCAGCGCCGCCACGTACGGGACGCTGCTGGCCGCACTGCTGACCGCCGACCCCGGGAGGGGGGCGCTGATCGCCGGCGCATACGGCGCGATTCGCGGGCTCACCCCGCTGGCCACCGCGCGGGTCCACACGCCGGCCCAGCTGCTGGCCTTTCACGCCCGCTTTCAGCGCGTCGGCGGCCGCGCCGCCTGGATTGGCGTGGCCGCGCTGGCCGGCGGCGTCGTGCTGGCCGCGCTCGGGAGCGCCTGGTGACCCTCTCCGCCCACGGGATCTCGATCGAGCTGCCGGCCGGCTGGAACGGGCGCGTGTTTGACCGCCCCGGATCGGGCGCCACGCTGCACGTCGGCGACTTCCAGCTCGCGCTCGGCGACGGCGAATTCGGCGACGCCAGCACGGCGGCGATGCCGCCCAGCGCCACGTTCGTCGCGCTAGCCGAATATCGGCCCGGGGCGGGACTTCAGCCGGGCCGAGGTTTGTTTGCGGCGCGCGGGTTGCCGTCCCGGCTCGACCCGACCGCCTTCACCGCCGCCGGCCTGGCCCATCCCCGCCGCGGCCAGGTGGGGATGCAGCATTTCTTCACCGCGTCGGGGCGGCCGTTCTGCCTCTACGTGGTGATCGCGGGCAGCGGGCCGCTGCGCCGGCGCCGGCTGGCGGTGCTCGACCGGGTCCTGGCCACGGTGCGAATCGCCCCGGCGGCCAGCGGCGCCCCCAGGTAACTGGCCGAGTCATAGCTGGGGGCGGCGAAGCACTTCGTCAGATTGATCCGCTTGCGGTTTCGGTAGGTGGCGCGCACCTGCGTCGCCTGGACCAGGGCGCCGACGGGCGCGGCCGCGGTGACGCGGACCGAGATCGTGAACGGGACCAGCGCGCCCCGTCGGTAGACGATGCCGTGGCAGCGGCTGGGGGCCAGGAACGACCCGACCCCGGTGTAGAAGCCGGGACCCTGGCGCTGCAGCAGCACCTGATCGGTGCCACCCGGGCGGGCGCGCGCCAGCTGGACCGCCGCGCACCCCCCCGCCTCACAGAGCGGGACGAAGCTCCAGGTCCGCAGAACCGTCTGGCCGGCGCGCTCGCCCGGCACCCCGACGGCCCGGGTGACGGTGCCGCTCATCACGAATGAACCGCTCAGGCGGGCGGCGGCGATCAACGGCGGCACCGGGGCGGCCATCGCCGAGGGGACCGCGGTCCACACCGCCGCCAGCGCCGTCAGCGCGACCCATCGGCGCATCATCCGGCGAACCCGAGTGCCACCTCGCTGAGCAACCGCACCCCGAATCCGGTGGCGCCCTTGTCGTGGTAGGGGGCGTGGCCGTGGTCGGCGGTCCCGGCGATGTCGAGATGGACCCACGGCACCTCGCCGACGAAATGGTGCAGGAGCTCGGCGGCGGTGATCGCCATCGCCTCGCGGCGCTCGGAGCGGTTGGTGAGCTGGGCGTAGCGGCCCTTGACCAGCTCTGCGTACTCGGGGTCAAGCGGCAGGCGCCACACCGGCTCGCCGGTGCGCCGGCCGCACTCGCGCACCAGCTCCGCCAGCGGGTCGTCGTTGGACATCATGCCGGCATATGTTGAGCCCAGCACGGCGGTGACCGCGCCGGTCAACGTGGCGATGTCGATGATCGCGTCGCACCCCTGCCGACGGGCGTGGGTGATGCAGTCGGCCAGCACCAGCCGTCCCTCGGCGTCGGTGTTGTTGACCTCGATGGTGGTCCCGTCCAGAGCGGTGACGATGTCGCCGGGCTTGACCGCCCGGGCGCCGGTCACGTTCTCGGTCGCGCCGATCACTGCCAGCACCCGGACCGGGGCTCGCAGCTCGGCCAGCGCCGCCACCGCCTCGATCACCGCCGCGCCGCCGCACATGTCGAACTTCATGTCGATCTGGGACGCGCCCGGCTTGAGCCACAGGCCGCCGGTGTCGAAGGTCACCGCCTTGCCGATCAGCGCCAGCCGGGCGGAGGGGGCGGCGGCGCCGTCGTACTCGAGTGTGATCAGCCGGGGATCCTGATCCGAGCCCTGGGCGATGGCGGCGAAGGCGCCCATCCCGCGGGCGCGGATCTCGGCACCGTCGAGGATCGTGGCCGAGATCGACGGGTGGCGCTCGGGAAGTCCGGAGGCGTACTCGGCCAGCGCGGCCGGGGTCAGGTCGTTCGCCGGCGTGTTGCCGAGGTCCCGCGCCCGGTTCTGCGCCGCCGCCAGGACCGCGGCCCGGTGCACCGGCGCGGCAATGTCGTCGGGAGCGCTGAGGATCACCGACTGCAGCTCGGCGGGGTCGGCGGCCGGCGCCGGCCGGTAGCGCCGGAAGCGGTAGGCGCCGAGCATCGTGCCCTGGACCAGGCCCTCGACGACCTCGGAGTCCACGTCGCGTGGCAGCACCCAGCACAGGCTGGTGGCGCGCGACTGCCGCGCCCGCCGCTCGGCGAGCGCGGCGACGGCGCGGGCACGCTGGCCGTCGAAGGCGGTCCGCGGGCCGAGGCCGACCAGAATCATCCGCCGGCCCTGGTGGTGGGTCAGCGCGACCCGCTTGAAGGCGCGGCCGCCCTCGCCGGAGTCCAGTAGCGCCTGCAGCTCGCCGCCGGCGGGAGAGTTGGCGAGCTCTTCGTGTTCGAACACGCCAACCGCGACAGCGTCGGCCCCGGTGGCGAGCGAGTAATTACTGCTCGCCTCGACGTGCACGGGGTATGACGTTACTAGGATTCGCTTCCCGTCCACCGACCCCGGAGACGCCCCCAGATGCCAAAGACAGTCATCCTCTCCGCCGCCCGTACACCGATCGGCAAGCTCGGTGGTGGGCTGGGCTCCGTCGACGCGACCGAGCTCGGCGCGACCGCGATCAAGAGCGCGCTGGAGCGCGCCGAGGTCGCCCCCGACGACGTCCAGCACGTGGTCATGGGCCAGGTGATCCAGGCCGGCCAGGGCCAGATCCCCTCGCGCCAGGCCCAAGTCAAGGCCGGGATCCCCAAGGAGGTCTCCTCGGAGACGATCAACAAGGTCTGCGCCTCCGGGATCCGCGCCGCCGGCCTGCTCGACCAGGCGATCCGCGCCGGCGACCTCGAGGTCGGCGTCGGCGGCGGCATGGAGTCGATGTCCAACGCCCCGTACATGCTCAAGCAGGCCCGGTTCGGCTTCCGGATGGGCGACGGCAAGGCGATCGACGCGATGATCAACGACGGGCTGATGAACCCGTTCTCGGGCAAGCACATGGCCCAGGAGGCCAGCGAGGTGGCGGCCGAGCTCGAGCTGACCCGCCCCGACATGGACCGATGGGCGCTGCGCTCGCACGAGCTGGCGGTCAAGGCCACCGATGAGGGCCGGATGTCGGAGGAGATCGTCCCCGTCACGGTGAAGTCGAAGAAGGGCGAGACGGTGGTCGAGATCGACGAGGCGCCACGGCGCGACGCCAGCCTGCAGGCCCTGGCCAAGCTGCCGCCGATCTTCGGGGAGGACGGCTCCCACACCGCCGGCAACTCGCCGGGCGTCAACGACGGGGGCGGCGCGCTGGTCGTCTCCAGCGACGACTGGGCGCGGGCCAACGGCAAGCACCCGCTGGCCACGATCGTGGCCCAGGGCGCCGTCGCCGACGACTTTGCGTATCTGGCCCGCACCCCCGCCAAGGCGGCCCAGCAGGCGCTCGACAAGGCCGGCCTGAGCGCCGACCAGATCGACTTGTGGGAGATCAACGAGGCGTTCGCGTCGGTGACCCTGAACTCGATCCGGCTGCTCGGCATCGACGAGGACAAGGTCAACGTCAACGGCGGCGCGGTCGCGCTGGGGCACCCCATCGGTGCCTCCGGGGCCCGCATCCTGGGCGCGCTGGTGTACGAGCTGCGGCGCCGCGGCGGCGGCCTGGGCTGTGCCGCGATCTGCTCCGGCGGCGGCCAGGGCGACGCGGTCGTAGTCGAGGTCAATGGCGGCTGACGGAGGCCCCCGGGCGGCCGCTCCGGCTGCAGCTTTCTTCGATCTAGACAAGACCCTCATGCAGGGGTCGTCGGCGTTCCAGTTCGGGCGCGCCGCCTACCGGGCCGGGCTGCTGGGCCGCCGTCAGCTCCTGTCCGACGCCATCGCCAACCTGCAGTTCCGGCTGCGCGGCGCCAGCGACGAGTCCTCGGTCGCGCTGCGCGACCGGATCGCGGCGTCGCTGGCCGGCACCGCGGTGCGCGACCTGGAGCGGCTCGGCGCCGACGTCCTGGCCGGGATCCTGCCGCGGGTCTATCCCCGGATGCTGTCGCTGGCCCACGAGCACCAGGACGTCGGCCGGCGCGCCTACATCGTCACCGCCGCCGCCCAGGAGCTGGCCGAGATCCTGGCCACGGTGCTGGCGCTCGACGGGGCCGTCGGCTCGAGCCTCTCCGAGGTCGTCGACGGCGTCTACACCGGCCGCCCCACCGGGGTGTTCGTCTACAGCGCCGGCAAGGCCCAGGCGATCGAGCAGCTCGCCGCGCGTGAGGGGATCTCCCTGGAAGAGTCCTACGCCTACTCGGACTCAGAGTCAGACCTGCCGATGCTGCGCGCGGTCGGCCACCCGGTGGCGGTCAACCCGGACGGCGCGCTGGCTCGGGTCGCGCGTCAGGAGGGGTGGGAGGTGCTGCGCTTCGACCGCCTGGGACGGCGGCTGAAGGCCGCGGCCGCGCTCACCGCCGTCGCCGCCGCCGGCGGGGCTTGCACCGCGGCCCTGGTGGGGCGGGCCCGCCGCCGCGGCATCAGCCGTCTGGCGCCACGCCGGCTGCGCTGGTCCTAGGCTGCACGCATGCTTCGCCACGGACGTGCGCTTGCGATGCTGGGGGCCGTGGTCGCCCTGCTCGCCGTCTCCTCGGTCGCGGCGTTCGCCTCCTCGGGTTCCAAGCACGCCAGGGTCGGCGACGACTTCTTCAAGCCGGGGCACCTGGTCATCAGGAAGGGGACCAAGGTCAGCTGGAAGTGGACGGGCTCTCTGAGCCACAACGTGACGGTCCGGAAGGGCCCGGTCAAGTTCCACTCCAGGACCCAGGCCGGGGGCAGCTTCAGCCACAGGTTCCGCAAGAGGGGGACCTATTTCCTGTACTGCACGCTGCACCCAACCCTGATGAAAGAGAAGATCGTCGTCAGGTAGCTCCCGACGGCCGAACGCTAGACTCGCGCCACGCTCAGCGGCCATCGCGGCCACGCTGACGCAGGTTCATGGCTCCCTCCTCAGAGAAGAAGATTCGCGTCGTCGTCGCCAAGCCCGGGCTCGACGGGCACGATCGCGGCGCCAAGATCATCGCCCGCGCCCTGCGCGACGCCGGCATGGAGGTGATCTACACCGGCCTTCATCAGACGCCCGAGCAGATCGTCGAGACCGTGATCCAGGAGGACGCCGACGCGGTGGGGCTGTCGATCCTCTCCGGCGCCCACATGACGCTGGTGCCGCGGATCATGGAGCTGCTGGCCTCCGAGGGCGTCGACGACGTCGTGGTCACGGTGGGCGGCACGATCCCCGACGACGATGTCACCGAGCTCAAGTCGCTGGGCGTGGCCGAGGTGTTCACTCCGGGCGCTTCGGCCCAGCAGGCGATCGACTTCATTCGCGGCGCCGTCCGCGCCTGAGGCCTCGGTGCCTGAGGCCTCCGTGCCGATCCCCACCGCTCCGGGCCCAGGCGCGCTGCCGCCGCGCTCGGCTCACTGCTACGCAACCGGCCAGGCCACCCAATCCCCCTCGGTTGGTACGTCCGCGTTCCTCTCGTGCTCCCAACCGATTGACTCGTCAGTCAACCGGGTAATATTCCCGTCGAACCGGCTGCCAGCATCAACCGGCCGCGGAGTGGGACGCTCCGCGCAGGACACCCCGATAGGAGGCCACACTTGAAGATTTGCGTCCT